>JABDKW010000035.1 GCA_013002025.1 Gammaproteobacteria bacterium | reverse complement strand
CACACGCGCTCAGCAATACCACACAAGCCAACGATATAACGAGCATTTTGTTCATAACAGTCTCCAGCCAATAATTCGGTACCCTGAAAACTATAGACCAGAGTGCCAGCGAAAGCATGTCACAGGTGCAGATGTAATGTTTGTGGTCAAGGGAAAACCGTAAACGTGCTCTGCGGTCAGATTTGCTAGAATCGACGTCCATCGACCACAACAACCGGGTAAAAAACTGATGCTAAGCCACGTAATGATCGGCGCTTCCGATATCGAGAAATCCAAGAACTTTTACACTGCCGTGCTTTCTGTATTGGGCGCCAAGCCGCCCATGGAGCATGTGAATGACACCGGGCAAACTCGGCTGTTTTATATGCATGGCGGGTCTACCTTCAGTGTGAGCGAGCCGATCAATGGCGAACCGGTAACCGTAGCCAATGGCTCCACTATTGGATTTTCCTGCAACTCGCCCGAACAGGTTCAGGAGCTTCACGATGTGGCAGTGGCCAATGGTGGCGTCAGTATTGAAGACGCACCCGGCCCGCGCGAAGGATCAATGGGCTTGATGTACCTGTGTTACTTTCTAGACCCCGACGGCCACAAAATTTGTGGACTGCACCGGCCGGGGTAAAAGTTGGGGCGCGTCACTGGTCGTCGCGCTGGTACTCCATCAAGTCTCCGGGCTGGCAGTCAAGCTCGCGGCAGATTGCGTCCAAGGTCGTCACTCGCACCGCCTTGGCCTTGCCGGTTTTGAGAATCGACACATTGGACGCGGTCAGGCCAATTCGTTCGGTCAGCTCGTTAAGAGACATTTTTCGATCCGCCATCACGCGGTCAAGCCTGAAAATTATGCTCATGAATCCCCCTACACGGTGAGGTCGTGTTCTTCTTGCAGCGTTGCCCCGCTCTTGAAGATCTCACAGAGCATCAGCAATAACAGACTCACAAACAGGGTGAAAATGTTCAGCGTGAGAACGGCAAACCACACCATCAGCTTACCGATATTGGATAGGTTGGTGACGTTCGCCTGATCAAATACCAGGTCGTTCTTGAAGTTTGAAAACAAGGCTTGAGATTTTTTCACGATCTTTAAAATCAAACCGAGCAACACGGCCCCGTAGACAAAGAATACCATTTTAAACACGCCAGGCATTTGGCTGAAGTGCTCCCAGTCCTCGCCCTGCATGTCGGCGCCCCAATCGGCCGGGTTCTGGCCGGATGAAGCGGCGATCAGATAAAAGCCAACGCACAGCCCCACAACTCCGAACACCAGAATCACGTACCAGGCGACTGCGAACAGCACGCTTAATACAGACGATAATGATTTTTGACCGAAATACTTCATTTGCTTACTCCCGGATGGTTGATGGGAGCATCATCGGTCAATTAATAATCAATGTCAATATATATTTATTGAATTACAATATATATATATTATTTTGTATGCATTTATTATTGTTTTGAGCTAGAGAAAATAAATCGAAAAACGCGCAAAATCAAGCGCCTACACCTCCACCACCATATTAAAACCGCCGTAAATCAGGCGCTTTCCATCAAACGGCATGGGGTTTTGATCGGACTGCATTCTTGGGTCCTCCATGGCTGACTGCCAGCCCGCGTCTCGGGCCTCTTTCGATGGCCAGATCACCCAGGAGAATACGATTGCCTCACCCTCTTCCCGTTTAACCGCCATGGTGAATGAGGTCACCTCGCCCTCAGGCACATCATCACCCCAGGTCTCGACCACCTTAAGCGCACCGAGTTCCTTAAACACTTGGGCCGCAATTTGCGCGTGCTCAATATACGTATCTTTATTCGCTGTTGGCACAGCGGCTACAAAACCATCAACATAGTGCATTTGTCTCTCCCGGTATTTAATATTTCTTTGCTTGAGTACTCGCCGAAGTCGGCTCGGTTTAAACGAATACCATCTGACAGCGGTCTCAGCGCTGTTACAATCGCCAGCCATATGCGCTACCCATTCTCTAATCCTTAGACCATTCCCATGTCGAATACCAAAAAAGCCTATGACGTGATTGTACTCGGCGCAGGCGCGGCGGGCATGATGTGTGCCTGGCAGGCGGGGTTGCGTGGGCGCTCAGTGTTGCTGCTTGAAGTGAGTAATAAAATCGGCAAAAAGATACTGATGTCGGGCGGCGGCCGTTGCAACTTTACTAATCTGGATGTGAGCGCAGAACACTTCATCTGTGATAACCCGCACTTTGTAAAATCAGCATTAAGCCAATATACCCCCACTGATTTTATTGCCTTGGTTGAAGCTCATGAAATCGCCTATCACGAGAAAGCGCATGGGCAGTTGTTCTGTGACCAGAGCGCCAAACAAATCGTCGCCATGCTAACCGGCTTGTGTGATGCGGCCGGGGTGACGACTAAACTAAACGTTGAGGTGCAGGAGGTAGCGCAACAGGATGGGAGCTATCGGTTGAGCAGCCAGCAAGGTAACGTTTCATGCCGTTCGCTGGTGGTGGCCTGCGGTGGTTTATCGATTCCCACGCTGGGCGGCGCAACCGGCATGGGCTATCACCTCGCCAGACAATTTGGCTTGGCAGTAAACGAAACCGAAGCATCGTTAGTGCCCTTTACGCTAAGCGGGCATTGGCATGAGTTCGCCAGCGCCCTATCAGGCGTTGCGCTGCCCGTCAGCGTGTCGGTGCCCGCCAAAGCATTTCACGAGAACATGCTGTTCACGCATCGCGGCCTGAGCGGCCCGGCCATATTACAGCTCTCAAATTACTGGTATTTGGGCGAGCCAATCAGTATCAACCTATTGCCCGAGGAACGCTTGCCCGACAGCTTAATCAAGCAAAAACGCGTAGCGCCCAATACCACGCTGGCCGCTTTCCTACAGGGCAAGCTACCCAAATCATTGGCCGGCGCAATACTTCAACATTGGTGGCCGGACTCGGGATCGAAGCCGTTGCAGCAGTGGACGGATCAAGCGCTCACAAAAGCCGCGGCACATCTCAGCGACTGGGAGATTACGCCTTCGGGTACGGAGGGTTATAGAACGGCGGAAGTGACGCGGGGCGGCGTCGATGTGGCGGGTATTTCATCCAAAACTATGGAGGCTAATGCTCAACCCGGTCTGTATTTTATTGGCGAGGTGCTGGATGTCACCGGCCACCTTGGCGGTTACAATTTTCAGTGGGCCTGGTCATCGGGGTATGCGGCTGGTCAGCGAGTGTAGCGGGTTCGGCTCAGCTGTCTACCTGCGCCATCAACTCGTTAAATGACTCACGCAAAAACTGCGCAAACAACTCCGGGTCTGGCATCATCTCTCGACACGCGGCGGCGCTGAAGGAGATGTTATCGCAGTAGCTGGTCACGGCCTGAAACAGCCCCAGACCATCCAAACAATTGCCCATGCCATAGGTATGTATCATTTTTGCACCGCAGAAATATACCGGCACCTGTAAGCCAGGCACATTCGTTACCACAGTGTTCGCACCGGCGTTGATGTCGCCCATCACCCCAAAGCGATTTGCCGCTTTCATGCCCGCCGCGACCAATGATGGGGCAATCAGCTGCGTGGTCTCGATCATCATTTTAGCGCCGACGGCCTTATTAAGCTCTTTGGCCTCTGAATTGCCTTTTTGCACGGCTTCTAATCGTTGCCGCGCATCTTCGATAGTGCTGTACAGACGCACTTTCATCATCGAAACATGATTGCCGTCTTTACCCTTGCTGTCGTCCGAGCGCACATTGACCGGCACAATTGCGATTAGAGATTTCTCGGGTAGTTCGTCATGCGCCAGCAAGTACTTACGTAATGCGCCGCCACACAGGGTTATAGCAACATCGTTGATAGTAGCGCCTGGTACTGAATTCTTGATGGCCTTGATGTCGTCGATCTTAAAATTTTCAGCTAAAAATACACGGTGCGGTGAGACATTACCGTTAAATCTAGTCTTCGGTGCTTCATCCACCTGCTTGAGCTCACCAGAGCGAACACCCGAAACATATTTCAGCAGCGAAGGGGCCGCTTTGCGAGCAAAGCGAAACAACTGCTGTGGCCGCTTTATATTATTGATGTTGGCGCGCCACAATAGGCTAGCCGTTGAAGGTTCGGCTTCGGCCATCGGCTTTTCCGATGCCACGCGCTTAGTTTTAGGGTTAGGTTCCAAATCATGAATGGCCGCCTGTAATTCGACTGAAGCGGCGCCATCTACCGCGGCATGATGCATTTTTGTGAGAATCGCAAAGCTATTGTTAGGGAAACCCTCTACCTTATCCAGACCTTCAATAACATGCATCTCCCACAGCGGCCGCGAGCGGTCCAGTGGCCGCGAATGAATTCGAGCGACCTCAATGCAAAGCTGCCTCCAATCGCCGGGTTGGGGCAGTGACAAATGACGAATATGAAACTCCGGGTCAAAGGCCTCATCCTGCACCCAGTAGGGAAAATCTGCCTCAAAGGGTACTGTTTTTAGGCGCCTGCTCAGCATCGGCACGCGCCCGGTGCATTCCGCTACCCGAGCCATAATCGCTTTAAACCGAACCTTGCCGCGGGGCGCGGTTGATGGGTCATAAATAGCGAGGCCGCTAATGTGAGAGAAATTATTTCCGTTTTCTATATAAAGAAAATTCGCATCAATACCGCTGAGCTGTTGCATTAGTCGTCTTGTGATGTGTTGGCATGAGTTCGGGCCAGAATAACATTGCGACCTGCCGTTATAGCCTTTCTGGTGATGCTAAAACTGACCGGCAACCGTAGTCGGGCAATGTGCGCCTGGTGGTAATCTGCCAGACTTAATACAGTCTAGGCAGCGTTGCGCGCCTTATCGTCTGGCTGGTTGGTATTCTGTTGCTGAGCAACGGTCTCGGCCTGCGGCTGAGGCATGCGCAGACGCCTCATAAAATGTCCCATGCGGGCACGGGCGGCTTTACCTTCGGGCAGAAAACCCATAATCGGGTAGACATGCGGCGAGTGCGGGCTGATGGTGAGGGTCACATCAAGTCCTTTGGCACGGGCGGCGTCGGCCACCAAGGTGCTGTGATCGAGCAGCATTTCAGTGCTGCCGACTTCCAGCAATAAGGGCGGCAAGCCAGTGAAATCACCTAACGCCGGCGACACTAATGGGTCATTGGAGGGCATGGTATTCGGCAGGCTATGCTTAAGCATCCATAACAATGCGCTGATGTGAAACAGCGGGTCTTTGTTGAGATTGTCCAGCAGGCTGTTGCCGGACATGGTCATGTCGGTACCCGGCGACAGCAACATGGCGCCCAGCGGCAGGGGTAACTGCGCGTCACGGGCTTGCAGCAGCGTGCTCAAGGCGATACCGCCGCCGGCCGAATCTCCAGCGATAAAAATATTGTCGGCGCGTTCACCTCGCTGTTCAAGCAGGTGGCGATACATTGCCAGCCCATCGTATTGGCCGGTGGGCATCATGTGCTCAGGGCCTAAGCGATACTGAGCCAACAGGCCGCGGCAGCCGTTTTTCTCACAAAGATCGACAACCATATCGCGATGCGCATTCATGGCAGGCAATACAAATCCGCCACCCGGGAAGTACAGCATCAGCGGCGCATCGTCATCCAGGCCAGCTGGCAGATACCATTCACACGCCAGATTTTCGATAGTCTCAAAACGATGATCCATGCCCTTGGGCAGCTTCACCGGGCGATCTAATTTGGCGATCAGTCTCCTGATAAATTCAACGGTATAGCTATTTTTAAAGCGGCGGCGGACAAGCAGGCGTAACACGCCGTTGAGTAGTATTCTTTTCCAGTTAAACATCATTTTTCACTGCGGTTTTGGGCTCATTATCGATTAGATGCTCAGTATATATTTAATTCCGCAAATCGCTGAGCCTGGAGCACCAGATAAGAATACAGATTCTAATTCTACTGCGGAATTCGCACCCCGGGAGCAAAGTTGGCTGCTTGCAGTGCCACTGCTTTGCGTATAATTGAGCCTCTCGAAAACCCTCTACCAAAGACGAATTATGACTGAACAACAAGCTGTGCTGGTCGACGTGGCCGACAATATTATGACCATTACTCTCAACCGCCCCGAGACCAAGAATGCGGCCAACCGCGCGATGGCCGAAGGCGTCGCGGCGGCCCTGGACGAGTTGGATAGCAATAGTGAGCTTCGGGCTGCCGTATTAACCGGCGCCGGCGGCACCTTTTGTGCCGGTATGGATCTGAAAGCCTTTGTGAGCGGCGAATTGCCGATTGTTGAAGGCCGTGGCTTTGCCGGCTTAACCGAAGCGCCACCTCAAAAACCATTGATTGCAGCGGTTGAAGGCTTTGCCCTGGCGGGCGGCATGGAGGCCATGCTGGCCTGCGACCTGATCGTGGTCGCTGAAGACGCCAAGTTTGGCATACCGGAAGTTAAGCGCGGTTTAGCGGCAGCCGGCGGCGGCTTAATTCGCCTGCCACGCCAGATACCGTACCGCCTGGCAATGGAAATGGCCTTAACTGGTGACTTCTATAGTGCCGAGCAGGTTGCTGATATGGGTCTGGTCAATCGCGTGGTACCAACCGGCACCGCGTTGGACGCGGCCCGGGAACTAGCCGCCAAGATTGGCCAGAACGGCCCTCTCGCAGTGCGCCTAAGTAAACAAGTGATGAACGAATCGGCAGACTGGAGTCACGGCGAGATGTGGGACAAGCAGATGGAGATTGTTAAACCCATATTCACCAGCAAAGATGCAATGGAGGGCTCCAAAGCGTTTGCCGAGAAACGCGCACCGGTGTGGACTGGGCAGTGATTGCACGACCGGCGCGCTGCAACTTAACGCGCCGGGTTTCATTTAAACGCTAGGCATCAATGCTGTTACCCAGCGCGCCATGGGCAATGCCGCCGTCGACCGTGATGGTGTCTCCCACTACGTAATCTCCGGCGCGGCTGGCCAGGTAGATTGCCGCCCCGGCCATGTCTTCAGCCTCGCCGATTCGCCCGGAGGGTATGCCCTTGGCCACTTCTTCGCCTCGATCCCTCGCTGCGCGATTCATATCTGAGGCAAAGGCACCCGGTGCGATGGATGTCACATTAATATGGTCGGTCACCAGTCGCGCGGCAAGTCGCTTGGTAAGATAGATCAGCCCTGATTTGGAGGCATGATAACTGTAGGTCTCCCAGGGGTTGAGGCGTATGCCATCAATCGAGGTAATGTTAATAACCTTGGCGGGTTGACTGGCGTCGGCGGCGGCTTTGAGTGACTCGTGCAAAGCTTGCGTGAGGAAGAAAGGCGACTTCAGATTCAGGTCCATGACCTTATCCCAACCCTGTTCGGGAAATTCCTCAAACGGCACTCCCCAGGCTGCGCCAGCATTATTAACCAGAATATCAAGCTTGGGTTCGGCGGCGGCGAAGCGGCGGGCCAGCTCACGACAGCCTTCAACATTACTCACATCCTGTGGCATTGAATAGCAATTCGGCCCCAGCTCTTCGGCCACGGCATCACACACATCTGCCTTACGAGATGAGATATAAACCTTGGCGCCCTGCGCCAGATATGCTTCGGCAATCATTTTGCCAATACCACGTGAACCGCCGGTGATCAGCGCGACGCGGCCTTCAAGAGAAAATAGTTTTGATGTGTCCATAAATAGTCGTTGCCTCAGATACAGATATTAAAAAGATGATTAGTTAATCGTTGCCTTGTCGCAGCTGGCGCGAGGTAATTAACAACAATGTGGCGATTAGAATTTCTGGCACGATGAGCGAGGTTGCGAACGCAGCGTCGTGTACCAACCACGCGATTATACGGCCCGTTGCAGCCAACACCAGCAACATCATCGCCGGATACAGCCAGATCGCTTTTTTCAGCACAACACCCAATGCCATACACGTACCCAAGGTGAAGAAAAATTCCGACATATCGCCAATTTGCGTGCTGAGCCCAACCCCGGTGGCCAGTTGCAGGCCAAACATGTCGACAATCCCGGCCGGGTCAATGAGCCAGCGCAGGCCGTTAACGATAAACAGTATGGCAGCCAGCAGTACCAGAGTTGAGATAACTTTATTTAACATACGAAGCCTCTTTGTATTTGAATAGAATATTTTTGAGCGCAGCTCCCACTGCTCGCTGTTTCATGCAGGCACTCCAATATGTAATGGCCAGCGCTAAGCGCCAATATGCACCACGCATTGTCGCTGCCCTCGGTAGTGACGATGCTCCCATAAGTAAATGCCTTGCCAGGTGCCGAGCGCCAGTCTGCCATCGATAATAGGAATGCTTAGACTGGTTGCGGTCAGCGCGGCTTTGATATGCGCTGGCATATCGTCGGGGCCTTCGCAGGTATGGGTATAGAGCGGGTCATTCTCCGGCACCAGTCGATTCAACCAGCTCTGCAGATCATCACGGGCGCTGGGGTCGGCGTTCTCTTGAATTAACAGGCTGGCAGAGGTGTGGCGAATAAACAGGGTACATAGCCCCTCGACGAGCCCGGCAGCAGCCACCACAGCAGCAACCTCTGCAGTGAACTCCTTTAAGCCCTGACCGGCTACTGAAATATTAAGTGTCTTAATCAAACCCTATTCCCGACGCGGTCGCCTTCAAGTCCAACTTCGTACCCATTCCTGATCACAAACTCGAAAAACCAGTAGCTGCACTCCGGCTTACGCCTTGAGCCTCGCCAACAAGGAGCGAGTTGATGCATCAAACCCCTTATCCTCCGCATCGCCGCTGAGCACCGGCTCGATGTCCTTGGCCAGTTTTTTGCCGAGCTCAACACCCATTTGGTCAAAGGAGTTAATGCTACTCAACACGCCACCGCAGAAGGTGCGGTGTTCATACAGGGCTAGCAGCGCGCCCAGAGAATACGGCGTTAATGATTCCAAAACAAAGGTGGTTGAAGGCTTGTTGCCCGCAAACACTTTCGATTTTTTAACTCTGTCGGCCAGACCCTGATTCTCCGGCAACGCTTCCACTTCGGCCAGCGTACGGCCGGTTAATAGCGCGGCCGCCTGAGCAACACCGTTGGACAACAGTGTGTTGTGATGATTGTTCAAGTCATGGTCGGCCCGCTTAACCAGAATAAATTCAACCGGGATAAACTGCGTGCCTTGATGTATTAATTGAAAAGTCGAGTGCTGCATGTCGGTACCGGTTCCGCCCCAGACTACGGGCGAGGTGTGCATCTGCACTGGATCACCATTGAGGTCACGGTCCTTGCCATTACTCTCCGTCTCCAGTTGTTGCAGGTATGGCACCAGCGAGGTGAGCCGATAATCGTAGGCGAAGGTGGCCTTGCTGCCAGCATTAAAGTAATTGCAGTAAAAGTGATCCAGACTGGCCAGTAGAAAGGGTAGATTTTGCCCAAGCTCGCGCGAGTAAAACTCGGCATCCATATGGGCGGCGCCAGAGAGAAATGACTCAATGGCCTCACGGCCCAATACCAACGCCACCGATAAAGAGACCGACGACCAGATTGAGTAACGGCCGCCGACCCATTCCGGGAACACGATTATATTGTCTGCCTGCACCCCAAATTTGCTGGCATTTTCATGGCTGGCGGTGATGGCAAAAAAGCGCTCTTTAAACAGCTCTGCATTGGCCGCAGACATCCACTTTTCAGCGGTATGAATGTTCATCAGGGTTTCTTCGGTGGTAAACGTTTTGGAGACTCCAAAGATCAATGTAGCAGCAGGGTCACATTTACTCAGCACGGCGAGAATTTCATGCGCATCAATATTACTCACAAAATGCACCTCTACCTCGTTGCCCAAACCTGCCAGCGCTTCGTACAACAACTGCGGCCCCAACGACGAGCCGCCGATACCGATATGCACAATGCTTTTTACCGGTTCGCCAGACTGGAGATGTTTGTTCCGCAGAAGGTCCACTTGCTTCAGGAACTCTTGTTGAGCCCGTTGTGCCGCAACCTGATCCTCTGCATTGAGCGGCGCTACCTGAGAGCAGGCGGTATCTCGCAACATTGTATGCAGAACGGAACGATCTTCAGTGACATTAATTCGCGCACCGGCAAATTGCTGTTCACGCTTGTCCGCAAACCCAACCTCATTGGCCATGTCGGTATAGTGCTCAACCAATTCCGCCGTAATGTGGGTTTTGCTTAAGTCTGCAAACAAGCCCGCGGCATCGAACGTAAACTGCTGAACCCTGTCTGGCTCATTAAACAAGACTTTGATTCCCTGCTGTTTGGC
>JABDKW010000033.1 GCA_013002025.1 Gammaproteobacteria bacterium | reverse complement strand
ACAAGTGACCGCTAAACTAGCAATTAGCCTGAAGCCATAGACTTCTGGTTTAGGAAACGGTGAAAAAGGTTTAGCTAGCCAAAAAATAGTTTAGTTGAAGGTTTAGAAGGAGTTAGCGCCGTTTTTTCAACAAATAAAGTGAGTTTTTGCGCTAAATGGCTACCCCGCGGCTGCACGCGGCAATGCCCCGTAGTTACTGACTTTATCAACTAATCAAAGAGTGTTGATCAATGCCGCGCTATGTACGATAATCCGCGCTCTCCAAAGCCCCTGCCTAGGTGCTCTGGTTATACGCCAGACCAGGTCAGAGGCATAACCAACCGGCAATAGGGTGGGCTTAGAGAAAGAAAATTAGGTAAGCCCAGGTGGCGGAATTGGTAGACGATGTGCAGGAGCACGAGTGTCGCGAGCGCAGGAAGCGCCAGAGCGACCGCGCGTAGCGCGACCAGATCCACAGGGCGGCTCGGTGCAAAATTGAGCTGGAAAATTAGGTAAGCCCAGGTGGCGGAATTGGTAGACGCGCTAGCTTCAGGTGCTAGTAATCGTAAGGTTGTGGGAGTTCAAGTCTCCCCCTGGGCACCATCCTGTTTTAAGTTCGAGTTTACCGCTCGACTGTTCAATTTGCTCCATTAACTCCCACAACGTTGTGTGAGTTATTCAGCGCATCCCTGCGCTTCACCCCTTGCGGGGCTGCCTGCGGCAGTTCAAGTTTGCTCCGGGCAAACTTGTCAAGTTTCCCCCTGGGCACCATCCTGTTTCAAGTTCGAGTTTACCGCTCGACTGTTCAATCGCAGGTCTTAAATTTAATTGCCACGCGACCTTTGAAAGTGATTGAATAAGGAAAGTTGCGTCCGAGAGACGCTGCCATTGATGAATACAGTGCTGCTGCTTGCGCGGTGGTTAAAACAAATCTAAATGTTTCGGAGGTACCATGGGTCCACTAGCGGGAATCAAAATTATC
The DNA here is from genome assembly GCA_013002025.1 of Gammaproteobacteria bacterium. Classification (GTDB taxonomy): domain Bacteria; phylum Pseudomonadota; class Gammaproteobacteria; order Arenicellales; family Arenicellaceae; genus Arenicella. The sequence continues at coordinate 14,496 of JABDKW010000033.1, read as the reverse complement.
GAAATCAAAGGCATTGGGCCTGGACCCTATGCAGGCCAGCTAATGGCTGATTTGGGGGCACAGGTTGTTGTTGTCGAGAGGGCATCTAAGCCCAATTCCATCGCAGCGCCTTCCGAGATGGATGTGAATTCGCGTGGCAAGAAAAGCATCGCATTGGATTTGCGCAACCCCGCAGGGTTGGAAACCTTGTTAAAGATGGTGGAATCGGCTGATGTTATCTTCGAAGGTAATCGGCCAGGGGTCGCAGAAAAACTGGGGTTTGGCCCGGATGTTTGTCTCGAACGCAATTCCAAAATTATCTATGGGCGAATGACAGGCTGGGGACAAGACGGACCCCTGGCTCATTCGGCTGGCCACGATTACAACTATATTTCCCTGACCGGGGTCGCGGCTGCGATTGGAACTAAAGAAAGACCGACACCCCCGTTGAACCTGGTTGGCGACTACGCTGGCGGCAGTTTGTTTTTGGTGGTGGGAATCTTGTCTGCATTGCTTGAACGGCAAACATCAGGCAAGGGGCAGGTCATCGATACGGCGATAACCGACGGCTCAGCGCATTTGATGAGCATATTTCACACCATGGACATCTTAGGTGGGTTCTCAGTTGAGCGCGAATCCAATGGGCTTGATGGCGGCGCTCCGTTTTATGGTTCTTATCAAACGTCAGATAATAAATTCGTCTCAGTGGGGCCGATAGAACCAAAGTTCTTTGCCGAAATGGTCGAAAAAACGGGTATGCCCGCAAGTTTTATCGAGGACCAACATAATGCGGAGCGATGGCCTGAAATAAAATCGACCATGGTTGAAACCTTCAAGTCCAAAACTCGTGCTGCTTGGGCTGAGATATTTGAAGGGTCGGATGCCTGCGTTGCCGGCATCTACAATCTTCAAGAAGCACCATCACACCCGCACAATAAAGCCAGAAAAACGTACATCAAAATCAACGGCGCAGACCAACCAGCCCCCGCCCCGCGGTTTAGTCGATCGCAATGTGACATCCCCGCCCCGCCTTCAAAAGAGGGCGCCGACACAAAACAGGTTTTGGCAGATTGGGGGTTTGATGCGGGCGAAATTAACGACCTCGATGAATCTGGTGTTTTAACTTAAGAGCGACCTTTACATCCATCAAAGGTCCATGACTGCCAAGCGATGCTGCATATATGGATGACCGTTAAGTGCTGCCCGCAGTCGTCAATGCGAGCGCAGCGCGGCAATCTAAGGCGTTTAGACAGCTTAGTGCCCTGAGCCGACGCTCGCCCATGTCAATTTAGATTTCTGCTCTCGACGGCAGTTCCTGATTGCCCTTAGCCGCCATTCGGCTTGTCAGAACAAAGGTGGGCGATGCTCATAAATTGAGCATAGGCGGTGTTATGCGAATAAGATACATTAATGGTGATCCCGGCCAATAGAATACCTTACCTAGAAAATTAGCCACCATGTTTTATTCGTGACCACAATAACATCTAATAAGTCAGATTTTGGTCTGGCTCAATTTCTTCTTGCTTCTTTCACTTTTTTCTCTAGCAGCTGCTTGAGTATTGTATTTTTGATGCAATGGGCTGTTGAGTTCAAAAACCATGGCTCCTCTTGATAGCTCCTTCCAAACACTTAAGCGGATCAGCAATGAGCTCCCCTGATTTTCTTTGTCAGCAAAAATTCTAGAATAGCTTCCTTCTTTGCACACTGTTTTATTTTCGCCATAGCAAATTGTTAAAATTTGTTCACCGTGTATTGTTGTTTTAAGCCCAGAAAGAAAATCATTACCGAATTTCTCTACTATTCTTTTCTTTTGCGCTTGAATATCAAAACTTTCATCAAATAAGATTTTACGCTCGAGCTTGATCAACCCATATTCACGGTTATAAGTGTTCCTAAGCGTTTCAGTAGCATCCGATGCACGCTGTTGATTCAAGCATAATAATTGATAGGTTTCGACAACATCTGAGTTTTCAAAATGATCTATATCCACTCCACCATATCCGGTATTACACAATGGATCAAAATTCCTAGCTGAAATATGTTGTCCTAACCTATATACATTAACAATCCAGTTTGCGGAATCAAATACTTGTTCTACATCCTCTAGCTTGGTTGGCTTTGAATCTCCGCAGCCCAACAACAGGGTAGACAAAATACAGCTTAGTAAAAATTTGTTCATCACACATTTACTCGGTATTGAAAAAAACATTAAGAATTCTACAAACTGATGCTAGCACCCAAACAGTCCACAAAATAACTATTCTGTTGATTGTTAAGCCTCTAAGCCGTGATGCTCCAGAGCTTGCGATCAATTTTATCACACCAAAAACTCACTGTAATGTTGAGAGTGCTAATGACCGCTTTGTGTATGAAACGGCCGAGTTTAGAGCGCGCTGATCAAGCAATCAAATTTCAACACGCGACCCGCATGGCTTTGCCCAGCCATATTATCGGGCCAAGAGCACATGGTCCAATAGTCTCAGAATCGTAAGTTGTGACCAAATCGTGCCCAAGAAATTCACCCCTCGTCCTCAACGCGCGGAAAAAGCGGGACAGGTTAACCCAATCATCACTACGACTTGGCACGGCGAGTGGCCGAGATTCACAACAACGGTAACAGCCCCAGCGTGTCGCAGTATCGCTGCGACTACGACGCGAACGATAGCTGCACATGCAATTTAAGATTGCTAAATAACAAATTGATTTATATTGAGCTTTGCTGATATATTCCATATTCGAATATGGAATAATTGATATGAGCAGAGAACAGTCAAGTATGAGGCCACAAGATATTGTGGTGCTTCTGAAAATAGCCTCTCACCAAGATGAGACATGGCAGCAAATCCCAGTGGCCAAGCAACTAGGCTTGAGCCAATCGGAAATGAGTAAATCATTGAACAGATCCAAATACGCCGGTCTGATTGATGAAACGGGGCGAAAGGTGAGAAAGCTCGCCCTCATGGATTTTATTCAATATGGGCTGCCCTACGTATTTCCACAGAGGCCAGGTTCGATCGTACGGGGTGTGCCAACTGCACACAGCGCACCACCGCTCAATAAGCAAATTAAAAGTGATGAAGCTTACGTCTGGCCGTATTCGAAAGGCTCAGTTAGAGGCCAGTCTATAAGCCCGCTATACAAGACGGTGCCCGAGGCAACAGAACATGATTTAGCCCTTTACGAATTGCTGGCGCTGGTCGACGCCATCAGACTTGGCAGTTCACGGGAGAAGAAACTAGCTATCAGTGAAATGAAAAAGCGCATCTGCACCCCTTGATTGCTGAAGACCGCTACCCCTTGCTAACCGAAAAGCTAAACGCGATAACAACAATTTAACAGGTCAGGCCCTGCTTTTTGTAAAAAAGCGGCTGGGCCGCACGGCGGAAGAGAAACTCGGCAATATCATCTCCACCACCCGCACCTTCAAAGACGGCCAGGGCGTGATCGAGCGTATCCATTCGGTGAGGCTGGTCAACCAGGGCGGTGATGTTCAGGTCCTGAACTACACCTACGATGCCAAGAGGTGGGAGGGAAGTGTAGAATGTCCCCCGTTAACCGCTGGTCATACGGAGGCCTCAAGATCATCGAAAGCCTCTTCGATGTAGCGAGCAAGCTTTTGCAAGCCTTCCACTTTTCTGGTCGCGATCAAGCCAACGGAAAGGTTTCCGGCATAACTGTAGAGGGTAATGTTTAATTGGGTTCCGGGTGCCAGAGTGCTCATTGGCAAGGTGTTCTTGAGCCGTGCGCCTTTCATGTATAAGGTTTCCGGGGGTCCAGGCACATTGGAAATCAATGTGTCTGAAACGGCGGGTAAGTAGCGGCTCAACTTGAGCATGTCAAGCAGTTCGAGAACTACCGCAAGTACCGCAGTAAACTGCGCCACTGCTACGCCCGGAACACCGTCGATCTGATTTCGTACCGCTCTGAGGGTAAATCCAATTTCGCGCAAGCGAGTGTATGGATCATCGGTTTGCGGAGCAAGATCAACGGCTACCAGGCCTATTTTGTTGCCGCTGGACTTTTCATTTTTATCGCGCAAATTTACCGGCATTTGGATACTCAAAGGTCGATCCAGATAAATATCAAAATCGGCGAGATAACGGTGCAAGGCAGCATCAATACAAGTTAAGGCAATATGATTGAGTGTGCAGCGAGTAGTCTTGCGCAGTACTGATATTCGATCCATGCTCAAGTTTGCACTTGCAAACTGTCTGGTGGCGGACACGGCCCCCACCAGCGGCGTGTCCTCGCGCGCTTTGAACGGGATTGCCACTGCATTAGTGGTTAAGCCTGCCGATTCCAATGCAAGCTGTGTTACCAGTTTACTGATTCCACCCACTGCCTTCAGCCACTGTTTGTTCATATCGAGCATGCGCTTGAACATGTCCTGGGCTGCCGCTTTATCTTTTTGTGATTTCCTGCCTGTGCCGTCGCGTTCCCAGAACACATTGAGCGATTTATCCTGAGGTGATGTACCCATCGTCTGCATCATCCAACGAGAGATTGTGACGCCATCGGCATAGGCATGGTGAATCTTTCCATAAATCGCAAAACTGTTGTCTTGCAGATTGTCGATGATGTGGTATTCCCACAGTGGTTTGCTGCGATCCAGCAACGGTACATGCAGTCCCGATACCAGTTCGTAAAGTGCCGCCTGGTTTAATGATTTTTCAGGTTGGTGGTAAAAGACATGGTCTTTAATATTGAAATTGGCGTATTTTTTCCAGCTTGGTCCACCCAATGACTTAAAATTTATCACCTGATTGAAAGGTGGTTTGACATCATCGCACTGAATTATTTCCTCGAACAGCTTGCGCACCCAGCCAGTCCCGCTACGAGCAGGTTTTTTAAATTGGGATAAGCCCGCCACATGTTTGGGCGATTGAGTCGATTCGGTAATAAAAAACGCCAGGTCGAGAAAAGATAGTCTGTTCACCTTGAGGATCCTCGGGTACGAGCAATGTTCAACTTACCATAATTGAAAATAAAGGGGGACCAAGACATGAGCATTAGGGCCGCGCCTTTACCTTTGCCAGCCTAGACCCGGCCTCGATTTAATGAGCCAAATAAAGGTGAATATTCGGCTCAAACTGGGTAGGGCCGGGCGTAAATGTTGAAAAAATCGTGCCATGACATCAATGAGATTACTATTACCAAGAAAAGTTTCGGCGAAACTCAGGCTGTACCAACCCGGCCGATTTCGGCCGGTTTATTTTTTTGCTCAATCCACTATACTGCGCCCATGGCAAAGCAGTTTCTTTTCGTACTACTGGTCATCATGCAGGCGGATTTCGCATTCGCGCAATCGCATGACGTGCTGCATCTGAGTGGTGAGCACGAGGGAATTTGCCTGTCCTCCAATTTCAGCAAGGAGCTGGATACACCGCTAAAGCTTGGCGCCTGGTATGCCGATTTTGCGCCTTCCACGCTGGAGCTGGGCGCGCATTCGCTTATCTCGCCTGTTGCTTATGCGGCCCCGTATTCCGTTCGCGCCCCACCCAAGTTTCCCGCTTAAATCAGTTAATCCTTATTCGCGCCAGCGGCCTCATTAAGTCGAGAGCCTTGTAATTGGCGCAACCTGCCACAGATTACTGTGGTGACCAATAAATATCTGTATTTTATCGTCTGGCTGTTGGTGCGTTTTTACGAACGCGACTTCCAACGCCGGAATTGGGAGCAGTACTATGTTGTTGAGAAAATTGATCGTCGTGTCAGGGCTAATCCTATTGCCCGTTTACGCGGCGGCACAGGAATTGGAAGAAATTATCGTCACGCACCCGCTTAAGGAGGGTGGTCTGGCGCAGGCCAGTACAGAATTGAGTGGTACCGAGCTGGAAAATGCGCTGGCCGCTTCAATTGGGGAAACATTGGCGAATGAGGCCGGCATTCGATCGGCTTCATTTGGTACGGCTGTAGGGCGGCCAGTGATTCATGGTTTGGGCAGCACTCGAGTTAAAGTGACGCAGGATGGTCTGGATACCATGGATGTGTCGGTGACGTCGGCGGACCACGCCGTTACTGTCGAACCCTTTATCGCTGAGCAAATCAGTGTGCTCAAGGGGTCCAGCACCTTGTTGTTTGGCTCGGGGGCCATTGGTGGCGTGGTTGATGTGGCAACAGGGCGTCATAAGACCAAGTTGCCGGAAGTTCACTCGGGTCGCGTTGAGCTGCGCTACAGCGATGTGGATGAGGGGATTACAACGGCCGCTCGGCTCGACGGCCCGATCAGTGACGAGCTTGCATATCACCTGGATGCTTTCTACCGGGATTCAGATGACTACCAGATTCCGGGCTTTGCCGAGTCGCGACTGTTTCGGTTGGCCGAAGAAGTGGAGCACCATGACGAAGAAGGCGAGCATGATGAGCACCATGAAGAGGAAGGCGAGGAAGAGGAGCAATTCGGCGTGCTGGAGGGCAGCCGCAATCAATCCAGTGGTGCGGCGCTCGGCGTGAGCTGGTTGGGTGAGCGGCACCACGCCAGTGTGGCATTTAGTGGCCTGCAAGGTGAATACGGCCTGGTGGGCGGGCACGGCCATGCAGAGGAAGGTGACGAGGAGCATGATGAGGAAGAACATGCCGAGGAGCTTGCAGAGGAAGGCGTCGGCATTATCGATATGCAGCAGTTTCGTGTCGATATACGTGCCGGGTACCAATTGTCCAACGCACTGTTTGAAGAAATAGATTTTCTGCTGGCCATCAATGATTATGAGCATCAGGAAGTCGAACCCGATGGCGCGGTGGGCACAGACTTTGATAATCAAGCCTGGGAAGCCCGGCTGCAATTGCATCACGCGTCGCTTGTAAGCTTTGAAGGTTTGGCAGGCATCCAACTCAACGACCGCCAATTTAGCGCGCTTGGCGAGGAGGCCTTCATAGCGCCGACCGATGTCCGCTCTGCGGCGGCCTTCTGGTTGGGGCAGTCGGATACCCGTTTAGGGCAAATCGAGTTGGGCGTGCGCCTCGAAGATACCGACACCAACCCTGTGTCTGATGCTGCACAGCAATCTCGTTCGTTTACCACGGTTAGTGCCTCTGCGGGCCTGATTGTGGACGTCAATGAGGCCTTTCGTGTATCGGGCTTGCTGGATCATTCCAGCCGCGCGCCGGCCATCGAGGAGCTATATTCTAACGGGCCACACCTCGCCACCCAGACCTTTGATATTGGCGATGCGTCCTTAAAGGAGGAATCGGCCAACAATATTTCATTGAGTTTTGGTTTTGATAATCAACGCCTTCGTGCGGGCCTGACCCTCTACTACAGCGACTTCGATGACTTTATCTATGCGGCTGCCAGCGGAGATCAAGACGATGGATTGCCAGTCTTTATCTATCGTCAGGATGATGCACGTTTTAAGGGCATTGATTTTGAAGTCGATGTGGTGCTGGCGGAACTCGCTGGCGGCGAACTGGAAGCGGGTCTGACGTTCGACATTGTTGATGCAGAGCTAACTGGCGTGTCGGGGAACACCAATCTGCCGAGAATTCCCGCCGATCGGGTCGGCATCAACCTTGCCTGGGCAAACCAGGATTGGTCGATCAGCACCCGCTATACGCAGGTGTCGAGTCAATCTGGGGTGGCCGATTTTGAATTGCCCAGCGATTCCTATGATGATGTGAGCCTGCGGATTCAAAGAAATGTCGAGTTGGCGTCCGGCGAGTTGCTCCTGTTTGCCCACGCTAAAAATTTGACTGACGACGAGCAGCGCCACCACGTGTTGTTTGTGAAAGACGTTGCTCCGGCGCCCGGCAGAAGTTTCGAATTAGGCATTCGCTACGCGTTTTAATTTGCCACGTGTTAGCCTGACTCCATTATTAATCGTGTTTAACTTGCCCAATGCCAACAGTGCGGGTTAGCGTGTGCGAATCGAAACTACCAACTCCGTTTGCGAAGCGAGGGCGGCATGTCAAAAATAGTAGTGTTTATCATTAGCTTGCTGGTGTGCAATTCAGTGCTGTCGCATGAGCCGCCGCTGGCTGAACGCACAGATCTGATGCATGTTTTAGAAGCCTTTTCGGCACGTACTGGGGTAAAGTTTGTGACCGATCCCCGTGTGAAGGCAAAAGTGAACACAGTCGGTTTAAAGCTTGATGAAATTGGTCAGGAACAATTAAACAAAATATTGTTGATGCATAGCTTCGTCGCTTACCAGAACAACGGCGTGGTGTACGTGATTCCGCAAGTGATCGAACAGTCGCAGGGCGCGCAATACGGGATACCCTGGCAGCAGTAAACCATTTCAACGAAGTGAATTTCTATCATGTATTTGATGGAGCCGCGGGTTTCTAAAAAAGAAGCGGATCGGGCTGACGAAAAATGGCAGGCTGGGTAGTTACGGTTTTGCTGAGACTCCGTTCATTTTGTAAAGCCGTGAAATAGCTGCGATTTTTTAAAACAAGTGAGTTGCAAGGCAGTGACAATATTCAAAAATAAAGGTGACCCGCAAAATTTATAAAAAATAAGGTAGGCTATGCCGTATAGATCAGTGGGATTTAATGGAAAGGGCCGCTAGCCCTATTATTCAAATTAGTGCTATGCAAAAAAATCGAATCAGTTATATGGCGGGCTTCAGCATGATTGAGCTGTTGATTGCCCTGGCAATTATTGGTGTGCTGTTCAAGGTTGCCATTTCTAATTATGAAGGCGTTGTAAATCGCAAAGCGCGTGCCGCAGCCGTCGAAGGCCTGGAGATGCTGGCTGCCCGGCAGGAACAGTTTAAGCAGGCCAATCAGCAATACGCGCGAAAGATTTCACAATTAAAAGTAGAGCCGCTCATGGAACAGGGTGATTATCTGTTATCGGTTAAGGGCAAATGGAATGCTTTTGTATTAACGGCCGACCCTGCTGGTGAAGGTACCAGTGGCAAGATGGCCGAAGATGGCAAACTCCGGATGGATTTCAAGGGCGTTAAAAGCTGGGATTGCGATAACGACGGCAGCTTTCGCTGCAGTTGGGAAGATGCGACCAAGTAGGCGCTTTTAATTCCGTAGCTAATCCACTGGCGATTCGTTGCGTTGCTCTGCCGCAGCCCAATCGCGGGTAATATTGCGCGACACCAGCAAGAAAAATCCAATCGCCAGCAAGAACATCATGCAGACGGCGGTCATGGCGTAACGAATGGCAGTCAGTTCGCTATTCTGCTCCGCGAATACGTCGATTAAAAAGCCAGCGGTGGTGGGGCCGCCACCCAGCGCAATCATATTCAGGATAAAAAAGAACAGGGCGGTCGACATGGCGCGCATATTGATGGGCGCCAGAGTCTGGGCTATGGCAAAGCAAGGCCCCAGATACGCGCCCAAAAACCACAGCAGCAGGGTAGTACAAACCAGGTGACTCCAAACTGTCGGCACCCAGAAGCCGGCCACGGCAAATGGTAACGACGCGGTCATGGTAATGGCCGGGAGCCAGCCGTAAGCGCGAATATCACGCTTGCCCCACCAGTCCGCTACTTTGGCGCCGGTGTAGGTGCCGCCGGCGTAGGCAATGCCGTTAATGATGCCCAGCGCGATGACCAAGGTTTTAAAATTAAAGTCCGGATCGAACACCACGATGTACTTGGTTTGAAATGCGGAAAATGCATAGGACACAAACGAACCGGTTGCGATGCCCAGGCACATAAACCACCACGAGGGGATGCTCAGCAGCGTGCGCAGAGACTCTTTAAATGGCTTTTGTGGTACCTCGGCGTTATTGCCAATCTCCATGGCGCCACGTTTGGGCTCGCGCAATACTAGCCGCACGATTATTGCCAGCCCGATACCCAGCATGCCCAGAATTATGAATACCCGGCGCCAGTCCACTTCCTCCCCGCTCTTGCCCATTAATGAGGCAGTGGCGAAGTAGGCAAACATAATACCAAAGGGTATGCCCATGGAATACACACCCAGAGCCCCGGCGCGCTCACGCTTGGCATACATGTCTGAAATAATGGAGTGAGACGGTGGGCTGCCACCGGCTTCACCAATGCCAACCCCGGCCCGTGCCAAGGCAATCTGCACAAAGTTATTCGCCATGCCTGTTAGCGCGGTAAAACCGCTCCACATTGCCAGGGCAATGGCCAGAATATTGACCCGGTTGTAACGGTCGGCCAGCCAGGCAATGGGAATCGCCACCGTGGTGTATAAAAAGGCAAATGCCAGTCCAATAAGCAGGCCCAATTGGGTATTGGTTAAATCAAGGTCGGCCTGAATATAGGGCGCGAGAATGCCGACAATCTGCCGATCAACAAAGTTGAATCCATACACCAGCGTGAGCAACAGCAACACCATGGTTCGGTATCTGCGTGACGGCAGGGCGGTTTGATCGGGGGCGGTGTCGGGCATAGGTGGTTTAATTGTTTGTTGTTATATTGGTTTACGTGGTTAGCTACCGGCTGCAATGCCTTCGGGCGCGTTGAACTGATAGCCTTTTTCTTCCACCCGTTTGCTGATGCGCCAGCCGTCGGGCGTGCGGCGATACTCATCCACATACCACAGCCCCAGAAAAAACACAGGGTTGCCGCTGATCTCCATGGGGTTGAAACACATGATGCGGCCGCTAGCTGTGTCGCCGTCAATTTTTATCTGGTAATTCGATATCATATGTTGAGTGTTGATAAACATGGGCATCACATTGTTGAGAAATGTGATGATTTCATCGCGCGAGCCAGCCGCGCCACCCATGGCACTGTAGTCAATAAAGGCGTCTTCTGTGAACACATCATTCAAGCGATCAAAATCGCCCTGATCGATGATGTCGCAATACTCAGCAATGAGATCCTGAATCTCAAAACGGTCAGACATTTCCTGGCTGCTTAGCGGCATATAATCTGAATGAAAGTTGGTATTGATTTGTGGTATGCAAAAGCGCTAAAGCAAAGCAGCATAGCACAGGCGTGGGGTGACTCAAGTGGCTGACTGAAGGTGCGTATAACAGTGCTATGATGCGCACTTCTCGATTTGTTGGAGCGGATTTATATGAGCGCACAATTTTCGTTAACTGACGCACAGCAGAGTCTTTTGGATCATGCCGACCGCTTCTCACGCGAGCAGCTACTGCCGTTGGCTGAGCGCATGGACAACGAAGAGTGGTGGCCAGATGATGTGTTTGTGAAGCTGGGTGAGGCCGGCATGTTGGGCGTCACTATTCCAGAGCATTACGGCGGCGCGGGTATGTCTTTACTTGATGCCGGGCTGGTGTTGCAGGCGATGTCGCGCTGGAATCACGCGCTGGCGCTGAGTTGGGTGGCGCACGACAATCTTTGTGCCAATAATATTTACAACAATGGCAGCGAGGCAATCCGCGAAAAATACTTACCCAGGCTGTGCAGCGGCGAGTGGGTGGGTTGCCTGGGTTTAACCGAACCGGGCGCAGGTTCGGATGCGTTGGGTTCGATGCGCACTCGGGCGGTGCGTGACGGTGACGATTACATCATCAATGGCAGCAAGTTATACATTACTAACGGGCCGATCGCGGACCTGTGTCTGCTCTACGCCAAGACTCAACCGGGGCTCGGTTCAAAGGGCATTACCGCCTTTGTGGTTGAAACGGATACGCCCGGCTTTACCGTGGCGCAAAAATTAAACAAGATGGGCTTTCGTGGCAGCCAAACGGCGGAATTGGTATTTGAAGACATGCGGGTGCCGGCGGCTAATATTGTGGGCACAGAAGATCAAGGTCATCAGGTGGTGATGAGCGGGCTGGATTTTGAGCGCGCCATGATCGCGCCCATCAATCTGGGCATCGCCGAGCGTGCGCTCGAGCTGGCCACCGAATACTCACAACAACGTGAGCAATTTGGGCAAACTATTTCCAATTTTCAAATGGTGCAATCGCGCCTGGCAGATATGTATGTCTGGGTAGAAACCATGAAAAGCTTTTGCTGGACGGTGCTGGCGGAAACCATGCAACTCGACCAGACCCAGGCTGGCCATGGGCAAGTGCATGCACGTACCGCTGCCTCGGTGATGTATTGCGCTGACTCCTGCAATCGCGTGTTAGATAATGCCGTGCAAATTTTTGGTGGCGCGGGCTACATCTGGGAGTCTGAAGTCAATCGTCTGTTTCGCTCCACTAAATTGCTGGAGATTGGCGCGGGCACCACCGAGGTGCGCAAAATGATTATCGCCGGTGAAATGTTACGGGGGAATTAGGGCGATGACAGAGAACCAATTTAAGTTCGGTATGAGCGAACAACAGTTATGGGAGGCCGATACGGTCTACGCTAACGACGCACTGGCCGGTAACAGAGTACTGGTCAGCGGCGGTGGCAGCGGTATAGGTCAGGCCATAGCCTGGCTGCTGGCGAGGCTCGGCGCTGCGGTGATCATCACTGGTCGCGATCACGCCAAGCTCGAGGCGGCCAGCGCCGCCATGCAGGCGCGCGGTTTGGATGCGAGGCACATGGTCTTTGATATTCGTGATGCAGACGCAGTGGCAGCGGCTTTGGATAGCGCGTTTGCTGACGCTGCACTGGATATCCTGGTTAATAATGCCGGCGGTCAGTTTCCACAGCCGGCCATCGATTTCAGCCCCAATGGCTGGCGCTCGGTAATCGATAATAATCTTAATGGCACCTGGTTCATGATGCAGGCGGCGGCGCAACGCTGGCGCGATGCGGGCAGGCCGGGCAATATCATTAACATCGCCACGGTGATTGACAAGGGGATGACCGACACCGCCCACACCTGCGCGGCGCGTGCCGGGGTGATTTACGCATCCAAAACGGTGGCGGTGGAGTGGGCGCCGTTACAAATCCGCGTTAACTGTATCGCCCCCGGAGTGATCGATTCCGAGGGTATGAAAGTGTATAGCGACGAAGCCCGAGCGCAGTTTCATAAGGCCAACCCCATGTTGCGACCCGGCACTGTCTGGGATGTGGCGCAGGCGGCTGCCTACCTCGCCAGCGATGCGTCAAACTTCACCACCGGCGATGTGATGACGCTGGATGGTGGCGGGCGATACTGGGGTGAGTTATGGACCGCGGAGAAGCCGGATTATTTTAAATAGCGCATTCTCTGAATAGGGCGCTCAGCGAACCAACCACAACAGCACGCCGACTAGCCCCAAAAAACCGAGATGGGCCAGTCGGGCGTAGCGCGGCTTGGGATGGTTCCATAATGATAACGCGCCGAATGCACCACAGGCGCCCAGCGGTGCAATCCAGAACCCCGCCAGCCCGATAAACCCCAGCAAACCCAACAGCCTGACGCCGCCACCGGGTGTCTCAGATGGGATTTTGTGTTTAAGGCCAATCAGACCCAGTAATCCAAATAAGCCGAGCAGGCCCGCCCATTGCAGTATTAGTGTCATGTTGCTGGAATGGGTTGTTGTGAAAGAATCAAATGGACAACCAGGTTAGATCGTATTAGCGATTCGTTCCACGGTCCAGAACATGGCAATGCTGCCAATTAAATAACTGGTGACCAGTGCCGTGCTGCGTTGCGCCTGCGGCGTGTTGAGCCAGCTAATGGCGCGCATTAACATCCAACCCAATCCAATCACTGCGCCGATAAAAACTAACTGGCCGATTTCGATACCGACATTAAAGCTAAATAAGGCCACCAGCCTGTCGGCTTGCGGCAAGCCAAATTCATTTAAAATATTGGCGAAGCCCAGCCCGTGCAACAGGCCAAAGCCACCGGCCACCGTGGCCGGATAGCGGTAGCTCAAAGAGGGTTGATAATTGCCCCGCGCGAGGGTGTGGCGCACGATGTCGCTGGCCAGATACACAATGCTCAGCGCGATAATCGCTTCGACTGCGCGCACGTGTAGATATACCAAGCCAAAGGCATTGAGCGCCAACGATAGAGAGTGCGCCACCGTGAACGAGGTGATGGTCAGAATCAGGTGCTTCCACCGCCCCAAACAGATGAACAACAGGCAGCCGACAAACAACAGATGGTCGTAGCCGGTGAGTAAGTGTTTAAAGCCTAGCCCGGCGTATTGCGTGGCGACTTCCGTCGTATTCGGTTGGTCGGGGATTTGCCAACTTGCTTGTAACGGCGGCAATGCAATACTGGCGCGATGCTGTGGCCCCAGTTCTACCGCAATCAGGCTGGTCAGGCCAGGGTTGCGGCCGCCGAAATCGAGCTGCACGGTAGTGCCCTGCAATGATTGGTCGCAGCGATAGGCTTCAGCGCGCCGGAAACTGCGATCGGGCAGTTGCGTGATTTGTTCGGAGATTGATTGGCAAAACTCAGCGATTTGCGCGCGCGGCGCCACGGCTATGCGTTGGTCATTGGGAATGCGGGTTTCCACGCTGTACAAATAGCCATTGTCGGTACTCCCTGCGGTTTGGGTAATCCGCACCGTGAGCGGCTGAAACTCATCGGCCAATAGCGGGCTGCCAAGCAGGCAGGTGCCGAACAGCAAACCGATCCTGATGAGTCGAGTCATTGTGGTAATAATTCGATTTGATACTGGTCAACCAATTGGTTGATCTGGGCCTGTTGGGCGGCCGCAAACTGGCTGCGTTGCAGGTCGCGCAGCAACTTATCTGCAATGGCTTCCCAAGCTGGGTAATAAGCCGCTTGCATCTG
>JABDKW010000063.1 GCA_013002025.1 Gammaproteobacteria bacterium | reverse complement strand
TTTGGTAAAAAGAGTGGCCAACCAGCGCTAAAAATCGGCCAGTTTGTTAACGCGCAGATTCAAGGTCAGTCAATTGAAGGTGTGTTTGTAATCCCTAACAAGAGTATTCGCGAAGGACATTACGTCTATGTGGTGCGTGACGGTCTGCTGGCTAAGCAAACCATTAACATCGTGTGGCAGGACGATCAAAACGCCTTGGTTCGCGACGGTGTAAGCCCGGGCGAACTGGTGGTGACCACCTCGCTTAACTCTACCTTGGCCGGCGCCAAAGCGAAGTTACCGGAGGGGTTTGCCGGCTCTACGTCGCAATTGCAAGAGACTGCAGCTTCCGACAGTTCATCCGTCGACCGTCCGGAGAATCTAGCTAGCCCTGTCGAGGCCAGTGCCACCAATCAGTAACTTTGGTGCATGGCGGATTAGCAGCCCACCTTTAGCTTTTAAATATCAGATGGCCCGTATTTCTGCCCGCAATCGGATGACTGCTTCAAATCTTCATGATTGAGTGGTTCGCACGCAATCCGGTGGCCGCCAATCTGTTGATGGTGACCATCATCGTGGCCGGCGTGGTTTCTGCCAGCCGTTCTATTCCGCTGGAAGTTTTCCCAAGCTTCGACATACAGAGCGTGAGTGTCACAACGGTTTATCGCGGCGCAACGCCCAGTTCCGTTGAACAGGCCATTACCACACGTGTTGAGCAAGCCATCTTTGATCTGGAAGGCGTTAAGCAGGTTAATGCACGGTCGGCGGAAAGTGTCTCCACCGTCATTGCCGAAATCGATGACGGCTACGATAAGCGCCTTGTACTGAACGACATTAAACTGCGCATCGACGCGCTCAATACGCTGCCGCTGGATGCCGAAAAACCGGTGGTGGCACTATCCAGCTTTAACCCGGGCGTGATTCAAGTGGCAGTGCGTGGCGACGTGGACTACAAGACATTGCGCGCAACCGCGGATCGGGTGCGCGAAGATCTGCTGAGCAACCCCAATATCACGTTGGTAAATCTGATGGGGACGATGCCCTATGAAATCAGCGTTGAAATCGAGCCCGCCACACTGGACCGCTACGGTCTGACTCTGTCGCAGGTAGCGCGAGCGATTAGTGCCGGGTCGGTTGATGTTTCGGCTGGCAATGTAAAAACCATCGGCGGCGAAATACTACTGAGAGCCGATGGCCAGGCCTATGATGCGGCTGAGTTTGCGCGTATTCCGGTTGTGACCAAGTTGGGCGCAGACCCGGTGCGCCTGGGCGACATTGCCAGCGTCGAGGATGGCTTTGAAGAACAACCATTGATTACCCGATTTAATAGCCAACCCGCAGTGATGATGGATGTATTACGCAGCGGTGATCAGTCGGCCATCGTCATTGCCGATTACGTGCGCGATTATATAGATCAGTTTAACGCGCGTAGCAGCAACGGCGTGCAACTAAACTTCTGGGACGACGATTCTCAAATCGTCAGGGCGCGACTCGCCACCCTGATCAACAGTGGCATCTATGGCGGCATACTGGTGCTGTTGGTGCTATCGCTGTTCCTACGCCCAGCCATCGCCTTCTGGGTGTTTCTCGGCGTGCCGGTCAGCTTTATGGGCGCCTTTATATTTATGCCGTTTGTGGGCGGCACCTTTAATATTATTTCGCTGTTCGCGTTTATTACCGTACTCGGCATTGTGGTGGACGATGCCATTGTTACCGGGGAAAACATCTACACCAAAACGCGCGAAGGCCTGCCACCGTTAGAGGCCTCGATTGTTGGTACCAAAGAAATTGCGGTGCCGGTTACCTTCGGCATCCTGACCACCATAGTGGCTTTTTTCCCCATGAGCGAACTGGGCGAAAACCGCACCGGCTATCTGGCGGCACAGATTCCCATGGTCGTGATACCGGTCTTGCTGTTTTCGCTGATTGAATCGAAACTGGTGCTGCCATCTCATCTCAGCCATGTCCGGCCACGCAAAGAAGGCGGTGAACTGAACTTTTTATCCCGCATGCAGCGCCGCGTGTCGCGCGGCTTTGAACAATCGGTTATCAGTTACTATCGGCCCGCTTTACAGGCCTGTTTAGCGAACAAGGCCATTACTCTGGCGACCCTGCTGGCAGTGTCCGGCATTATTTTGGCCTGGGCCACCAGCGGCCACCTGAAATTTACCTTCTTCCCGCGGGTCGAATCTGAAGAAATTCGCTTTAACCTGACCATGCCCGACACCACCGGGTTCAGCACCACTCAGAAAAACATTCAGCAGATATCTGACGTGGTCGCCGAGCTGCAGGAAAAATACCGCGATCCTGAAACAGGGGTATCCGTTATCCGCCACACCTACAGCACCATCGGCAGTGTCGGCCGCACGGTAAAACCAAGTATCGGTCAGGTAAGAGCGGAACTGATTGGCCCCGATGAGCGCCACGTTGATATCAAGGCCAGCGAGCTAGCGCGCGAAATTCGCCAGCGTGTGGGCGAGTTCCCCGGGCAGGAGAGTCTCAGCGTGCGGGCCGAGTTGGGCAGAGGGGGTGAACCCATCGACGTTGAACTGTCGGGTAGTGACCCGGCGGCCATGCGCGCTCTAGGTATGCAAGTCCGTGAACAGTTGCGGCAATACCCGCATGTGTTCGACATCCAAGATAATTTTTCCGGCGGCAAAGAGGAACTCAATATCGACCTCAAACCGCGTGCGCATGCGCTGGGGTTGTCGCTGGCCGATATTGCCGGTCAGGTGCGTGACTCCGTGTTTGGCGCCGAGGCCCAACGGGTGCAACGCGGCCGTGAGGAAGTCCGGGTTATGGTGCGCTTACCGAAATCACATCGCTCCTCAATGGATGATTTGTTGCGCATGAACATTTATGTGCCACCCAGTAACGACCCTATTCCGCTGGCCGATTTAGCGACCGTTACGCCGGCGACCAGCCCCACCACGCTGTATCGTCTGAATCGCAATGCAATTGTAAATATTACTGCTGATCTTGATAAAGAACGAACCAATGTGCCGGCCATTATCCGCGACCTACGCTCTTTTCTTGAAGAAGCCACTCGCGATCAACCGGATTTACGGTTTACCTTTAAGGGCGAATCTGAAGAACAGGCGGAGAACAACGCTGGTTTCAAATCGGGCAGCTTTCTGGTGCTGATAGCCATCTATGCCTTGCTGGCGATTCCGTTTAAATCCTATGCCCAACCGCTGATCGTGATGTCGGTAATTCCGTTCAGCATGGTGGGCGCAATTCTGGGCCATATTATTACTGGCTACGATTTATCCATGCTCAGCATTGTCGGCATGATGGCGCTGTTGGGAGTCGTGGTGAACGACAGTTTGGTGTTGGTTGATTACATAAACCAGCAGCGCGCCCGTGGCATCGCGGTCTATGAGGCCGTGGTTAACAGCGGTACTGCTCGCTTTCGCCCCGTGATATTGACCTCGCTGACCACCTTTGCGGGGCTGACGCCATTGCTGTTGGAGAACAGCACTCAATCTGAATTTCTCAAGCAAATGGCAATTTCATTAGGCTTTGGCATTGTCTACGCTACCGTCATAACACTGATTATCGTGCCAATTAATTATCTGCTGGCCTGGCAGTGCAAACAAAAAGCACGCCAGTGGCTGCAACAAGCGGCGGCTTACTGGCGACAGGCGGACTCTGGGGCCACATCATGATTGCCTGGTTTGCAAAAAATCCGGTGGCGGCCAATCTGTTGATGTTTGGCATTATTCTGGCCGGGCTCAGTTCTGCGATTCGCTCGGTGCCGGTTGAAACGTTTCCCAGCCAGGACCCGGATTCGGTATTAATCAGCACCGAATTCAGAGGCGCCACACCCTCCACCGCGCAACAGGGCGTCACCTTCCGTATTGAAGAGGCCATTGCCGACATTGAAGGGATCTCCGAGATCACCTCACGTTCATCTGAAGGCCGCTCACTGGTGATCGCCGAGGTTGATGGTGGCTATGAGCCGCGCAATCTGCTGGAGGACATCAAAGTGCGAGTCGACGCGCTGAACACCTTACCGCGGGATGCGGAAAAACCCATCGTTTCGCTCAACACATTTAACCCGGTAGTAATTTTCGTGGCCGTAAAAGGCGATGTGGACTCCAGGACGCTGCGCGACACAGCCGCACAGGTTCGCGCCGGGTTGCTGGCTCTGGATTCAATCAGCAACGTGGAATTGCAGGGCGTGCCTGACCCGGCCATGAACATCGAAATCGCACCGTCGGTACTGGATGCTTACAATCTGACTTTGGCTCAGGTAGGCAATGCCATCCGCGTTGGGGCCAGCGATGTTTCGGCGGGCAACGTACAGACCAGGGACGGCGATATTTTAATCCGCAGCGATGGGCAGGCCTACACCGCACAGGAGTTTGCCCGCATACCGATTCTCAGTGATGCCAGCGGAAAACCCATTACCCTTGGCGAAATCGCCCGTGTGGAAGATAGCTTCGAAGAAAACTCATTGCTCACCACATTTGATGGCGAGCCCGCGGTAATGATCGAAGTGCGGCGCGTGGGCAAGCAAAGTGCGTTGCAGGTGTCGGCCCAGACCAAGCAATTCATGAGCGATTTTGCCCGGCAGTTGCCCAGCGGTATCACGCTGGACTATTGGGACGACGATTCTGAGTATTTACAGACCCGCATCAACGCGGTTCTCGACAGCGCGCTAATGGGCGGCCTTTTGGTAATTGTGCTGCTGTCATTATTCTTGCGGCCGGCCGTGGGTTTCTGGGTATTTCTTGGCATACCAGTCAGTTTTATGGGCGCCTTTTTGTTTCTGCCTCAGGTTGACGGGTCACTCAACGTGATTAGTCTGTTCGCGTTTATCATGGTGATCGGGATCGTGGTGGATGATGCGATTGTGACCGGAGAAAATATTTACCGGAAGATTCGCGAGGGCATGGACTCGCAACAGGCTGCCATCGAAGGTACCCAGGAGATTGCGGTACCGGTCACCTTCGGCATTTTGACCACTGTGGCGGCATTTTCGCCGTTACTGTTTTTGGACGGAACCCGCTTTGAGTTTGTGGGCACCCAGCTACCGATGGTGGTTATTCCCGTTATGTTGATGTCGTTGGTGGAATCAAAGCTGGTACTGCCAGCGCATATGAGCCATGTTCGGCGACGGCCGGCGAACCATGAATTTTCGTGGTTGGGGCGCACCCAGCAAAAGGTCTCCCGCAGTCTGGAACTGTTTGTTGAGCGTTACTACCGGCCCGCGCTGAGCCGTTGCCTCGATAATAAAACGATTACCATCACGGCCCTGGTCGCGATTGCCAGCGTAATCATAAGTATTGCGCAAACCGGTCATTTGCGATTTCAGGCCTTTCCAAAGGTTGAATCCGAAGCCGTGCGGGTATTTCTTACCATGCCCGAATCAAGCGGATTCGAAACCACTCGAAAACACATCGCCACCATCAATTCGCATTTTGAAGCCCTGCGCGAAAAGTATCGCGACCCTGTCAGTGGCGAA
The DNA here is from genome assembly GCA_013002025.1 of Gammaproteobacteria bacterium. Classification (GTDB taxonomy): domain Bacteria; phylum Pseudomonadota; class Gammaproteobacteria; order Arenicellales; family Arenicellaceae; genus Arenicella. The sequence continues at coordinate 8,331 of JABDKW010000063.1, read as the reverse complement.
AGTATTATCGTCAGTATCCTTGCCACTGCCGGTAGCAGCGGCAGCACGGTTAAATCCAATGTCGGTTCAGTGCAGGCCGCCATTCAGCCAACCGAGGATCGGGTTCTGGATATCAAAGCCGATCAGATTGCGCGTGAATTGCGCAGCATGATCGGCAATATCCCGGGCGTACAAAGCCTCAGTATCAGTGCCGAGATCTTTGGCAGTGATCCGCCCATAAACATTGAACTGTCTGGTGCCGAACCACCGGTTCTCTATGAGGCAATCAAATTACTCAAGCAGAAACTGCGTGAATTCAGCGGCGTGTACGACATTCAGGATAATTACAGCGGCGGCAAGGAGGAACTGAATCTGAGCCTCAAGCCGCGCGCCCATGCGTTGGGCTTGCGGCTGGATAATGTGGCCGGCCAGGTACGCGACGCGGTGTTTGGTTTTGAAGCGCAACGCATTCAGCGGGGGCGCGACGAATTACGGGTCATGATCCGCCTGCCTCTGCAGTTTCGCTCGTCCGTAACGGATATTAATAGCTTGCCGATTCGGGTGCCGAATAGCACTGAGGAAGTACCGTTATCGGAAATCGCCGATATCACACCCAGCGAAAGCGCCAGCACCCTGTATCGGCTGAATCGGAATTCCATTCTTAACGTGACCGCCGATGTTGATCAACAACAAACCTCCAGCCTGGTTGTGCTGAATGAAATGCAGCCGCTGCTGCAGCAGATTGAGCAGGACTTTCCAGGGGTTCGTTACCGCCTCGATGGCGAGGCCGAGGATGCGGCGGTGACCGCCTCACGACTGCAAATAGGCCTGATATTAGTATTGCTGGCGATCTATGCCCTGTTGGCCGTGCCCCTGAAATCCTACGGCCAGCCACTCATCGTCATGTCTATCATACCGTTCAGTCTGGTTGGCGCCATGCTCGGTCACCTTGTCATGCTGCAAGACCTGTCGATGCTGAGCATATTCGGCATGATGGCTCTGGTCGGTGTGGTGGTGAACGACAGCCTGGTTTTAGTACACACCATTAATCAGCGGCGGCGCGATGGGGGCGATCTCAAATCTGCGGTTAGTAATGCCGCCGCCACGCGTTTCCGGCCGGTGCTATTAACGTCAATGACCACCTTTGTCGGGCTGGCGCCGTTGCTGGTTGACGGCTCTCAGCAAGCCAAATTCCTAAAGCCCATGGCCACTTCGTTGGGGTTTGGCATTATGTTCGCAACGGCAATCACCCTATTGATTGTGCCGGTGTTGTATATCGTGGCGCACAATGCAAAACATCAATTGGCCGGCTTTTTACGCCGACAGTGGCACGGCGCTCTTGGTGGTACGCCGCACGCCGGCACGGAGCCCTCATGACCAGCACTCACCATTTCTATAGCCGCATCACGATAGGGGCACTTTTATGATTCGGTGGTTTGCCAGAAATCACGTTGCCGCAAACCTGCTGATGTTTGCCATTATAGTGATGGGCATATCAGCGGTGCGAAACGACATCGGCCTGGAGCTGATGCCGGATTTCGAACTGGGCAGAATCACCATCACTACGGTGTTGCCCGGCGGCAACCCCAGCTCGATTGAAGAAACGATCACGGTTCGAATCGAAGAGGCGGTGGCTGATCTGGAGGGCGTTAAAAAGGTTAATTCACGCTCTTCGGAAGACCTCTCTCTGGTTTCGATTGAAATCGAATCCGGTTATCCCGAGCTGGATTTGCTAAACGACGTGAAGGTACGGGTAGACTCACTAACCACCCTGCCAGCGGATGCAGAACGACCGGTTATCGACCTGGCCCGGATACCCATCACGGTGGTCGGTTTAGCCGTGTATGGCGATGTCGAGTACGACGTACTGTTTAAAGCCGCCGAGGATATGCGTCAGGCGCTGTTGCGGGTCGATGGCATTACCCAGGTCAGCGAACTGCAGGCGCCGCCGCGCGAACTCCACATCGAAGTTCGCCCCGACACCCTGCAGCAATTCGATTTGAGTCTGGCCGAGATTGGCGCGGCTATCCAGCGCAACGCGATTGATATTTCAGCCGGCAATTTGCGCACTGAAGACGGCGATATTTTGATCCGCACAGACGGTCAGGCGTTCACCGCTGACCAGTTCGCCGCAATTCCAATCCGCAACTCGGGCGACCGTGTATTGTACCTGGGTGATATCGCCAATGTGGTCGACGGCTACGTACTGCAGCGCGTGGAAACCCAATACAATGGCCAACCGGCGATAACGATTGAGACCTTTCGCATTGGTAAACAAAATACCATCGAGGTGGCGAACAAGGTACAGCAGTTCATGCGCGACTATGAACCGAGTCTGCCACCGGGTCTCAAGCTGGGCAATTACAATAACACTGCCGAGGTGGTCGAAAGTCGCCTGACCACCTTGTTGACCAGCGCATTACAGGGCGGCCTGCTGGTGCTGATTTTGCTGTCACTGTTTTTGCGCCCGGCAGTGGCATTCTGGGTAGGATTAGGAATTCCAATATCGTTTCTGGGCGGCCTGGCGCTGATGCCGCTGTTCGGTTTGTCGCTGAATATGCTCACTATGTTTGCATTTCTGCTGGTATTGGGCATCGTGGTGGATGATGCCATTGTGACCGGAGAGAATATTTATCGCCATCAGCGCAATGGCATGGCGCCCGCGGATGCGGCCTTGCATGGCACGCTCGAGGTAGCGGTACCTGTGACCTTTGGCGTGGTAACCACCATGATGGCGTTTGCGCCCCTGTTAATGGTTGAAGGCATCCTGTCGGACCTTGCCATTCAGATTCCACTGGTCATTATTCCTGTGTTGGCATTCTCGCTGGTTGAATCAAAACTAATTTTGCCTTCGCATATGAGCACCATTGCCCCTCGCGATGAGCAAAATATTTCATGGCTGGGGCGCACTCAACAAAAATTTTCACGCGGTTTCGAAACCGCCATTATTCGTATTTACCGGCCATTTCTGGATTTATGCATTGCCAACAAGACCATCACCATCGTTACCGCAGCTATGGTCTTCACGGTAACCGTTGCGTCAATGAACAGCGGTTGGTTGCGGTCGTCTTTTTTCCCCGAGTTTGAAGACAACGCCGTCTTCATACGCCTTACCATGCCGACCACCACCGGCTTTGAAACAACCCGCGATCATATCGAACGAATTGTTGATATCTCTGGTGAATTGGCCAACGAATATATTGACCCGAATACTGGCGAATCCTACTTCCGCTATTTTGTTTCGGTTGCTGGCTTAACGCTGGGTGAGACCGGACCAGTCTTTGGCAGTAATCGTGGCATGGTAATCATGGAGTTCGTGCAGGGGGAAAACGGCATGCCGGAGGGTTTTTCGGTCAAGCAAGTGCAGAACGAATTACGCAATCGCATAGGCGACATTCCCGGTGCGGAACGGCTGGATCTGCAATCGACCTTTGGCGATTTTGGGCGGCCCATTTCAGTGGTGATTTACGGCCAGGACTTTGAGCGCATCGCCAAGCTGGTTGACCGCATCCGTGAGTACCTGCGTAGCTATCCGGGTGTGTTCGACATTCAGGATAATTACTCGAGCCGCAAAGAAGAACGGCAAATGACGCTGACCAGCCTGGCCCGCTCGCTGGGCCTGGCTCAGGCCGACATCGCAGCCCAGGTTCGCCAGGCAGTGTACGGCTTTGAAGCGCAGCGAATTCAGCGTGGTCATGAAGAACTCAAGGTAATCGTGCGCTACCCTGAGGAATTTCGCTCTTCGATAAACGACGTACGAAACATTGCGATCCGCAGCAGTGCCGGTGGCGAAACTATTCCTTTGCAGGATCTGGCGGTATTAACACCCACGCAAAGCCCGGCCGCGATTTACCGCGATAAACAACGCCGTGCTATCACAGTCAGCGCCAATGTGGACAGCGCGTTTTACGACGTTAACGCGATTCGCGCCGATTTGCGGAGCTTCCTTGATGAATTGTTCATCTACGAAGCCGAACTAAGTTACAACATGGATGGTCAGGCCGAGTCCATGGAAGAAACCAACAGCAGCTTCGCGCTTGGCTTCGTGGTGGTGATCATCATGATTTACAGTTTGCTGGCAATTCCATTCCGGTCTTTTGGTCAGCCGCTGGTGGTCATGTCAATCATTCCGTTGGCCATCGTTGGCGCCATTGTTGGCCACTATATCATGGACCTGGCATTCTCCATGCTCAGCATTATGGGAGTTCTGGGGCTGACTGGAATCGTGGTTAACGACAGTCTGGTGCTGGTTGATTACATCAATCAGAAACGCCGCGAGGGCATGGAACTGATGGAAGCCGTATTGACCGCTGGAGAGACCCGCTTCAGACCCGTTATACTGACCTCGCTGACCACCTTCGCCGGACTATTGCCACTAATGTTAAACCGCAGTACTCAGGCTCAAACTCTGGTACCCATGGCCGTCTCGCTGGGCTTCGGTATTATTTTCGCCACGGTCATCACACTGGTTATCACGCCGGTTAACTATCTGGTTGGGCATCGTATTAAACACGCCTCCCTGAACAGACTGCGCCAACTACGCGCTTCCTTAGCCAATTTCTGGAATAAGCCAGATGCGACGGCCAGCTAAATGCGCGCCAGCTGCGGCTGAACAGCACGCGCTGACGCGTGGTTTCTCGATGCTCGAGCTGGTGATGGTAATCGCGGTCATTGCCATCATTGCCAGCCTTGCCATTCCATCTCAAATTGGCGCAGTGACGCAAAAACGAATTATCGAATCGCTGGAATTGCTCGAGCCTTATAAGCCACAAATTGAAGCTTACTATTTCAGTCACGGGGGCAGTTTCCCTAAAGATAATGCAGAGGCCAGCCTGCCCGAACCGGACAAGCTGATCGGCAAATATATCCGCAAGGTTGATCTGCGCGATGGTGTTATGCACATGTACCTGGGGCGCGATATGCCCGAGGCGTTGCACAACAAGATAATTTCAATCCGGCCTATTTTTGTTAAAGATTCGCCGCAAAGCCCGGTGTCATGGGTATGTGGTTATGACGCGATTCCCGATGGCCTGACCGGAGCCGGAAAAAACCTCACCGACATTGAAAAAGCACACCTGCCCGGCCGTTGTCGCTGAGCCTCCAGTACCCAACCTGAAGGTTCAAACCCCTAACTCTCCGACTTAAGCCCCAATGAAATTAAATCAATTTTTTGTTTTGCTGCCGCTGCTCATCTCGGCGTGCTCAGCGAAAACCAGTTCGCTGCCAGACCCACTGGCTGCTGGCTGGGCAGGCGAGCCAGTATGCGAGTTACTCTACGAAGACAGCAGTCAACGCGCGCTGCGTTGCAGCTTTGCCCCCGGGCAAGGCCACGAGAAGCATTTTCACGCACCACATTTTGGTTATGCCTTATCCGGCGGCGAGATGCGACTGACTGATGCCACCGGCTCGCGCGATGTTACCTTGGCCACCGGCAGCAGCTTCCACAGCAACGGCACAGACTGGCATGAAGTGCTTAATATCGGCAGCACCACAGTGCGCTACCTGATCATCGAGACAAAATAAAAAAGCCCCCTCGGAGCGATAACTCCGAAGGGGCCAATCAAGCTAGCTTAACTGGCTCGCCGGATATCAATATGTCGGCCGTCGCTCAGCGCCGCCTGCTTACGGGGAACAGTAATATTAAGTACGCCGTTTTTGAATTGAGCGTCGATTTCATCCCGGTCGGCGTCTTCAGGCAAAGAAAGCGTTCGTTGGAACGAGCCATAGGATCGCTCGACACGATGCATGTCTTTTTCCTTGAACTCCTTGCTCTGCTGCTTTTCGCCGCGCACGATCAGTGCGTTATCACTCAGTTCCAGATGTAACTGTTCCTGTTCCACACCTGGTACCTCAACACTGATGGTGTACTCCTTTTCAGAGCTGGAGATATCCACACTTGGCTTTAACATGCCCATCGACTCATTGAGCGGCCAACCACTGCCCATTGCCATTCCCGGCAGCGCCATTTGCTGCCACATACGGTCAAACAAGCCGTTCATGTCGCGATGTAGCTGGCTAAGAGGGTCGGCCGGCAGGTCATTTCGCTGAACCGCAACCGGTTTGGTAGATTCCTGCTCTTCATGCTTAAACCAATTCCAGGGATTTAATTTATCTAATTTCATAACAATCACCTCTCACATATTTAAAATCAGCTGGTGGCATCCGGTTGGCTACTCTTCACCGTTTCGCCGAGATAGCGTTTAATTTTTGTGAAAAAGCCTCGCCCGGATTTACCGTCAGCGGTTAACTCTTCAATTTCATCCAATTGTTCATACAGGCGATCGAAGTCTTGGTCGCTGCCGTACCCCAACAACTCACCGAACTGTAACTCGTCTCTGGCGGCGCTAACCAGCTCTGCCAGACGTTGGTTGTCAGCCTCGTCGCGGTCAGACTTCTCAGCCAGTGTCTCTGCCTCAGCCAACATCGCCTGTGCAGCAGCCACTGGCAACGGGATAACCGTGTCGGTGACCACCAGGGTATGCAAGGCAGTATTTAGAATCTCTTGAGCTTGCTCGGTATCACCTCGATCAATGGCGGCGGCAGCGTCCTTCATAGCAACCGGGTAAGTCGCCAGCGGCACATTGGTAACCGAGATCACCGTTTCGCTGCCAAGGTCGCGCAACAGCCGGCGGCTCTCCTGAATACGCCCCTGTTTCAAGGCTTTCAGCGCCTGCTTGCGAATCGCTTTGATGTCATCCTCACCAGCCAGCACCCGGTAGGTCACCGCTTCCATCGCCGATGGAGCCAATGCCAAAGCCGGGTCGCGGGCAAGAATGATTTCCAGCTTGCCAGTGGCGCGGGCCAGTGCTTCCAGCGCACTTTCCGAGTCACCATCTGACAACCATTGCAGTGCCCGGTGGGTTTCGCCCACCGCAGCACTGGCTTCTTGCACAATTTGCTTACGCTTCTCGCGCAACGCCTGCTTGTCTTGCTCGCTCTCTGCATTCGATTCAGTTTGCTCGACCACAAGCTCTGACTCACTGAACGGTTGCTGTTCGGTCGCTGCTACCGATTCAGATGTCGCCAAAGACGCAGTGCTTACCAGCATGGAAAATGCCGCGGCAAGGCAGACTAAATACTTCATAAGATTCATGGTAATAACCTCCCAAAATTCGGTATTGTCGTGTGCCGAAGCCGATACGGCATTGGGCACACGACAAGATTATTAAGTTGAAAATCAGTGTGTATCTTTGCCAATACTGCTCAGGTGGCCCTTACGGTCGTCATCCACATGCTTTATCTCAATCATCTGTGGGCGCGCTTCCTCGGGAATATCGCGCAATAGCTGAATATTTAGCATGCCATCACGAAATTCCGCGCCGGTCACTTTCATATGCTCGGCCAGACGGAAAGAACGCTCAAATGAGGTATTGCAGATTCCGCGATGCAAATAGGTTGCATCGTCACTTAGTTGATCGTCCACTCTACCTGATACCTCGAGCTGATCCCGCTGTACCACCACCTTCAGATCATTTTCGCTAAAGCCGGGCACCGCCATCGTAATGGTGTAATTGTCCTCGCCCGACTTGATAATGTTGTACGGCGGAAATGTGTTGGATGCGCCATCGGAACGAAAGTTCGGTTCAAACATGTCGTTGAATCGGTCAAAACCTACCGTCTGACGCAGCATTGGGTTTAATGCTAATGCAGTGTTCATAGTTTACCTCTTCAAAATAAATGCCAAAATTTTCAGTTAGTTCAACTGCCCAATGTTGACCGGGCACAAAAAAATGTAACTATCGAACCAGCCATTTCAAGAGGATATTTTTTAAAATTTTTTAATCTGAGCGCTGTTGCTGGCCAGCGATTAAAATACAACTTGGGTAGGATTCTTACGTGGTCACCGGAGCGCCGATTCCACATCTTCGTAATCAAATTGGTAGCGCTGAAAACAGAAGTGACAATCCACAACCAGCCCATTGTTGCCAAGCTTTCGTTGCTCGGCAATAAGATGGTCTACGTCCTCGCGCCCCAGGCTTTGAATTGCAGCCAGCGATTTTTCCGCCGAGCACACGCAGCCGAATTCCACCGCTTGCGGTTCAAACAATCGGCATTGTTCCTGATGGAATAATCGGGTTAGTAAATCTTCAGCGGGCAGTTCCAGCGCTTCGACATCGGTCGCGCTGTGCAGTAGGGCCTGCAGCCGTGCGAAGTCTTCTAAAGACTGCTTTTTATCTGGCTGACGTTGCGCAGGCAGCGCGTGCAAGGCGACACCCACGGCCGTGTCTCGTTGCGCACAAAGTACGAACCAGGATGGCAATTGTTCGGAGCGCGCGAAATAGTCCTCCAGACAGCCGGCCAATGTCGCCTGCTCGATTGGCACAATACTTTGGTAGCGTTCGCCCTGCCGCG
>JABDKW010000018.1 GCA_013002025.1 Gammaproteobacteria bacterium | reverse complement strand
AAAAAACGGCGCTAACTCCTTCTAAACCTTCAACTAAACTATTTTTTGGCTAGCTAAACCTTTTTCACCGTTTCCTAAACCAGAAGTCTATGGCTTCAGGCTAATTGCTAGTTTAGCGGTCACTTGTCTATATTAACCCTGTGACTGACTCAATCCTTCACACAGCGGTAATCGCAAATAATGACAAGCCGGCATGACTCGATACCAACCGCCGGTAACTATAGCGAGATAAATATTATGATTATTACAACAGACAGATTTAATAACCCACAACCCGTTATTTCAAACTATGAAGAACCGATCTCCATTACGGTGACCTCGGATGAAATTCATGGCCCGATTAGTGGCAAGCGTAAAGGTGACTCGTTCTCATGTTCCGAGTCCATGCGATTTAAAGAAGCCGACGGCGAAGACTTTGTACAAGTTGTCGAGTTTAACGGCGAAATAGACGACCCTGGTCGTTGTATCTCAGGCCAACTAAAAGTAAAGCATTACGCCGGTGACAATCTGGTGCGCGAAGAGCTGAGCTTGTTTAAAGCCTCCCGCGTCATGATTGAGCGCCTAAGTAATCGCGGTGAATACCAAGGCCAAGCCTTCGTATCACAAACTGTGTTCGGCTAAGGACGTAATACGACAATATTTATCGTTGAAAGAATTCGGAAGCTACCCCTCTTTCGGATAGTCGATTGGCCTGCCACGCCCCATGGCAGGCCAATCATTTTCTTTAAAATCCCTCTTTTTTCCTTTCTTACATCACTCCATAAGCCAGCATTGCATCGGCGACCTTAATGAAGCCGGCAATATTGGCGCCTTTCACATAATCGGTTTGATCGGTGGTCGGGTGACCCTGACCATACTCCACGCAGCTTTCATGAATACCCATCATGATTTTTCGCAAGCGCGCATCCAGTTCTTCGCGATCCCACGATAGGCGCATACTGTTCTGGGTCATCTCCAAGCCTGATACCGCTACTCCACCCGCATTGGCGGCCTTACTTGGCGCAAATAACACGCCAGCGTGAAGCAACGCATCAATACCCTCTTTGTAAGTCGGCATATTGGCGCCTTCGCAGACCGCGGTCACTTCATTTTTAATCATGCCCTTGGCGTCGTCCAGAGTGATTTCATTTTGGGTGGCACAGGGAAAGACCAGATCGGCTTTCATACCCCAGGGTCGTTTGCCTTCGTGAAACTCGGCGCCGAATTCATCGGCGTATTCCGAAATTCGCCCGCGCTTAATCCCCTTCAATTCTTTTATATACGCCAACCGGTCCGCATCAATGCCTTCTTTATCATAAATAAATCCGGAGGAGTCCGACATGGTCACCACTTTGGCACCCAGTTGCGTGGCCTTCTCAACGGTATACTGCGCCACATTGCCAGACCCAGACACCAGAGCGATTTGACCCTCCATACCTAAGTCGTGTTGTTTTAGCATGTCTTCCATCATGTAAACACAGCCGTAACCGGTTGCTTCGGTTCTGATTTCACTGCCGCCAAACTCGAGGCCCTTACCGGTTAACACACCAACAAACTCATTCCTCAGGCGTTTGTACTGCCCGAACATGTAACTCACCTCACGCGCACCGACACCGATATCGCCCGCGGGCACGTCGGTGTTGGGACCAATATGGCGAAACAGCTCAGTCATAAAGGCCTGGCAGAAATGCATTACCTCGCGGTCAGACTTACCTTTAGGGTTAAAGTCTGCGCCGCCTTTACCGCCGCCCATGGGCAGGCCGGTGAGGCTATTTTTAAAGGTTTGCTCAAAGGCCAAAAACTTCAGGATGCTCGGCGTCACACTTTTGTGAAAGCGAATGCCGCCCTTGTAAGGGCCGATGGCATTATTACACTGCACCCGATAACCCCGATTAACACGCACATGGCCATCGTCATCTTCCCAGGCCACGCGAAAACTGATCATGCGGTCTGGCTCACTCATGCGCTCCAATATTCTCGCGTCAGTGTAGATCGGCTTGTCGGCGATAAATGGAATAATAGTGGCCGCCACTTCTTCCACCGCTTGTAAAAATTCCGGCTCATGCGCATTACGGCGCTCCAGCCCCTGCATAAATTCCTCTAACTGCTTGTCTGCTTTACTCGATGACATTTTCAACCTCCAAGGGTAATATTTAACACCGCAGGGGTGCCTTATTTAGTTTTGGTTATGGGGTATTTCATTTATTCATTCTCAACTGATGTTTCATCTCGGCCGATCATTGCGTCGAGACCCTGAGATACTTCGGCAAACCCGCGCTCGCCGACATGGTAATTGTGGCATTGTGTGCAGGTTTGCAAACTCTCATCGGCCGCATGGCAACTAATACAAGTGTCCTTATCAAGGCTTGAGAAGTTGCTTTGAAAAACTGTCGCCTGCATCTGCTGGTAGCTGGCCGCTGAATCGGCTTCCGAATCAAGTGCATGGCAACCAGCACAGGACCCCTGACCAAAGGTGTCGTCAAACACCCCGGTGTTGCGTACATTAAAGTGCGCTTGATGAGAGAAACGATGAAATCCGACTGCTTTTTTTCCTGAACTTTGCACGGCATTCCAGTTCACCATCATGGATTCAGCCTGTTGCGGTTGTTTCTCAATACTATGGCACTTGAAGCATGAGCCGGGATTGTCAGCGCTGCTGAAACTTTTCAGCCATTGTTGCTCAATAGCCCCTGCCTGTTTACTGCGCGCCAACATAAACTCGGTCCAGGATTTAATCAATGCATCAGCATGACCGCTGGGGCGGTAGTAAAGATAAAAGTCTTCGCCATACCAGCCACCGGCAGACACACGGTCTTCGCGCGGCCTCATTTCAACAATTTCGATCACATTGTTAGCAGCTGGTGCATCATCTGCATGTAATGCGCTGGCTTCGTCGTCATCATCGGCAAACGGATCAGCGCCGTCATCATCGTCGATGGAAAAGGCACCCCCTTCGTCATCGTCGATAGAGAAGGCATCTCCTTCGTCATCGATGGAGAAGGCATCCCCTTCGTCATCGATGGAGAACTCATCCCCTTCGTCATCGATGGAGAACTCGTCACCTTCGTCATCGATGGAGAATTCCTCGCTTAAATCGTCAATTGAAAATTCCTCGCTGGCACCGCCAGAGGGAGCCGCCGCTACTTCTGGTGGCGGATTGGGTGCGGCTCGCGGTATTAACGTCAGTGAAGGTTTGGATTCACGCAGCCAAGTCTCAGTTTCCGCCTGTAAATTGGGGAAAGCAGCAGCCACAAACGAATCCACTTCAGCCGGAGACAACAACCCGATCATGGCCTGTAACTGTTGGTTTTGCTCTCCATCATTGCCGCTTAACAGCTTTACAATAGCCGATGCGCCCTGACGCTGCAGGTTAAAGTAGAAGCGCTTGATTTCCCACGCCATATGATAGATCAACCGTAGGTCGTCATCGGATGCGTCACTCAGATCAAATAGGTCCAACTCCCGAACGCGCTGCAGTTGCTGCGCAAATTCGGCATTGTTGGCACCAATCAGCATGAGCATTAACGGAGTGACATCCGCCTCACTTAAGTCAGGCCATTCGCCAATGGCAACGCCACGCTCCGCCAGCGTATCAACATCCAGGCCCGGCACAGACAGCATGGGCAAGCCCTTACCGGACGCACGATTGGTACCCACTACCTGCTCACCGTGGCAGGCCTGGCAGGCATTTTCAAACCCAACCACTTCAACATCTTTACCGTCAGAATCCAAGGCGTGGCAGGTTTGGCACCCGGCCGGCGCCCGATCTGCCACCTTCTCTGTTTCAAAGTGTTTTTGCAGATGGCTGTTATGGTCAAAAATGATTGCAGTGCGTCGCACAGAGGGGTAGTTATCGAACTGTGCGTGTGCGCTCAAACTGGAGAAACTGTTCTGGTGACACACCGCGCATTGCTGATTTGACACATCAACTAAATCGCTGTCGCTGCCTTTATGTTCGAAATGGCAATCCGCACACACCAGCGTGTCGGGTGCGCCAAACACCGCCTTACTAATGGCGGGTAGCGTTGCTCCACTGGCGCTGCTTTTCAGTGCGGCGGCCTGTTGCAGGGGTGCAAGTTGGGCGGCGGCCAATGAGTGCGGTGCGGTGGGATCATTACCCACGACATGGCACATTAGACATTGCCCGGAATCGGCCTGGTTATGGTCAGCAGCGATATTGGCCACCCAGCCTGCTTTGGCGGCCTCGGCCACGCTATGGCAACTGTCGCAGCTCTGCTCCCCGAACGAGGCATGGTGCTTACTCAGAGGCCCAGCACTGATTGTGCTGCGCCAAAAATCGAACGCCACGAATGCCAGTGCCACTGCCAATGCACCTGCCATTGCCAGGCGGGCGTAGTGCGCACGGGAACGATGGAAACTAAGGGTCGGTGTGCAGGGCGGTCTTTGATTGCCGCAAGCGCCTTGAGGATCTGGACCAGCACTACAACGGCCACCCTCTTTTTCTGATCGTGTACAGCGCCAAGCCTTGCCATCTTTGACCGGCTCACAATCAGCGATGCGCCCGCATAACCCTAGTTTATTGGGGCCTAGCAAGCATTCATTGCCACTTTCCAGCCCTCCGCAATGCCAACGCTCAAGGGGCCTGAAATAGCGGCTAACGCGAAACGAAATATCCTGTAGTCGATTCTTCATAATTGATCAGAGCGCGGCAAAGCCAAAAACGACAACAATGTGCAGGATTAACAACGGCAATACAGCGATTGAAAATGTTACATGGGTCAGTAGCCAATTCTTCAACAGGCCCTGCAAGGTGTGGTGCGCGTTTAATAAGTTTTTCTGGCGAATTAAATCCCGCAGTTCATCAGCAAAGGCAATTTCCTCTGGCCGCATGTATCGGCTTAAGGTTTCAAGTTCACGCTCGCTCTTGTGCTGTGACTCGTGAGAATTGATCAGCCGCCACCATTGAAACTTGGGCGCGCCGAAGTAGCGGTGCGCGGTATTTTCATAATATTCAGCCAGCGCAACGGAATCCGTTTCCTCTACAGATTTCATGATTAATGCGTCAGCCTGGGTGTTCAATTTCCGAGCGATCCCCGGGATACGTTGATAAATTACCTCATCGCCGAGGCGGGTAAGCAGGCCTGGCACCACGCGTGACCAGTAAATACCGAGCATGCCGCTTATTAGAGTGCCGGCAAACACAATTGCCAGGCTGACCCCTAACCAACCGCTGGGTAATTGCCAATCCAGGTGAAATAGAAACAACAGCAATACTAACGCGCTTAGGTATAGGTGAAACTGCAACCAGTGCGCAACGCGGCCGACCGGCAGAGTCGACCAGCGCTTACGAATGGAATACAGATAGAGGAATAGACAGCCAACCACCAGCATCCAACCACTCCATTCAGAGGTACTCCGGAAGCTGATATCCGCCAGTACCAGAGTAAAGGCAATTACCGCACCCAAAATCAGGGTCAGTAACGTGTTTCTGCGGCGGCGGCCGGGAAAGCTTTTTTGTCCTGCATCCATGTCAGGAATCAAAGTTGGTGGTTCTGGCCAGCAAATCTGCCAGAGATTCCGCATCGGTAAGGTCGATGCGCATCATAGCGTCATGCGGGCAGGCTCGCACGCAGGCCGGACCACCCAGATTATCAACACACAAATCACACTTGGTGGCCTTAACGATGGGTTTGTTGGTTTGCTGATCAACGGCCAGATTGCCTGATTTGTTTTTGATCTCAACCATTCTAATGTTGTCGTAGGGGCAGGAGTTTGCGCAGGTGCTACAACCAATACAGGTTTCATCATTGATAACCACTTCACCATCAACCCGTCTGGAGATGGCACCGGTGGGGCAACCCACCATGCACACCGGATCAACACAGTGCATGCAGGCTGTGGTGACCATCAAGTTAGCGAAATGCCGCCCATGACGGATAAAGCGTGGGTTATTGTCATGATTGCGCGCGCAGGCCGTGACGCACTCGTCGCATCTAACACAGCGGGCGGTGTCGATTACCATGGTCGAACGACCATTGGTGTAATGATGCTGACCGAAAAATTCCATCAGCCCGGGGTCCATGCTCATTGACGGATATGCACAGTCACGCTGCAGGCGCTCAATCTCTTCGTCGCTCAGATTTGACAGTAGTTCACTTTCCACCAGATCAGTGGGAATGCGCAACACATCCGCGTGGCCAATAGCGGTGAGGCTATAGTCATGCACGATATGCGCCTCATGCTGTGGGTCACAGTGCTCTGCAACAATCTCTGACATACCGAAAAAATCACCGGCTCGCAAAAACCCAACAGTCTGTTTGCCCTGATGAAACTTGCCAACGATACGGGCACTGCCGTTAAGCACTATTAACAGGCCATCAACATAATCATTTTGCGCCACAATAACCGGTTCATCCGGCACCGTATTGGAACCGGCTTTGCGGTCCGCCTTCCATTCCAGATCACCGTAGCTTTCCAGTAACGCGTGTTCGGCCAATCGCTCCACCGTGGGCTCGTCCAGACTAGAAAAATATGGCAGCGCTTTTAAGTAGCTAACGCGGTTGCGCTCGCGGTAAATGTTATCGATACGCTCGCGAAACGCATCGTCGAATTTACGCAAATCACGAAAACCCTGCCACCTTATTTCTAATAACACACTGGGCTTGGTGACCACCATGGTCGCAGTGCGCGGGCTGCGTGTAAGCGCCGCAACTTCACCGATCAACTCACCTTCGCCGATCGGGAACAGCGTGCAATCCGACAATACTTTTTCATGGTCCTGCAGTCGCACTCTGGCGACACCATGCTCCACATGCAGGCCGGCGATTATCTCGAGGTCTTTCTGAACGTAATCGCGGGTCTCACGATAATCCGAACGATTGAATACGCGCAAAAAAGCTTTTAGCCAACCTTCCGGGCCAGTTGATTCGGCCCGGCCCAGCAGGTGCGCGGGTAGGCCGGGTGGCAAGACCACCGATACTTCACCAGACACAATAACGTAGGCCGAACTGCCGTAATCGTCCTCCCGCACCACTATGTCGCCGGGGTCGTAATGCACTACCCGTGTGTCGTTGCGAAGTATGCCTCTGAGTGGCAGATTGTTAGGGAATTTATCCTCTTCCATCGCAGCGAAGATTGGCAGCTTTAAAATCTGCTCTAGCTGCTCGTCCTGCCAATCCTCTGCGAATGGTTTATCCCATCTCTTTCTACGCTCAATTTTTACATTTGATAGCGCCACATCCCTCACCCGTGTATTTGCATTGTCTGATTATTATTGTTTGCTTAAGTCACTGGCTTAAGGGTTGTAGACCTTACCGCGATATTTGTCCGGAGTTGGTAATCTGGCATCAACTGCGGCCAATGATGCGGGGTCTGTGTCCGCTGCGAATTTTTTCGCAATATCAGACACTTTTTTGGCCGCCGAGGTATAGGCATCGCGGGCGTTTAGCTTCAATTTGGTGGCTTCTCCCAGTGCCACAATCTGCGCGATGTGAGAATTATTCAAGGTGCCGTTAAGTGCCTTCAACTGAGCCGTGGCACGTTGTGCGCGCTTGGCCATACTGACGGCGTAGTCGGCTTTGGCAGTAGCGTCTGCCAAACCGCGGAAGGCATATTCTAGATCCAGCATTTTACCAACCAGGTATAACATGCGGCGGCGCTCCACTGGCGCTTCTACATTTTCTTTGCCGTTTGAATAATGCAGGTTGTGGCGCACTTCGCCCTGGCTCCAGCGCACCAATTCGAATTTGCTACCGGCCGGGTGGCCGCCGACATTGACCAGTTTTTCATTCGGCACCGTATGGCAGCTATAACAATTTGCTGCAACTTTGTAGGTGTCAACCGGCCGAATCATGCCAGCCGCTGACGAATCTGCCCAGCGCTTGTCGCGGTGTGCCGCTGGCTCGTTTTCTGCGGTCACCTCCTTGCCACCAAAATCACTGTGTATATCGACATATTTATCGCCTGCACCGTGGCAGGATTCACAGGTAATCCCGGCGATGGTTTTTACCTTGCCGCTGTCGTCTGGTTTGGCGGTGAAGTGACAACCCAGGCAGTCACTGCCCTGTTTAATACGTTTCAAGCCCATTTTGTCTGCAATCTCGCGCGCTTTGGGTCGCGATGGTAGTTCTTTAAAGGTCTTAAAGTGATGTGTTTCGCGCCACGCTGCCACATTGTATTCATGACAGTCAGCGCAGACATCCGGACCTTGAACACGGGCCGGATCCATCCGGAACTCATCCGCCAATGCGAACGGCGCTGAGCCACAGAGCAAGGCAATGAGCAAGCCGAATTTAAGTATTGAATTAGTAAACGTTTTCATGATTTCTCCTGGTTTTAATTTTTTACGCGTCAATCACGAGTCGATCTTTTGGCACAGCCATACAGGCCAGACAACTGCCCGCCTCGGTCTCCGCGCTTATTTCATCAATATAGTCAAAAGTGCCTTCTCTGACCGCGATGGTACAGGTGCCACAGCTACCGGCTCGGCAGCCACAATCCATATTTATTCCATTGGCTTCGGCGAAATCCAGAATGGTGCCACTGGAGGGCTGCCAATCGAGTTCTTTATTGGATTTAGCAAACATCACTTTAAAGCTAACGCCACTGTCGGCTTCAGCTGTCGGCGGCGGTGTTTTAGGCTTGACGCTGGCCGGGCCGAAGCTCTCGTAGTGCACATGATTCTTCTCGACGCCAGCAGCCTCCAATCCTTCAGTGATGGAATTCATCATCGGGCCGGGACCACAGATGTAGTAGTCATAATTCATGGACGGCAGCACTTCCTGCATCAAATCTACCGTTACGCGGCTGTGATGGTCGTAGTGCTCACCTTGCTTCTCGTGTTCTGCCGGGCTGCTGAAACAAAAACGCACGTGAACGTTTTCATGGGCTTTTTCCAACTCTCGAAACACCTCTGGTTGCACCAGTTCGGCACCATCGCGCACCCCATAAAATAACCAGGTCTCTCGCTTTGACCCAGACATGCAAACTGTTTTCAACATACTGAGCATGGGCGTAATGCCAATTCCACCGCCGATTAAAACAATGGGTGTGTGCTCGGCCGTGTCCAGGTAAAAGTTTCCGCCGGGTGACTTGCAATCCAGAATATCGCCCTCTTTAAGCACCGTATGGAAATACCCGGAGGACACGCCCGGAGGCGCGTCCGGCTCCTTACGAGGCGGCCCGATTCGCTTGATAGTGACACGATATCGGTCGCGCTCTAATGGCGAGTCAGACAGTGAATAACAACGGATGACTGCACGGTCGTGCCCCGCAACATCTAATTGGAAGGTCAGGTATTGGCCGGGGTCAAATGCCGGCAAGGGTTTACCGTCATGCGGTGCTAGATAGAATGAACAGATGTCGGTCGCTTCCGGCACGATACGATCAACTCTGAACTTACGGGTGCCGGACCAGGCATTGAGATTCTTTTCTTCCTGCTGGGTGGCCTTGGTGTGGTGGTAACGAACCTGTTCCCGAAGCAAGTCGAGGCGTAGGTTCTGCGCATCTTGTTCCACATTGATCATGCGCCGACGACGAAGAAACTCATTGATCAAATACATCAGCAATGTGCCGATGATCACGATTACGGCAAATCTGACCACACTAATATATTCGAATTCCATACACCTACCTCGATATCTTTTCTTTATTTGTCTAGATTGGCATTACAGCTTTATTAAGAACTCCATCCGCCCACCGTAACTGCTCGACTGGTTGTCGCGATCCGCGACATAACCATCCACCTGAAAAACGAAACGCTTGCCAAGGGCTTGTTGAAATCTTGCTGCCAGCCCATATTCGCTGGTGTTTGTTGCGTCGTTTTCACGCGCACCCACTTCAATGGTTAATTGGCGCCGTGCGCGGTCATTGATCTTCTGGTAGCCGGCGCTAAAGCCGTAGGCATCATTGGCGCGATTACTGAGAGCCGGGCGATAGGAGCCCAGCCCGGACGCCGCATACAACAAACCCACTCGTCCCAGTGGGCCCCCTCCCAGCGGGCCTCTGGCCGCCGACGTGTAATTACCATCGGCATAGAAAAAATTGGCATACATATTGTCGTGCGTATACGCGGGCACATAGTTGAGTTCGGTAAACAGGAGCGTCCCATCGCCAGCCACCGCCGACTCATCATCCAGCGCCCGTGAATGCGCCACCCTAAACGTTGAACCGATTTTACCCAGACGTTGAATAAAATTAATCGAGGTCACCAATTGGTCGGCGTTTTCAAGATCGGATTCAACCACAATAATGTCGAGATCGATGGTGCTGCGAATGGTGTCCCACTGGTTGAACCAACCATACAGGGTGGCGGTATCATCTTCGACATTGTTCTCACGATTCACTTCGTCCCACGCCACCATGAACGTGCTGCGCCAGTTGACCAGCCAGGGCACGCCCTCGAAGCGGATGTTGTTTTTACTCAGGCCAAATAGATCCAATGTGTCATTAATGGTCATTCCATCCTGGAATAACACCTGCTGGCGCCCGACCGAAAACCCAATATCGTTTTTTTTGCCGTCTTCTTTATCCCAGTTAGGAAGCAGTTCGGCTAGATCGCCTTCAAAGAACAGCGTTCGAATGCGGGCATTGAAGTTATCAAATGAGCCGTCTTCGCCGTCCGAATCAAAGGTATAGCCTGAGAAACGGTTGCCCTCGTGCAGTGGTGAAATGCCCAACAACACGCGTTCAGTACCGGTCAGTTGTAAATTGGCGAACAAGTCCAGGCGATTGACCCATTCCGCGGTTTTACTGCCACCATCACCCACATCAAATTGCTGGTAGGCTGAGCGACCGGTACCGTATACCCACAGGCGCGGAGTCCACACCGCACCGCCAGGTAATTCATAACCGCGCCGGATATTACCGGTACCAAGAAAATCGCCACCAAACTCCAATAGCGGAGGCGTTCGCTCGCCGAGTTCCTTGCCGGTGAGAAACGGCCGCGGCTCGGAAGACAGGCGGGGCTCATGCTTGCCGCCATCACCGCCCGAAGCAGCCAATGCCGACATCGCAACACAAGAACTAACTAACAGGGTACAAAAGCGAATCACGCAACTACTCGATTGCCGGACAACTCGCGCCAATTTACTTTTATTATGGTTTGGCATATTGCTCTGTTTCATTTTTTCAATCTCCCGCTGTTTTATCTTCCTCTGGCGCGCCCGCCACTGCTGCTGCGCCCATTGGTATGGATAGCGTTTTTTCCCAGATCACGGTGTGGCCGGCGACGATCTGGTCGGCAATCTGTCTGGCTGACATGCCGTAGTCAAACCCGACATATTGAATTGCGTCTATCAAATTCACCGGCACCATGGCCGACATCAATTTAATATCCGCTGTATACGGCCCAGGGCCGGTTAGTCGGTCGGCGGGTATTTTATAGTTGGCTACCCGGGTGGCCAGGGGTGGAATAGTTTGGCGATGTTTGCGGGCACCTGCAGGCTGGCCTGTTAAGGTAAGCGAACGCGTGAATGGCCGCACGAATGGCAAGGGGTCCGGCGAGGTATTAATTGCCAGCACCTGCTCTCGTTCACCACCACGTACTAAGCGGGTTATAAACCGTGACTGTAGTGTGAATAACTGCTTGTCCAGCGGCAATAAACCATCGTGCACATACAACGAATGGGTGTCGCGCAAATCGCCATTGGGGTCTAAGTCACCTGAATAGAACACCACATTGCCATTGGCGTCCGTTACGTCGATTTTGAGCCAAATCAAGCGCTCGGCATCGAACCCAGTGGGCACATTGTGACCATCTGTGCCATTTTTTACGTCCACGGTGAAATGAACGCCGCGTGACTTACTGGCGCTGATCAGCTGTACATCTTCCAGCAGGTAGCCGTTCTGTAGCACTTCCAGGCGTTTGGTTTTAGCCCATTCCAGCAGGTTAAACTGGCGCTCCATAATTGCTCTCGCGTCATAGCGGTCATCAATAGAACGCCATCGTGGCGGAAATTCGTAGTCTTCGGACACCGAATCTTCAAAGGCATCGGTGCCCCAACCGGCGGCATGGTCAAACTGTAGCCAATCCGCCAGAGTCGCCATTGCGGCGGCCTCTGCGTTATGCGGAAATATACCCGGGTGAATCACTGAATGGTCGGGGCCAGCGAAAAAATGATTGGTCAGTTTGCGATCTTCGGTCGGTACGCCGCCCACCATTGCCGCCGGACCGATTTCGTAACCGTCAGGTACACCCTGTGTGGTGCCCATGTGGCAGTCCTGGCAACTGGTACCGGCTGCGGCCGCAGGCGAATTTTTGTACTCTGAAAACGCTTCTTCAAGGCGAAACCCGTTAAATAGGTTTACATCATGACAGGTTCCACAAAAACTCGACGAACTGAGCTGCGGAAAATGGCCCACCTCGGTGTGAATTTTACGACCTGAGCGTTCCGGATCTGTGACCACGCGGTATTTGTCGCGATTATCCAACACGCGCTTCAATTCGCCGTCTCCCTTGGGGCCGTAAATCGGGCTTAGCAGGTCACCCTCGCGCAGCGCCATACGCCCGGAGACCTTGCCGTAATTCTGATCGATGCGGTGGCAAACTACGCAGGTAATGCCCTCCCGAGAGGTGGGGTGGCGGTCAAGGTTAGAGATAAAGGTGGATTCGCCGATGTTCATGCCAACCTGGTTGTGGCAGCGAATGCAAAAATCGCCATTAGTATTGCTGGTCAGGGAATTGATGCTGTTTTGAAACGCCATGTAAACAGGGCTAAGCTGAGCATAGGAATGCTGCGACACCGACCATTCATCATAATGTTTGGGATGGCAAGCCTTACATGCGTTGGCAGACGGATATCGGTCTTCCGCAAACAGATCCAGATGCGCCTGCCCAACCTCATCGGGCGCAGCTTCGCTGTCGGCCTCATCATCTTCATCGTAGAGATCATCTTCCGACAAAAGGTCATCATCGAGCAGATCATCGCTCAGCAAATCATCATCATCGCTCAACAGGTCATCGTCTTCGGCGAGCAGGTCACCGTCGTCAAGCAGTAGATCATCATCTGCCAATAAAGAATCGTCCTGTTGCGCTGTGGCCAGGCCGATGACCGCCACACTCAGGAACAAACAGACCAATATCTTGCGTAGTTGCGCAATACTTAGCATTCTCACCACCTCCGATTTTTTCTGGTTTCAACGCCCAACTATTTTTTTGTCTGACTACGTATTTTTTAGAATCTAAACAACTTATATAGAAGCTTATTTGTCAGTTGTAAACTCTAGCATAACACCAGATGCCAAATTTCGTCCGAATAGTTGTATTTCGATTAAAAATTAATCAATCCCCTTCACCAGCAACTCGATCGAGGCGCAATTCGCTGGCCGAATTCGGGCATTTCTGCGCATAATATGAGCGCCAAACACCCT
Source organism: Gammaproteobacteria bacterium (assembly GCA_013002025.1). GTDB lineage: Bacteria > Pseudomonadota > Gammaproteobacteria > Arenicellales > Arenicellaceae > Arenicella. Next base: position 43,049 of record JABDKW010000018.1, on the reverse strand, counting down.
GATAAGAAAAAGACTGTGTCGGAACTACTTAGCAGCCAACATACCACCACTTTCCCGCAACTACTCAAGCAAGCCAATGCCAGCCTGGTGGTGTCCACCTATCAGGCCGGCAAATTGATATTGCTACGAGCTCAGGAAAACAGTTTGAACACCCATTTTGTCAGTCTGCCCAAGCCCATGGGCGTCGCGTTCGCCAATGGCCGGCTCAGCGTGGGCTCCGGCCACCAGGTGATCGACTACTTTAATATGGCCAATGTTGGCCCTAAGGTAGAGCCGGTCAATACACATGATGCGGCGTTTTTACCGCGCCAAACTCATATTACGGGCGATATCGACATCCATGAGATGGGCTTCGATAAAGATAATGAGTTGTGGATCGTCAACACCAAGATGTCGTGTTTGTGCACCGTGGATTTAAACCACAGCATTGTGCCGCGCTGGCGGCCACCTTTTATAAGCGGGTACGACCTGACTGACCGCTGCCATCTCAACGGCCTGGCCATGCGTGATGGCAAACCGAGATATGTCAGTGCGCTGGGCACTACCGATACCCCGGGCGGTTGGCGCGACAATAAAGCCTTTGGTGGCATGATTATGGACATCGAGAGCAACCGAATGATTGCCGATGGCCTGTCTATGCCACACTCGCCGCGCTGGTACCGTGACAAATTGTGGGTCTTGGAGTCCGGCGCCGGGCAGCTGGTTACCATTGACGAGCAAAGCGGCGAAAAAACAGTGGTCGCGCAGGTGCCGGGATTCTGCCGCGGCATCGATTTCGTTGAGCGCTACGCCGTGATCGGCTTATCCGAAGTACGCGAGACGGCGGTGTTCGCGGGGCTGCCTCTGACCGAGCGCGAGCAGGATCGCAAATGCGGGGTCTGGATTGTAGATATCGAGAAAGGCGAAACGGTGGGCTTTCTGGTGTTCTCAGGCGGCGTGCAGGAAATATTTTCTGTGCAACTGGTGCCGTGGAAATACCCGGCGCTACTGGACCTGCATGACCCACTGCTGCGCAGCTCGTATTCAATTCCGGATGAGGCAATTAAAGACTTCACGCCACCTGACCCAAAACAACTGAAAATCGAACAGGCGATTCAGCATCATCGACGCAAAGAGCTGGACCAGGCGATTGCAGCCTATCAGGGGATTCTGCAGGATGACCCGGAGAACGTAACTATTCTTTACCACCTTGGCGTGGCCTATTCTGATAAGGAACGTTGGGATGAAGCCATTGATGCGTTAAACAAAGCGCTACAGCAGCAGCCTAACCACGCCGAGGCACACAATAGCCTGGGCCACGCCCATGCGGGTAAACTGGACTTTGATACCGCCATTAAATGCTATGACGCCGCCATTGCTGCCGACCAAAAATACGCCACCGCACATTTCAATCGCGGCTGCGTATTACTGAAACAGGGGAAATTGGCCGAGGGCTGGGAAGAATACGAATGGCGCTGGAAGATGCCGACTTTTCGGCCATTTAATTGCCCGCAACCGCAGTGGAAAGGCGAGGATATAAGTGACAAAACCCTGCTGGTGCATACCGAACAGGGCAATGGTGACGCCATTCAATTTGCACGATTTCTGCCTCAGGTCAGGCAGCGCTGTAAGAAACTGGTGCTGGTGTGCACCGAACCGTTAAGACTGTTGTTTAAAGAAATGGATTGCGTTGATGAAGTGCGCCTGCCGGGCAATCTGCCCACCGACTTGTTCGACGTATATTGCCCGATAATGTCCTTGGCCGGGGTCTTGAATATCAGCCTCGACAATCTATATGCGGACGCACCCTACATGAAAATATCGCCGCAGGTTGTGGTGCCTCAATTAGCAGGCAATGGCAAACCCAAGATCGGTCTGGTATGGGCCGGCAGTCCGACCCAACAGATTAATCACCACCGCTCCTGCCCGATTGACGAAATTATGCGCCTGGCCGAGAACGATGCCTACGATTTCTACAGTTTTCAATTGCCGATCAGTGGCGAGCACAAACAAACCCTGAGTGAGCATGGGGTCACCGATTTAGAGCAGGAGCTGGTCAGCTACTCGCATACCGGCGCTCTATTACAGCAAATGGATCTGGTGATCTCTGTTTGTACCTCTGTGGTGCATTTGGCGGGTTCGCTGAAGGTGCCCGCTCTGGTACTATTATCACCGCACGCTGACTGGCGCTGGTTGTCCGAACAGCACGCCAGCCCCTGGTACCCCCGGATCAGCATCATGCGCCAGCAAACGTCCGGCGATTGGGCGGGCTTGATTGATCAGGTAAACGAGTCGTTGGCAACGCGATTTTCCTGACTGTTTTGAACCACCGTCAGCGCTGACAGAGTTCGCCGAAAGCGTCCGCTTACAGCGTCAGCAGCCGTTTTGACTTAGACAGGCGGACCGTTACCGCATTTATAATCGATAAAGAGTAACGGCCGCACCACCAACCACGTGTAGGAAACCTATGGAAATCATTGCGCAGCACGGCCAGACGCTTCTCATTCTCGGCTGTGTGTTTGCTTTTTTCATGGCCTGGGGTATTGGTGCCAATGATGTCGCGAACGCAATGGGCACTTCGGTCGGTTCGCGCGCCCTGACTTTAAAGCAAGCGATTCTAATTGCCATTGTGTTCGAATTCGCCGGCGCTTATCTGGCAGGCGGCGAAGTAACGTCCACCATACGCAAAGGGATTCTCGACCCGACTCTGATACAGGACCAACCCGATCTTCTGGTGTTCGGCATGATGGCGTCGCTTCTAGCCGCGGGCACCTGGCTGCTCATTGCCAGCATGCAGGGCTGGCCGGTTTCCACCACCCACTCGATTGTCGGCGCGCTGGTGGGTTTCGCTGCTGTCGGTATATCTGTCGATGCGGTTGATTGGAGCAAGGTCGGCAGTATTGTAGCCAGTTGGGTGGTGTCACCGGTGATGGCTGGCACCATCTCGTTTGCGTTATTTATCAGCGTCAAAAAATTGGTGTTGGATACCGACCGGCCGTTCAAATACGCCAAACGCTATGTGCCTGTATATATGTTTCTGGTGGGCTTGTTGATTGCACTGGTCACCATACTCAAGGGCCTGAAGAACACTGGCTTTGCGCTGGATTTTGGCTTTGAGAGCCAATTATTGAATGCCCTGCCGCTGTCGATTGGCGTCGGTATTCTGGTGGCTCTGATCGGCCGCTGGATGCTCAGTGGGTTGCGCGAGGGCTTGCCAGAACACCCGACCAACCGCTTTACCAATGTGGAAGGCATCTTTGCTGTACTAATGGTGTTCACCGCGTCAGCGATGGCGTTTGCGCATGGCTCAAACGATGTGGCCAATGCGGTGGGCCCGCTGGCTGCCATAGTCAGCGTGATTAGCAGCGGTGGCGAAGTCGCATCCAAATCCGCCATGCCAAGCTGGATACTGATCCTCGGTGGTCTTGGTATCGTGATTGGCCTGGCCACCTATGGCGTGCGCGTCATGGGCACGATCGGCCGCAAAATCACGGAACTGACCCCGAGTCGCGGGTTTGCTGCCGAGCTAGGTGCCGCCGCCACCGTGGTGCTGGCGTCGACCTGGGGCCTGCCAATTTCAACAACCCACACGCTGGTGGGCGCGGTGCTGGGCGTAGGGTTAGCACGCGGTGTGTCGGCTCTCAACTTTGGTGTCATTGGTAGAATCCTTTTATCCTGGCTGATCACCCTGCCCGCCGGAGCTGGCTTTTCGATCTTGTTCTTTTTCGCCCTGAAGGGGTTATTCGTCTAGCCCGCAGTTACAGGCAAAACGTGACCACATTGCCATTCGCCGCCTTGGTTACAAAACACGCGGTGTCTGCCGGGCCTTCAATGCCACCTTCCACGGCACCAATATCGCACTGACTGGCACCACGCGGCGCACCACGCTGATCCGTTACAAAGTCGCCGACTCCGCAATAGGTAGTATTGCCTGCGCCAATCAAAGGTGAAGACAGGCTTGGCGCATGGGTTAATGTGGCATAGGGAAAACCAGCGTTGTTGTCGGCCAATTCATTTAGCAAGGGGTTACCTTGAGCCACCCCGTCACAGCTGGCATCGGCAAACCAATTGTGATTATTGACCAGCGTGCCGGCGGCGGTGCCCGCACACTCCGCACCCGCGGTACCAGCGAGTACGGTATTGTTTAGGGTCACAGGCACGCTGGCGTAAAGTGCTGCGGCATCGGCATTTAACGTCGTGGCCGAATTCGCGTAAATAGTGCTGTTGTAGATAGTGGCCGACCCCATGGTGATATCGAGCGCGACACGCGCTGGCGCGATATTACCGGAAAGCGTGCTGTTACGAACAATCAGAGAGTCAGCCATATGGCTGATGGCGCCACCCGAAACGCTGGCCGAATTTTCGATAATGCTGCTCTTATCGATTACGGAACTGCCACCCTTTAAAAACAGTGCGGCGCCATATTGTGCGCTATTGGCTGCCACAGTCATTCGCTGCAGAGAAGCTTGGGCCGTACCTGCGATGTAGAGCGCACCACCGCTGATAGCGGCATTATTCTCTGTTAACTGAGATGCTCCCAGACTGGCATTTGAATCGCTTAGGAAAATCGCTGCGCCATATTGTGCCGCAGTATTGTTCTCCAGAGTAGAGTCGCTTAATTGCAGGTAAGTGTCGAAACCTGCCAGGATACCGCCGCCGCTAATAGAGGCGCTATTCGCAGTGATCGTGACGGAGTCAAAATCTAAAATGCTATCGTTGGCATAAATACCCGCGCCTTCTGCCGCCTTGTTTTGGGTGATCGATACATTACTCAAACTCAGGGACATGCCATAAACATACAGGCCGCCGGCTTCGCGGCCCAGCGCCTCATTGTTGCTAATTTGGGTACCGGAAACACTCGCGGCTCCGCCATAGCCATAGCCGTAACCATAACCATATACACTAACCGCACCCCCTTGGGTCGCGGCTAGTCCCAAGCCGGCACTATTGTAGGAAATTTCACTGCCATCGATACTGAGAAACCGCGGGTCCTGTGCATAGATTGCTGCGCCGCCATCGCCGGAGTTATTGTTGCTGAAGGTGCTGTTGGTAATCGTCAAACTCGCACCGCCGCGCACATCAATCGCGCCGCCCTGATAAACCGCCTCATTGCCCGAGAACGAGCTGTCGCTGATAGAAACGGTCGCGTCATAGCCGTAGAGCGCAGCGCCATTATCCGCCGCGCCGTTTTGCAAGGTGACTGAGCTGATGGTGAGCGAGTAATAGCTCTCCACCGCGAGAAGTCTAAAGTCGGTAGCGCTGCTGGCGTCGCGGATTATGGCACTGGCGCCACCAGTATCACCCTGGAGCGTTATATTAGAGGTGATGGTGGGCAACGCTGAGTCCACCGTATATGAGAGGCCATCGTAATAGTAAGGTGCATCAGCATAGCTGAGCGTAGCCGCAGGGAGCAGAATCGTATCCGGCCCTGCTCCCGAGACACAACTGCCCTGCCCCATATCACTATTAGCGGACGTTATCGCCTGACGCAACGTGCAGCCTGCATCCACGATGATGTCAGCGGCATGTGCCGACTCGATCTGCACCACTTGTGCGACAGCCATCGCCACTGCGCTGCGTTGCCATAGATTAAGAGGGGGCATATCAGTTTATGTCTGGCTTAGATTGGAGGTTCATCCAAGACAGAGGCTAGGACTTGCTACTTTTGCCAAAGTACAGAATTCCAAACAGCATGGTTTGGATAAATGCGTTTAGCGGGCTGTCGCCCCGCGCTTTGATTTTGTCCTGAAAAATAAAATATTCGGCGAGGTGGGCTACCACCAACAGCGCACCCACCACATTGAGTGGCGTGTACCAGGCTGCCGGTAACACGCCGAGCAGATTGGCGACGATTGCGATCCAGAGTGGTAACACAATAAACTTCATGGGTGTGGCCTGAGCGGGATATTTAAGGTGCTTAAAAATACCGCAGCAGGTGTGTTAAAACAATGAGTTTGACTCGTGCTTTAATAACCAGGACTTGCGCTCCACGCCCGATGCGTAACCGGTCAGGCTACCGTCCGCACCGATAATCCGGTGGCAGGGAACCACGATGGTCAGCGGATTTTTGCCATTGGCAGCCCCCACTGCGCGGACCGCTTTAGGATTGTTTATGCGCCGCGCGATATCGCTGTAGGTGCTGGTTTTACCAAAACCTATTTCGACCAATGCCTGCCATACACCACGCTGAAACTCGGTGCCCTGCGGCGCCAATGGCAATTCAAACTGTTCACGCTGCCCGGCAAAATACTCGGTTAGCTGCGCCTTACATAAGCGAGTTACCTCGTTTGGCTGCGCTGCTTGTGTGCGTTCAACAAAGTGTATTGACAGAACCGCCCGGTCATCAGCGGTAATTTCCATTGGCCCCAATGGCGTTTCAAGATGATCAATAAAGGCGTTTTTCATAATTGGTTCCAGAGCTGAAAAGTTAGGTAACTGCGCCAGGGGCTGGCTGCGTCTGCATTGAGCGCTGGCTCGACGAGCTGTAGAGCATTGCGAATGCCGGCATCACCGCTCAGCCACACATCAGGGTCTTTGACGGCGCGCATTTTCACATAGGCGACAGTCCAGGGGCCAATACCCTTAATATCAGACCAGGCATCTATGTTGTCCGGGGCCTCAGATTCGAGTAGGTGTCGAGCCAAGCGATGTACCGTATCTTTACGCGCCTGCGGCATCTTAAAAAATCCCAAGTCACTGTCCAAGACCGCGTCAGGCGAAGGAAATAAAAAGCCCGCAGCACCGCCAGGCAGTGGTATCTCCTCACCCAACTCGGTAACCAGAGACTGCACCAGATTGCGGGCCGCGGCCACCGAGACTTGCTGCCCCAGAATAGCGCGTACGCCGGCCTCAAAATGCGACCAGATTCCCGGCACGCGTAAGCCCGGCAAGTAAGCCAAAGATTCACCTAATAGTGCTTGCAGCTGCTCATCAATCGCATCAATCGGTGCATCAACATCAAACAATGCTTTGATGCGTTGAGTGATGACATTGAGATTTTCATGGCGATTCAATTGCAACTCCAGCCACAAATGATGCTCGCCGCTGGCCTGTGACAACTGCATCCAACCCACAGTATCACCGAGCTGCAGCGTTCTTCCGTACCCATCTTCTGATACCCACTCTAAGCCCGGCACCAGGCGCCGGGCGAGAAATTCCAGCATCTCCTGCCAGGCATAGGGTGGTCGATAATAGAGCTTCAATCGCAAGCTGCTGGTCGTCGGCACATCACTCTTTCGAATGCGGCTGGGGCTCAAATGCATTTGTTGCTGCATCGCTTCGTTAAAGCGGCGCACACTGTTAAAACCGGATGCGAAGGCGATTTCCGTCACTGGTAGAGATGTTTCATGCAGCAATTGTTTGGCAAACAGACACTGTTGGTACACAGCGTATTGTTTGGGTGAGGTGCCCAGATTCTCGTGGAACAGGTTACGCAGGTAGCGGTCGGATATGCCGAGGCGCTCAGCCAGTTCGCTCAAGCTACCTTGCTGCAATTCTCCCTGCTGAATTAACCGCAGCGCCCTTTGAAACGTGGTTTGTGTGCCTAACCAGGCGCAGGAATCAGGGGCGCTGTCGGGGCGGCATCGCAAACAGGGTCGATAACCCGCCTGCGCGGCACTAATCGCCGACGCATAATAGTCTACATTTTTTTCCAGTGGCTGATTGGCCGGGCAAATCGGCCGGCAATAGATACCCGTGGTCTTCACCGCGGTGAAGAAGCGGCCGTCAAACCGCGCGTCGCGAGCGCGGCGAGCCCGCTCACATTGTTTACGGTTTAATTTTTCTGGGCGGCTCGGCATGGGTCTATTGTAGACCCGCGGCCATGCAATACTAGCGGTTTTCGGAAGTGTAGCCCCAGGCTCGAAAAGGTTGGATTTAGCCGGGGTCGGATTCGGAGCCGGCCATTTGCCGCACCAGCCCAGCAAAGGCTTGCACTGGCGTGCGGGTGCCCGCGATCACATCCGATACGTCTCTTGCTATGGGCATCTCAATATTATGTTTGGCAGCCAATGCCATCACTGTGGGCGCGCTTTTTACGCCCTCGGCCACCATCACCATTTCGCTGATGATGTCATCAATGCTGCGACCCCTGCCAAGCTCAATTCCGACGTGATGGTTACGACTTTGTGGGCTGATACACGTCGCCAGCATATCTCCCATGCCGGCCAGACCGGAAAACGTTTCAGCACGGCCCCCCAGCGCCACACCCAGCCGGGTTACCTCTGCCAAACCTCGGGTGATGAGTGCTGACCGGGTATTGTCTCCCGCACCCAGCCCAACCCCCATGCCCACGGCGATGGCGATGATGTTTTTTAATACGCCGCCTAGTTCACAGCCAATTACATCATCGTTGGTATAGACCCGGAACAGGCCGCTGTTAAACACTTTCTGTAGCTGCTTAACAATGATTTCATCTTCCATGGCGATAACACTGGCGGCGGCTTGCCCGGCCATAATTTCGCGCGACAGGTTTGGCCCGGTCAACACGCCCACCGGGTGCCCTGGCAGTACCTGGCGCACCACTTCGGTCATGCGCAGATCGGTATCTTTTTCCAAGCCTTTGGTCAGGCTCACCACCGGCACCCAGGCACGAATGTATGGCTTGGCTTCTTCCAATACCTCGCGAAACACATTTGATGGTACGCCCATTACCAACACGTCTGCGTCGGCCATAACCTTCTTAATTCGGTGCCTCGCAGTAACTCGTTTATGAATGGTCGCACCCGGTAAATATTTTTCATTGGTGTGATGCGAGTTAATTTCTTTAACCGTATCTTTGTCGCGCGCCCACATGGTCACATCGGTATTCTTGGCGACCAACGACGCGACGGCGGTACCCCAGGAACCACCGCCCAACAACCCAACTTTCAATGATTTCATACAGTGCTCCGTAACTCTAAAATTCAGATGGCATCGAAAAGGTGCGCAATTGCGCGATTCGATGGGATAACAGGCGCAGGCGTTTACTCAATTGTTTGCGCTGATTGACGATAGTCTCGTCACCGGTGCCAGTTAATTTATAACTCTCCATCAGCTTGAATGCGTTCTTAAATAATATATCGCCGATCGATGCTTTGCTGCTGATGCGCCGCTGCATATAGGCCTGGCGGCCGTATTTAAATGACTCGGCAACGGTGTGCTTTATGTCCAGTGTTTGGCCTGGCTGCAGGCGCGAAAAAACGTCGGCCACAATCCTATAAGATTCGATATAGGGCCGCAGTGTTGCATGAGCGACCAGCGGTGCCAGTTCACGCAAAAAGGCCGGGGCAAAATCCTCTTCCGCTTCGAGCTTATTTTCCCAGTCGGGCTCATAGCGAGCCAGTTCGGCACGCACTTCATTGTTGAATTGTTCTGTTGGTGAGTAAAAGAACTCAAACTTAAACATGTCGCGCAGTTCATCGGCTTCTGCCCAAAATGCTGCGACTCTGTCCTGCTCTCGTGTAATGGCGTGCACCAGCGCCAACTCGGCAATCGCTTTGGCCACAAAATGATGCACGATGGTATTGCGGTAATAACTGGCCACCATGTGCTGATCATCGGCAATCGCATAAACGGTCTCCGGACCCTCATCGTAGCGATTAAGCAGGCCGTTTCGTTCCATGGCATCGACCAGCTCGAGCGTTTGTTCAGCTCGTTGCAGCTCAAAATCGTCACTTAATCTGATTTCTCGCTGCCGGGCCCACGCTACCAATTGAGCCATCCCCCCGCGCAGCTCTTCAAGCGTTTGAGCTCGCGGGCTGGTGCCGAGTAAATATAACGACATCAACGATGTTAGCGTTATTGGCGTGACCCGGTTCGCCTCAACACCCACGCGAAATGCCGTTTTGGCGAGGCTTAAATTGTCATCCTCGATGGCATTTCTATCCACCACCACCGGCTCGCCGAAATCGATGTAGATTCGCCCTAGAGGATGCCGCATACGACGAACGTAGGAAATAGCCCAGCTCAGCGATTCAGGCCGTTTAATCGCACCTGCCTGCTCGGCCGCGTAATCTTTGACATCGTTGATCATGTCGTAATTTATTGCGATGGGAATAATGTACAGTTGGTCCGCCGTTGAGTCGCGCATTGCTTCCATCACATACTTTAAGATGCCATATCGGGGCGGCATCAATTTGCCGACGCGCGAGCGCGTACCCTCGAATGCCCAGGTCAAGGGAAAGCGCTTTTCCAACAAATAAGCGAGGTAATTGCGCAGAATCAATTTATACAGCAGGTCATCCTGAAACGATCGACGGATAAAAATTGCACCAGCGCGGCGCGCCACAAAACCCAGACCAGCAAAGGCCATATTGATGCCACCCACGGTATGCGGCGTGGGGAAGTCGTTATCAAACAACACGTGTTGCATGGCAATGCCATCCATATGCGTTTTATGAGTCCATAACAACGCCGTAGGATGCTCTCGCACAATCTGTCGAAATCGATCAAGTCGCGATTGATCGAAGATCACCTGACCACCGTATGCATGACCAATCAGCTTTCGATTAAAACTGGCCAGCACGTCTTGCCAGAATATTTGCGGCCTCGATATCAGCTCTTTGAATATGGGTAACGCGTTGCTGCGCAGTTCCTCTTCGGTCTGCCCAGTCTCGTGAGCGATCTCTCCCAGCCCCTGTTTATAACGATCACTGGCGCGGATCTGGCGCGCGACCAACCGCGGCACCTTATAACGACTGCCACGCAGGCGGCGCTCCACAACGTCCAGAGCCAGGCTGGCTTGATTGGCTACAAAATCAGCTAAATCTTTATCGACAGAAGCGTTTTTACGCCGCTCTTCAAAGCGCTGTTGCAGGTCTGCCAGAGTGGCCGGCGCGCCGGCGATGGGCGTGGCCGCATCCGGATTCTGTTGCAACAATTTGCGAGCCTTGGCTTCGCCCGGGTGACGTGGGTCACCGCGCAACAGATCGCGCAAACGCGGTTTATCGCTGAGCGTATCAAAGGGCGTTTTCCAAACCACCCGCACGGGTACTAACAAAGTTTTCGGATCAACATCCAGCGAGGCTGCCAATGCCTCGGTTGGAATATCCTCTGGATTATGCGCGATTGGCACTAATACATAATGTACCTCGCCCTTATATTCTGATTGCCCCTGCTGCACCCAATCGCGCAGCAGACCCTCTTCTATCTGATGTGCGGCATCCAGTAAAATCAGGACTTGCGGAGCGCTTGTCTGTTGCCAGGAATTTACGGCCATTTACCCAGTCGACGATTTTCTGGCCGACACTTTTTTGACCACCGCTTTTTTACGGGTCGATTTTCGCGCCACGTTTTTCTTTTGAGCCGCGGGGCGCTTAGTGCTCGCCGGAGCAGGCTTTTTCTTGGCTACCCGGCGCTTCTTTTTAATGGGGGTGATATCCGCATTGACCTCACGAGCCGACACTTTCGCCGTCGGCCTGCGAGATTTGCGACGCCGGGTGATCTTACGCAGGGCTGATTTATTAGCAGCACCAGCAGGCACCTCGTCAGATTGTTGCAGGTACATCTGATCCAGCGCGATCAGAAAATGATCACGCACCTCCTCCACATGTTCAGCAACTGTTTCGGGCTTCCATTTGCTGGTGTCAACGGCCGGTAAAACAGTTACCTTGACGGTTGCTGGGCGCATTATAAATTCTGCCCGCTGCGCCACATCGACTGCATTGTGAATCACAATGGGCACCATTGGCACACCGGCCTGCATGGCCAGATGAAAGGCTCCCTTTTTAAAGGGGCCGAGATTGGTTGAGGTTGAGCGCGTACCTTCCGGTGCAATGCACACAGATCGACCCTCATTTTGCATCACTTCGACCAGCGGCTGCATGGCCTCGATCGCAGAAGCCGCATTGGCACGGTCAATTAATACCGTGCCGCTCCACTGAATGACCTTGCCCAGTATCGGAATGTCTGCCAATTCCTTTTTGCCGACGCCAGCCAGATCACGACGCAACAAGGCCGCGATCACCAACATGTCTGCCTGCGACTGGTGATTGAATACAAATACGCAGGGGCGGTGCGCCCACAGGTGTTCTTCGCCCTCTACATCCAACTCCACACCGGCGATGGCACAGGCCACATCAGCAAACAGTGATGTGGAAAAGTTACGGCTCTTATTCAGCGAACCGGTGATGGCGTAAAACGGCAGCGCCGCCAGAAACGAGCCCAACATACTGCCTTGCACAGCAATGGTTCTAACATAATCACGCAGACCCACGCGGCCACGGCTACTGAAATCCTGTACTGGCCAGCCACGGCCACTGGCGGTGCGTCGTAGCCGCGCATTGGGGTTCAGCGGGCGCGGTTTACCCACATATTCCAGCAACTGTAAGTCTTCGTCACTGTCTGAATAAAAGAAGCTTTCTGAAACATCGAGGTCAAACTCATCGACCAACTCCTGGGCCGCCGCCACCTTGCCCATGCCGTAGCAGGTAGGTCGAATAACGTCGCCGGTAAACCTACCGTCTTCGATTTCCAAACGGGTACATTTAACGTGTTTTATACCAAGGTCCTTGGCAGCCTCGGTCAATTGGTAGGGAGTCGCAGCCGAGATTATCGCCACCGTATGGCCTCGCTTCAAATGAGCTTCGATAAGTGCGCGCGATTCCGGGTAGATGAGTTTGGCAATGTGTTTGTCGTATAACCGCTCCCCGAGCTTTACGTATTCAGTCTCTTCCACACCTTTAAGAAACTGCGAGGTCAACGACATCATTGCGGAAAACGCCATATTGCCCAGACCAAAGTCGGTCATGGTTTTGACTAGCTGGATCATCTCCTTGACCCCCACGTCACCGCGCTTTATCTGTTCGCGCAGATAAGTGGTGGCGGAGTAGCCATAAATGATGGTGCCGTCAAAATCAAAAAAGGCGCCGATATGCGTGCCTTTGGGAGATTGTTCGACGTCTTTTATTACGTTTTCGTACATTAACTTAGTTTTTAGCGAGCGCTACTCGGCAAGGGTATTCATCAAAAAAATATCAGGGTAGATTAGCGCCAGATACGCACTGAGCACCAAGTCTACCTAAACGATGGGTATTTACAACAATCAGCGTGGTTTGTGATGCATGGTGTGCGCAGCGTGAATACAGTAAAATGTTTGGTTCAGATTAGGCCCGAAGAGCAAGTATCATGCAGCAGCTATCCGCCCAGGACGCACAATTTCTCTATATGGAGACCAATAAAAGTCACTCGCAAGTGACCTCGGTTTCCATTTTCGACCCATCCACTGCACCGGGGGGCAAGGTTCGCTTCAAGCAGATTATCGAACATGTGCAGAGCCGCATGCACACTTCCGAAATCTATCGGCGCCGAATTTATCGGGTACCCATGGAACTGGATTACCCATACTGGGTAGAAGACGAGCACTTTGACATCGAGTATCACATTCGACACGGCCGCCTGCCACACCCATCGGATTGGCGTCAGTTGTGTATCCATCTGGCACGTTTTCATTCACGGCCGTTGGATATGGATCGGCCGCCCTGGGAAATGTATGTGATCGAAGGCCTGGATAATATTCCCAATGTGCCAAGGGGCAGCTATGCAATTGCCACCAAGATTCACCATGCGGCCGCGGATGGCACGTCCATCGTCAATTTCTTTGGTGGCTTACAGGATATAGACGTGCAGGGCACGCCGGTGATGCCGATGGAGAAGCGCATAGATTCATCCCGCGCGGTTAAACCGACCCCGGCACAAATGGGCATCCGCAGCATGATTAATACGGTGAAGTCGCCAGTAAAAGTAGTCGATACACTGATGCGTTCGGCACCGGCAATTGTGCAAGCAGCGCGTAAAACCATTGCTGATCGACAAGCCGATGCAGGTCGAAAGGTGCCTATCACACGCTTTAATCGTGAAACATCGCCGCACCGAGTGTTCGATGCCACGGAGTTCACGCTGGCGGAATTCAAGGACGTAAAAAATGCCGTGGAGGGCGCCACCATCAATGATGTGGTGATCTGCGTGACCAGCGGCGCACTACGCAAATATATGATCCATCATAAGGAGTTACCGGCCGAATCGTTGCGGGCCTTTTGCCCGATTAATGTGCGGGAAGCCGGTGGTGAATCAACGCCCGGGAATAACATTAGCACCATGGCGCCAACCATCTTTACTGACATAGCGCATCCCGTGGAGCGCCTGCAGGCAATCTTTGCAGAGACCAAACAACAAAAAGCCGCACAGGCCGGTATCTCAGCACGCTTGATGACGGATGTAACACGCCATATTCCGGCCAGCACACAGCTACTGGCGGCGCGCCTGCTGGCGAGTTCAGAAACCGCAGGCAGCATGACCAACCTATGCATTTCCAATGTGCCGGGGCCGGCTATACAAACCTATATGAATGGTGCACGCGTGGTGCGCAATTTAGGCTTGGGGCCACTGGCCGACCGCATGGGCTTATTTGTGGCGGTGGGCAGTTACAACGGCATGATGTGTTTTAACATCACCTCTTGCCGCCGCACCATGCCAGACATCGACTTTTTTATTGAGTGCATTCGCGACAGTTTTGCAGAGCTGCAAGCCGCTGCCGCACAATTGCCAGCCCCGAAAAAATCAAAAAAAACAGCACGCAAAAAGAAAGCGCCTGCGGCTGATAAAGCGCCTGCGGCTAAGAAAGCGCCTGCGGCTAAAAAAGCGCCTGCGGCTAAGAAAGCGTCTGCGACTAAGAAAGCGTCTGCGACTAAGAAAGCGCCTGCGGCTGATAGAAAGCCCGCGGCTAAAGCAAAACCGTCAAAGACACGCCGTAGCCGCAAAAAGCCAGTTGCAAAGGTCAGCGCGCGCAACGCTTGAAAAAGTCGGCAATCCTAAGCTGTGCTCAGGTGTAGCTTCTAGGACTGTTGCGCCGCCGCAATCAATTCGCCGTCAATTTGTCTGGCTTTGATGTAGGCGGGTCGCTCGCGGAATCGCGCCGCGTAGGCTTCAAATTCCGGATTGGCCTCCAAAGTGCCAAACTGCATTCCGAAATCTATGTGGCTACCCAGGTAGACGTCTGCGGCACTAAACTCATCACCACAAACGAAGTTTCTTGACGCAAATAGATCCCGCAATACGCTGATAGTCAGATCATAATTACCGTAACCGGCCATTCGCTCCTGGTCATCGGGCACCTTAACCCCCAGCGAACGATTGGTAATGGCAGCTTCCAATGGACCGGCCGCGAAAAACAACCACCGGTAATAGTCTGCGCGCTCGCTTTTCGGCGGTGCCAGTTGCTGTTGTGGGAAGGCATCGGCAAGATAGGCGCAAATCGCCGCGCATTCGGTAACTACATGATCACCGTGCTGGATGGCCGGCACTTTTCCCATCGGGTTAATGGTCAGATAGGCGACGGACTTCATCTGTTCGCCATATTCTATGATTACTTGTTCGTATTCGGCGCCGGTTTCCTCCAGCATCCAACGGGCAATTTGACCACGCGACATGGGGTTGGTGTAGAACACCAGTTTTTCAGACATGACAGCTCCTGTAACAATTCCTATGGATGAAACCCGCGCCACGATAACCCAATTGCCCTGTCGCGACGACGGCTTCCAACAACATGATAGGCTATGCAGCTAGCAAGCTCAAATACAGTGCCTTCAGGCCTAAATATTAGATTAACTGAGATTCATGCAACCGCTAAACCTGTGCTGCACTGCTAAACTGACGCCCTCAACCGGAGAACAATTATGAAGAAAATAACATTTGCTGCTTTATTGGTGGCGCTATTAAGTACGCCGGTACAGGCCCTGCAGGCGGACCCGACCTCCGAGGCTCTGGCAAAGGTTTTGGCGGCCCAGAGCGACGAACATAAAGCGCGCCACATCTATCGCCACCCCGGGGAAACTCTGCGTTTTTTTGGAATTCGCCCTGGAATGCGAGTGGCTGAAGCGTTACCAGGCGGCGGGTGGTACAGCAAAGTGTTGCTACCTTACCTTGGTTCTGATGGCGCCCTATTGGGAGTAGACTACAACATGAGCATGTGGCCAAATTTTAGTTTTGCCACGGACGAGTTTACGGCCAAGCGTAAAACCTGGCCAACCACCTGGCCAGAAGAAGCACAGGCCTGGCGGGGTGAAGCTGGCGCAACAGTAAGCGCGACTACATTTGGTAATATCTCCGACGATACCAAGGGCAGCTACGACGCCTTTCTGTTCATTCGTGCCCTGCATAACTTGGCTCGCTACGAAGATAAAGGCGGTTATTTATCGCAGGCCTTGAATGATGCCTTTGCCCTTCTTAAACCCGGCGGTGTTGTGGGCATCGTGCAGCATGAAGCACGCGCAGACCGGCCAGATAGTTGGGCCGATGGCAGTAATGGCTATTTGAAGAAGAGCTTCGTGATAAAAGCCATGCGAAAAGCGGGTTTTACACTGGTGGATCAATTGGACATTAATGAGAATGTCAAAGATCAAGCTAATGAAGGCGATATCGTCTGGCGGCTGCCACCCAGCCTGGCAACCAGCCGAGAAGACCCCGAGCTACGTGAGAAAATGCAGGCCATCGGTGAATCCAACAGAATGACTCTGCTATTCGAAAAACCCATCGCGGAATAAGCACACATGTGAGCCTCTGGCCCCGAAATACGAAATTAACAGCCGCAGTTGCCTGTATGGGCCTGCGGCTTTTTACATTTATTAATCGGCTTCGGGCTGGAGAATAGCGCGCCGCTTCAGTATATTGCGGAGTATTCTGATTGACCGGCCGTGCTGCGGCCCGCCTGCCCATGACCAACCTGATTATGATCGCCATTATCGCCTTCTGCGTGGGCTCCATGGCTTATGTATATGCGGTGCGAGGCAATGCCCGGTATCAGGGTGTAGGGGAATACCTACGCAAAGGTTGGCCGATATTCACGCCGTTTAACTGTCTGTTGTATTTGTTCACCCGACCACGCGCCAAGCCAGCCATTATGGATATTGGCGAATTCCCCGAACTGCATGAATTGCATGAGAACTGGGAGATGATCCGAGAGGAAGCGCAAGCCCTGATGGCCGAAGGCGGCTTCGATCAAATTGGAGACCCGGATTCGGCTTCTTATTACGACATCGGATTCAGAACATTTTATAAGTACGGCTGGACTAAATATTACCTCAACTGGTATGGCTATACGCACGCGTCGGCGCAGCGTTCCTGTCCCAAAACCGTCGAGTTTTTAAGCCGTATTCCCAGCGTCAATGGCGCCATGTTTTCTGTCTTGCCGCCGGGCGGCAAGTTAACCCGACACCTTGATCCAGTGGCCTGCTCGCTGCGCTACCATCTGGGTCTGGACACGCCCAACGACGATGCCTGTTATATCAGTATCGACGACCAAAAATATTCCTGGCGTGATGGCGAACCTTTATTGTTCGACATCACCTTTTTGCATTACGCACACAATGACGCCGGCAAACCAAGATTGATATTAATGTGCGATATCGATCGGCCCATGAACTGGTTGGGCCGGGCACTTAACTGGCCGTACAAACAATTGATGCGTGCCACGGTGGTACCCAATACCGACGAGGACAAGCGCGGTTTTGCGAATCGAGTGTTCAGCGGCATGGTGCCCCTGCTGGAAAAATCCAAGCGCCTTAAGGAAACCAATCTGGTGGCCTATAAGGCGTTGAAATATACCGTTAACACCGTTTTGTTACTGGCCGTGGCGGGGCTGGTCTGGCTACTACTCAAATTTATAATCTGGATTATCTGACTATGTTGAAACTTCCCGAGTTCCGTTTATTCCGAATCACTCTGCTACTGAGTCTCAGCCTGCTCATGGCCGCCTGCGGCGCCAGCGAAAATGCCGGCCAAACTTCCACAGCAGCGCCGGTAGCCGAGACGCTTGATGCCAACCAACAGGCCAATGAGCTTTTTGAGAAGGTGTTTACAGAGTGGGTTGATCGCAGCCCCGAGTTCCAGACCGCATTGGGGCGCAGCACCAATATGGATAAGTGGGACGACTTGAGCGAGGCCTTTGCGCTGGAAGGCTTGGATCTGGACCGCAAAAACCTGACAGCGCTGCAAGCGATTGACGCCAGCCAGTTAGATCCAGCCACAGCCCTGAGCTATGAGTTAATGGAGCAAAATCTGCAACGATCCATAGACGGGTTTGAATGGCGTTTGCATAACTACCCGGTGAATCAAATGTTTGGTTCACACTCAAATGTGCCGGATCTGCTGATCAATATGCACCGCGTGACCAATATCGAAGCAGCGCAAGCCTACGTGGCTCGTCTGCAAGCCGTGCCGGCCTACTTCAAGCAAGTGATTGACGGCTTAAACAGACGCGCCGACGCCGGCATCATTCCACCAAAGTTTGTGTTCGCTCATGTGATAAGGGATTGCCGCAATGTGATCAAAGGCGCCCCGTTTGAGGTCGGCAAAGACAGCACATTGTTGGCTGATTTCAAGGGCAAACTCGAGGCCCTGCAAACGGCCGAGGAAAATCCCTTATCGGAAGCAGACGCAAATCGCTTGTTACTGGCCGCCAGCCGGGCTCTTGAAAAATCGGTGAAACCTGCTTACGAGGCGTTGATCTCTGCGCTCAGCGAGTTGGAGGCTCGTGCCACTATCGATGACGGCATCTGGAAGGTGCCGGAAGGCGAGCGCTTTTACGAATTTGCCCTGCAGCGCACCACCACCACTGATATGACGGCGGAGGAAATTCATCAACTGGGGCTAGATGAAGTAGCTCGGATTCACGATGAGATGCGCGCCATTAAAGATCAGGTGGGCTATAACGGCAACCTGAAGAGTTTTATGAGCTTTGTACGCAATGCCGATCAGTTCGTCTACCCAAATACACCAGAGGGCAAGGCACGCTACTTGAGCGAAGCAACGGCCTTGATAGAAACCATGAAAGGCCGCCTGGATGAATTGTTTTTACGGCTCCCCAAGGCTGACATCAACGTGAAAGCCGTCGAGCCATTTCGCGAGCAGTCCGCTGGTAAAGCCTTTTATCAGCGACCGTCTGAAGATGGTTCGCGGCCCGGTCTGTACTACGCAAACCTGTACGACATGGAGGCCATGCCGACCTATCAAATGGAAGCCCTGGCCTATCACGAAGGCGTACCCGGCCACCATATGCAAATTGCCATCGCGATGGAACTGGAGGGCATCCCCACGTTTCGCAAGTTCGTCGGCTACACCGCCTACACGGAAGGCTGGGGGCTGTATTCAGAAATGGTGCCCAAGGAAATCGGATTTTACTCTGACCCATACTCCGACTTCGGTCGTCTGGCGATGGAACTGTGGCGCGCCTGCCGACTGGTGGTTGACACGGGTATTCACGACAAAAAGTGGACCCGCCAACAGGGCATAGACTATTACGTGAACAATACCCCCAATGCGGTCTCAGATGCCGTCAAAATGGTGGAACGGCATATCGTGATGCCCTCACAGGCGACCGCGTATAAAGTCGGTATGCTGAAAATCTGGCAATTACGTGAAGCGGCCAAACAATCACTGGGTGACAAGTTCGACATTCGCGAATTTCACGACGAAGTTTTGAAATACGGCCCGGTGCCGCTCAATGTGGTGCAACGAAATGTAGAAGCCTGGGTAGCGAGCAAGGGCGCCTAGAATTCGCCATACCGCAGCACTACAACCCTGTGTTGCATTCGATACCCGACTGTGGCTGGGCCACAGTTTTACTTGCTGCCACCATGTTGAGAAGTCGTCTGAGCAACAACAGACCAACGATGGTCAGACTTAATAGCATCCCGAACCAAAGCCCTTTGGCGCCCTCCAGACCCGGCCACCAGCCGTAAAAGGCGAGTCCCACGCCAATTGGCAGGCCCAAAACCCAAAACGCAAATAGTTGATAGCGTGGCGGGCTGGCGGTGTCATGGTAGGCGCGCAAACCACACATCATTGCCACCTGCAGGCAGTCAGCCAATTGAAAAGCGGCACCAAAGTACAGCAGCGTGACGGCCAGGGCGAGCACCTCCGGATCATCACTGAATAGTCCGACCAGAATATCGGCTGCAAAAATGAAATACAGGCACATCGCGGCGGCCACCAGCAAATTGAATGCGGTGCCGGCTTTTACCGTATACCAGGCTGCATCAGGCTGGCGGGCACCCAGAAATTGCGAGGCACGAATAGTCACGCCCTGCCCCAGCCCCATATAGAGCATGAATGACATGGACGCCACCGTAATCGCCACGGCGTGAGCGCTGGCCGACACAGTCCCGAAAGCTGCAATCATTATCCCCGCACCGCAAAACATGCTGAGTTCGATGACGATGGAAAACCCAATTGGCAAGCCGAGCCGGAAGGTACTGCCGATAGTGGTCATATCCGGCATTTGCAGGCGCTTCATCAGATGCAAATGAGTCACCGATTTATGCCACTGCGCAACCATCAACATTGCCGCAAACATAACCCAGACAACAATTACCGTAGCCCAGGCGCAACCCACCCCGCCCATTTTTGGGAAGCCGTAAAGTCCTTTAACAAAAATGAAATCCAGTGGGATATTAATCAGGAACGCCGCCAGCACCACCCAAAGCACCGATCGCGTCTGGTTTAAGCCCTCCAGTGTGCCACGCACTGCCGGCGTCATTGCCAACGGCAATGCACACCAGGAAATGGCCACCATATACTCATAGGCAATGCGCAGCATTTGTGCCTCGAAATCCAGCAGCAGCAATAATCGCGCCCCACCCTGAACCGCCAGCGTGGCAAGAATACCCAGCAGAAAGCACAGCCACAGCGACTGTTGAAACTGGTGCCGTACGGCACGTTCATCCCGGGCTCCAAAAAATTTGGCGACCAATGGTTGAGTGGCAAACCCTATGCCCATAAAAAAAAGCACAATCATATTCCATGCATTGGCGCCCAGATTCATACCCGCCAGATCAACGGTACCCGCATTGCCCGCAACCAACACGTCGGTCGCGGTCATGCCAACCAGAGCGAGTTGAGCCAGCGACACGGGAAGTGCCAACCTGACCAGCGCCGAAATTTCAGATTTAAACTTGGCCATCGACGCCATCCTTAGGTCGTCGCGATTGATTCAATCACTCGCTCTTGGTGTACAGGCCATCAAAGGCAACACTGCTAACCTCTCCATCAACCAGAACTTCCCACAATTGGCGCACCGAGTGATCCTCATTCAGTGTCCAGGTAATGCGCTGGACCTGCTCCACACCTGCCGGGTTGGCGGTTGGCTGCGATTGTAGAATCATCTGATTACCCCGCCGCTGCCCAGCGAGTTTGAGTGAGCCACCCTGATTATCCAGCCACAATTGTTCCCATTGTTGAGCCGACTGGTTGTAGTAATTAAAGCTACGGCCAGTGAATGGACTGGTCGCACTGCGCCAGTTTTCCTGTAGAGCGCAACCATTTTCGACCGCTTTAATTGTGTTTTGCCCGGCCACCTTGCCGTTGGGGTTTGTCACCGTCCACTCGCCTATCCAAAAGTCGAACTGCCGATGGGATTCAGTTTGGCACGCCGCAGTGGGTTGCGCTTGGGCGTGCGCCTGTACAGCGATGACCAGAGCAAGAATCGGACTGATAAAGCAAATAGAGGATGCAGTACGGCGCATAATAAGTCTCACGAGCGGGCAAATAGCGGCATCAAATTGTAGGGCCAATCTATCTACCTCGCAAGCTGGCCTGGCAGGCACAAAAAAACCCGGCGCACATAGTACGCCGGGTCAGGGCTTGAGTAGGGGTTAACTACTTTTACTGCTTAGGGGGTTCAGGCAAATATCGACCCTGGTCGATAAAATGATCGTTTATTAGCAGCACTCATCTGAGCACTTCTAAGCGCAAACTGACCTTTATTGACACTGCGCACCAATTCATTCTGATATTGGCAGTACAATGCAGTCAGCTTGGGTTGTTTAAGTTCTTTAACGCGGCGCCGGATGCGCGGCAGTAACAGGGGGTCGCAGAAGCTAAAACTTTCACCGCTGACCTTGCGGATTTCCGCCGTCAACCGCGAAATTAAATTCATAGTTTCATCTGACAGTGTGTCGAGTTCCAGATCTTTAAGATCAATCACAGTCGCCATATGTGCTCCAAAATTCAGTTTAACGAAATAAAATTCTGTTTTTCCGACTCGAGCCACATATTTGCTTACGTCAAATAATCCGCTCTTAGTCCCGCCTTGATCAGACTTTAGTCTGAAAAAAAGTCGACCAAGGTAATTGTTAACTTTTGTTAATCATCGCCTTTGCAGATGAAAAAGTGACGGGAATAGCCGATTAATCAAGTTTTTCAATCAGATACGTAAATTTGCAGTGCATTTTCTCCCCCCAAACTGCGCGTGAATATTTTTGATCATAAGAATAAAATGATTGGAATATGCACTACCAGCAGCTAAATAATCAGGTTTCGGTGTCCGACCAAATCACTGTAGAGGACATCGAGGCACTGCGAGAACAGGGTATCGAACTACTAGTTTGTAATCGGCCGGATGATGAAGACGCTGGCCAGACGCCTTTTCAGGACATCAAGACCGCTGCTGAAGCGGCGGGGCTGGAAACTGACCTGTTGGCATTCTCTTCATACCAAATATGCAATTCCGACCGTGACAAGCTCATCGACATCATCAATAGGGGCAAGAAAACCCATCTCTATTGTCGTTCCGGCGCCCGGTCACGGCGGCTGTGGATTACCGCCAATAAAATAGGCTGTGGCGGACACCAGTTTCCTTAATAGCATTTTTCGCCACTCTGGGAATTTCACCAGAGATACTCGCTGGTTACTGGGTCGTCAAGATTCTCGCTCCGCCCCACGAGAGCTAAACAAATAATGTGCCACCATCCACTGCTGGCCATCGTCGAGACCAAAAAGTTCAGCGCAAGCCAAAAAGAAGATGCGCCAGCGATGAAACCACATATTTGCATCTGCTGCTCCATAGGTGGTTTTAAATAACTGCATGATTTCACCCTGATGAGCATCCATATTGGCCAGCCAATGGTTGGAGGTTTTCTCATAGTGGCGACCGTCGAGTAACCATCGCTGTTCCATCGTCAGATGTTGCTGAAAGTGCAGTAAAGTATCAGCGGCTGGCATCAGACCGCCGGTGAAGAAATATCTAGACATCCAGTCATCTTCACCTTGAATATCGAATGGGTACATCACCACCCGATGTACAAAAATATGTACGAACAATTTGCCCTGGGGGGTAAGCCAAGCCGCTATATTCTCCATTAATTGCCGATAGTTGCGCATGTGCTCGAACATTTCGATGGAAATCACCCGATCATATTGCGACGCTGGCAGGGTCAGCTTGTTAACATCACAGGTTTGAATTTCAATGTTTTCCAGGCCTCGTTGAGCTGCTTGCTCGAGGATGTAGCCGCGCTGAGATACGGAGTTTGAGACACCGGTGATTTGACTGTTGGGGTAATGCTCTGCCATCCATAACGTTAATGAACCCCAGCCACAACCAAGCTCCAGAACTTTTTGCCCATCCTGCAACTCGGCACGCTGGCAATACAATGCCAGCATGGCCGCCTCCGCCTGCGACAATGTTTCATCCCCTGTCGGGTAAAAACAGGCGCTGTACTTAAGATGTTCGCCCAATGCGTAGCGATAAAATTCGGCTGGCACCTCATAATGCTGTTCATTGGCCGCCTCGGTCTCGATTGCGATAGGACTGGCGCGCAGTTGCTCGATACGCTCCTGAAATACCCGCTGTTGCGCCTCAACGTTGTCGGCGCATTCGTCGCGCAACCGCTGCCGGCACAAGCGCCGAATTCCATAGCGCAATAGAAAATCTGGAACTTTGCCGGCCTCCGCAAGGGAAATAAAGTTGACGATCATTGAGTAATTATTTATTTAAGTTTGTTATTTAGCAGTTTAGTTTAAAGTGCGAAGCTGACATTTTGTGTGATTTATAAAAATTAATTTTTCGGTGGGGTTTGAAACCACCGGATTTGGCCCTATTAACCACCTATAAGTGATCTTAAAATTTGAGTAGACCATGGAAAATTCAAACCCCCAACTGGCTGCGTGGCAGCGTGTCCTTTTTGTCGCAATTTTCTGGGTAGTTTTCTATCTGGCCCAGATGGTGGTAGCCGCGGTAGCGATCGCACAGTGCGTTTTTCTGCTGATAAGCGGCGCACCTAATGAGCAGTTGCAAAAATTCGGTGATAGCCTGAGTAAATTTGTACACGACATATTGCGTTATGTCACGTTTAACAGCGAGCAACGACCGTTCCCGTTTTCGGACTTTCCGAAACCGGACATCATCATCCCGGCTAACGGCACCAGCACCCAATAACAGTTAAAACCCGGCGCCGGAGCCGGGTTTTGTTTTTAGTAAGGGTCTCCTGAAGGCGGCTCACCGCCTGGCTGCGCCCTACCCTGCACATACCGAACGTTGTCAAGCATCGCCTTCCTAACCCGGTCTATGGCCGAATCGGCGTTATCTAGCAACTGAGAACGGCTAATGTGTAATATTTCACCGACTCCAATATGGATGGTCGAGAACGGTTTTGGAAAACGATGACCGTCCCAACTGCTCATAACCCATTGCCTGCTTGCCTCAATATGCAATGGGATGATGGGCACCTGCGCTGCCGCAGCGAACCATAGCGTGCCGCTTTGCACCAAATATTTCGGTCCGCGCGGCCCATCTGGCGTGACCGCTAAGGGCTTACCCGCCGCCAGCACAGCCAGGCCGGCTCGGATGGCTTTTTTGGCACCCTTGGAACTACTGCCCCGAATCGTTTCAATACCGTACAGGCCCGCATAGCGCGACACATACTCGCCATCTTTACTGTCACTGACCATGACCGTAATGCCACTGCCCTGCATGGCCCAGGCACCGATGGTCGAGCAGTTATGCCACATTGCAGCAACGAAGGGCTGGCCGCTTTTAAGTTGTTGGCGGTAAGCGGCATCGTTGTGCCAGCGTACCTTGCAGGTGGCGGTAATCAAGCTGGTCAGCAGCTTTAATAATCTCGGCACTAAAATAAACTTCAACTTACGCAACATGGCATATCCAAACCTCTGGGAACACCGCAATTTAATCATTGTTCACGGTGCTTTGCTTGAGCTTTTACAAGCTTTCAAATAAGCTTGAGCCATTCAGTCAATCTGGCCGAATCACGTGCTACATTGGCCAGTCATTTAATGGCGCAGGGACCCCTGCCAAGGATTATTTCACCATGATGTTAAAAACGTATCTGAAACTGATCGTTCAGATGGATGGTTCTGACCTCTATCTAGCGGTCGGCGTTCCGGCTTCTGTAAAGGCACAGGGCAAACTCACAAAACTGGGTAAAGAAGTGCTGACTAGTGAAGACACCGAAGCAGCTGCACGCTGGTTGATGAACGAGGAGCAACAGGCCGCATTTGAGAAAAAACCAGAAATGAATCTCGCGATTGAGGAGCCTGACATTGGCCGGTTTCGAGTTAATATTTTCCGGCAGCGTGGCGACATTTCAATTGTGATCCGCGTAATAAAAACCGATATTCCGAAGTATCAGGATCTGGGTTTGCCCGACATCCTCACTGAACTGGTATTGGAAAAGCGCGGTTTGGTACTGTTCGTCGGCGGCACCGGTTCAGGCAAATCCACCTCACTGGCAGCGCTCATTGATCATCGCAATACGACTGATGCCGGCCACATCATCACCATCGAAGACCCGATCGAGTTTATCCACCCCCATAAGAAAAGTATCATCAATCAACGCGAGGTTGGCGTCGACACGGATTGCTATGAAGACGCTTTGGAGAATACCTTGCGACAGGCACCGGACGTCATTCTAATTGGCGAGATTCGCAACCGCGAAACCATGGAGCACGCATTGGCCTTTGCCGAAACCGGCCACTTGTGCTTATCAACACTGCACGCGAATAATGCCGATCAGGCCTTGGACAGAATCATCAATTTTTTCCCCGAAGACCGTCATCGCCAGTTATACCTCGACCTGTCTCTCAACTTGCGGGGGATTGTCTCGCAGCGCCTGATCCCCACAGTTGATGATAAACGTGCCGCAGCTATCGAAATACTATTAGGCTCGCCTCGAGTGCGCGATCTGATTAAGGCCGGCAAAGTGAATGAGATAAAGGCCGCCATGAAAGCCTCGGAACAATACGGCATGC
Source organism: Gammaproteobacteria bacterium (assembly GCA_013002025.1). Lineage (GTDB taxonomy): Bacteria > Pseudomonadota > Gammaproteobacteria > Arenicellales > Arenicellaceae > Arenicella. The sequence goes on along the minus strand of JABDKW010000018.1, from coordinate 17,057 downwards.
AGACCTTTGATCGCGCCCTGCATCAATTATTCGTCGATGGCCGAATTAGTGAGGAGCAAGCCCTTAGAAATGCGGACTCGCGAAATGATTTGCGACTAATGCTGAAGCAGTCGGGCAACTTTACGCCCACCGCCGACTTTGAAATGCAACCGGACCCCGAACCGGATGAGGAAGGGGAACAGCAAATTGAACAGGATCACGGTCAGCTTATGGACCGCAGAGAGCGCCCATCTCAATCAAAGGCCGACTCTTAATCTGGCGACAATCAAACTGGATAAATCACAATTTTCTATGCGCGTCTAAAAAGCCCTTAATCGAAAATGGCACAGTCACCGGATTGTCTGGGCTGGAATAGACGGTAATATTAGCCTGTTCTTTCCTGCGTAAAAATTCCAACATTTCGTTGTCTAAAATCTGATTTACATAGCAGCCCGATGCACTGCAAAAACTCACCGAGTAATTTGCCTTGATATGGTCCACGACCTCTAATTCCACGCCAGGGGGAAGAAAAATACCCAATGGAAAAATAAGCGTCATCTGAGTTCCTTGTTCGGTCTTGGCAAAGTTTGCCTGCAACACACTCATGCCGGTCGACTGCGAGGTGATTTGTTGTGTCATCACGCACTCCTTGTCTTTGCCCTTCTCTCGCTCGCAGCGCACAATCCAGTCACCAAAGCGCTGATGACTGGTGGTGATCTCGGTATATTCCTCCGGTTGTGCCTGTGCCCCCATACTCAGCAGCAACGCCAGCAGCGAGAAATTAAATATCTGTTTTTTAAACACCAATAGAATCCCCAGAATTAACCATGCTTAGTTGAATTTTCGCTTTGAATTGTACCCATCGCGGGAATACCTGCGCAAGTTGGCGCTTCCGCCGTCGGGCTCGGCGCAATGTACTTACTCCACCGCCCGCTCTATGGCCCGCTTGAAAGCATCACGACTGGTGTTGCGCTGCAAATACGCTTGCAAATTCGGGTAACCACCTAAGAGGCCGAGCCGCTCGGCCATGGAGACCATATAGGTCACACCAAAATCAGCGCCACTGATGGACTCACCCAGGATAAATTCACTCTCTCCAAGTTGGCGGGTTATGTGGTCGAAATGAAGTTTGAACTCAGCATCGCTAAATGGTCCAAGCACCGGATGGTCCACGCCGCCTCTGGTTAACAGCAGCTTGATTAGCAGCGGCGCAAAAACCGAGGCTTCTGCATAGGCTAGCCACTGCTGATAACGGGCCCAGCCGGGCAAATCATCATGCGTGGGAGAAAATTTATTTTGTGTATCGAATTTTTGCAGGATATAGCTGGTAATCGCACCTGACTCACTCAGTACGAGGTCGCCATCTTCAATTACCGGCGACTTACCTAACGGATGTATCTGTTTCAACTCCTCCGGGGCGCGCATTGTTTTAGGGTCGCGGTGATAAACCTTTAGGTCGTATTGCACGCCCACTTCTTCGAGTAACCAAACGGTGAATATTGAGCGCCCGATGCGCAGGTGGTGTAAGGTCAGCATTATTATTTCTCCCGAATTCTCAGTGATTATGCGATAGCAGCATCGCCCATGCTTTGTGCCACTTTGGCAGCCATGTCTTTATTTAAAATGTTATGAAGTGCGGCACGAATTCCAGGATCTTTTTGCTGAAGTTTTTCCAACTCAGCCTTGTTCCAACGCAGAAATTTGGCAGTTTCTCCGAGCTCCACAGTTGCAGAAGCCTTGGTGTCTAAGAAAAACGCCACCTCGCCAATGAAACTTTTGCCGGGCAGCTCAAAGCTGGAGTTTTGTTTGGTTATTTTAATTGGCCCCTCGGTTACGTAGTACAAATCGTTTACCTGAGCGCCCTCCCGTGTTATCTCTGTTGTCCCCACGCCTGTCTCCCAACTGGCTGCCGCTACCAGCCGCCTAAACTCCCCGGGGCTCATGGTATCGAACACTGAATAGAGGTCCCTCATCTCGGGTGACATATTCCAGGTGGTTCGATCCAGAATTAATTGCACGATAATATAGCTGTTGGCCAAAGACGTGATGGTGGTCCAGGCCATCGCATCCCACAACGGCGGATTCATGGCGAAGTAGTAATAAGCCAGATAACACATTGAACCGGCAAGTATGACCAGTCGCAAAACCAGTTGCTCTCGTATCATAAAGCCCACCACATACAGCAGTGCTGCGATGTGAACGATGATTGATGCATCAAAATCAAACATGGACGGATTCCTCTCTATTCCGTTAGCGGCTAGTCATCACCTGAGCCTGATTCTAACAAGCAACTGTGGCGGCTGCTCACGTTAATAAGGCCGGCTGTGACTCGCATCAGGTCAAAATTATATATTTTTGACAGATGCTCTCAGTCTAGGGGTTTAGCTTTAGTCAAGATTCGCGTAAATTTAGCTGTACTGTATTTGCCCTCACCCTACGGCCGAGATGGCCGCCATGCCCCGTCATGCTGAAAAATTTTCTAAGCTTATTGGTCGAAAAAAAAGGCACCAACCTTTTTCTATCACCCGGAAGCCTGCCTTCGATAAAGCTGGGCGGAGAACTAGTGCAAGTCGGCAAACGCATTTTAACGCCGGAAGATACTCGAGAAATGGCGCTAAAATTGCTAAACCGCGATCAGGTTGCCGAGTTTGATGCGTTAAGCGAACTGGACCTCGCCGTTGATGAACCACGGGTGGGTCGCTTCGGAGTTAACATATTTAAGCAACGTAATAATATCGCCATGGTGTTTCGCATGATTCGTGCGGAAATACCAAGCTGCAAGGATTTAGGTCTGCCCAAAAATATTCGCTCTCTGGTGAACTCTCGACAAGGTCTGATTTTTCTGACCGGCAGCCAGGCTACCAGCAAGGCGACCACGCTGGCCGCGCTGGTAGATCAACGCAACAGCACCAAGGCTGGCCACATTCTGACGCTGGAAAGCCCCATCGAATTTGTGCATAAGCACAAACACTGTATCGTAAACCAGCGCGAAATCGGCAGCGACACGCCTAGTTTTGAGCAGGGCATCAATCACGCCACGCGCCAGGCACCCGATATGCTGATCGTTGGGCATATTGACTCGCATGAGGTCATGCATTCGGTTTTGCAATTCGTTCTGAGCGGCCGACTCTGCATTGTTGCCTTGCACGCTGACAATCCGGCGCAGGCAATTGACCGAATTATTAACATGTACCCGACTGAGCAACACCAGCAGCTGTATTTGGATTTGTCTTTGTGTACTACTGCGGTATTGGCGCAACGATTAACGCCAAACTCGAAAGATGACAAAGCACAAACGATTGATGTCATGAGCACATCACCCGTGATCAAAGACCTGATCAAACTGGGGCAAAGTCATAAAATAAAGGGCGCAGTAAAAAGCGGTGATAGCTCACCGGAGATGAACTTTGACGCGATGCTGTATGAACTATTCCACGCCCGCCAGAAATTTTCACCGGCGCCAGCAAAAGCTGGAGAAAACAGGAAGCCTGCACAAAACAAACAAGCCGAAGCAACCGCCAAAGCTGCCAGTGCCTGGCAGGTTGAGCCACTGGACGACACACAGGGAAAGGAATCCTCCTAGACCCAGTTTCACCTCCTCCAATATTTTTTGAAATTGGGCATTGGGCGACAACCGCGTATACTAGGCCGCAGGTGCGATCGACCGGGGTGAGGGGGTAGCAGTGCGACGAAATTCTAAGGCCGGGCAAATATTGGGTTATTCTTTTTTGGTTGTATTTGCCGATAACGGTGTCATTTCCGCCGAAGAACTGGCGATGATGGAAGAACTGGCCCTACGCGACCAGATAGTCGACGCGGAAGAGAAGCATGTATTGAAAGTTATTTTCGAACGCCCTGACCCAAAAGACTTAAGCATCGAAGTGCGCGAAGAAATCAAAGCCTTCAGAGCCAAGCACAATTTCTAGCCTTGCATTAAGCCAGGCGCTACCCGCAATTAACGCGATAGTCAGCCACTAGCCGCTTCCGTACCGCCATTTTTGATTAATGCCACCAGGCGCTCCCGGGGGTAGGCCGCTTCAAGTTCCTCAATTGCGGCCTCCAGACAGGCATCGATATCACCGTCGATATTAATCGGCTCACTGGATCTCCAATGCTCAAGGTATTCATCCGTTTCGGTGTCGCCAGTGCGCATCGCCGCAGCGTCAATGGCTTCCATAAACCGATCAGACAGCGGGCGCTTATAGCGCTGCCGCCCGACTTTGGCTTTTACCATGGATGGAATATCTCGCCAGTATAAAATTTGGTACTTGCTGCTCATCGTCCATCGCTCCTCCAGTCAGACCCGTTGGCTTCGCTTGGACACGGCACCGGCTAAACAAACGGCACTGAAAATCAGGCCGGAAATCAGCGGTGCAAACGTGTAATTACTTACGCCCCAAAACCGGTTGATCACAAATGTTTGGCTGATATAACCATCAAAAAACAGCTTATCCAGCAGAATCAGAATAACCGGCGTGACGAAAGCCAGTAAAAATGGGCTCTTGGCAGAAACTTCGGAACAGAACATGCACCAGGCAATGGTGGGTAACATTGACCACAGTAACATTTGCCCCAGCAACAGTAACGAGCCAGAATAATAGGTACTTAAATAATCGAAAGATTGCGCGCCAAAAAATAGTATCGCCAGCAGCGCTTGTGTCACGATTACCAATAGCGGCACGATTAACAATGCCACACATAGTTTAGATGCAATAGTCATGCTGTCAGAAACCGGCATCGAGCGCCAAAATAACACACTGTTGTCCTGGCGCTCGTCGTATAGGCACGCCAGCGCATAGAATACGGCGACCACAAACATCACCATGGTGACCAGGTAGTTCATGGAATTTAGAGCGCGTGCAATCACTCCGTCCAGAGCACTGTCAATTGCGCCATCCAACTGCAATTGCTCGGGCACGTCGATATCAATCGCAAGGTTGCCTATCGATAATGACATCTTCACCAACAGACCAATGCCCAACAGAACAAGAGGCAGTCGCCAGATATTTTTATGCTCCAGTATTTCGCGCTTCAATAGTGCTATGAATTTGCTCATCGTTGCATGCCTCAAGAGTTGGTGGCCACGAATAGATCTTCGAGACTCGGCGCTTGTACTTCGCCGTATTTAGCCAATTCTTCACGATTGGGATTTTCAAAAATGAACTCTGTCTGATCCGGTAATGCGCGCTGATAAATAGGCTGCATCGCCGGGTCACTGAACACCACATTATTCTTGCTCAGGAGCTTCGCATAACGGGTCTGCAATTCTTCTTTCTTAAAATCCATAGTGATACGACCCTCACGGATAAACAATACACGGGTCAGAATACTTTCGATCTCGTCGATCTGGTGAGTGGTGATCAGAATGCTGCGCTGTTGGCTGTAATAATCCGATATCAGCCGATCCTGAAATTCGCGCCGCACCAGAACATCCAGCCCCAAGGTTGGCTCATCCAGCACCAGCAGGTCTGTACTGATCGCCATAATGATGGCCAGATGCAATCGCGTTTTCATACCTTTTGAAAGCGTGCTGATCGGCTGCTGTAGCCCGATTGGCGTACCTTTCAATAACTCGAGTGCGCGCGAGTTAGAAAATTTCGGATGCGCCTGGGTCATAAACGAGAGCAAATCAGCTACTTGCATCCATTCCGGCAGCGAAGCCACATCCGCAACATAACTCATATTTTCCAACAGTTGGGTACGATGGCGAAACGGATCTTTACCAAAAATCTCTACCTGACCGGAAAACTTGATCAGCCCCATAATACACTTGAGCAAAGTAGATTTTCCTGCGCCATTGGGGCCAATCAACCCCACTATTTCACCAGCATTAAGTTGCAGATCGATGTCACTTAGAACAGTTTTACTGCCGTAGTTTTTAGACAAATTGTGGATATCAATAAACGGCGATGATTGAGACTCAGATTGCATTCGTTTTACAGACCTCTGACTGCGCGACCGCGCTAGCATGCTAGTTATCAAATCGATTTAGGGCATTGTATAGTGAGGTTGTAGCAAATGCCTACCGTCTTGTAATCGACTTTTGCGGGGGGCTTGCGTATGTTTGAAACCATGAATCGACGAAAATTTTTAAAAACCGGTAGCGGCCTGGCGATTGCGCCGATTATCAACCCGGCAGCATCGTCTGCAAGCGCCATGCGAACTCGCCCCATTCCGTCCAGCGACGAGGCTCTCCCCGTGATCGGATTGGGAACGTCGCGGGTGTTTGATGTGGGCGGTAGCGCGTCGCGTAGAGCTGCACTGAAACCGGTACTGAAAGCGCTGTACGATGGTGGCGGCACTGTGGTCGATTCCTCACCGATGTACGGGAGTTCAGAAGCCGTGGTCGGCGATCTGGCCCAGCAATTAGAGATTGCGGACAGGTTGTTTATGGCCAGCAAGGTGTGGACTTCGGGCAAGCAAGCTGGCATTGAGCAAATGCATGATTCGATGCAACTCATGCACGCCCGACCCATGGATCTTATGCAGGTGCATAACCTGATCGACACTGACACGCACCTGGATACGCTACGGGAATGGAAGCAACAGGGCTTGGTTCGCTACATAGGCATTACGCACTACCACTCGGGCGGCTTTGCGGAAATGCTCAGAGTGATGCAGCGACATGAATTGGACTTTATTCAAATTAATTATTCAATTCTGGAACGCGAAGCCGATCAAAAAATTCTGCCCCTGGCTCAGGAACGCGGAATTGCAACCCTGATAAACCGCCCCTATGCACGCGGCAATGTATTTTCGGCAGTACGCGGCAAACCGTTACCCATCTGGGCCACGGAGTATGATTGTCACAGTTGGGGGCAGTTTTTTCTTAAATTTGTACTGGCGCACCCCGCAGTGAGCTGTGTCATTCCTGGCACATCCAAGTTAAAGCATATGCAGGATAATCTGGCCGCAGGGCGTGGCCGAATGCCCCCAGAGAAAGAGCGGCAAAGAATGCTGGCCGAACTGGCTACATAGCTTAAAAACCCAGACGGATCTGTTATTGGTTCGACTCCTGATGCTCAACAAATTCTTCTATTTGTTGCGCAATAATGTCCCAGACAGCCATCGGCCCGGACTGCCCAATGGAATCTTCGCGCCAGTGCTCGACATCGAGGGTCTTAAATTCGTCGATTTGCGAGGCTAACTCCTGTTTCTGCTTAACGAATTTGTCGACGGTCGATTTGTCATCCACGCCAGCGGCATCGTGCGCACGCTGAATAAGCTCCTCAATATGTTTAAGTCGCGCCTCGTACTCAAGGATGTGCTGATTCACAAGCCTTTCTTTACTCATAGACTCCTCCCCATTACGGAATGTTCTGTTGGACAATCAATTTTGCAACGCGCTCAGCCTTGCTCACATAACGATCTCGCTCGCTGTAGCTGGTCGCCAACTTATAGGCCTTTTCTAGCTCGCGAAGTGCCTTAGGATAATTACCCAGAGCCTGCTCGATCACGCTGGACAATTCGAAGAAGCGATTATCTTTGGAATATAATTTTTGCGCCCGGCGAATTGATCTGCGTGCTAGCTTATAGCGCTGCTCTTGAAATTGATGCTTCGCTAACTGGTATTGGAAATAGGGGTTGCGCAACCTCGCAAACTCAGCTTTCTTAGCATACGCTTTCGCTCGTTTTAAATCACCCTGTTGGCGATATAGACGCTCCAGGCTACTGGCGGCAATGCTGCTGCCAGGGTCCATTCGGAACGCCTTGTGCAAGGCCTGTTCTGCCAAATCCCAACGCCCCTCGCGTTTAAAAAATGCGGCGAGGTTAGCGAATAAATCCGGATAGGCCGGCGCTAGGGCCACCGCCAGTTTAAGATAGTGACGGGCCAGCTCTAACTGATTGTTCTGCAAGGCCGCCATCGCGCGATTATTGTGTAACATGGCGATGGCTTTCTGCTCTGGAATAACCCGCTGTGGATAGCGTTGGTCATAGCGATCCAGCGCCAGGTCAAACACCTGCGTGCGATGCCCCCTCTTGTACAAGGCGTTCACATGGCGATATAAAATTAGATGCTTTTCATCACCCAAACCCCATTCATCCGGTAGATCTACTTCATTGAAACGCATTTCAATGCCCAGCTCGCGAGCCAGAGCAGCCAATAAAATAGTGAAGCTCAAGCAGTTGCCCCGGCCTTCACGAAACGCTTCAACCGGGGTCAGATTGGCGCTCACGTCGTAATCCATGGCATGGCCATCGCGATCGATTAACCAGCGCGCCAGTTTGGCCGCAGAGGCATGACCCCTGAGTCTGTCAAATTTTTCCCGCACCAAGGCCCGCATTGCCGGTGATATTGCCAGCGTATTAGCCTGGGTGTCTGGGTGCGACTCAGGCAGCGATTGCAAATAGTTCTGAGCATCGACCTCCCATGCTTCCAACTCCGGAGCAGAACTATTTGATATCGAACTGGTTGTCGCACAGGCGCCCATCACCGTCGCGAGAAACAACAGTGCCGGTAGCTTAATAAGTGCCGGTAGCTTAATAAGTGCCGGTAGCTTAATAGTGTGTGCGACAGGGGTTCGCATAGCCTTTCTGACCTCTACTACAACTTTAGTAGGCAGGCAGGCCGACTGCAATCTTTGCAAGATTAATTAATGGTAGGGCTGTGCTTTGCAAGGCTATATCCGATAGCCTGACAGAGTGCGCAAAGTCTATACGCTGTGCTTACTCAACCCGATGAACTTTCTCGGGCTTCTCTATGCGAGCCACCTTGAGGTAATAGTCGTCGCCATCGCGCAAAATCTCCGCCTTGGGCGAATTTAACGACTTACTTGAATGCTTGTGGCCGGACAACATCCATTTGGTCCCATTTTTTAGCTCATAAATGGTGTGCGGGTTCCATCCCTCGAACGCGCCTTTAATTTTTGATTGAAGATAGACGACCATTGTTACTCAATGCGTATATAAGACTAGCTGTCTGTCGTAGGTTAATACACAGATGTCTTATAAGGCAAGGCATTTAGGCCTGCCGACGGCAGATTTACGCCGACAGGCTAGCCTGTAAATGATTTAAAGAATCTACGATCGACGTGAGCTCGGCGCGGTCAGATTTCTCCATAGCGGCGTCTTTTCGTTGCAATAATCGCGACAGAGCAGATATGCCTTTCGACACGCTCAGGATTGCAGATAGTTTTAGCGATTCGCCAAGAGAAGCAATTTGGTTATCGAGTTTGCCGCCTCGGCTGAGTTCTGGCCCCAACTCAATATAGCACTCAGTGAGTTCCGTCAAATCTTTGAGTATCGACAGCTCCGTCAAGGTCCAGGATCGCGGGTGCCCATCGATAGCACAAAAAGAACCAATTACCTGTTCACCCCGAATTTTCAATGGTTGACCAGCGTAAGCAATCACCCCCAGATCGCGGATTGCCTGATTGCTTGACAGAACACTATGTTCACGCGCGTCACTAATCACCAAGGGCTCCTGTCCCGACACGACCCACTGGCAGAATGAATGCGACAGCGGCGTTTCGCGCTCGCTTGCCCAGGGTTCGGGCAGGCCGGTTTGGCTTTTAAAGAACTGGCGGTCCTTATCCACTAATGAGACCAGAGCGACGGGCACCCCGAGCAGTTTTGCAGTCAGCATGGTGATTGCATCGAACGGGTCTTCCGGCTCGGAATCTAACATTGTGCTTTGCTCCAAGGCCGACATACGCTCAATATCTTCGATACTACGCTTGGGAGCGTGCGTGACACGACAATTATCCTGCGCGATTTCCCGCAACACTGCGGTCATGGCTCTGCCCCCGACTGGCTGTTCCAGGCAACGGCGAGCACCCGTTTGCAGCAATTCCGGACATTGTGGCCCGACTTTACCGGTGATCGCCAATATAGGGATGTGGGCGGAATGGGCGCTCGCTTGTAACCGATGGATTACATTGAGCGCACGACCTGAAAACAGGGCCTCAATGACCACGGCGTCAATTGCGTTTTCGTTTACTGCCTCAAAGACATCGGCATCATCCAGCGCATGGATCAACGTCCAGCCTTTGTGCACGCCCAATGAACGGGCAATGCTACGCTCTGCATTTACATCGTTTTCTGCGATAACTACTGTAAGGTTTTTTTTCATGCCCTCGTGCTGACCCAATCTTTCAGGCAGCGCGCCAAACTAAGGGAATAATTCCTTCAGCCCGCCGTGTAATTTGCCTGTACCCCACCCTAATTGCAACTAAATCCTAACGGTTAGAAAAATAGGGGTCAAATGGTCACAGCGTGTAGAAATTGACAATCATCAATTAAATAGACGCTTGCTTGGCAAATGTTCTGCAACTAATGTAAATTTGTATGAACTATCGATAATCCGCCGTACTTACCAGGTCAAATGAGGATCTGCTACTCAGAACCGAACTGGCGCGATTTCATATACCAAACATTCGTAAAACAGGACTTGGGTTGATGGATAAAAATCTGGAAATACTGCGGCGTGCGGTGGCGCGCTGGCAGTCTAAAGACGGCCCCGCAGGGCCGGCATTGGATGCCAAAGATTTACAAGCCGTTTACGATGTTAGCCTGGGTGAAACCGGAGGCGACATCACGGAGCTGGAACACGCGATAAATCATTATCTGGACTACAGCCCGGATAGTAGCCACCCTGAATTCTTTAAACTGCTGTACTCGGGCGTCAATGAGCCGGCAGTGCTGGGCGACTGGGTAACCGCCTTGGCCAATGCCACGATGCACACCTATCAGGTAGGGCCGGTAGCCACCTTGATGGAACTCGAATTGATTCGCCAATGGAACGCACTGATTGGTTTTAAAGACGGCGAAGGCGTCATGGTATCAGGGGGCAGCCAGGCCAATATGCTGGGCTTGATGCTGGCCCGACATCGAGCTGCCCCGGAGCTAAAAAATTGTGGTTTTGCAACGCTATCTAAACCACCAGTGCTGGTCGCATATACATCGGATCAATCGCATTATTCATACCAACGCGCCGTTAATATTCTGGGTGTCGGACAGGACAACCTGGTTAAGGTGGCGAGCAATGACGCGGGGGAAATATACCCACAGGCTCTGGAGGAAGCTATAAAAGCAGACATCAAGCTTGGCAAGCGCCCTTTCTTCCTGGGTCTGACCGCCGGCACCACAGTCTCGGGCGCCTATGACGACATTAAGGCCTGCAGTGACGTAGCCAAAGGGCACGATGTCTGGTTGCATATTGACGGCGCCTGGGGCGGCCCTGCGTTATTTTCCCCGACCCACAAACAACTGCTGTCCAACAGTGAGCTAGCCGATTCCTTTGCCTGGGATGCGCACAAATTAATGAATGTGCCGATCACTGCCGGGGCAATATTAGTCAAACAATCAGGGCAACTCAAAGACGCATGCGCCGGTGGCGGCGGGGAGTATTTATTTCATCAGGATGCCAACGCAGAATTCAATCTCGGTGAGCGCTCAATTCAGTGCGGCAGACGTGCAGACGCCTTGAAGGTATGGCTAAGCTGGAAAGCGCGAGGACACCGTGGCTTCGCTGAAAAAATTGATCATTTGCAGGCCATGAAAGCTCGCTGCGTCGGGTTGATTGGCGAACACCCCGAGTTGGAAATGTTGGCCCCCGCACCGTGGCTCAATGTGTTGTTTCGCAACCGCCCTGCAGGCGACCACAGTGAAGAAGAACTTGCCAAGCTAAATCAAGATATTTGTCGGCGCATAAAACAGGATGGCGGGCCGTATGTGGATTACGCCCGCTACAAAGGTCGGCTCGGTATACGGCTAATCATCGCTAACGAATTGACCAGCGAAGCGCACTTGCAGAAATTGATTAACTTGATTATGGAACGCCAGCGTAAATAACAAGGCAAGGGCCGAATGCCGCGCTATCGTCTGAGTTGTCCCGGGGTGCGATTAATAGATTTTTGAACATCTCGCATCGGACTCCTATACTAAATTTAACAGAAGACTGCCTAGGGAACCCTACCATGCCTAACCGACACCTATCCAATGCCAGTATTGTTCTTTGCTCAGCATTTTTGTTGACCACCGGTCACCCTGCCACCGCCCAATCGGGTGCCGCAGGCGGAGGCACCGCACAGGGTGCCAACCCCAAGCTAGAATACTGCCCCGAGTCACTGGGTACCTTGGCGGTTTATGAAGATCAGAATGAGACCTGGTGGCGGGATTATTATTCCCGCTACCCCGAACTCGGCAGCACGGTGCCGGTACTGCGTTTGATGGTGCAACAATCAAACTGCTTTGTCGTGGTGGAGCGTGGCAAGGCTCTGCGGAATGTAATGGGAGAACGGGAGTTGGCTAATTCCGGGGAGCTGCGCGAGGGCAGTGATTTCGGCCGCGGTCAGGTAGTGGCCGCTGACTACACCATGAGCCCCAGCATACTGTTTGCAAAAAATACCGGTGGGCTCGGCGGCGCATTAGGTGGCTTTTTGGGGAAGCGCAACAAAACATTGGGTGCAGTGGCGGGCGGTCTGAAACGCAAACAGGCGTCAACGACATTGTTGTTGATTGATAACCGCTCCAGCGTGCAAATCGCGGCCGCCACTGGCAAGGCTCAAAAGTTTGATTTTAAAGCGGGGCTCGGCGGCTTAAGCGGCAGTGCGGCCGGTGCGGTGGGCGGATTTACCGACACGCCCGAAGGAAAAATTATCGTGGCGGCTTTTGCGGACTCCTACAATAAGATGGTAGGCGCGTTACGCAATTACACCACCCAGAACGTCAAAGGTGGCTTGGGTAAGGGCGGTAAATTAAAAGTCGGTGATTAAACGACCCAATGCTGGCAGCGGCTATTTGGGTCGCCGCTCCCAGAGATAGACACGGTTAGCCACTTGCTTGCCGCCATCTTTGACATCAAACGCTTCGGTACGATAACGGTCGTCATCGACACCGGTAAGCTTGTGTAACATTTCATTTGAGTTGCCCGCATGGTCAACAAACCTGTGGCGCATAATGGTCTGCATCTGTTCGGCGTGCCGTTGCAGCCGCAATCGTCCGATGCCCACCGCGCCCCAACCGCTTTGCTGCACGATCGCCTCCTGAGTCTCCGGGTTCCAAAACTGATAAAAACTCCAGAAGTCCTGGCTGGTTGGCTTGCCATCTACCAAGCCCCACATTCTGCCAGTCATGGAGAAATTACCGGGACCGGCCTGCCAGTGTAAAACATAGGCATCATAGGGTTCCTGCTCGGATTGATATGCGCTGTTATCGGCCTGCCACACGCCGCCATCGCGGGCATGGAAAAGCACATCCTTGGTAAACCAGTCGGGAACCGCGGATGGCGCGGGTTGTTCCGCCAGCGCGCTGGGTATCAGACAACAGGCTAACAGAGCGTGGATTAGAATTTTGAGCATAGGTCTATTATGCCATGTGGCCAACAATCGCGTTACTTTTAGCAATAAGGCGGGTATAAGGGGGTTAGATTGAGCGCGACGCTGCTCAATATACTAATAAAAAATTACCGCGCAGTTAGGAGCAATGCCGTATGAAAACCGCAATCCTTAGCCTACTGATCATTGGTACGGGCGTGATGATGTCGGCCTGTAAAACCAACCCAACTCAGCCGAACCCCACCGATCCACTGCCGCCGGCGCCGACCACCGTGGCAACGCCCACTACGCCAGTCATTATTACCTTGCAGCCAGCGCCACCTGTGCCACCGCCCGCCAAACCCGGGGAGCCGCAGGCCTATATTCCGCCAGCCCCCGCGATCCGCGGCTTTTTAGAGGGCAAGTATTTTATGTTGCTAGCCGACATGACCTACACGCTGGGCACCACTGACATCTCGGTCACCGTTCCCAAAGGCTTTGTGACCGATTTCGCCAGCGTGCCCAAGTCTTTGTGGTCGTTTGGCCTTACCCCACACGGGCGTCACAGCCGCGCGGCGGTCATACACGATTACCTGTACTGGGCTCAGGGCTGCACCCGCGCTCAGGCCGACAACATCATGATTATTGCCATGCAGGAATCCTCGGTGGGCCCGATTAAAAAGACCATGCTGTCGCAGGGTGTGCAGAAATTTGGCAAGCGCGCCTGGAAAGAGAATAAACGGGATAAGGAAGCTGGCAATATTCGAGTAATTCCCGAGGGCTATTGGGAAGTGCCACCCACGTTTGGTTGGCTTGCCTATAATAAATTTCTCAAAGACAACGAAGTAAGCGACGCAGTACACCCGGACGACCTCGAATACTGTGAGCTCGGTGATTCAACTCAGGTACCGCAAGGTACTGAACCCTGAAATCAAGCTGAGTCGTAATGTTTAACCAGCACTGAGGTGTCCTGGGTAGATCGACCCTCGGCAGACAGCGCCTGGTACCATTGATTCACCATGCTCACCATCTGCGGCTGCCAGCCCTGGGCCGCAGCATGCTCAATCGCATAACCCAGGTCTTTGATCATATGGTCTATCGCGAAACCAAAATCAAACTCATCGTCAACCATGTTGGCGAAGCGATTATCCATCTGCCATGACTGGGCCGCGCCGCCGCTAATGGCCTGATAGACCTTGTCAGGGTCGACACCTTCACGTTTCACTAACTGCACTGCTTCGGCCAGCCCGGCGACCACGCCAGCCACACAGAACTGATTGGCCATTTTTGCGATCTGCCCGGCGCCCGACTCACCGATGTGCACAATGTTGGCGCAATAGGCTTGCAGAATGGGCTGCACCGATTGCAATGCAGACTCGTCTCCACCCACCATACAGCTAAGCGTGCCATTCACCGCGCCGGCCTCGCCACCACTGACCGGTGCGTCAAGATAATGCCCTCCCGCCTCTGCTACCGCTTTATTCATCACATGAGCCAGATTGGCTGAGGTAGTGGTATGGTCAATGACAACGCCTTGCGGCTCAAGCTGGCGCAGCAATCCCGCTTCGAGTAGTTGCCCACTGACATCTTCATCATTGCCAATACAAAGCGCAATAACTTGATATCGTTCACCCGCGGAGTAGGCTGCACCCGCGTTACTCTTTAGCCATGCCGTTATTTTTTCTGGCGAACGGTTATGTACCGCGACCTCATAGCCCGGTAATGCGGCGATGTGTGTCGCCATATTGCTGCCCATTCGGCCCAGGCCGACAAATAAGATTTTTTGCATTCGACGTTTCGAATTGGATTGGTGAGCCAGTAGCTTATCGCAAAGCGTTACGGCAAAGTACCAACCCAATGAAACTTTTTAGCTGTACCCTATGCAGCTATAATTCGTCGATCGAATGACGCTCACCCGCATTGGCTTATAACTCCGGTATGAATACATATTCCATAGCTCAAATATTTAACGGCGCTGTTAGCGCCGGTGATGAAATTACCATCGAGGGCTGGGTGCGCAGCCGCCGCACTTCTAAAGCGGGCATTTCTTTTGTCGCCCTACACGATGGTTCCTGTTTTGATGCCCTGCAAATCGTGGTGCCCGATTCCTTGGCCAACTACGAGAGCGACGTGCTGCATCTTGGCGCTGGCTGTGCGGTCAGAGCGGTCGGCGAATTGGTTGAGTCTGAGGGCCAGGGCCAATCGTTGGAAGTTCAGGCCAGCAGTCTGGAAGTGGTCGGCCAGGTCGATGACCCTGAGAAATACCCGATCGCCAAGAAGCGCCACACCTTTGAGTTTTTACGCACGCAAGCCCATCTCCGACCGCGCACCAATGCGATTGGCGCCGTGACACGGGTGCGCAATACCCTGGCCAACGCCATCCACAATTATTTTTACGATAACGGTTATCACTGGATCAATACGCCCATTATTACCAGTAGTGATTGCGAGGGGGCGGGCGAGTTATTTCGAGTGTCGACTCTGGATATGTCCAATCTGCCACGCGACAACAAGGGCGGCGTGGATTATGAGCAGGACTTTTTTGGCGGCGAGAGCTTTTTAACGGTCTCCGGGCAACTAAACGTTGAGGCCTATTGTCTGGCAATGTCTAAGGTGTATACCTTCGGGCCCACATTTCGGGCGGAAAACTCCAACACCAGCCGCCACCTTGCTGAATTCTGGATGGTGGAGCCGGAAATTGCCTTCGCAGATCTCAACGATGACGCAGCCCTGGCAGAAGATTTTCTCAAACACTGCATCCGCGAGGTATTGGACCAACGCGCCGATGACATGGCCTTTTTCCAGCAACGTGTGGATAAAACGGCCCTGGATCGTTTACAAAATGTATTGGATTCCGACTTTGTACATATGGACTACACCGACGCGATCGAGATACTGCAAAAATGTGGTAAAAATTTCGAATACCCGGTTCAGTGGGGCACCGATCTGCAATCAGAGCACGAGCGCTTTCTATGCGAAGAGCACATCAATGGACCGGTCGTGTTGAAAAACTACCCACGTGAAATTAAAGCCTTTTACATGCGTCTCAATGACGATGAAAAAACCGTCGCGGCCATGGATGTGCTGGTGCCGGGTATTGGTGAACTGATCGGCGGCAGTCAACGCGAAGAACGACTTGCTGTGCTCGATACCCGCTTCCCCGACCCGGAAACCGCTCAGCACCTTTGGTGGTACCGAGAACTGCGCCGCTACGGCACGGTGCCACATGCCGGTTTCGGTTTAGGGTTTGAGCGCCTGATCAATTACCTTACTGGCATGGAGAACATTCGAGACGTGATTCCCTTCCCGCGTACACCGGGCTCGGCACCCTTCTAATTTTTCATAGCGAGAACCAACCATGATGATTCTGATACTCGGTCTGGTATTGTTTTTCGGGCTGCACCTGTATGCCACCTTTCGCTCGCGCGCGCCGCACGCCGACCTTCGGCAACGCTGGGGCAAAGCGAAATACATGGGCCTGTTCAGCGTGGTAAGCCTGCTGGGGCTGGTGTTGATCGTGCTTGGTTATCGCGCCATGCCGAATACCGAATACCTGTACGCCGGCATTCAGCACGGGCGCCAATGGGTGCCATTGATCATGTTGCCCGCTATGATACTCATCGTGTGTTCCGATTTGCCGCGCGGTTATATAAAGTCGACCGTGCGACACCCGATGCTACTGGCCGTCATCTTATGGTCGTCTGCGCATTTGATCGACGGCGCTAGCTTGCGTCAATTACTGCTGTTTGGCTCATTTCTGGGCTATGCCGTGATTGATCTGGTTGTGGTCAGTATGCGCGCAACCCCCGACGAAACGCCGCC
>JABDKW010000067.1 GCA_013002025.1 Gammaproteobacteria bacterium | reverse complement strand
GGGTTGCCAATTATCTAATCTCTATCTGTCCACATTTGTGTGAGCTCAACACACGGGTTGGCGGAGCCGGTCTGATTAAAGAGATGAATGTTTTCACCGGCGTACATGATTGATTGAATTTCACAGTGGTGTGGACATTGATTGATACACTGTGTGAATGTCGAAATCCTCTTCGTTCAAATCCCTGTGCCTGCTTTTGTTGCTGACCGTTTGTTTTGTCAGTTTGCTGTCATCGGCTGCGACGAAAGACAATGGGAAACAAGCAATGTTTGAAGGCGCGCCGAAAACCGCTGATGGTCGTTTTACCAATACCGAATCGGGATTGTCACACGGGTCGATAGCGGTCCGCCTACCGTTTTTTATGCGTCGTGTAGCCAGTTCACTGGTGGGCCGTAGTGGTGCCCCTGAGCGGGTCAGCAATGATGGTCAGTTCTTGCGTGAAAATGCCCTGCATAGCAAACCGACGGTGACCTGGATAGGCCATGCAACGATGCTGATTCAGATGGAGCACCTGACTTTTTTAACTGATCCGATATGGTCAAAGCGACCCAGCCCGATCAGTTTTCTGGGCCCCAACCGGTTCGTCAAACCGGGCCTGGCAATCGAAGATCTGCCGAGTATCGATTTTGTGGTGATTTCGCATAATCATTATGATCATCTGGATATACCCACCTTGCGCACGCTGGCAAAGCGCGATGCAAACACCAAGTTTTACGTGCCGCTCGGCAATGGTCCGTTGCTGCGCAAGAATGGCATCAACAATGTTGAGGAATTGGACTGGGGGCAAAGTGTCAGCCATGCAGGTGCCACAGTTCATTGCCTGCCGACCCAGCACTGGAGCAAGCGAAAGCTTAACGATACCAACAAAGCTTTGTGGTCTGCATGGGCGGTAACGGGCCAGGAACGACGCTTTTATTTTGCCGGTGATACCGGGTATTTCCCGGGGTTTGAGCAGGTTGGTGAGCGGCTTGGTCCGTTCGATCTGGCCGCCGTGCCGATTGGTGCCTACGAGCCCAGCGCCATGATGCGTGATTCGCACATGAACCCGGAAGAAGCGCTACAGGCGGCCATCGACCTGAAAGCCCGGCGCGCGGTTGCCATGCATTACGGCACGTTCAATTTAAGTGATGAGTCGCTGACCGAGCCACCCAAACGGTTCAAGGCCGCCGCACTCACAGCCGAACAGAACAATACGTTCTTAAAGGACAATGCCTGGCTGATGCAGATTGGTGAGACCCGTCAGTTTTAAAGGGAAGTAAAGGGGTCAGAGCCCTTTAGCAATGCCGCTAATGCTATATTAGCAAAACTATAAGTAAAGCTTATAGCCAACAGGTCAGTTTTCTTACGTTGAACGGGGTTTAATCGTAATCCCTGATATTAAACGCTGCATTTACATGACCCTTCCAAATCGTTCGCGCTACGTTGTTGTTGGCGCTGGTATCCATGGGTTGAGCACTGCCTATCACCTCGCTCTGGAACTCAAGGCCAAGGGCAAGGGCAGTGGCGACGATATTATTGTTATCGATAAAAGCGGTATTGCCGCCGGTGCCAGTGGCATCGCCTGCGGTGTGATCCGCAATAATTACTTTCAGCCGGCCATGCGGGAGCTGATGGCGCACAGCGTTAAGGTGTGGGAGAGCGACCCCAAGAGTTACAACTACCACCCGGTCGGCTATATGCAAATCAGCTCGGAGAGCATGCATGAAGATGTGGCCTCCATTTATGAGCAGCAGCGTGCTATCGGCTATCAATCCACCTTTATCGAAGGTGAGGCGGACTGCAGCAAATACATGCGCAGCCTGTTCGATGATTGGCAGGCACAAAACATTACCTCAGTGCTGCATGAGCAGCCGGGTGGCTACGCGAATAATACGTTGGCCATGCACGGTCTGGCAAAAAAGATGGTGGCCGAAGGGGTGCGCCTGATAGAGGGCGTTGAGATTCAGAACATTAAACGAGATGCCAGCGGTGCGGTCAGCGCGGTGGTGACCAGCGAGGGAAGTGTTGAGTGTGATTATTTAGTGATCGGGGCTGGCCCCTGGGCACGGCAACTCTGGCAAATGCTGGAGTTGCCGGAGGCCATCAGCATTCGCAATCCAGAGAGCGGTGAAATGGCTGGGGGCGTTCCGATGTGGGTCTACTGGTCTTTGCAGGAGGGGGTGCTGGGCGTGGACCCGAAGCTACAGGTCACCAATGACGGCAACTTGCCACCGGTGATCCATGTGGATACGGATGCGCCGCTGTACAACGACGCCGATGGCAGTTTGATTACCGATAAGATGTGGGGCATCTACTACAAGCCTGATTTTCATTTTGGCGGTGTGCAGGGTGGCGCTGCGCCGTTTATTGTGGATAAACCAGCGCACGAGGTCAGGGTAGACCCCTATGGTGCGGAGTCGCCGGAGTTTATTGTCGGTGAAGACTTTGCGCAAATGTGGGTGTCCGCACTCGCGCATTGCCAGAAACGTTTTTCCGGCACTTTGCCGCTGTACAAAAAAGAACCTTCTGGCGGCATTGGTGCTTTTACGCCGGATAGCTTCCCGGTGTTTGATCGGTTTCATGAAAATTGTTATTTCATTGCCGATTCAAACCATGGCTATAAAATGCTCGGCGTGGGCAAACTGGTGGCCGAGGATATCGTTTCTGAAGGCGAGCCTGAGCTACTCAAACCGTTTCGCTTCTCGCGCTATGCGAAGGGTGAATTGCACCCGGTATCCAACAGCCCCTTTCCCTGGAGCTAACGCTATAAGCTGGTCACTCAGGCCAGTGCCACCAGCACCTGTCGTTTGCGGTCGCCACTGTAAGGGCGTCGGCCATGCATGGTCATTTTATTATCGATCAGGGCTACGTCGCCATCCTGCCAGGGAATGTCGAAGGTAAATTCTTCGCACAGGCTAGCGATGAGCTCCAGCGCCGCCACCGGAATGTCACTGTCATCACCAAACTTTAACGCCAAGCCGGGATTCTCGCGCACCCCGGGCCACCCCATATAGGCTGCGACCAGCTGGTTGTAAAATACTTTCTTACCGTTGTTCAGTTGCTTTACCGCGGGCAGCACCGGCGTGGTGGCGTGCAGAGCATCATTCTCAGACCAGACCCAGCCATAGCCGAGCGAGGCCAGTTTGGCTTCGGCCTCTGGCTTGCTGTCGACACTCAAGGTGCTGCGCCAACTGCGACCCTGACCGGATTCATGATCGTCTTCGGCCGGCATCCGGGTGGTGTACTTCAAGCCCAACGTCTCAAACTGGTCGGCCAGCGCGGGGTCGGCCCGCAATAACGCTCGGTAAAGGCAATCAGAGCGACAGATGGGCGTCGCACCGCCGGTCTGCGCAGCACTCTGGCAATAGAAAAACAATTTGTCCGGTGACAAAGGCGTTTGCGCCATTTCATGATGTAAATAAATCTCGACCTCGGGCGGCGCCTCGTTGGCGGTGAAGACGCGCTCGGTGTAATTAATTCGTACTGCGTTAGACAGTGACTCCTGATAGGTAAAACCGGGGTAGCCGAAAGCGCCCGAAAAGGCGTCGAAGTCGTGCGCATCTTGCAGGGCAAAGCCGCGCAACAAAATTGCACCCGCGCCGGACAAAAGGGTCTCGATGGCTGATTGATGTTGTGCTACCCAGGCGACTGCCTCGTCAACGGAGGTAAGCTCCGTTGGACACAGGACCACCGGCGGAAACACCTCTCCTGCCAACTGCAACTGCCCCTCAAGAGCCTGTAGTTCAAGCGTCGCCGCCATTGCTATTAATCGTAGATCGGGTAGAAAGTATTGAAGGCCGCCTCGCAGAAAACACCGGGGTCATTAAAGCGGCGATTGCAATTGAGCGCGGAGATCGCCGCCATTTCAGCGTCATTCAGCTCAAAGTCATCTAAGTCGAGGTTCTCGACCATGCGCTCCGGCTTGCTGGTTTTGGGAATCACCGCGGTGCCGCGTTGTACACCCCAGCGCAACACAACTTGGGCGGGAGACTTATCACAGCGCTCAGCGGCGGCCAGCACGGCCGGCTGTTGCAGTACCGAGTCGGCTTGCTCTGCCATGCCCAATTCAACATAAGACAGTGCACCCAGCGGTGAGAATGCGGTGACCGCAATGTCGTTTTCACGGCACAGTCGCAACAACGCCTCCTGCGTCAGAAAGGGGTGCGATTCAATCTGCAGCATAGCGGGTTTGATGCGCGCGTAGCTTAGTAAGTCGTGCAGTAAGCCACTGTTGTAATTACACACACCGATGCGTCTGGTTAGCCCGGCGTCTTGCAGGTTTTCCATGGCTGCCCAGGTCTCGGCTAGCGGGACGGGGGCCGGGTGCATTTTCGGTTGTGCTGCGTCGGGGTCAAACAGCCATTCGGGCGGGTAGCGGGTCTCAAATGGCACGTATTGCAGAGCGATCGGAAAATGCACCAGGTATAGATCCAGATAGTCCAATTGCAGGTCGTTGAGGCTGCGCTCGAGCGCTGGCTGAACGTGTTCGCTGGCGTGGTAGGTATTCCACAGCTTGCTGGTAACCCAAAGCTCTTCACGCCCGCACAGGCCATCATCCAGCGCACGACGGATGCCTTCGCCTACCTCGGCTTCATTGCCATAATCACAGGCACTGTCCAGATGCCGGTAGCCGGTTTTAATCGCCTGATACACTGCCTCGGCTGCGTCCTGTGGGGCGATCTTCCAGAGCCCGAAGCCCACTGGTGGGATTTGTGTTTCGGCCGGTGAGGTAGGTATTTGGTCGGGCATGGCGAATCGGAAATTTTCAGGGATTGCGACGGCCGAGTATTGTACCCTATAGCCATCGCGCTCAATGCGAATAAGCATTATGCGCAACCAACAATAATATGAACCAAGCGCCAAGCTCGTCACCTTTTCAACCTGTTGAGCCAGACTGGAACGCCATTGGCGCGGCCGAGCTGTGTGCGCCCCCGAAACTAATGGACGATCAGCGTCTGCGCTTGCCCACCCGTGCTGGCGACTTGGTGTTGTCGCTGCATTCACAGGGTGTGCGCCTGCGCAGTGAGCCCTTAGCCGAACGCGATTACGGGCTGCTGGTGAGTGAGCCCCCGGCCTTGCCGTTGGAGCTTGATATTGGTGATCAATCGTCCGTGCTGCGCGGCGGCGGGTTGGAAATTACCATCGGCCATCATCCGTTCAGCCTACGCGTTTGTGATGAGAATGGTCGGCCTCGATTGGGCAGCTCGCTGGATGGGCATTTTGAGCGGGCCCATCGGCTGCCGCCTTTGGCGCGCACCGAACAGGGTTGGATAGTGTCCTTAGGCCTGACCTCCGGTGAGCCGATGTACGGGCTAGGCGAGAAATGGGGCGGTCTGAATCATCGCGGCCAATTGTTACGCTCCTGGAATTGCGATGCGCTGGGCGTCAATGCCGAGCGCTCGTATAAAAACACGCCTTTTTGCTGGAGCCCAGAGGGTTGGGGTGTGTTTGTGCATACCACCAGTGCGGTCACCCATGCGGTGGGTTACGCGCCCTGGTCGCAGCGCAGTTATTGCGCGCTGATCGAAAATGAATATCTGGACCTGTGGCTGTTGTTGTCCAAACCTGAAGCAGACAATAAGAGCGCAGACCTGCTGCGCAGCTACAGCGAGCTAACCGGCTTCGCACCGCCGCCGCCGCTGTGGAGTGGCGGTGTGATTTTATCCAAAGCCTATTATCAGGACGCGGCTGAACTGCTTGGCACCGCCCGTGAGGTGCGCCGGCGCGGCATGCCGTGCGACACCATCACCATCGATGGCCGAAGTTGGCAGGACACGCGCACTCGCTTTGCCTTTGAGTGGTGCCCGGAGAGCTTCCCGGACCCGGCTGCGGTGATGCAGGAATTAAAGCAGCTAAACTTTAAGGTGTGTGTGTGGGAATACCCGCTGGTCTCCATCCACCACCCCTGGTTTCAGGCGTTTGCCGACAAGGGCTGGTTGCTCAAAGACCGCCGTACCGGCGCAGCCTGGCAGTATCAGTGGGATCAGCAGGCCTTCGGTGAGGTGCTAACGCCCTTGCCGGTATCCGGTATCGTCGATTTTACCCACCCGGACGCCTATGCCTTCTGGCGCGACGCCCATGCACCGTTGTTTGAGCTCGGCGTGGATATGATTAAGGCCGATTTTGGTGAGCAGGTTGAGGATGACAATATGCTGGCGCATAACGGCGCCAGCGGCGCCGAGTTGCATAATGTGTATGCGTATCTGTATGTGCGTTGCGTGCATGAGGCGGCCGAGCAATACTCGCGCAGCGGCGCGTTTTTATTCACCCGCGCAGCGTGGACCGGCAGCCAGCGTTTCAATAGCCAGTGGGGCGGTGATCCGCAGGCGGACTGGGAAGGGATGATGGCCAATATTCGGGGCGGCCTTAGCTGGGGGTTATCCGGTGGCCCGTTTTACGCCACCGATGTGGGCGGGTTTTATCGTGATCAACGTAACGATGCCTTGTATGTGCGTTGGGCGCAGGCGGCCGTATTCTCCGCGCATATCCGCTTACATGGCATTGGCGCGCGGGAACCGTGGAGTTATTCGCCAGAGGCCGAGCTGGCGGTAATGCGGGCACTGACATTGCGCTACCAGTTATTCGACTACTTACAGCGGTGCTGGCAGCAGGCCTGCGATACGGGTGTGCCCGTGCAGCGCGCCATGGTGTTGGCATTCCCGCAGGAGCCGGCAGCCTGGGCGTTTGAAAATCAGTTTATGTTTGGTGATGAGTTGTTAGTCGCGCCGTGTTTTTCACCGCAGGGAGAGGTGCAAGTGTATCTGCCTGAGGGTACGTGGCTGCGCTTTGATCCGGAGCGTGAGTACGCGCCCCTTGCCGGCGGCCGCGTGCATGCATTACAACTGGGGTTGGATGAAATCGCGGTGTTTGCTCGTGCTGGTACCGAGATACCGCTGTGCACTGCCGTTCAACTCAGCGCAGAGTGGGGCAGCCAGCCGAAAATCGAGCGGCGCTGGCAGGCGCAGACTGCTGAATGATGTTAAGGCATAAATTTTAATGAGTGATCTCGCGTTTACCGTGGTCAGTTGCGTGTTTTTTATGGCGCTGGTGGGTTGGATTTCCTGGCTTAAGACGCGCGGCAGTGTGGACGATAAAGACGGCTATTTTCTCGCCGGGCGCGGCTTAACCGGTACCTTTATCGCCGGCTCGATGTTGCTGACCAATTTGTCGGCCGAGCAGTTAATTGG
>JABDKW010000042.1 GCA_013002025.1 Gammaproteobacteria bacterium | reverse complement strand
AGTCAATATGACTAGATAATGTAGTCATAGGTCAGGCCGCATTATTCTTAATAGTAGACACCTGACTGGGGAAAACTGTAACCCTCTTTAGCGGTAAACGCAAATTTACGCGATGGCCATTGGTTCACAATCCCCAAGCTGCATATTGTGGTCTGTTTAGCGTGATTTACTACGGTATTTTCCGGATTTGAATTCAACCGAAAACACGATGCTTTTAATTTTAATTAGTTGTTTAAAATCATGTGCATAGCTGAGACAGTGCGATAGAATACTTAACATCAAAAAAAACACGAAACCCCTAGAGCGCTCGACCGCCATGCCCAGTGCGTCCCAAAACAAATCAGACATGATCGATTTGCTGACTGCGTTAGCGGCCGCAGGCTTGATTCTGCTCGGGGCGTATCTCTTGTTAGACAGCGGCTTGTTCCCAATCCACTGGCCGTGGTTCTGGGCAGGTTGGGGCATCACACTGGCGGGGATTCTCTGGTGGATCTATCGCGACTGGCGGGAGGGAACCATTATCGAGGAAATGTCTCTGCTGAGTGTTGACGCCTCCTATTTGTCGGAGTCAATCGATCCGGATACCAAACCGCGCAGGAAACCCAAGCGACGACTGAGCGAGGATTGGTCGGTGGAGTTAATCGGTAAGTTTGAGTGGCGCGTATTCGAAAAAATGTGCATGCGCCTGTGGCGCATTAAAGGCGTGTCCATCGAAGCGACCAGCGGAGTAGGTGAAGTGGGGGTGAATTTTTACCTGCGCTCAAAGTCGACTAAGGCACGCATTGGTTTGGTGCGTTGTAAAAATTGGAACAAAAAACCAATCAGCGTAACTCTGCTGCATGAAATGCAGGCGGTTATGCATAAGCAACATTTGCCAATGGCATTGTTGATGTATCACGGTGAATTGACTGATCAAGCTCAGGTGTTTTTACAACGCCCGGACTGTAAGATCAAAGCGCATAACTCGAAGGAAATCCTAAAGCAAATTCGCAGTTTGCCCAAACAAGTACAGCTTAAGTTACTCGCTAAATGCACTAAAGGGCGCTATAAAATGCCATCCTGCCCTTATTGCGACGTGAAACTTGAAAAGCGCGTCAGCCAGGTCAGTGGGGCAAAATCATTAGCCTGCCCCAACTTTCCGCAGTGCAGCTTCACTTTAAACCCGCGTAACCCTCACGCCCGCCATTAAAGGGTATCTTCCAGCTAGCGATAGAGTTTGGCCAACACTAACCCGGCACCAATGTACATTATCATGTCGGATATCATTGCCACCATGGTGGCTAACAATGACCATGGTTGAAATGCGTAGGAAAACAAATAGGTCGCTACGATGAACAATCCGATAAGATAGCCAAATCGCCACCCTTCCATCATGCCTTTGTTGCCATGCCCCTTGGTGAACATATAGGCCAGCACATAACCCTGCATATAGCACGCAAAGACAATCGCCCACATCACCTGTTCACCCTGAGGGCGCAAAAACGCGGGTGATGAATTGGCCGCCCAAAAATCCTTCAGCACGACACCATGCGCCAGCATGCCAAATACTAATATCCACGACCCAGCCGCGAACGCAGAGCCCCAGTATTTTTGAGTGTTCATTTCAATCCCCCCAATTGGCATGAGAAATGTGGAGAACTGATGAAAATATCTCAATTGAAGTCAGCGCGCAATCTCCTGCCGAGAGAACACGGTAATTATTGCCTGCGCCCCAGGAATCGTTTAACGTCTCTGGCCATGAATTCTGCGTACTCCTGTGCCACATGGCGAATTTAGTTAAGCGTATTCCACTGCTATCGTCGGCCATGCCAGAGCCACCTTTTAAGGGGCTAGTGGATGGCGCCGCCGATGCTGTGCCGGCTAATTTCGTGCGGCTCTTGGGAGCGCAATTTGCCAACAAGCTCGCGGATACCCTGGCCAGCGCTAAAGTGGTGCTGCCCTGGATTATGAACTCGGTCGGCGCACCGGTCTTTCTAACCGGACTCTTGGTGCCGATTCGCGAAAGTGGTTCATTGCTGCCGCAAATTGTAATGGGCGGATATGTGCGCCAATACGCAATTCGCAAATGGTTGACGGTTGTGGGCGCGCTGGCACAGGCCCTGGCGGTGTTGTTAATAGCACTGGCGGCGTATTCGCTAGACGGAGTGACGGCCGGGCTGACGATAATTGCGCTGTTGGCAGTACTGAGTTTGTCGCGTGGGCTGTGTTCTCTAACCTCGAAAGATGTCTTGGGTAAGGCCATACCTAAAAATAACCGCGGCAAGTTAATGGGTCTGGGCGCAACCCTGTCGGGGCTGGTCGGGATTGCGGTAGGATTTTCTGTGTATTTTGATTGGCCGAATGCTGGCAATGGTTTTTTCGGTTTGCTGGCCGGTGCCGCCTGCTGCTGGGGTTTAACGGCCCTGATGTATGCACGCGTGGCAGAATTTGAGGGTCAAGAAGAGGCCGCACAAAACGCCCGCGAGCAGATTGCTAAAAGTCTGAAGTTGCTGCGGAGCGATCAGCCCTTCCGGCGCTTTGTGATGGTGCGCACATTGATGATGAGCTCCGGATTGAGTGCGCCCTATTTTATTTTATTGGCGCAGCAGAGCACCGCCGGCGCATCTTTTGAGAATCTAGGCCTGTTTATCATTACCAGCGGTATCGCTAGCTTTGTCAGTAGCCAGATCTGGGGTAATGCTGCAGATCGCAGCAGTCGCCGAGTGCTGATCATCACCAGTATTTTGACTGCCATGCTATGTGCGCTGGGCGCGCTGGCCAGCTACATCGGGTCGCAAGACTTGTGGTTGATGGTCGCCCTGTTTTTCGCCTTGAACATTACTCATCAGGGTGTGCGCCTGGGTCGCAAGACATACATTGTGGATATGGCGGATGGGAATAAGCGCACCGACTACATCGCGACCAGCAACTCCGCCATCGGTGTGTTGCTGCTGGCGACCGGTGTCTTTGGCGCGTTAGCGGCGCAGTTCTCGATGACATTGGTGTTACTTTTATTCACACTAATGTCACTCGGTGCTAGCCTTCTGGGCCGTACATTGCCAGAAGCATAGCTGGCGTTTCGACGTCCCTTTCGCGCTTCAGGTATCATCTTTGATGATAGTATTTGCGTTTTATAATTAGAAGGTATCCTCAGATGCTCGACCAAGCACGCGTTGTCATTATTGGTGGAGGCTCACTCGGGGTGAGCCTTTTATATCATCTATCCAAGGAAGGCTGGACCGATACCCTGTTGATTGAGAAGGGCGAATTGACCAGCGGTTCCACCTGGCATGCGGCCGGATTATTGTGCAATCTGAATGGCAATATGACCATCTCAAAAATCCATCAGGCTTCGTTGGATTTGTACTGCGAGGAATTGCCAGAATTGACTGGCGACGCGTCGCCTTTTCACACTACTGGCAGTTTGCGGCTCGGCTTCACTGAGTTGGAAGAGCAATGGTTTCGAAATTTGCAAAGCCGTTCTCATCACGTGCCCTGCGCATTTGACATTATCAGCAAGCAAGAAGCCCGGGAACTAAACCCGTTGATGAACTTTGATTCGGCGCGGATTATCGTCAGCACGCCTAACGACGGTCACGTAGACCCAACCTCGGTGGTGATGCCATTGTCGCAGGCGGCGCGCAAAAATGGCGCCACCATCAGCCGCTTTAACCGGGTGCTGGAAATCAACTCGCGGGCCAGCGGTGAATGGGAGGTGGTCACTGAAAAAGGCACGGTGCGTGCCGAGCACGTGGTCAATGCGGCCGGGTGTTTCGCGCCAGAAGTCGCGGCCATGGTGGGTGCCAAGTTGCCCATCATTAATCTGGAACATCAGTATCTGGTTACTGACGCACACCCCGATGTTGCTGCTTTAAGTAAAGAGATGCCGGTTTGTCGTGACAGCTATAGCAATTCCTATATTCGTCAGGAGGGCAATGGTTTTTTGGTTGGCCCCTATGAGACCTATGGTTCCAAGCCGTGGGCATTGGGTGGTATGGACTGGAATTTTGATCGTCAGTTGTTTGTTGCAGACCTTGAACGAATCATGCCGTTTCTGGATCGCTGCATCGAGTTAACACCGGCTTTTGGTGAGGTGGGGGTCTCCACTGTGGTGAATGGGCCAATCACACATACGCCGGACGACAATGTGCTGGCCGGTCCGCAAGCAGGCCTACGCAATTTCTGGAATTTGTGTGGTTCGAGTATTGGCATCGCGCAAGGCTCGCTGGGCCGCTTTATGGCGCAGTGGATGGTGTACGGCGAAACGGAAATCAATATGGCACCGCTGGATTGCAGGCGCTTCGGCGATTGGGCGGATAAGAACTATTGCATTACCAAAGCCATTGAGAGTTACGAGGTAATGTTCACCGCCATGGGCGCGACTGAGCATCGCCCCATAGCGCGCTGCAAGCGCATTAGCTCCCTGCATGCGATACTGCAGGAAAAGGGCGCCAAATTCGGCGTGGTGCAGGGCTATGAAAAACCGCAGTGGTTTGCGACGCCGGAGCTCTTGGAAGAAACGCCAAGCTGGACCCGCAGCAACACCCATGACGTTGTCGCGGCGGAATGCGCGGCGGTGCAAAACGCGGCTGGTATTACCGATATTTCGGGGGCAGCCAAGTTTGAAATTACCGGGCCGGATGCTGCGGCCTTTCTAGACCACTTAAGCTGCAATAAGCTGCCGGCCAAAGATGGACGCCTGGGGCTAACCTTATTTCATGGTCCCAATGGCGGCATTATGACTGAACAATCCATCACACGAATCAGTTCAGAGCATTTTTATTTAATCGGCCCAATGGCGGGTGAAGAACGTGATCTGCATTGGATGCAGAGCCACGCGGATGATTTTGACGTGCGAATCGCCAATGTCACGGAGTACATCGGTGGCGTATTGCTTACCGGGCCGAAAGCGCGCGAAATTTTGCAGGAAATATCATCCTCGGATCTATCGCACAAAGCATTCCCATGGCTGAGCAGCCAAATCATTATGTGCGATGCCGCCGAAGTGCGCGCGATTCGAGTCAGCTATGCCGGTGAGTTGGGTTATGAGTTACATATGCCGGCCTATCAGTTACCCAGCATTTACGAGTCACTGTTTCGGGTGGGCGCTGAACTGGGCCTGCGGGATTTTGGAGGTTATGCCTTTAATAGCATGCGCATGGAGAAGATGTACCGCGCCTGGGGCCACGAGTTTACCGAAGAGCTATCCGGTGTTGAGGCCGGAATGCATCGCTTTATCGATATGGAGCGAGACTTTATCGGTGCGCCAATCGTGCGCGAGCGCCTGGAGAAGGGCACCGAGATTCAGCTTGCCTATCTGGCCTTTGATGATGATGTCGCCTGCGAATGTTATGGCAATGAAGCGGTGTTTGACGGTGATGAATTAGTCGGCCTCACCACCAGTGGTGGCTATGGCCATCGGGTCGGCTATAGTTTGGCGTTCGCCTTTGTGAAGCCCGAGTTGGTAGAGCAGGGCAAGGAACTAACCGTACAAACCAGCCTCGGAATACGCAAGGCGCATGTGGAGATGGATGCGGTTTATGACCCGGCGAATGAGTTACTACGGAGTTAGCGTTAGCATTTTATTCCCGCCGCTACTCTAGAAAGCGCTGGTGCGCGCCGCATTGGGAGGTGCAATCAATTTTTCCACAGAATTTTTGACTCAATACCCCTGAGGGGTGCGTCGCACTGGGGTTGGTTTTGAAAACCAATCACGGCGTGGCGCGAGTTTGTCTCTCAAGTTCTCAACGGTCGCGGCAACGGCTAGTGCGTCTGTGCTGCGATGGCTTTATCCAGGGCGTTAACGATCAGGTCTATGTCGTCGCTGGTGGCGATTAAGGCAGGGCTCAGGGCTATGGTGTTGTTGAATTCCCGGAAGCTGCGGTTGGTGCGGCCGATAATTACGCCGCTTTCGTTTTGGCAATGGGCGGCAATCGCCATAAGCACGGTTTCATCAACTGGCTCCTTAGTGCCACGATCTTTGACCAGTTCCAGGCCCTGAAATAGCCCCATGCCTCGCACGTCTCCGATCATGGAGTGCTTTTCCATCAATTTGGTTAGCCCCGAGCGTAGGTATTCACCTTGAGTACGCACATTTTGTAACAGGTTTTCGTCTTCGATGATGCGCATATTTTCCAATGCTGCGGCGGGCCCTGCAGTACACCCACCAAAGGTCGACACATCACGGAAGTAACCCATACGTGGGTCAGACTCGTCTTTAAACAAATCGAAAATCGGCTCGGTCGTAACCGTGCAGGAAATCGCTGCGTAGCCGGAGGCAACGCCCTTGGCCATGGTAACAATGTCGGGTTTCACGCCGTAGTTTTGATAGCCAAACCATTCGCCGGTGCGGCCCAGCCCGCAGACCACCTCATCGATGTGCAACAGAATGTCGTACTTTTTGCAGATTTCCTGAATGGTTTCCCAGTAGCCTTCCGGCGGGGTGATGACGCCGCCACCGGCGGTAATGGGTTCCAGCACCACGCCACCAACCGTGTCGGGGCCTTGTTCGAGAATTACGCGCTCCATCTCTTTAGCCGCGCGCACCCCGTAGTCGGATACGTCGCCCCACTGCGAACGATATTGCAGGCAATGCGGGAATTCGACAAAACCGGGAGTGAACGGGCCATATTGGTTTTTGCGCTCGAACTGCCCAGTGGAACTCAATGCGGTGATGGTAGTCCCGTGGTAGTCGCGTTCGCGGAATAATATTTTGTGTTTTTTGCCGTCATATTTTTTGGCGGCAATCTGGCGCACAATTTTATAGGCCTTTTCATTGGCTTCCGAGCCCGAGTTGGAATAATAGACGCGGCTCATGCCGGGCATTTTTTCCAATAGTTTTTCCGCGAATTGCGCGGCTGGGATGTTGCCTGCGGTTTGCGAATAAAAATTCATTTGCACTAACTGCTCATAAACGGCCTTGGCGATTGACTCGCGACCATAACCAACGTTTACCGTCCATAAGCCGCCCGATGCAGCATCCAGATACTGTTTGCCATTGGCGTCTTCAACCCGCATGCCCTCGCCTTTTACCAGCATCATGGGCGCCGCCGTCTGGTAGGGTGCGTGGTCGCTCAGGTGGTGCCAGACATTTTTTTGGTCGGCGGCAACGGCCATTTGAGTTGCGAATTTATTGTTAGTCTCGTTCATCGGGTTTTGCCTGACTATTCGGTGCCAAAAAAACGTGCGTAAGCGCTCGAGTCTATCTGCAATCTATCGTATGAGGCTACTCAATTGCGACGCTTTATGGATAGATTTAGCCAGCGCATTTTAGCTTTTAAATAGGGCATGGGCTTCGTACAATCCGAGTTTCTTTGATGCACTTCACACCCACCGACCGCGCACCTTGATAAAAAAATTCGAATTTTGGCACCCGCGTGTTTTCGAACTCCCGTATTACGGTTGTCTGGCGGTGCAGTGCTTGCTGAATCGCATCACACCGCGGACATTGGCCAAGGCTAATTATGCGCTGGATCATGGTGAGATCGGCTTAGGGTCCAAACTTGCTACTCAGCACCAGTTTGACCCGAGTTTTTTCCTGCCAAGCGATTTGATTCTTGAACAATGGAACACGACACAAAAGCAGAAATTTATTGAGCAGTTTGGGCAGCAACATGGTTGGCCGCTGATACTAAAGTCCAACGTCGGCTCTGTGGGCAAAGGCATTGTGCGCGTATTCAATGCTGACGACGCAGCCAGACATGCCCCGCGCTTATTGGGCGATTATATTGTGCAAAAGTTCACCCCCTGGAGTTTCGAATGCGGCATCTTTTATGTGCGGCAAAACGGTGTGCCAAAAATTACCGGCATCAACCGCAAACATTTTCCAACGGTGACGGGCAACGGCGAAGATGATCTGCTGACCTTGGCGCAAAGGCATTATCGCTATACGGAACATTGGGATTCCTTTTTGCAGGAATTGGATACCGCTGTGGTGCTGGCGAAGGGGGAGCAGAAACGCTTGTCGTTTATCGGTTCGCATACGCTGGGCTGTAAGTTTACCGACGATATGCACCTGTTAACGCCACAGTTGGCAGCGAAGATATTCGAGCTGTGTGACTCCCAGCCCGGCTTTAATTTCGGCCGGGTGGATATCAAGGCGGAGGATCAAGCCGCTTTGCAGCGCGGTGAATTTGTGGTCATTGAAGTCAATGGCGTGGCCTCTTTACCAACGCATATGTTTGATCCGGCACATTCAATTTGGAAAGCCTATAAAATATTTTTTGAGCATGGTCGCTATCTGGCGCGCATCGCCCGCGAGCACCGTCATCAACCGATGGAGCTGGCGTCTTATCGTGAGGTAGTGCGCCGGGTAGGCGAGAGTCAGGCGCTGTTAAACAAAGTGCATCAACGCCTGATGGGGCGGGGTTAAGTTGCAGTACTGACCGCCGCCCGGCGACGTTGCCAATAACCGTCAATTTCGCGTTTAACCGTGGGTGCCAGCAGCACAATACCGATGATATTGGCCAGCGCCATGGCAAAAATCATCGAGTCAGAGAAGCTCAAAACCGCATCAAGTTTGACCGCACAGCCGATAATGACAAACACACAAAAAATCAGGTTGTAAGTCATCTTGGTTCTCGAACCGGCACCAAACAAATACACCCAGCCTGCCAGGCCATAATACGACCACGCCACCATCGTGGAATAGGCGAACAAAATGATAACCACCGTCAGCACATAGGGGAACCATGGGAGCACGCTGGCAAACGCCGACGAGGTCAATTCAACACCACTGACACCGTTGGCGCCGGTGACGCCCGGCTCATATACCGTGACAATAATCACCAAAGCGGTAATGGTGCAGATCACCACGGTATCGATAAACGGCTCCAACATCGCCACGTAGCCTTCGGTCACGGGTTCTTTGGTTTTTACTGCGGAGTGAGCAATGGAGGAGGAGCCGATACCGGCCTCGTTGGAAAAGGCAGCCCGGCGAAAGCCTAAAATCAATACACCGATTACGCCTCCGGTCACGCCCTCAGGGCTGAAAGCACCGTTGATGATGGCGGAAAATGCATAGGGTAGTTTTTCAGCATTGGCAGCAATTACAATCAGGGCCGTTACCAGATACAAGAGCGCCATAAAGGGCACCAGACGGCTGGTGACAGCGGCAATAGATTTGATGCCGCCGACAATCACCATGCCGGTAAGAACTGCCAATACCAGGCCGACTAACCAGGCTTTGTCGGCGAAAAAGCTGCCGTCCGCCCCGGTAACGTTGACGAACTGCACATAAGCCTGATTGGACTGAAACATACAGCCCACACCGAGCGTACCGATAACAATACAGATCGCGTAATAATGTGATAGTACTTTGCCGAAGCGCGGCATTTTAAGCGACGCCAAGCCCTTCTCAAGGTAAAACATGGGCCCGCCAAAGACGGTGCCATCCGGGTTTTCATTGCGGTACTTCACGCCCAGCGTGCATTCAGCAAACTTGGAGGACATGCCGAGAAAGCCGGCCACGATTAACCAGAAAGCCGCGCCCGGCCCGCCGATCGACATCAGAATGGCGACGTGCGCGACATTGCCGACCCCCACGGTGCCGGAAACCGCCGTGGTAAGCGCCTGGAAGTGGCTTACCTCGCCCGGATCGTTCGGGTCAGTAAAGTCACCCCTGACAATGCGGACGGCATGACCAAACCCGCGAATATTAATAAAGCCCAGATACAGGGTAAAGAATAATCCGCAGCCGACCAAAAGCAGCACAATCACCGGTGCCTCAGTGCCAAACATAGGCATGGAATAAAACACAATTTTCTCAATGGCCTGCGCCATCGGGCGAAAGCTTTCATCGATAATCTGATCTATGCTGGCCACAGCTCGGCTGGAAAAAAATAACAGGCCGATGGGCAGCAATTTAATTAAATTCATGGCTCGGTCGATATGGCAGAGGTGGATGAGAAATTCCAGAATGGGTGAACAGACTAATCCGGGTCGACCCGCCAGCCAAGCGATTGAATACGGCTTTCAGTGGCGATCTCGGCAGGCATGTCGGCCAGCGTCATTTCCGCTTCACAGGCCACCGCGCCATCCGGCAAATAAATTTTACCACTGGCCTTGCCAATGCGACCGCGTAACTTGATTAACTCACCGACCGCGTGCAGTGGGGTGCCTACTTCCACCGGTAGGCGGTATGACACTTTTAGTGTTACGGTCATCATAAAGCGATGGTGATCGCCGATCATCGCAACACGACCAATGACTTCATCAAGGATGCTGGCAAGAATGCCGCCATGCACGACTCCAGGGTAGCCCTGATAACGCTCATCGGGTGTGATATTACCTACCACCTTATCCGTCTGGTTATCATAGAAATACATGTGCAGGCCAAATGGGTTATCGCGGCCGCAGATAAAGCACATGCTGGCGTTGGGTTGCTTGTGGGTGCAATCGGAACTCATAGACAGTGGTACTTTTGTTAGTATGATGGGCACTATAGCAGAATTATTTAAGAAGGCTTTTGCATCTCCTGGCCACGCTGAGCATCCCCCGTCTAATGTCCAAAAAATTACCTCCGCTCAATTGGTTGCGATCGTTTGAAGCTGCAGCTCGGCACCTGAATTTCACCCAAGCGGCTGAAGAACTCTGTGTTACTCAGGCAGCGGTTAGCAAGCATGTGAAAAACCTCGAGCATCAACTCGATGTTGAGTTATTCGTGCGCTTACCGAGCGGCTTACGGCTGAGCTCGGCTGGCGCCGCGTATCTGCCATCCGTTCGCGACGCGATTGATGACCTGATTGCGGCAACCGACGCACTGTTTAGTTTTAGTGGCCATAAGAGCCTGCATATCCATGCCAGCCTGATTTTTTTCAGGGCCTGGTTGGCCCCCAGGTTGCATACTTTTATGCGGCTGCAACCAGAGGTGGACCTACGATTCACCAGCAGCATCTGGGTAGATGAGCATGAAATGCTGGAAAACATCGATTTAGAAATTCGCTATGGTGATGGCAACTGGCCAAATGTTTTTGCTGACCGATTGACGTGGGACCGTTTGTTGCCGGTATGCAGCCCGACGCTACTGGAGCGGGGTCCTACGCTGAGCACTCCTGAAGATCTGTTGCAACACACGTTGTTGCATGTGGCTGGTTATGAGCATGGTTGGCATTACTGGCTACACCATGTGCTCGGCGATGAGGTGAACATCGGCCCCGGCATCCAGTTTGATACCCTGATCGCTGCATTAGGGCTGGCCGAGCAGGGGGTGGGGATTGCCTTGGGGCGCAGCTCGCTGGTGAGTGGAATGATTGAGCAGGGCCGTTTATGTGCGCCGCTCAGTGAGCAAATGCCCACTGACGAGTCGTTTTATGTGGTCTGTGCGCAGCGGCCGCATCCTGGCTCTGACGCGGCGAAATTTCGGGATTGGTTGATTGCGGTGGCCCAGGCTGAACGGCAGACCGGCGAGTAGCTAAGCCGAAGCCAGGTTTTTGATGTCAGCGTGACAGGCAATCCGTTTTTCATGCACGTATTGTTCGTGCAGTTGTTCAACCTTATCCAGGTCATAAACATAGTTGACCATCAGGCCCAGCGATTGCTGCATGCCCTTTTCGGTTAAGTTGGCATTTGGATTCAGCCTGTGTAATTGAGCCCCATTGCGCAGATGAAAACGAGCAACGGGATCGTTCGGGTATCCGTCAGCGGTGTTGGTTGATAGAAAATATCTTGCGGCCTGTTTTTGCAGGCACTCAAGTTGTGCCTGCTCTAAAATGTTTTGCGAGGCATCGTTGGTGACCTGCAGTAACTCTGCGATTTCTTGGTTAGCGTTTTGCTGGGCGCTCAACCAGGCCCGAAATCCAGGGGCCGGTGACAAAGTGGCAAAGGTCTTGAGCTGGGGAAACTGTTGCAATAGTCGTCGGGCCACATGTTTGATCAGGAAGTTTCCGAACGACACTCCCTGTAGGCCGCGATGGCAATTAGAGATCGAATAAAACACCGCGCATTGCGCCTCTTCAGGCGAGATAACGTCGCGTTCATCACCCAGAATTTGCGGCAAATGGGCAGGGATGTCCCGGGTCAGCGCCACCGCCACAAACACCAGGGGTTCGTCCTGCATGGCCGGATGGAAGAAGCCGAAGCAGAATCGGTCGGCCGGTTGCAGACGTGCCCTGAGTTCACGCCAGTTGCTGATCTCATGTACTGCTTCATAAGCGATAATTTTTTCCAGTATGTGGGCGGGTGTTGTCCAGTCGATTGCCTGCAATACCAGAAAGCCTCGATTGAACCACTCATTAAATGAAGCACGAAAATCGACATCTATTGTGGCCAGCTCAGGTTGTTGTCGGCTGTGCTTTTGCAACTGCTCGCGCATTCTAACCAGCCTTGGTGTACCGGCGGGAACTTGATTCAGGCGACGTAATAATTCCCGCCGAACTGGCTGTGCAACCTGGGTGAGCGCAGCAAGGTGGTCGGCCGAGCGATGCGCCCGATATTCGTCCAGAGCAAGTTGCAGGCGTCCGCAGTCGAGCCCAAATTGCTCTGACAATAGCGTAAAAAATGCCTGTTGCTCCTGTTCGTTGGCTGATTCAAAAGCGTCCAGCAATTGCTCGGCAAGCGCCATGCTCGAGTACTCGCCGTCGGACTGCATGATGAGCTCACACAATGCAGTCAAACTTGCCGAGTCTGCAGCGGGTTTTCGACCAAACATCAGTGGTGCCCAGTTCGAGATGCGCAGTGATGGAACCAATTCCTGAAGAAAGTTTATTCTGTTCATAGATCTAACTCATTGGTCTAATTTGTTGGGGGGCGCATTGGCTGAGGAAACCGAATTACAACTTTAGCACTAGGCTAAAAATGCATAGCACAACGAAATAGGGGTCTGAGGCCCATTATTTGTTAGGTCGAGGTGAGCGGCATGAATTGCAATGCCAGAGCGCTTGGGATATTTTTTCGATCTAACGCGTCGGTGTGTTAACCAATAAATATAAATTCAAAGCCGGCGCGGATCACCAACTGCAGACCCCAAAGGAAAAACCATGGCTGATTATCTGGCACCGCTGGAGGATATGAATTTTGTGCTCAACGAGCACCTGGACCTGGCTGCCTTGGCGGCATTACCGGGTTATGAAGATTTATCGCCTGATCTGGCGGCCAGCATTTTGGAGGAAGCCGGCAAGCTGGCGACCAATGTATTGTCACCATTAAACGCCAGCGGCGATCGGGCCGGCGTCAAAGTGCACGGCGATGCGGAAGTCGCAACGCCGCCGGGATTTCGAGACGCGTATCAGCAGTTTACCGACGCTGGCTGGGGTTCGCTGCAATTCGACCCGGATTATGGTGGTCAGGGATTGCCGTTTGCGCTGGCGATACCGGTGCAGGAAATGTGGCACGCAGCTAACATGGCCTGGGGGCTTTGTCCGCTACTCAGTCAGGGCGCGATTGAAGCACTCGAGGTTAACGCCAGTGACGAATTAAAGACGCGCTATCTGCCAAACATGATCAGCGGGCGCTGGAATGGCACCATGAATCTGACCGAGCCGCAGGCAGGGTCGGATATGGCGACACTGCGCACGCGCGCAGAGCGGGATGGTGACCACTATCGAATTTATGGTCAAAAAATCTACATCACCTGGGGCGAAAATGATATGACCGATAATGTGGTGCATCTGGTGCTGGCTCGCCTGCCTGATGGACCACCGGGTGTTAAGGGTATTTCGCTGTTTCTGGTGCCCAAGTTTATCGCCAATGAAGATGGAACTTTGGGCGCACGCAATGATCTCCAGGTGCTGTCTGTGGAACACAAATTGGGCGTACACGGCAGCCCCACCTGTGTGATGAGTTATGGTGAAAATGAGGGCGCGATCGGCTTTCTGGTTGGTCAGGAGCATCGCGGATTGGCCTGCATGTTCAGCATGATGAACAATGCCCGCCTGACGGTGGGCCTGCAAGGGGTGTCGATAGCAGAGCGCGCCTACCAACTGGCGCGAGATCATGCTCTGGAACGCAAGCAGGGCGTAGCGCCGGGTGAAACCGAAATTGGCAACATCGTAAAACACCCTGATGTACGCCGAATGCTGCTGACCATGCGGGCGCTCACCGAGGCCAGCCGTGCGGTCGCCTATGTGGCCTGTGCCAGTGTTGATTTTCGCAACAAACACCCTGACCCTGCGGTGCGGGCGCTGCATGATGCGCGATCTGCATTATTAACGCCGGTGGTCAAAGGTTGGTGTACCGAAATAGGCCCCGAAGTCGCGTCGTTGGGGGTACAGGTGCACGGTGGCATGGGGTTTATTGAGGAGACTGGGGCTGCGCAGTATTTGCGCGACGCGCGCATTCTGCCTATTTATGAGGGTACCAACGGCATTCAGGCAATGGATTTGGTTGAACGAAAGACGCGCCTTGATAAGGGGGCTGCGGTTGATAGCCTGATTACTGATATGCGGGCGGTGATTGCCTCCGCTAATGAGACAGGCCAGCCAGAATTACAGACCATGGCAGGGCAGATGAATGAGGCGGTAACTGCATTGGAGCAGATTAAAACTCGTATTCTGACCGACTCTGAAAGCGATATTTATTTTGCCGGCAGTGCCAGCTTTAATTACCTGATGATGATGGGCGTGGTGTGCGGCGGCTGGCAGATGTTGGTGGCGTCGATTGCCGCGGCTGGCCGTGATGCGTCTAATTCATTCACTCGCAATAAACTGATAATTGCGGCCTTTTATATGGATCACATTTTACCGAGATACCTGACCCATGCGTCGGCAATTGAATCGGGGAGTGACTCAATAATGGGCTTGCCTGAAGAGGCTTTTTAAGTCGTTAATAAATACTACCGATGGTGTGCCGTGCTTATTCTGTCTGTAGCAATGCATTCAATGGCCTGATCCACACCTGATAACCGAGGATAAGTTATGTCCGAAAAAATACTTAGCATCTCCAAGCGAACCCGGGTAACGCCATTCACTCGGCGCGTGGAAGCCGCTGGCGTAAAGGCCTACACGGTCTATAACCATATGTTGCTGCCCACTGTTTTTGAGTCAGTTGAGGCGGACTATTGGCATCTCTGCGAACATGTGCAAGTGTGGGACGTTGCTGCGGAACGGCAGGTCGAGATTAACGGACCCGATGCAGCACGTCTGGTGCAGCTTATGACCCCGCGTGATCTCAGTAAGCAAGAGTCATTGCAGGGCAAATACGCGCCCATGTGCGACGCAGAAGGCAAGATATTGAATGACCCCATCGTGATCAAGTTGAGCGATGATCGCTGGTGGATTTCTCTGGCGGACAGCGATATTAAATTATGGGCCAAGGGTCTGGCGCAGGGCTATGTGTTGGATGTAAAAGTGTTTGAACCTGACGTAAGCCCGTTGGCGGTGCAGGGGCCCAAGGCCGAAGAGTTGGTTGCCAGAGTGTTTGGCGATGCCGTCAAATCGATTCGATTTTTCCGCGGCGAGATGTTGGCCTTCGAAGGCGTAGACATGTACGTGGCGCGCTCCGGCTGGAGCAAGCAGGGCGGCTTTGAAATATATCTGCCGCAATGGGATTTGGGCGAAGCATTGTGGGACGCGCTGTTCGCTGCCGGTGAAGATTTGAATGTCCGTGCTGGCTGTCCCAATGGACTAGAGCGTATCGAGGCTGGGCTGCTGTCTTACGGCAGCGATATGACCGACGAAGATAATGCGCTTGAATGTGGTCTCGGGGTATTCCTGAATCTGGATGCCGATGTGGAGAGTTTAAGCTT
Source organism: Gammaproteobacteria bacterium (assembly GCA_013002025.1). Classification (GTDB taxonomy): domain Bacteria; phylum Pseudomonadota; class Gammaproteobacteria; order Arenicellales; family Arenicellaceae; genus Arenicella. Next base: position 53,969 of record JABDKW010000042.1, on the reverse strand, counting down.
GCCTGCGCTGCGGGCCATGGCCGACAAGCAAACGCGGGTGCACGCTGGCATGCTATTTGACGAGCCGGTGGATTTTGCCAGCGTGGCTAATAATATTGGTGGCTTCGATGTGTTGGACGGGGATGAATGCGTGGGAGAAGTGCGCTCCCAAATCTGGTCGCCGCGCTACAAAAAACACTTGGCCATGGGTATCGTGCAAAAAACCTGGCATGAGGGTCGCGCAACGGTTGAGATAGCCGGGCAGCAGGGTAGAATTGTCGCCTTGCCTTTCTCGGCGGAAGATTTGCAAGCATAACGCTGCCAGATCACCGCGCTAAACTCCGGACATTCTTATGAGTCGATCTTCCTACTACCATCCTGATACTGTGGCATTGCACAGCGGCTATGTGCCCGAGAGTGATCACGGCTCGCGTGCCGTGCCTATTTATCAAACTACTTCCTATGTGTTTGACAGCGTTAGCGAAGCCTCCTCGTTGTTCAATGTGGAGCAGGGCGGTCACATCTACAGCCGAATTTCCAACCCCACGGTGGCGGTGTTAGAACAACGCATCGCAGCGCTTGAAGGTGGCAGCGGGGCAATCTGTACCGCCTCTGGCATGAGTGCCTTGTTCACCACCTTCATCACGCTTTGCTCGGCCGGCGACCATATTGTGTCGTCCGGGCAAATTTATGGGTCTACAGCAACCTTGTTACAACACACATTGAGGCGGCTGGGGATTGAAACAACGTTTGTGTCAATCAACGATGCACAAGCGCTTGAAGATGCCATTCAGGACAATACCAAAATGGTGTTTTGCGAGTCCATTGGCAACCCCGGGCTGGAGGTCGCGAATTTACCGCAGATTAGTCAGATCGCGAACCAGCACGGAATACCTGTGGTAGTGGACGCGACCTTTGCAACGCCAGCGCTGACTCGTTCCTTTGAGGCGGGTGCCAACGTGGTAGTGCATTCAGTAACCAAATGGATGGGCGGGCATGGAGCAGCCATTGGTGGCGCAATCGTTGATGGTGGTAATTTTGATTGGGGTGACAGTGGTCGCTTTCCGCAGCTTACCGAACCCTATGAACCATTCCATGGCATTCGGTTTTGGGAAGAGTTTGGGCCCAATGCCTTGGCTATGAAGATTCGCGCTGAATCCATGCGTGATCTAGGCGCCTGTATGAGCCCTAACAACGCCTTTCTCATTTTGCAGGGCCTGGAAACGCTGAGCATGCGGATGCAAAAACACATGGCCAATACCCGGGCCCTGGTTGATTGGTTGCAGCAGCAGGAGCAGGTAACCTGGGTAAACCACCCTGACCTGGAATCCAACCCCAGCCATCAATTGGCGCAGGATCTGTTTCCGGATGGTGCGGGCTCCATCATCTGTTTTGGCGTGATGGGTGGGCGCGCTGGCGGCGCAGCGTTTATTGATGCTCTACAACTGGCGTCCAACCTGGCCAACGTGGGTGATTCCCGCACACTGGTATTGCACCCCGGCAGCACTACCCACTCACGGCTGGACGCGAGCGCCATGGAAGCGGCCGGTATTTCCGAGGATTTAGTGCGGGTATCGGTGGGGATAGAACACATTGGTGATATTCAGAATGACTTTAAAGCGGGGCTTAAGGCCGCGCAACGGCTCAGCAGCAGCGCCGGAGATACCAAATGAAGTTTGATATCAACGGCAACCTGACCCACGTTGCCACTGGCGGTAAACCGTTTGATGCCGGCCTACCCAGCGTATTATTTCTACATGGCAGTGGTATGGATCACCGAGCCTGGGCGCTGCAAACCCGTTGGTTTGCTTACAACGGCTACTCGGTGCTGGCGCCAGATTTCCCGGGCCATTCGCTCTCACACGGTGAGCCGCTGATTAATATTGAAATGAGTGCCGACTGGCTGGTGGATTTATTAACCGCCAGTGGCGTCAAAAGTGTGCACGTGGTCGCGCATTCCCAGGGTTTCTTGAGCGCGCTGGAACTGGCATCGCGACACCCCGAGCTGGTGCGCTCGTTAACCGGCATCGGTACCGCCAACGCCATTCCGGTCAACCCGGCATTAATAGAAACCGCCAAGAAATCTTCCGCCGCGGCGGCTGACATGATGCTGCAATGGGGTTTCGGGCCGCAAATGCATTTGGGCATCAGCCCTACCCCCGGCATGCAGCCGATCGCGGTGGGCCGCAAGATTATGAGCGACAACCCGCTGGCCGTGGATTTACAGTGCTGTGCGGACTACAAGGCTGGTGATGCGGCGGCCGCCAAAATTACTGCGCCGACATTAATGATTCTGGCCGGACAGGACAAAATGACCCCCATGAAGGCCGGTAAAGCGGCGGCGCAAGCCCTTAATGCAAAGATTATAGTGTTTCCCGAATACGGACATATGTTACCCATCGAAGCACCCAAAAAAGTATTACACGCGATTCGCGATTTTATCGTCGCGAACTCGGACTAAACGAAACCAGTACGAACAACGAATATTGGCCTTTAAAAATGACGATTAAAAAAGTAGCAGTGATTGGTGCAGGCACCATGGGGTCCGGCATCGCTGGGCAGGTAGCCAATGCCGGCATCGAAGTGTGGTTGCTGGATTTGCCTGGTGAAGATAATCCTAATGCGTTGGCAGAGCGCGGTCTGGAGCGCTTGCGCGAGACTGAAGGCTTAATGAGTGCCGACTACGAAAAGTACATTCACTTAGGGAACACACGCGATAATTTTGCCGAATTGGCCGATTGCGACTGGGTGGCCGAAGCGGTGGTGGAGCGCCTGGACATTAAAAAAACCCTTTATAAACAATTAGATGAAGTCTGTCATGATCGGGCTTTGATCAGTTCCAACACTTCCAGCATCCCGATTAAATTACTGGTGGAAGACATGCCGACTAGCTTTCGCGAGCGCTTTGCCATCACCCATTTTTTCAACCCGGTGCGCTTTATGCCCCTGCTGGAACTGGTGCGCGGTGAAGACACAGCCGATGAAGTTATGCAGGAGCTTGGTGAATTCTGTGACCAACAGCTGGGCAAGGGCGTCATCGACTGTCGTGATACACCGGGCTTTCTGGGTAACCGCGTTGGCTGCTTTGCCATTCAATGCGCGTTGCACGCAGCCAATGACATGGGCTTGAGCCCGACCCAGGCAGACGCGATTTTCGGGCGGCCGATGGGCATCCCAAAAACCGGCGTGTTCGGTTTGTATGATTTGATTGGTATCGACTTGATGTCGGATGTGGCACAGAGTCTGGTGAATACGCTGCCTGAATCCGATGCCTTTCAGCGTGAGGCGGGCAAGCTACCTTTGATGGTGGAGATGATTGCCAATGGGCAGACCGGTAATAAATCGGGGCAGGGCTTTTACCGCGATGCAGAAAACGGCCGCGAAGTCATCGACCTCGCCACTGGTAACTACGCTAAAGCAGAGCGATTGAGCATCGCATTGGCGGATAAGGCAGAAAAAGAGGGTGTGATACACCTGTTGCAGGATGATGGATTGTACGGGCAGTTTGCCTGGCGCGTATTGTCGCGCACCCTGAGCTATGCCGCTTCGCTGATTCCCGAGGTGGGTGAGGACCCGCTGGGTGTCGACGATGCCATGAAGCTCGGTTACAACTGGATAAAAGGCCCGTTTGCGCTGATCGATGAGATTGGGGTGGACTATTTTATTGAGCGCTTACAGGCAGATGGCATGGATGTGCCGCCGTTTTTGGCCGAAGCGTCAGGCTCGAGTTTCTACCGGGTCGACAACGGTGTGTTGCAGGTACGAAAATTCGGCGGCGGCTGGCAGCCCATTCAGCGGCCGCAGGGGGTTATGCGGTTTAATGAAAAGCGCCGAACACTGACGCCCAACAACACCTGCGAAGTGGCCAGCTGGTTTGACCTTGAAGGCGTGGCCTTAGTCGAGTTTCACAGCAAGGCCAATGCGTTGGACGCGGATTCCATGGCGATTCTGGCCGATGCGCTAGACCATGTTGACCGCGACGGCATGCGCGGCTTAATTGTGCACAACGATGCGCAGCATTTCTCCTGCGGAGTAAATCTGCAGGCGGTACGGCGCTTTTTTGAAGCCGAAGATATGCCAGGTCTGGACCAGTTTCTGGCGCATTTTCAGCAGACCGTACATCGCATGGCGAGCGCGGATTTTCCGGTCGTTTGTGCGCCGGTGGGCATGTCGCTGGGTGGTGGATTTGAAGTGGTGCTGCATTCCAAGCAGGTGATTTGCCATGCCAACTCGACCATGGGTCTGGTGGAGTCCGGCGTGGGCGTAATCCCCGGCGGCGGCGGTTGCAAGGAAACGCTGTATCGCTGGGTCGAAAAGCTGGGGTGCGCAGACGACATCAGCGAAGCCAGTTGGAAAGCCTTTATGAATCTGGGCTATGGCCGCACCTGTAGCTCGCCAGTATTGGCGCGCGAACAAGCAATGCTGCGCGACAATGATCGATACTTGAGTAATCGTGACCGTTTGTTGCCGGCTGCGTTGGACGCCATCACTGCGGTAGAAAACGACGATTCTCAGCAACTAAACTTTGACCGCCCTGAGCTGGCCCTACCCGGCGAGCCAGTATTTGAAGCGATGTGCGAATGGTTGGATAAAGCCCATGCTGCGGGCAAGCTGACGCCGCACAATGTGGTGGTGGCGACCGAGCTGGCGCGCATTGTCACCGGTGGTGAGATCGCGCCCGGGACGACGGCCAGCGAACAGGATTTTTACGATGCCGAGCGTCGTGCATTTCTCACTTTGGCTGGCACTGACGCCACCCGCGAGCGCATTACCTCGATGCTGGATACCGGCACCACAGTACAAAACTAATTTTCTACCCCGGAGGGTCTGGCGATGCCAATCGAATACGATCAACTGTCGCAGAATGACGCAAACTTTGTGCCACTCACGCCGCTGTCGTTTTTGGAGCGTACCGCCGATATCTACCCTGAGCAGAGCTCGCTGATCTATAACGACCGGCACTATACATGGGCACAAACGCGGCAACGCTGCCGCAAGGTTGCCAGCGCTCTTAAAGCACGCGGTGTGGGAAAAAACGAGACGGTTTCTATTTTCGCCTATAACACGCCTGAGATGTTTGAGAGTCATTTCTCGGTGGGCATGGCTGGCGGCGTGTTGAATACCATTAATACACGACTCGATGCAGACACCGTTGCCTATATCATCGACCATGCTGAGTCGCGCGTGTTTATTGTAGATCGCGGTCTGTGGCCGGTGTTGGCGCAGGCTCTGCAGAGTGCTAAGCACCAGCCCGATATTGTGCTGATTGATGACGAGTTTGCGGCGCCGGAAGAGCAGGCTGAGTTGCCCGACAATCTGGACTACATTACATACGAGGAGTTGCTAGCGCAGGGTGATGATGATTTCACATGTCAGGCCCCCTCGGATGAGTGGCAGGCGCTGTCTTTAAACTATACCTCAGGCACCACGGGCCGACCCAAGGGCGTGGTGTATCACCATCGCGGCTCCTATCTGATGAGTCTGGGTACGGTGACCTCCTGGAGCCTGCCACACAGCCCAAGATATCTTTACACAGTGCCGATGTTTCACTGCAATGGTTGGGGTCACGCCTGGACCATGACGGCATTGGCGGCCACGGTTGTATGCGTACGTGCCTTTACCCCAAAACTGTTTTTTGATTTGGTCGAGCAACACAATATTACGCATTTTGGTGGCGCACCCATTGTGTTGAATATGCTGGCCAACGCCCCGGCTGAAGAACAGAAGACGTTTGACCGCACCATTCATGCCATGACCGCCGGCGCCCCGCCGCCGGCCAGTGTGTTACAGAGCATGGCCGATTACGGATTTGATGTAATGCACGTGTATGGCCTGACGGAGAGTTACGGCCATATTTTGCAGGCCGCACCGCAACCCTGGTGGGATCAGCAAAGCCCCGAAACACAGGCCGAGTTGAAATCTCGCCAGGGTGTGCGCTTTGCCATGATGGAGGCGGTGGATGTATTTGACGAAGCAAGCGATATGCCGGTGCCGCACGACGGTGAGACCATGGGCGAGCTGGTCATGCGCGGCAACACCATGATGAAGGGCTATCTGAAGGACGATGCTGAAACCGCCAAGGCCTTTAAGGATGGTTGGTTTCGCAGCGGCGATCTGGCCGTAGTACACCCGGACGGTTATATACAGGTCAAGGATCGCGCCAAGGACATCATCATTTCAGGGGGCGAAAACATATCCTCGGTGGAAGTGGAGAATACACTGTACAAGCATCCCGCAGTCGGCGAGGCGGCGGTGGTGGCCATGGCGGATGATAAATGGGGCGAAGTGCCCTGCGCTTTTATCGAGACCAAGGTGGGGCAGGAAGTGACCGAAGCGGAATTAATTCAATTTTGCGCCGATAATATGGCCCGTTTTAAGAAGCCGAAGCGCATTGTATTCGGCGCCCTGCCAAAAACGGCCACCGGCAAGATTCAAAAAAATGTGTTGCGAGACAGATGTAATGCTAACGGATAGCCTCGCATGAGCTGGGCGCTGGACATAGTGGAGTTATTACATTAGTGTTTAATTCATAGCCGTCGTCAACGGCTATAACAAAGGAGCGGCACCAAGTCGCGGCTCTTTGGGGATGGGACATAAAGGAAGCATCGGAGACGGAGCGTGTGTTTCGGATTCGTTAGCTGTTGCGTAACACGAACGAACCATGGGTTCGTCATATTTGGATAGGGGACGACATGCCACCACTTAATAATTTTCAGCGATCCTGCCTTACCCTGGCCATCGGCCAGGCACTCCTAACGCCTGCCTCGCAGGCGGCGACGATTACGGTTAATACGCTGCTGGATGACGGCACGGGCTGTACCCTGCGCGACGCCATTACTAGCGTCAACAGCGGTATTAGCCTTGAGCCAGGTTGCGCCAATCCTGGCGGTGATGCGTTTGGCAGCAACGATACCATCCAGTTTGCACCGAGTTTAACTGGCGTAATTACACTTGGGAGCAAAATTGAGATTGAAAGTCCGGTAGATATCACCGGTCCTGGCGCCGACACTTTGGCGATCAGCGGAAACGACAGTAACCAAATTTTCGATGTCAGGGCCGATTATGTGTCGCTCAGTGGATTAACTCTGCAGAACGGTAGCTATATTTCAGGAGGAGGTGCGATTTATGCTCATGAGGTCACTAACCTTACTCTTGATGCCTGCAATTTTTCTGACAATTATGCGTTTAGCGGTGGTGCGGTTTATTTAAACAATGTAACTGACCCAACTATTTCCAATAGCGTATTCAGTAGCAACAGCGCTAACCTAAGGGGTGGCGCTATCAGCGCCAACCATTCTGTTAATTTAAATATCATTGGCACGAGCATTGACAATAACCGGGCCCGCTATGGTGCTGGTATCAATCTGACCTCTGGCAGCACAGACGTCATCCTGGCCAACTCAACTTTGTCGGGTAATGTTGCTGTTGTGGGTGTCGGCGAAATTGGAGGCTTAGGTGGAGGCATCTACATGAAAGGTTCAAGTAGTGCGCTTTTAACGAATGTGACAGTAAAGGACAATCAAGCGCCCAATGGTGCTGGGGGCCTTTATCTCGGTGATGATTTTAGCTCGATTGACTTGATGGCTAATAACGTTATCACCAGCGCCGGTGGTCGCGACTGTAATTTTACGGCTGTTGGGGGCAGCAATAACTGGATTGAAGACGATAGTTGTACCGGTATTGCATCCGGTGACCCGATGCTCGGCCCTTTGGCTAACAATGGCGGCCCCACGCCAACGCATTTGCCGTTGGCAGATTCCGGGTTGATCGGTGCCGGTGATGTAGCGGCTTGCCAGGCCGCGCCGGTAAATGGCACTGACCAGCGGGGCATTGAGCGCGGTAAGAGCACCTGTGATATTGGCGCAGTGGAGGGCTCAGGGTTGCCTCTTGAGACTGACTTTTTTGTGATACCTCTGCCGGGAGGAAAAACGGTGGTTTTGCCTCTGTAAGTGTCATCTTGGATTCACACTTTGGCTTAGCCGCAAAAATTACTCCGACTGCACGAGCAAATGCGCCATCAAAACCGCAACTAACTTGGTGCGCGCGATCAGACTTTTCACAGTGGCGGTCTCGCGCGAGGAATGCGCACCGTCGCCATCGATTCCCAGACTATCCATGGTGGGTAATCCAACTGCCTGAGCAATGGAACCGTCCGTGCCACCGCCGGAATATCGCGTACCTGTGATGGGTTCGCCAATCAGTACTGAATAGCCCATTGCCAGAGCAATTAGCTCATCTACCTTTCGATCCGCGGGTTTCACCGGCCGATGCAATACCGACCAGTACTCCGTGATCGGCAGCTCAGGGTGGTTGGGGTTGTGCACAAATTGCTTGGCCGCAACTCGTTTAATGCCTTTTTGCAACTGCTCGCCTGCGGCCTGATCAGGGAAGCGCATATCAATATACGCGTCGGCGCAGCCCGCTACCGTGTTGCGTTTCTCACCGCCACGCATCACCCCGGTGTTGACCGTGGTTTGTTTTTCATAATCGGTGAGTTGCTCAATTTCGACTATTTTTTGCGCCAGTTCAAGGTTAGCTGAAACGCCATCAGGGTGAGCGCCACCGGCGTGGGACTCACGGCCACGTACCACCAAGCGAGCCTGACCAAGACCTTTGCGGGCACGAGTCACGGTGTTGCCCCAGGAGCCTTCAAAGACCAATCCGATGTCATGTTCGCGCGCAAGTTCTTCAATTAATGGCCGGGAGCCTAGAGAGCCAATTTCTTCATCGCTGTTAAGAAGCACAGTGAGGTTGACATCCTTGAGCAGACCTTGTGCATTCAATGCGCGCAGCGCATTCAGCATTATCACGATGCCGCCCTTCATATCGGCAACTCCGGGGCCGGCCAGTGTGCCGTCTTCACTCACCATCAATTTCTGAAATTCATCATCGTGCGGGAATACCGTGTCCATATGCCCGTTGAGCAATAGGCGCGGGCCGTTGCCGCCCTGCCGGCGCGCAATCAGGTGGTCAGCAAACTGCATCTGACCGCCGCCGCAGGTGAGAATCGCTTGGGCTGCCGAAGCATGGGTTTGGGTGGCGAAACCGAGCTGTTCCAAATCGCTTTGCAGGCGCTCACGGTATTGATCAAGGCCGGCGATATTCGCGGTGCCAGTGTTGAGGTCTACGTGCTGTCGTAGTTCTTCCAGGATGGCATTAGCATGAGAGTCCACCCAGGCCATTAATGTGCGATCGTTCTCGCTGAGGGAAACATTGGCGGGCACGACCTCGCTGGCGTTAGCAACAGTGGTAAATAAATAGCTAGCAATGATAAAAACAGTCAAACGCATGAGGCTATGGAGTGATTAAATCTGGTGGCGGCCATAGTAACCGGAGACGGGCTGCGATGCAGCAGGAACGGGCCGCCATCGGGGCCAGCGCGAGAGCCACCCGTTCTGGCGACTGCGCTCAATGAACATGAAAAAATATACTATAATTTCACACGATAATCTGGAATATAGAAAATATTCATAACAATTACATTAACCGTAGGGCTTTACCCATGGCGAAAACCCTCCCTCAGTCGGCTCAGGTCGTTATCGTTGGTGGCGGCATTATCGGCTGCAGCGTGGCCTACCACCTCGCCAAGCTTGGTATCAATGATGTTGTGTTACTGGAGCGGAAACAACTGACCAGCGGCACCACCTGGCATGCGGCGGGGCTGGTGCCGACCTTGCGGGCTACGTACAGCATGTCGATGTTAGCCAAGTACAGTGCCGACCTGTACGAGAGTTTGGAAGCCGAAACCGGCCAGGCTGCCGGCTTCGTCCGCAATGGTTCGCTGAGCGTGGCCACTGACGTCGAGCGTTTGGCAGAACTCAAACGCGGCGCGTCGATGGCCAAGGTAGCTGGCATCCCCTGCAATGTGATTGAACCTGACCAGGCGCAGGAGCTGTGGCCGTTACTCAATATTGATGATGTGATCGGTGCAGTGCACCTACCAATGGATGGCATGACCAGCCCGGTGGATGTCACTCAGGCTTTGGCCGCCGGCGCGCGACAGGGCGGTGTGCAGATATTTGAGAACACCAAGGTGACTGACATGCAACTGGAGCATGGCAGGGTTGCCGGCGTGGTCACCGAGCACGGTGAGATCAGCGCTGAATATGTGGTGAACTGTGCCGGTATGTGGGCACGGGAATTTGGCAAACAGGCGGGCGTCGACATTCCGTTGCATGCCGCAGAACACTTTTATGTGGTGACTGAACCAATCAGCGGACTGGATAATGGCTTGCCCACCCTGCGCGACCCGGGTGGCTATTGTTACTTCAAAGAAGATACCGGCAAGCTTTTAGTCGGCATGTTTGAACCGAATGCCAAGCCCTGGGGCATGAATGGCATTCCCGAGACTTTTTGTTTTGACGAGCTGCCGGAAGATTTTGATCATCTGGCGCCCTATCTGGAAGCCGCCATGCACCGAGTACCGCAAATGGCGGAGACCGGCTTGCAGGTATTTTTCAATGGGCCGGAATCGTTTACGCCGGACGATCGCTACCATCTGGGTGAAGCGCCCGAATGCCGCAACTACTTTGTAGCAGCCGGCTTTAATTCGGTAGGCATTCAGTCGGCCGGAGGAGTGGGCAAGATGCTGGCTAGCTGGATTAAGCACGGCCACCCGCCGCAGGATTTATGGGACGTGGATATTCGGCGAAACCTGCCGTTTCAATCCAATCAAGCGTATCTGTATGACCGCACAACAGAGTCGCTAGGTCTGCTGTTCGAGACTCATTTTCCCTTTAAGCAATATAAAACTGCTCGCGGTGTGCGGCGCTCTGTGTTGCATGACAAATTAGCGGCCATGGGCGCGGTCTTTGGCGTTGAGAGTGGCTGGGAGCGAGCTAATTGGTTTGCCAACGAAGGGCAGGCCGCGGACTACCGGTACTCTTATGGCCGCCAGAATTGGTTTGCCAATAATGCCGCGGAACATGAGGCGGTGCGAACCCGGGTCGGCGTGATTGATCAAAGTTCGTTCTCCAAATATCAGGTTGACGGCCCTGATGCAGAAACCTTTTTGAATCGCGTATGCAGCAATAATGTGGCGGTGCCGGTGGGCAAGATAGTCTACACACAGTGGCTCAATGAACGCGGCGGCATCGAGGCCGACGTCACGGTGACGCGCGTCGCAGAACAGCGGTTTTTGATCGTCTCAGGCGTGGCCTGCCAGACCCGTGATATGGCATGGTTGCAGCGCCAGCGCGCCGCCGATGAGATGGTGGTCATTACTGATGTGACCTCTGCTTATGCCGTCGTGACGGTGATGGGACCGCGGTCACGGGATACGCTAGTCAAGCTAAGCCGAGCCGATTTATCGCATGGCGGTTTTCCATTTGCCACCTCACGCGAGATTGATGTTCATTATGCGAAAGTTCGTGCTTCGCGTATCACCTATGTGGGCGAGCTTGGCTGGGAGTTGTATATACCCACTGAGTACGCGCCGAGCGTATTTGAGGCTATTATTGAAGCGGGCACTGAGTTTGGCATCAAGCCCTATGGTTATCACACGATGAATTCACTGCGTATTGAGAAGAGTTATCGGCATTGGGGGCATGACATTACTGATGAAGATACGGCACTGGAGGCTGGCCTTGGCTTTGCCAGTGATTTTGACAAACCCGGCGGTTTTATCGGGCGCGAGGCTCTATTAGCTCAAAAGGCGTTAGCGCCTTTGACTAAGCGCTTGGTTGCGTTACGGTTTCACGATTCTGAGCCGTTGTGCTATCACGAAGAACCGATTATCGCCGATGGTGAAATAGCCGGCAGAGTGACCTCGGCAATGTTTGGTCATACGGTTGGCGCGACTATCGCTATGGGCTATGTAGAAAATCCAGAGGGCGTAAGCAAAGAGTGGTTAGACAAGGCGCGCTTTGAAATAGAGGTGGAATGTGAGCGCTTCGAGGTGACAGCTTCATTGCGGCCGTTCTATGATCCGACCAATGAGCGTATTAAAATTTAGCGACTCCCAGGATTATCCTCGATAACTAATCAAGCAATGCCGCGCAGCGCATGATTCCAAAAGACCCAATAAACTTAGTGGAGGCCGAACAGGAGAGTATCCGTATCGGTCGGCAGATTCGTGACCTGCGTAAAGCCAAAAAAATGACCCTGCAAGATATGGCCGATGCGATTAGCCGCTCGGTCGGTTATGTGAGTCAGGTGGAGCGCGGCGTTTCGAGCTTACCCATACCCCTGCTACAGCAGATTAGCAAGGTGCTGGATGTCCAGATCACCTGGTTTTTTCACGCGGCGGAACAGCAACCGTTGCGTGAGATCGGCCATATCGTGCGCGCCGGCGCCCGGCGGCAGATAAAGTTCGCAGGCACCGGAATTAAAGAAGAACTCTTGTCGCCGTCATTAGGCGGTGAATCGCTGATGTTACTGGTTACCCTGGCTACTAGCGCTGAGAGCGATGCCCAGCCGCGTACACGTGAGAGCGAAGAGTCGGGTTATATATTATCAGGCGAGTTGCTGCTGACGGTCGACGGCGAGGATTTTGAACTGGGTGAGGGAGATAGTTTCAGTATCGCTGCCGAAGAAGCACATCATCTTAGGAACACCTCAAAGGTGGAGGATTGCAAAATCATATGGATTATTACTCCGCCGTTCTATTGATTGCTGCTTTGTTATTGTTATGTGCTCTGTCATTGTTCGCCGCAAAGGCATCTGCCACGAGTGTCGAGACATTGTCTCCGGTAAGAGACTGCATAAAAGCCACCAGCGCAGATTGCTCATCGTTATCCAGGTTCAGCGGTTTGATTAACGGACTTAATAGTTCGTGCTCAACCCCTCCCTGTTTGTAAAATTTCACAACCGACGCCAACGTTGGCAGTGAGCCATCGTGCATATAAGGCGCGGTCAGCGCGACGTTACGAAGGGATGGTGTGCGAAACTTCCAGCGGTCAGCGGGATTCAGCGTCACCTCGTAACGACCCAGATCATTGGGTTTTTTCTCTCCCACTGACTCGACCCGGGCTTTTTCCATTGAAGTGAAAACGCCGGGTGCCAGCTGTACTGTAATGGGTGAATCCGAGTCGCCAAGAGAGGTTTGAAAACCCAGCCCGGTACTGTGTAAGCGTTGATCCGTGAATAACGCTGTCTGTGTGCCAATCAGATGACAATTGACGCAACCGGCCTTGCCAATAAACAGCTCATATCCATCAATTTGTTGATCAGTAAGTGCGGATTTATCGCCCCCATATAGCCATTGATCAAAGGCGGAGTCTGCGGCAACCAGACTGCGCTCATACTGTGCCAACGCCATGCCGATATTTTGCATATTTGGGGCCTGCTTAAATGCCCTCTCAAATAGGCCGGTATAATCTTCTGCGCTTTGTATGATTTTTATCACTTGGCCAATCGACGCATTATTCATTTCATTGGTGGCCAACAGCGGCGACCAAACCTGTTGTTCAAGCGTGAACTCGCGGGCATCCTGAAATAAGCGCTGGTAAAAACCCACATTTAAAATGGTCGGCGCATTGCGTTTTAATGAACGCCCTTCAAAGCCAATAGATCTTGCCAGTTCGTTACTGGCAAAGCCCTGTTCCGGGATATGACACATGGCACAGGACATGGTGCCGTTGCGTGACAGACGCCGATCGAAGAACAGCTTTCGGCCGAGCGCAATTTTTTGCGCGTCAGGTTGATTATTGGCGGGGTGTTGGGGTGCCGGAAGACCGGTTTGTTTTCTGGTTGCGAAGCTTAGTAGGTCAGCGGGCGCGCCAATCCGCTGAGGCAGAGCCAGTGAGTCTGTGTGGTAATCGGCTGATTCGTAATTATCCTTGTTGTCGCCCGGCGCTAGCCTGATGTCCTCTGCCAGAGCAAGCTGTACGGAGACGAAAAATAATATAGCCGCGACGGTCGCGAGCGCAACACGCACCGTTTATCTAGTCCTCAATGCTCGGTTTATTGGATGAAACGGCGGCCTGCCGTTTATCGCTTAACTGCTCCTGTTGCAGGAGGGTCAATACATCGTTCATTAAGATATCCGGGTGCAGAAACGACACACTGTAAATATTTCTTATCTGCTGCGATCGGTCGATCAGATAGACGCGCAGGATGTGGGAGAATTTGTTACGGCTCTCATCCGACGCGCCTCTGTCGATCACTACGCTTTGCTGATAAGCGTCCAGAACCGGTTTAATCTGCGCCGCTGATTTCGAGGTCAGAAACCGCCAGTCAGCATCGCTGGCGGAGCGCAATTCTTCGCCAAATTGATGCATTACCTCGGGTGTATCAAACTCTGGGTCAAAGCTGATCGTAATCAAACGCAGTTGGTCTTCCAGGTCCGGTTGCTTGCGTAGCTTTGATGCGACCCTGTGCAGCACCATCGAAGATAGTGGGCAGCCATTAACGTCATCACAGGTGCGGTAAATAAAGCTTAGGATGGTGATTTTTTCGCCCAGCAAATCATCCAGTTCAACTACGTCGCCCTTGGTGTCGAGTAATTTACCGCCAGCCGCTGGCCGCACCACGGGTAATTCATAGGTGCCGGGTTCCGGGGCGGCAAATTCCAGATTGCCCCAGCCGGGCGCCAGATACACTTCAGCCGGCTTGGCAGCAATAGCGCCCTGCGCTAGAAGCAGGGCGCTAAATAAAACCGGCGCTGTCAGGAATCGGCGCTTAGGCACGGATATTTTCCGCAACACTAATTGGCTGCGTCAGTAGAAGCGGCCTTACCAGCCGACGCGTTGGCGGGCTTTTCCCAAGGTCGTGGCAAGCCATACAAACCATAGGCACCGAAACGCATCTGATGGGCACTGCCCAACTTCTCGGCTTTGAAGTCAACCATAAATTCGAGTTCCAGTTGTTTGCCGTTCCAGGTGTAGGCTTTGAAGAACTGTTCATCGGCCTCGCCCTTTTTATCCCAGTTATCCAACAATGATGAGGTGAAATACGCGCGTTTCCCGTCCCAGCTCTGAGAGATCATATTTAGCTGAGCACCAATTACCTTTTCATAGGTTTGCTTGGGATTAAACGGGTCAGACACATCAAAGTAGCGCGCTTTGCCATCCATAAAGGTTTGCACCCAGAGCCCGTTATCATCAGACGTAATAGAGATGTCCACAGGTAACGGGACTTTGGATGGATCACCGATATCACCCACTGCCTTGGCTTGCCATTCGCCGCTCTCATCTTCATACATCAACCAGATTTGAGAGGTCAGCGCGGTGGTGGTGAAACAGTAGTTGTGATTGGGCTGCCATGCACAGCGAATTTCCAAAGGCGCGCCGGGCATATCGAATATTTTTTCCGGCTGGCGGGTGTGCAAATTCCATTTAATAGCGGTATTGCCAAAACGTTTCATGGCTTCCGGATCGCCCAGCATGGTGCCAAAGTCCATCATGTAATTGGTCCAGCCGGTGAAGGAAGAGGTAAACATGGCGTTGCGGCGTGGCAGGGCACGCACATCGTAGCCATAACCGTCGGCATATTTGCCTGATTTGGTAGCACCGCGCAAATCCTGATCTGTGGGGTGCCAATGTGTTGCCACGTAGTCGCCCGTGTTGGAGTACTCCACCATCGCGGTGCGCCCGCCGTGGTCAGCGCTGTTTGACAGGCCGGTCACCATGATTTTTCCAGCCAGCGCATAAAAGGTGTGCGGGCCCACTACGCCGCCGCTGGCTTGCTCGAAATTATCGATGGTCTTGAACAGGCTCGGTTTGGCCGGATCGGTGTGCACATCAAAGATGAAGATCTTATTGCTGTCCAGACCGCCCGCCCACAGATAATTGCGATCATCGGTAAAACCGGAGTGGTGTGCCTCATTGCGGCCGCCCACCGACAGGGTATGGATTACTTTGCCATAATCAGGAGACGATGGATTGACATCAATGGTAACGAGCTTGTCCTGCTCATCACCCAGCCCTTCTTCGCCGAGCGTCCAGACATAGACAACGTCTTCCTGACCAACAATCTTGGCCATATACGGCGACATACAGGTTTCATCTGCCTGCGCAGCGCTAGCCCAGACCAAACTCACAATTGCGAGAATGCGGGGTAGTGTGTGGGTGGTAAATTGTTTCATTGTTCCTCCAGTGTGGATTGAGTCTCGCGGCAGATGCTTGATTAGTTCAAGTCGCTTGCGCTGCGTTGAGTTTTTATTGTGATTAAAAATTTAAACTTTGGGTGCAGCCAGCCACTCCCGGCCCTTTAACATGCCATTCCAGTAAACAAACGGCAACAGGCGTGCTTTTAAAAACCAGGCGAGTCGCGTAGGTTTAGTGCCACTATTCAGCCACTCGGGAAAGGTCGGATTTACTTTGCCGCCGTAACAAAATTCGGCTAATACTATTTTGCCGTGTTCCACGGTTAAAGGGCAGGAGCCGTAGCCATCGTAACTCGCCGAAGGTGCTGAATCTTTAAGCGCTGCGCAAATATTGTGCGCCACGACAGGAGCCTGTTTGCGGGCTGCGGCCATGGTTTTTGCATTGGTGGTACTCATTACGTCGCCCACGCCCCAGATATTATTATGGCGCGTATGCTGCAATGTGGCGGGGTCAACATCGAGCCAGCCTGCGTCGTTACTCAGGCTGCTGTCGCGAATAAAATCCGGCGCACATTGCGGTGGCGTGACATGCAGCATATCGAATTTGGTTTCTACTGTAATTTCCTGATCATTGTCATCCTTGGTTTTAAACCAGGCGGTTTGTGCCGGTCCATCAACTTTAACCAGGTCGTGCATAAATTTTAGATCGACACCGTAGTTTTGCATATAGCTGTTCAGCGCTGGAACATATTCTTCAACTGCGAAAATAACGCCGCCGGCATTGTAAAACTCAATATTGATATCCTTGAGTTTGCCGCTGCGTTGCCATTCGGAGGCCGACAAATAGACGGCTTTCTGAGGCGCTCCGGCACATTTTATTGGCATGGGAGGTTGTGTAAACACGGCTTTGCCGCCGTTTAACTCCTGTACCAGCTTCCAGGTATAGGGTGCCAGATCAAAGCGATAGTTTGAGGTCACACCGTTTTCGCCAAGCGCCCGCTCCAGACCCTCTACACCAGCCCAATTGAGTTTTAAGCCGGGCGCAACCACTAACTGCGCATACGTGACGTTGCCGCCGTCGTCTAAGCGCACCTGATTCTGCTCGGGCATAAATTCAACCACTGACTGTTGCAGCCACGTGGTGCCACTAGGGATAAAATCTTCGGTCTTTCGATGGGTCGATTCGGCATCAAAGACACCGCCCCCCACCATGGTCCAGCCCGGCTGATAATAATGTTCGGTCGATGGGTCAATTAAGGCGATGTTCAGTTCGCGATTGCGGCGCAGTAGGCTGCTGGCCGTGGCGATGCCACCAGAGCCGGCCCCGACGATGACCACATCGAAGTTCTTTTGACTGTCCGGTGATCGGTCTCCCTGGTTGGATTGATCATTGCTCATGCTGGGTTCCTGTTTATATAGGTTGTGTATTGGTTTCTCCAACCTGCGCTGAAAATTGAAGTCTGTGTAACTGAGCAAGTATAGCGATCACTTACTGTTTATGCCTATTTCCTGAGCGATGGTTAATCGCATTCATGCTCCGACATAAGAAATAGTTATAAAGTAATACCTGCCAGTTATGATAAATTGCATTGTAATAGAGAGTGCATATCGCCGTCATCAAAATGAATAACAAAAATTAAGGGACACAGTGTGGCGAAATTACCGCAATTTGAAAACCATCAGCAGCAACAGACCAAGTTCACCACCTGTTACATGTGTGCCTGCCGTTGTGGCATCAAGGTAACCACGGAAGGCGAGGAAATACGATTTATCCAGGGCAACCCCAATCACCCGATAAATAAAGGCGTGCTGTGTGCCAAGGGTAATTCCGGCATTATGAAGCAGGCCTCGCCGGCCAAACTACGCAAGCCGTTGTTGCGCAAAGCCGGCACCGAGCGAGGCGCGGGTGAATTTGAGGAGATATCCTGGGAGCAGGCGCTGGACATGCTGACCAAGCGATTGGCGAATATCCGTGCTACCGACCCAAGGCAGTTGGCGTTTTTTACCGGCCGCGATCAAATGCAGGCGCTGACCGGATTCTGGGCCAGTCAGTTTGGCACCATCAACTGGGCCGCGCATGGTGGTTTTTGCTCAGTGAATATGGCGGCGGCCGGTTTATACACGACCGGCCAGGCGTTCTGGGAATTCGGTGACCCGGACTGGGATAACACCAAGTACTTTATGCTGTGGGGTGTGGCTGAAGACCATGCGTCCAACCCAATCAAGATTGGTTTGAAAAGACTAAAAGATCGCGGCGCCAAATTTGTCGCGATTAATCCGGTGCGCACCGGCTATCAGGCGATTGCCGACGAGTGGGTACCGATTAAGCCGGGTACTGACGGCATGCTGGCGCTGTCGATGATTCATGTCCTCCTACAAAACGGTCTAGTTGATGAGGCGTTTCTGGTGCGTTACACCAACGCGCCCTACCTGGTGGTTAATACGCCGGGGCAGCAGGGCGATGGCTTGTTTGCGCGTGCTGACAATGGCGAGCCACAAGTCTGGGATCAGGCCAGCGAGTCGCTTCGGGATGGCTGCCTACCGGACATTAGCCCGGCATTGTTCGGCGAATATCATGATGGTAACGGCCGGCCGCTGCGGACCGTGATGTCGATCTTGGTTGAAAAGTATGAGAGCGACGAGTTTGCACCACAGCAGGCAGCAAAGCTCTGCGGAGTCTCCGCTGACACCATCGAACGATTGGCGCTGGAGATGGCACAGGTGGCGTTTCAAGAGACCATCACGCTGGATATCCAATGGACGGATTGGGCCGGTCGCAAGCAGGATAAATTTATCGGCCGGCCGGTATCCATGCATGCTATGCGCGGCATCTCAGCGCACTCTAACGGTTTTCAAACTTGCCGCGCCTTGCATTTGTTGCAGATACTGCTGGGCACCATCGACTGCCCAGGCGGGCATCTAGCCAAGCCACCATTTCCCAAGCACACGCCGCCGGGCATTAAGCCAGCGCGCGATACCGCACCCAATACCCCACTTGCCAGTGCCCCGCTCGGTTTCCCCACCTGCCCGGAAGATTTAGTGATCGATGGTGAGGGACAACCGCTGCGTATCGATAAGGCTTATTCCTGGGACGCCCCATTGGCCAACCACGGGCTGATGCACATGGTGATCAGCAATGCGGTGAAGGGCGACCCCTATAAAATAGATACCTTGATGCTGTTTATGGCCAATATGGCGTGGAATTCCAGCATGAACACCGCCAATACCATGGCCATGCTGCGAGAAAAGGACGATGACGGCGAGTATAAAATTCCGTTTATCGTGAACTCGGATGCGTTTCATTCGGAGATGGTGAATTACTCGGATCTGGTGCTGCCGGATACGACCTTTCTGGAGCGATTCGACACCATCTCCATGCTGGACCGGCCGATATCCGAGGCGGATGCGGCGTGTGATTCCATTCGGCAACCGATCGTAAAACCTGACCGTGATGTGCGCTCATTTCAGGAAGTGCTGATTGACCTGGCAACGCGCTTGAACTTTCCCGAGTTCGTTACCGAGGAGGGCAAACCTCGTTATCAAGGTTATCAGGACTTTATTGTCAATCACGAACGTGCCCCCGGCATCGGTTTTCTGGCCGGCTGGCGCGGTGAAAACGGCGATCAACATTTGCGTGGTGCGCCCAATCCAGATCAATGGGAGAAATACATTGAGAACGAGTGCTTCTTTGAATATAAGCTAGCGCCAGCGCAACGCTATTACCGCCATGCCAATCGCGATTATCTGGATTTGGCGGTGGAGGCTGGGTGGGTCGGGTCCAATGCGCAGATCGTGCTGGAGGTCTATTCGGAACCCTTGCAAAAGTTTCGCCTGGCGGGGCGGGGCTTGTACGACGGGCCAATGCCCAACGATGCGCAGCATCAACAGCGGCTCAGCACCTACTTTGACCCACTGCCGTTTTATTACCAGCCATTGGAACAGGCACGGATCGACGCCGCAGAATATGATTTTCATGCCATCACCCAACGCCCCATGTTTATGTATCACTCCTGGGATTCCCAAAACGCCTGGTTGAGGCAGATCAGTTCGCAAAATTTTCTCTATATGAACCGCCAGCGCGCCGAATCAATGGGGGTTGAGGATGAATCCTGGGTCTGGCTGGAATCTCATAATGGCAAGGTTCGCGCGCAGGTGAAGTTAATGGATGGGGTTGAGGCTAATACCGTGTGGACCTGGAACGCCATCGCCAAGCAGTCCGGAGCCTGGGGTCTGGCTAAGGACGCCAACGAATCCAAAGATGCCTTTTTGCTGAACCATTTGATCTCAGAGTTGTTACCGGCCCAGCAGGGCGCCGCTGATATAACCAACTCCGACCCGATTACCGGGCAAGCGGCCTGGTACGATTTATGCGTAAAAATCACCCCGGCCGACCCCGCCGAAACGGGCGCCTGGCCACAGTTTGACCCGGTGAACGCATTACCCGATCAGCAAGCATCGCCAGACAGTTTGAGCTATAGCACGCATGACAATGTGAACATTAAGCGACCATTAAAAGATATTTTAATGCGCGGTAAGCTGTAGGCGTGGGAGAGTAGCGATGAAACTTGGCTTAGCAATCGACCTGGACACCTGCGTAGGATGTCACGCCTGCGCAACTGCATGTAAACAATGGAATACCTCGGGCACCATTGGCCCGCTCACCGATCAAGACCCTTACGGCCGGGATCCGATAGGGACCTGGTTGAATCGAATTCGCACTTATGAGGTGGCCGGCACTCCGGTGGCCGGCATTCCGGTAGAGGGTGCTCCGGTCAGTAAAACCGTGCACATGCCCATGTCTTGTATGCAGTGTGAGGAGGCGGATTGCGTTACCGTTTGTCCAACCGGAGCCTCGTATAAACGCGAGGAAGATGGCATTGTGCTGGTCGATCAGGATAAATGCATGGGGTGTAATCTATGTGCCTGGGCTTGCCCCTATGGCGCGCGTGAGTTAGACGAGGAGCAGGGCGTGATGAAAAAATGCACACTCTGCGTAGATCGTATTTACGATGAAGCATTGCCGGAAGCGGAACGCCAGCCCGCGTGCGTACTGAGTTGCCCCACCAGTTCCCGGGTGTTCGGCGACTTCGATGACCCCAACTCAACGGTCAGTAAATTAACCGTGGAGCGCGGTGGTCAGGGCCTGATGCCTGAATTGGGCTACAAGCCGGTTAATCGATATCTACCGCCGCGTCAGCACACGGCTGAGGCGATGGATGTGCAGCGCTCGCCGATGCAAAAACTTGCTCAGTGGACCAATAAGCTGATTCAGCGCTAAAGAGGTACTGATAACTATGAAGCCTGCACTCTCAGTACTAATTTTTACGGTCAGCTCCGGCGCTGGATACGGTTTGCTGATTTGGTTGCTCCTGTTCTATCTTTTTTCCCCCGATGCGTTGGCACTCGCCCTGAGTCCCGATTCGCTTCGAACTTACTTCGGCCTGTATGGCGGCATTGGTCTGGTCTTGGTGACTTTGGGGTTATTGAGTTCAACATTGCACTTGGCTAACCCTAAAAATGCCTGGCGTGCGTTTAATCGGTTTCGCACCTCATGGCTGTCGCGCGAGGGTGTGTTTGCATTGCTGTTTTATCCGGCATTTATTCTCTTTGCCGCCCTGCTCTGGTTTGGAGTTGACGCTACTGGTCTGACAGCGACCACCGCTCTAGTCGCACTGGCCATTGCCTTCGCAACACTGGTTTGTACCGGCATGATCTATGCCAGCCTCAAACCGATCCGGCAATGGCATAACAACCTCACCACGCCCATCTATATTGGTTTCAGTTTGATGAGTGGTTCGCTGTTATACGGCATGTTGTATCAATACCAATTCGGCAAGTTGCCGGCGCCGGTGTTCAACGCCTTCATTACTTCATTGATTGTCACCCTGTTATTAAAGTTGCTGTATTTCTGGCATATCGGCAAGCCTGACGGTGCCGGTAAAAACCGCACGACTATTGGTGACGCAACCGGATTTAGTCAGGCCCAAGTACGCTTGATGGACGCCGGGCACAGCTCGGGCACATTTCTTACCAAAGAATTTGTCTATGATGCTGGTGCATTGCGGCTGTTAATACTACGCCGCTGCATGTTGGTGCTGACATTCGTGATTCCGCTGGCGCTGATTATATGGGGACGACAGGTTGGCATTCCGTCGGCGGTGTACCTGGCAATGGTGTTTATGCTGGGCGGAACACTATTAGAGCGCTGGTTGTTTTTTGCCGAAGCGCGTCATGTAGTGCGGCTCTATCATGGCGACCAATCCAACTGACCAAATAGCAAGCGCGGCCTTGTATTGAGCTAGAGGGTAGGTCACACAAAAAAGCCAGACCGAGAACCGGCCTGGCTTTTATTGATTTTCGCCGTTGTTAAATCTAAGCGGCGCTCAAGGCACTAAATGTAGTCTTTGTATTTCTCCAGATAGCGAACCGGTTTTGAGAGTGCGTCGCGACGGAACGGGTCGCCCAATTCACGGGTGCACATAATCTCAATAACACAGGTCTTGCCATCTTCCATTTGCATTTGCGTAGCACGTTTCAGTGCCGGGCCGACGTCTTCGAGTTTGTCGACCACGATACCTTCCGCACCCATGGCCTCGGCGATACCGGCGAAGCTTTCACTTTCTAACTCATCAGCCACGAAGCGCCGATTATAAAAATCCACTTGATTCTTCTTCTCTGCGCCCCATTGACGGTTGTGGAATACCACTGCTGTAACCGGAATGTCATGTCGCACTGCAGTCATCACCTCTACCATGCTCATGCCCCAGGCCCCATCACCGGCATAGGCAATCGCCGGCCGGTCAGGAACGGCGCGTTTGGCACCAATAATAGTGGGTAGCGCATAACCACAATTACCGTAGCTCATGGGTGCAAAGAAACTGCGCGGTTTTTCAAAACGCAAATAGCTGTGCGCAACTGAGTCGATATTGCCGATATCGGTCGACACCATGGCATCTTCCGGCATGGCCTTTTCAAGTTCGCGCAACACCTGGCGCGGGTGCAACCAGCTACCTTCCTCGCCAGCGGCTTCTTCGATCATGTCGAGGCTAAATGGATCGCGCTCATGCGTCCACTCATCCAGCTCTTTCTCCCAGGCCTCTTTTTCAGCGGCGATTTCAGCGCCTCGTGACTCCTTCGTTGCGCTGCAGGCGAGGTCTTTTTCGTCCAGCAGACGAGTCAACGCAACGGCAGCAGCCTTGGCATCACCACAGATGCCGACGGATATTTTCTTTACCAACCCAAGCATTTTGTGGTCGGCATCAATCTGGATGATTTTTGCGTCCTTTGGCCAATAGTCAAGGCCATGTTGTGGCAGCGTGCCAAACGGGCCCAAGCGTGAACCGAGAGCAACCACGACGTCCGCTTTGGAGATGAGTTTCATGCCGGCTTTGGAGCCCTGATAGCCCAGCGGACCGCACCATAGTGGGTGGCTGGCGGGGAAGGAGTCATTATGCTGATAGCTGTTCACCACCGGCGCGCCAAGCAGTTCAGCCAGTGCCTTGCATTCTTCAACGCCGTCAGCCATCACTACGCCACCACCGGAAACGATGACCGGGAACTCGGCTTTGGCCAATAGATCGGCTGCTTCCTGCAATGATTTCTCACCACCGGGGCCGCGATCCAGTTTTTGCGGCTGCGGAATTTCGACGTCTAAATCGCCGTAGAAAAAATCACGAGGAATATTGAGCTGGGTGGGGCCAATTTCAGCCATGGCGCGGTCGAAACACCGCCCGGTAAACTCGGCAATCCGGTTAGGGTTGTTCACGTGCCCCTGATACTTGACGAATTCCTGAAACATCGGCAATTGGTTGGCTTCCTGAAAGCCGCCCAGGCCCTGGCCCATGGTGCCGGTTTCCGGTGTAATCATCACCACCGGGCTGTGTGCCCAATAGGCCGCAGCTATGGCGGTAACGGCGTTGCTGATACCGGGGCCGTTTTGCCCGATGACTACGCCGTGACGGCCTGAGGCCCGCGCATAGCCGTCCGCCATATGGCCCGCGCCCTGCTCATGCACCACCGGTATCAGCGTGATGCCGGCCGGTGCAAAGATGTCCATGGCATCCATAAAGGCTGAACCCATGATGCCAAAAATATCAGTCACTTCGTTGGCAACCAGAGTTTCTACAAACGCTTCGCTAGGGGTCATTCGAGCCATATTAATAATCCTCTTTGTATCCCCCTCCACAGGATGCACGGAGGGTATGTCAGATGTTACGAAATTCGTGTTTTTGCCGCGCTATGATGCGGTTTGCAATCCAGCCCCTCAACAAACCCGAAGCCGGGTCGCGCGAAAGGCGCTCAATAGTAGCAATCACGCGGCTTAGCGACAATCGTATATGCTCAGATTGAGCGCAAAATAGTCGCTTAAAACACTTCTTTTTTTTGACAATTTCGGTGCTGCCCAATGCGGCTAAGTTGTTACACTCCGATGTTCGAAAACCTAAGCCAAAAATCATGAGTACGAATAACCGACGGATAAAGGCAATTGACCCGATTTTGCCGCCCAGTAAATTGCTTGCAAAGCACACGATCACGCCAGAAATTGATCAATTGGTTACCGATACCCGCAACAGCATTAGTGGTATTCTGCACCGTCGTGATGGGCGCTTGCTGGTGGTGGTGGGGCCCTGCTCCATCCATGACCCGGTGGCCGCAATGGATTACGCGCGCCAATTGACAAAATTGCGGGTGCAGCACCAAAGACAATTGGAGGTGATCATGAGGGTTTACTTTGAAAAACCCCGAACCACCATCGGCTGGAAAGGGCTGATTAATGACCCCCATTTAAATGGCAGTTTTGACGTGGATACGGGTCTGGATATTGCCCGCAAACTGCTTTTGGACATCAATGCTCTGGGACTGCCGGCCGGCAGCGAGTTTTTGGATGCTGTCACCGGGCAATACTACGCGGATTTGATTTCCTGGGGTGCTATTGGTGCCCGCACCACCGAAAGTCAGGTGCATCGCGAGTTAGCATCCGGTTTGTCATGCCCGATTGGTTTTAAAAACGGCACCAATGGCAATATTGACATCGCGGCGGATGCGGTCATTGCGGCGCAAACGGAACATGTGTTTCTGAGCCCCACGGAGCAGGGCACCACGGCCTTATTCACCACCGCCGGGAATGCCGATGCGCATGTAATCCTGCGCGGCGGCCGGCAGCCAAACTACGACCGTGAGAGCGTCGCATCGGCCAGTGAGGCCTTAACCAAACGCGGCATCGATACCGGGCTGATGATCGATTTTAGTCACGCCAACAGCAGCAAGCAGTATCAGCGACAGTTGGCAGTGGGCAAAGATGTCGCGGGGCAAGTTGCCGCGGGCACTGACGCGATTGTTGGCTGCATGATTGAAAGCCATTTACGCGAGGGTAATCAAGCGGTTAAAAGCGCGGCTGAACTGGTGTACGGTCAAAGTATTACCGATGCCTGCATCAATATTGATCAAACCGCTGAGCTGTTGGCCGAATTGGCAACCTCGGTAGACCTGCGAAGGTCAGGGGTTAAGATCTGAGTTGAAGACCTGAGTTTCAGGCTCAGGCTTGTGCCTCACGTTGCCTGATCGCAGTTTTACTGCACGGAAATTATTGCAGAGTCAGAATGCCGAAGCCGAGTTTTGCCGCCATCACTGGTAATAATCGTTCCCAGGCGTGTGCCGGCGATTGAAACTGGTCATCGGAAATCAGCCCTTCGGGCAACTGCGCGAACTCCGCAGTAAAATCAATTTTGGGGTATAACTTGGCCATTAATTGGCCATTGATCCAAAAGCAGCCACCCGGAAAAAACGGCAGTTGACCGATCACACTGTCCTGCGAAAACTGCAGCAAGTATTCCTGATTCATTAGTTGCGTAGCCGAGTTCAAATTACCAAACACGGCGCGCGCGTATTCAAGGTCAACCTCAGGGCGATGACTCAGCAATCGGTTCTCGCTGGCCCAGGGTGCTCGCTCCAGCACCGGCATATCGCGAGCCTTAGGGTGTTGCTCAAAGAATGCTTCCCATGACGTGTTCAAGTCGATTCGATGGCGGCTAGCTAGAGCCATAAAGGGGCCGATATTGTAATAATCAAAAGGCAGAACACGATCGCCAATCAATCCCGCCGGCAGTTTCTCACCGCTTTGATTCTGGGAAAATCGAAGCATCACCTTGCCGGAGTTCATGCTCATTGATAGCAACATTTTCTTACGCCATTCCTCTTGGCCGAGCCCATGTGCGAACATTATTGCGCCATAGTTCTTCCCGCGAATATATTCCAATAGCTGAAATAATCCGCCCATGGCCATGCCGCGATCGGGGCTGCTGATAATCTCTGCGTGGGGGAATGTTTCCAGCAAGGCTTCTTTTTGCTCACCTAGAGCTGCCACCGAAGGCGAGCTCTCCGCGATATTAATATACAGGTCGGTATCAGCGGGCAGGCGTTCCAGCGCTTTTTGAAAGTCCTGTAGATAGACCGCCTGGCGGAAGTGAAACAGAGCAGCAGTTTTTAGCATTTAAGGTACGAGAGCGTTTATTATTAAGCTATCTCGAGCGCGATTATAGTAGTTCGAAGCTCAACAATACACATTCATTTATGCCCGCCGTGTTTGATCTCTATTTTTTAGCCTGTCTCATCGGTACGCCGCACAGCGCATCTGACAGCGACTTTTGGGTGGTCGCGACATGAGCGCTTTTTTGTTGTGCATAGATCCTGGTGGCGTATCTTTAGACCACTCCGTTGTTGGGCGTATGAACAGCCAACTGGGGTTATATGGCCCAGATGGTTATGAATCAGTTCAACGGGACGGATTTTTACTCAGGTACCATCGAATGTGGACAGTGCCAGAAGAAGTGGGTGAGGCACAACCGCTACACGACGCAGAAACGGATACCTGGTTGGCGTTTTACGGGCGTGTCGACAACAGGGCTGACTTGTTCGCAGACCTAAATCTTACCGAGAATGTCAGTGTCAGCGACGCCGCGCTATTGCAACGCTACCTGAAAGAATTTGGTGACGCCCGATTGGCGCGAATTGTGGGGCCGTTCGCGCTGGTTTTTTATGATGCACGCAACAAGAAATTGCTGGCAGCGCGCGACGCTATGGGCGGGCGCCAATTGTTCTACCATCAAAGCGGCTCGAAGTTGTACATGGCCACGCATGAGATGGCGCTGGCAGCGCATCCTGATATCGGCTACCAACTTAATGATGAGAAACGTCTGCGAATCCTCTGTCACCTTTCCGAGAATCGGCCCAGTAGCACCCTGCAAAACATCACACCACTGTTTCCTGGGCAACAGCTTGAATTTCATGACGGGGTTTTGCAGGCAAAAACATTTTATTTGCCAGACTCGTCTAAGCGCTTACGGGGATACAGTGAATCTGAATTGGCGGCCGAGTATCGCCGGCTATTGAAACGGGCGGTGGCGCGTCGTATGCGATCAATCGAGCCGGTGGGGTGCATGTTAAGTGGCGGGCTGGACTCAATTCCGATGACCATTGCGGCTGTACAGACCAGCGCGCGTCCCGTCACAGCTTACTCATGGGTGTTTGATGAATTTGCAGACGATGATGAACGTCTGTATTCCACAGAATTGTGCGAGCAGCTTCAAATACCCCAAGAATTCATCAATTGCGATCGACAGTGGCCGCAGTTTGATGAGTCAACGTACACCAATCCAGCGCTCTGTTATGCAACGCCATTCAGTGCGTTTAATCAAGCTTTGCTGGCGCGAGCCAGTCAGTGTGGATCGCGTGTTTTGTTGTCCGGCGTTGGAGGTGATTTGCTCTACAGCGATGGTAATGCGGTGTTGCTGTCTTTACTGCGACAGGGACGTTTGCGCGAGGCGTTAGCGGAACTGAAGTTCTTATGGCCGCAGGGAAATGGCGTTTTGCGGTTGATTAAGAATCACTTAATGGTCCCGCTGCCTAAAATCCGCAATCGAGTGATCCTGCGTCGCCTGCGGAAAAATCCAGCCCCCGCTGCCCTCAGCGAACGGGCGCGGCAAGTGTTGCAATCACCACCCCACTGGCTGACTGCGGCGCTAACGAAAGCCCATCGACCACAGCAATTTCTGAACGTAATGGATAGTCTTATGGGAGATGATATTCATGCCGGCAAACATATGGAGGCCGGATATGGTGTGGAGCGCCGTTTTCCGTTTCGTGATCGTGATCTGGTCGAATTCGCGCTAGCGTTGCCTGCTGAACAGTTGCGCAATGCCAGCGTTTCCAGACCCATTGTAATGAATGCTTTTAGGGCAGACCTCTCTGAGCGTCTCAAGGCTCGTAATGCTAAGACCAAATTCCACAGTGTGATGGATGCTGGGCTTGAAAGAGAACAGGCGTATCAACACTGGTTCGAACGTTCTGAACCGTTATGGCGAAAAGATGTGAAAAACTGTTATTTTTCAGACACAACCGTGAGCGAGCGCGAAAAAACAGCGCTCAAATGGTATTGTGGCTACCATGGATTTTGGCAAGCTGTATGCTACAATCCGCTGAGAATTAAACTGGGGTTGAATGATGATCGAACGAATGAAAAATAACGCGAACGCCACTGGTGATGATCGTAAGAGCGCAGAATTGGATCGGGTTAATGAAGCGTCTACACGTGAATCATCGATGATAATTGCCAAGGCTAACTACGAAAAACCGGCTCTGACCTGTTATGGTGATGTGCGCGATATCACGCTAGGCCCGACTGCGGGCCTTGGTGAAAGTGGCAACGCCTTAATGTTTAGAGCTTAAGTTTTCAAATATTAGGTAGTCAGAATCGAATACCACCTACCGTAAATTACAGATCAAATGCGGGTAGCTTTTTAGCTACCCGTTTTTTTTGTAACCTCACATAGGCCGGCAATCCGTTTTTGTACTCAGGGTAAGATTCCCCGTCGATTAACGGCGCGAAATAGCGCCGCGCTGCAGCCGTAATTCCAAATCCATCGTCGCTCAGATACTCGGCTGGCATTGGCTGCTCAACGTTGGCAACTTTGGCCAGTTCTGCCTTGCCGATTTCCCACTTGTATGGTGAATCCTGCAGCCGCACAATGGTTGGCATAATGGCGTTTTCGCCGGCCACCGCGAACTCAACCGCTGCTTCGCCGAGTGCGTAGGCGTGTTCCACGTCGGTCTTGGAGCCAATATGCCGCGCGGCGCGCTGCAGATAGTCACAGACTGCCCAGTGGCATTTAAGACCCAGCTCCTGTTTTACAATGTTGGTGACAACTGGCGCGACGCCGCCCAGTTGCGCATGGCCAAATGCATCTTTTGTGCCTGAATCGGCTAAAAACTTTCCATCCGGGTACTGCACGCCTTCGGACACCACGATGCTGCAAAAATCTTTTTCCGCGATGGTTTGATCGACTTTTTTCAGAAAGGCAGCTTGATCGAATTTCACCTCAGGGAACAAAATAATATCCGGCCCCAAGCCACGCTCATCAACGGCCATCCCTGATGCGCCGGCGATCCAGCCGGCGTGTCGGCCCATTACCTCCATCACAAATACTTTGGTTGAGGTAGAGCTCATCGACTCAACGTCCATCGAGGCTTCCAGAATCGACACAGCCACATACTTGGCAACCGAACCAAAACCCGGCGAACAATCGGTGAAGGGCAGGTCGTTATCAATCGTTTTAGGCACACCCACGCAGGTGATGGGGTAGCCCATGGTGGCGGATAACTGCGACACCTTATATGACGTGTCTTGTGAATCACCGCCGCCGTTATAAAAGAAATAGCGAATGTCGTGGGCTCTGAATACGTCAATCAATCTTTCGTATTGCGCTCGATGCTCCTCAACCGACTTCAATTTATATCGACAGGAACCAAATGCCCCAGCCGGGGTATATTTAAGCGCTTCAATATCTTCCGGTCGTTCCAGCGACGTATCGATCAGATCTTCAGTAAGCGCGCCGATGATGCCGCTTTGGCCGGCATAGACTTTGTTGATCTTGTCCGGATGCCGCGCCGCGGCCTGAATTACGCCGGCAGCGGAGGCGTTTATCACTGGGGTGACGCCCCCTGATTGAGCGTAAAAAGCATTGTATGCAGTCATGGTGGATAGGAGTGGAGGCGCGTAACCGCGCTATTGAGGGCGACATTATAGCGCAGCAATACAATTCGTAAATGCTCATAAGCCCGCAACGATCTGTTAGCAGCCAGATAACTTTCAGAGGTATAATTCCGCGCTGGATTAACAGCCTTCAATCGATATTCGACTATTCATGCCAAAGATTAAAGTCACCAACCTGCAGGGCGAGCAGCGCAGCATCGACGCAACACCTGGCTTAAGCCTTATGGAGGTGTTGCGTGATAATAACTACGAAGAGATTCTCGCTATGTGCGGTGGCTGTTGTTCCTGCGCTACCTGTCACGTACACATCCAGCCGGTCGAGGAGATTGCCTTGCCAATCATGGAAGAAGACGAGGAGCTGTTGTTGGAAATGGCTGATCACTATGACCCGAAACGTTCACGCCTGTCTTGCCAGATCGAGTTAACGGAACAGCATGATGGCCTCGAAGTTACGCTGGTCGAGGTTGAATAGCCAACTAACTTGAACTCCACATAATCTTAAAAAAAGTTTTAGCTGAATAGTCAAAAGAATGGATCCTGTAACTCAAGGCGTGGTCGGCGCCACGGCGTCACAATTGGTCTCAGAGCGGCGCGACAAGGCCTTGGCCGCCCTGGTCGGCTGGTTTGCCGGAATGGCTGCGGATTTGGATGTATTGATTCGCTCGTCGACCGACCCGCTGTTAGCGCTGGAGTACCACCGTCAGTTCACGCATTCACTGGCCTTTATTCCCTTTGGCGCCCTATTTTGTGCGGCGGTATTTTTCTTTCTTGTGCCGACAGTTAAACGCAGCCTCACCTTTTCGACGACTTACCTGTTCTGCTTTGCAGGCTATGTCACCCATGCTGTGTTGGACGCCTGCACCACCTATGGCACGCAATTATTCTGGCCGTTTAGCGATGCCCGCTTCGCATGGAACAATGTATCCGTAGTGGATCCGCTATTTACGCTTCCACTGGTTCTATTATTAATCCTTTCAGTTCGCAAACAATCCACTAAGATTGCCGTTTTCGCCGCCTGCTATGCGCTCTTCTATCTCAGTCTTGGCCTGCTGCAACAGCAGCGGGCAGAGGCCATCGCCATCGAGCTTATTGAAGCACGTGGCCACACGCCCATCAACCATGGTCTAAAACCCAGTCTCGGCAATATCATCACCTGGAAAAGCGTATATGAACATAACGGACGCTACTATGTGGATGCTGTCCGCGTACTTAAAGCGCATCGTGTAATCCCCGGCAGTTCCACCGAAAAATTGGAATTGTCGCGGCATTTCCCCTGGCTGCAGTCGGACACCCAGCAGGCAAAAGATGTGGCACGATTTGGTTGGTTCTCAAACCAGCATCTGGCGTTGGATCCGCAGAACCCGCAACGCATTATCGACGTGCGCTACTCCTTGCTGCCCAATCGTTTGGATGGCATGTGGGGAATTATTCTTGACCCTGCGGCGACGCCGGACCAGCACGTGCGCTGGACTACCACGCGACCTAATCAGCGTAATGTGCCGGAGCATTTAAAAAAGTTATGGGCAATGGTGGTCCGCTAGCAAAGTACAAGCGCCCCGGCCGGGCTTAAAAGCCGTATAACATCGGTACAATAAAACTAAAGCTCAGCCAGATTATCACTGTCAGCGGCACGCCAGCCCGCACAAAATCCATAAAGGTATAGCCGCCTGCATTCATGACCAAAAGGTTGGTCTGATAAGCCATGGGGGTGGCGTAACTCATATTGGCACCGAATAACACCGCCAGCACAAAGGCCTCCGGTGGCAGGCCCAACTCTTGAGCGATGCTAATGGCGATCGG
Source organism: Gammaproteobacteria bacterium (assembly GCA_013002025.1). GTDB lineage: Bacteria > Pseudomonadota > Gammaproteobacteria > Arenicellales > Arenicellaceae > Arenicella. The sequence goes on along the minus strand of JABDKW010000042.1, from coordinate 22,158 downwards.
CGTGCCGATCACCGCCGCCGCGTTGTTTGAAACAATATTGGTTAGTATGGCCATTAGCAGCATCAATGCACTAAACACCACGCGGTCGTGCATCCCCATGGTGGCCTCCACAAACGAATGCGCCAGGTAAACTGTGGCACCAGTCTGGGTCAGGGCACTGCCCAGCGCCAGGCTCGCAACCACAATCAGGATGACCTGAGTGCTCAGTGCCCGCTCAATGTCTTGCCACTTCAGGCAATTAGTTAATAGCATCATTAACGATCCCGCCATCGCCGCAATCGAGATGGGCATAATGCCCACCGCCGCAACCAGAATGGTGAGCGCCATAATCATCACAGCGCGCGGTGCATATTTTGTCGACGGGAGTTGTGTGGTCGCGTCCAGCACCAGAAAATGCCCGCGTTTCTTAACCTGCTCGATATTCTCGTTTGAACCCTGTACCAGCAACACATCGCCCAGCCTCAAGGGTGTTCTTGCAATACCCTGCGGCATCGACTCCAGAACCTTGCCCTTGCGGTGAATAGCCAATGTAACTAATTGATAAACATCGGCAAAATGCGCCTCGTTCAGAGTGCGGTGAATCATTGGTGAACCACGGTCAATGACCAACTCAGCCAAATGTTGCTGGTCATCTGCGAGCGGGTTTTCCTCATCTACCTCATGGCCCTTGCTGTACAAAGTAGCACCGAGTGTGCGCTCGTACTCTTTCAGTTGGTTAGGGGTGTCGCGCACCAGCAAGCGGTCACCAGCCTTAATTTTTGCATCCGGCAGAGGTACCGTGAAGGTATTTTCAGTACGACGAATACCGGAGACCTGAATAGCGCCCTCAGTCTTTTCGATGATCTCTGTCAGGGTTTTGCCGTCCGCGAAGCTGCCCTCGGGTATGTGTAGGTGGGCGGTGAAAATGCGCGGCCCGCTGTCTTCCAGATTGGGCGCTCGATTGGGCAGGATGTGCGGCGCAATCAGCCATAAATAGAGTATCCCAATGGAGCCGGCCATGATCGCTGGTACGAAAAAGTCAAACATGCCAATGCGCTCCAGACCCATGTCGGAGGCCACGCTGACAACCAATAAATTGGTTGAGGTTCCGATGGTGGTGGTCATGCCACCCAGCAGTGTAGCCAGGCCCATCGGCATCAGGATGCGCGATGGGGAATTCTTGGTGCGGATGGCAACATTCAGCATGATCGGCAACAGCAACACTACGATGGGCGTATTGTTCACCACCGCACTGAGCGCCGCCGACACCAACAAGGTAATCAACAGCGATAGGGTCGGGCTGATGCTCCATAATTTGGCCAGCCCCCGCCCAACCGGGTCTAAGGCACCGGTGCGCACGATACCGTAGCCAGCAATCATTAAGCCGCAGACCGCGATTAGAGCCTCATGGCCAAAGCCGGAGAAAAAGCTCGCTGGATTTAGCGTGACCCCTTCCGGGCTGGTGTAGGGGAACAGACTAAAACTGATCGCCAGAATAACAATGACCGCCAGGCTGGACGACTCCAGAGGAATACGTTCGCGAGTGAATAAAATCAGCGCGACGATGGTCAGCCCGAGGGCCCATATCGCATGTGGTTCTAGTTGCATGGAGGATCGTTTTTATTCTTGGCAGACCATTATACGGTGAAATATGCGATTGCAGACACCAGAATTGCGGTCAGAGGCACGGCTATTTATTACCTTCTATTACTTTTAAAAGCCATTGATTCTAATAGCTTATGTTACTATCCCTGCTGATTCATCAACCAAAATAAAGTACCGCAAACATGTTGGACGTGGCCCTCACTAATGAAATTATTGCCGTTCTGGCAATTCTTTCGCTGGCCGTGGTGCTGTTTGTGTTTGAGGTCGTCAGGGTTGATGTGGCGGCGTTAATCGTGCTGGTCATTCTCGGTCTGTCTTCGATGATCCCGGATTACAGCGGGCTGATTCCCACCTATCAATTATTCGAAGGTTTTTCCAGTAACGCGGTGATGTCGATAATCGCAGTAATGATTATCGGTGCTGGCCTGGATAAGACCGGCGTTATGGGTGTCATGGCCGCACAAATTCTTAAGCGCGCCGGTAAGACCGAACGCAGCGTCACTATTACCCTGTCCGCCAGCGTGGCCTATATCTCCAGTTTTATGCAAAACATCGGTGCCGCTGCATTATTCTTACCCGTGGCCAGCCGGATTTCGAGACGTACAGCCATTCCATTGCCGCGCTTACTGATGCCCATGGGCTTCTGCGCGATTCTGGGCGGCACTATGACTATGGTAGGGTCCAGCCCGCTGATTTTGCTCAATGATTTGATTGAGAGTGCAAACTTACATCTGCCGGACCATGAAATACCGATGGAACCGTTTGATTTGTTTGCAGTCACGCCGATCGGTTTAGCGTTATTGGCAACCGGTATATTGTATTTCCTGATTTTCGGTCAGAAGGTATTGCCGGTGACCGAGAAAAAACAGCTCACCACTGAAAACCTGCAGTACTACCGTGATGTGTATGGAATCGACGGACGAATTTTTGAAGTAACGGTAGGCCCGGACAGCGTCATGGTCGACATGTTATTGGGCGAAGTTCAGGCGCGCGGTCGTTCCGGTTGGATACTGGGGATTAAAACCGGCAATAACACGCAAATCATTCCAGCCCAGGATACGCCCATCAAGGAGGGTTCAGTGTTGGCGATTATGGGGGCGCGAGACGAGGTCAATAGTTTCGCTGAGGAAAACAGTCTTACGGTTAGCCCCTATTTGAGCGACTTTGCAGATGCGCTCAACCCCACCACTGCGGGGATTGCCGAGATCGTTATTCCACCCGATTCCAATCTGATTGGCAAAACAATCTCTGAGGCTGATATTCGTCGTCGCCATGGGATGCGGGTTTTGGCTTTGTACCGGGTCGACAAAGTGATTGATGATGAAATTAGCAGACTGCCTTTACAGGCCGGTGACACGCTGGTGGTGCACAGCCGCTGGCAGGATATGATAAAAGTCGCCAAAGACAAGCAGTTTGCCGTGGTGACGGACTTTCCTAAAGAAGAGTTTCGTACCCATCGATTGCGCAATGCGTCAATTGCTTTTTTTCTGGCCATCGGTTTGGTGTTGTTCAGTGATCTGCCGTTGGCACTGGCGCTGATGGTGGGTGCTTTGGGCATGGTGGTCGGCGGCGTATTGGAGATTGAAGAAGCCTATGCCGCAGTGAGTTGGCAAACGGTGTTTTTGCTGGCCTGTCTGATTCCCCTGGGCTTGGCAATGGAACAATCCGGCGCCGCGGCCTGGCTGGCTGCCCACGCGGTAAGTTTTGTTGATGGATTTCCAGTATGGGTAATTCAGTTGTTCCTGGCTATCATCACAACCGTGTTCAGTCTGGTGATGTCTAACGTCGGGGCGACCGTGCTATTGGTACCATTGGCAATTCAAATTGCCCTGGCCGTCGGCGCCGACCCGGCCATTTTTGCATTGACCGTGGCGTTGGCTACATCGAACTCTTTTTTGATTCCGACTCATCAGGTCAATGCGCTGATAATGGGGCCGGCCGGTTATTCCGTGCGTGATTTTATGCGCGCTGGAATCGGCATGACCGGGCTGTTTCTGGTGGTTATGTTGATAATGCTCAACGTGTTCTATATGTAGTGTTTTATAACTCTTTGCCGACATGGCACTGGGCCAGCCAGGCGATACAAATATCAGCTTTGAGTTGCGATCAATTGATCCAGTTCGACCTTCAACTTATCGAGGATCACATCGTAGCCGAAGGCACCCAATTTCTCGCCCTGACGCTTTAGATTAACCTGCTTGGGGCCGCACCACAGACCCAGGTCGGCATCGTCTGTTTCCCCGGGGCCGTTAACGCGGCAGCCCATCACTGCGATGGTGATGTTGTGGTCTTGTGCGTACTGGGTCATCTCTTTAACGTCCTGTGCCAGATCGATAAAGGCCTCGTTCTCCACCCTGGAACAACTGGGGCAGCTAATGATGTTGAGTTTGTCCGGGTCAAACGCGACCACGCTGCGCACTCGCCCTGCGTAGATGTCGGAGATGATTTCATGCCCGGCATCTACTTCGTCGGCTTTTATTTTATTGGGCAGGGTCAGTGAAACGCGCACAGTATCGCCAATTCCACGGCCGATAAGTTGTTCAAAGGCGATACGCGTTTTCACGACGCCCATGGGCGGCATGCCGGCCTCGGTTACGCCTAAATGCAAAGGTACATCGGGCCGTTGTTCGGCAAACCGTATATTGGCGTTGATAACCTTTTGCGGGTCGGAGTCTTTCAACGACACGCAATAGCGCGTGAACCCAATCGAATCCAAATGTTCGCAATGCTCCAGCGCACTGTCCAGCATCGGTGAGATGGAGTCCCGTGCGTCGTACTGCTGTAGTTTTTCGGGGTCAACCGAGCCACAGTTTACCCCCACCCGCATCGCGCAATCGTGTGCGCCGGCAAGGTCTGCGAGATAACGTACTTTATCCTGCCAGGTCTTGGTTTTTTCATGATGAAAAAGATGGCCAGGATTGTATCGAATCTTGTCCACATAGGGTGCTACCAGCGCCGCCATGCGGTAGTTTTCCTGTAGATCAACCGATAAAGTTGCGTCTGTGGCCTTGCGAATTTCAATCAGGGCAGCGGCGTCCTTTTTGTTGTCCACTGCGATACGAACCACACCGGCGCCTCGATTATGCAATGCATTAGTTTGCTCAATGGTCGCGTCGATATCCTGGGTACGCGTGGCGCACATACTTTGCACCACGATAGGATTACCGGCACCAATGACATTGGTGCCAACAGCGACTTCACGGGTGGGGTTGCGGGTAATGTTCAAAGCGATTCAATTTTGGCCGAAGTGGGAGCGTGCGCGGCCGTATTCTACTGCAGTGGCTATTGGATGTTTAGGCTCTCGGAGATAAATTTAGTGCCAAAATACCCCAGTTGCAGCAGAATCGCGCCCGCCACTACCCAGATAGCCGCACTGTGTCCGGACAGGCCACCTTTAAAGCGCTGCCACAACAGCACCCCAAAAACCACCCAGCCGGCCAAAGCCAGCACGGTATGATGCTTGAACTCAAAGGCCTGACCAAATATTTCCCGGCTAAACGCTGCGCCACTGATTAATGCAATGGTCAGTAGAACAAAGCCAGAGGTGACCAGTTTGACTAACAGGCTTTCCATAGTTTGTAAGGGTGGCAAGGCCATCAGCATGGCCGGATTGGTGCGGCGTTTAAATTGTCGATCCTGATATAAATACAACAAGGCTTGCACTGCCGCGATGGTCAGCAGCGCAAACGCGGCTATGGACAGTAGGATGTGGACGGTCATGCTTTTACCGGCCACCTCTAATACAATGACTTCGCTGTTCCATAGATAGGCAAATACCAAGCTAAATGCAGCGAGCGGAAATACCAATAAGCCCAGGCGGCGAATTGGCATAAAGGCACAACCAAGCAAAAACAACGCGCTTAAAATGGCGCTGACCAGCACCATCATGCCACTCAAACTGAAATCGATGCCACCCAGAGCGCGATAGGCGACAGAGTAAAAATATACGTGTATTGCGCAGCCGACCACGGCCGGAAGGTAAGCTAATCTCAATGAGACGGACTCTGAATCAGCGCCGCGATGTGCTCGTAGTTGAACCACGATTAGCCCGGCGGATAAAACATACGCGAGGGCGGCCGAGAAAGTGAGGGCAGCAACTGACATGGAGAACAATTCCGGTAGTAAGAGTGCGTGAGAGTCGGTAAGCGGGTAGAATACCACAGCCCAAAAACCATCAAAGTCGAGCTGTAGAAAAGATGTTTGAACAACTCGGAGATCGCCTGCAGAGTACGGTCAAAAAGCTGCGTGGCCAGGCCCGCCTCAGCGAAGAAAACATATCGGATGCGATGCGCGATGTGCGCCTGGCGTTGCTGGAAGCGGACGTTTCCCTGCCGGTGGTGAAATCGTTTATCGCGGGGCTGAGAGAAAAGGCCGTGGGCATGGATGTCAGCAAAAGCCTCAATCCGGGCCAAATGGTCATCAAGCTGGTTGAGCAGGAACTGGTCGAATTGATGGGGGCGGCCAACGATGGTCTGAATCTGGCACAACAGCCGCCGGCGGTTATTCTGGTTGCAGGTCTGCAGGGGGCCGGTAAAACAACCACCGTTGCCAAGCTCGCTAACCTGTTAAAAACGCGCGAGGGTAAGCGCGTTATGGTCACCAGCGCCGATGTGTACCGCCCGGCAGCGATCGAACAGCTCGCGACTTTGGCGGCCTCAATCGACGTGGATTTTTGTCCCAGTACTGCAGACCAAACCCCGGTTGCGATTGTGCAGCAGGCGTTAACCCAGGCTCGCAATGCGGTTATGGACGTGTTGTTGATTGATACCGCTGGTCGCCAGCATGTAGATCAGGACCTGATGGCCGAAATAAAGGCGGTGCATCAGGCTGCCAACCCGATTGAAACGCTGTTTGTGGTCGACAGTATGACCGGCCAGGATGCCGTTAACAGCGCCAAGGCCTTTGACGAGGCATTGCCGCTTAGTGGTGTCATTCTTACTAAAACTGACGGTGATGCGCGCGGTGGCGCGGCATTGTCGATCCGTCACGTGACTGGTAAACCCATTAAGTTTCTGGGTACCGGCGAAAAAATCGATGGTCTGGAAGCGTTTCACCCTGACCGCGTTGCGTCACGCATCCTGGGTATGGGTGACATGCTGGGGCTGATAGAAGAGGCTGAACAGAAAGTTGACCAGCAAAAAGCCGAAAAGCTGGTTAAAAAACTCAAAAAGGGTAAAGGCTTCGACCTTGAGGACTATCGTGATCAGGTTGCTCAGATGAACAGCATGGGCGGGCTTGAGAACCTGTTAGATAAGATGCCGGGTATGGGCAATCTGAATATTCCAACCGGTGCGGTAGGCGGCATGACCGGAGATATGAATAAGAGCATCGCAATTATCAACTCCATGACCCCTCAGGAGCGACAGTTTCCTGCACTAATTAAGGGCGGCCGCAAAAAGCGCATTGCAGCGGGCTCTGGAACGCAGATTCAAGACGTCAATAAAACGCTTAAACAATTTTCGCAAATGCAGAAAATGATGAAGAAGATGAGTGGCAAAGGCAAACTGGCCAAAATGATGCGCGGCATGCCACCCGGCGGAATGCCACCCGGCGGCGGGCTGCCTTTCTAGTTCCTGCGCGTCAGATAGAGCAACAGAGCGCAACTCACCCATACGCCGCAAGCCATAAAGAATAATGCACCGCCGTCGGTATTGCCCGCCGCATCTACAGTGCGGTCAACACCCAGCGGCGTAAACAGGTGGAAGAATATTGCACCGGAAATAACAGCGAAACCCAAGGCCGCGCCGATGCGCCGCGTGGGTGGGTAGAGCAGCAGCCCGCAGGCGATAAGTTCGGTGGTCCCGATCACATAGCCGCCGATAGAAGCAAATGCCGGGGCGATAAAGCCCAACCCCACTGTTTTCATCCAGTCGGCAATAGTTGAAAAGATAATGTCGGTTTCTTCCGAGCCAGTGAATTTGAAAAACAGTGATTGCACAAAGACAAACACAACGAACGCAATTAATGCGTAGGTAATACCCTGCTTGGCGGTCATATTATTGGCTCCGGTTCTTAGTATGTTATTGGTCGTTGATTCGGCTTGCTGAGCTAGATTTGACTGATGCTTGAGCGCCGCTTAGCACGCCCCTTATTTATACAATAGACCATCTCACGCCGGTTTTTATTGTAACGCCGCAGGTTGGACTTAGAAATCGCGCTATCGGCGCAAATTATTCTCATATATATCAAGCGGTTATATTTGTTTTTTAAGCGAAGTATCGCTACGACCGGCGGGCTGTTCGGAAAATGCCGCTAATTCGTGCAAAATCCTTTTCTTTAGGGCGTTTAAGGGCTAAAATCGCGCGCCTTTACGGCACACAGCAACTATTTGCCGGTGCCCAATATAACGAACCACAAAACGCCGGGTCTTGTATCTGGTATTTGTTCGCAAGACACACCCGAAATTCGAGAGACAAAGTCATTATGGTAACTATTCGATTGGCCCGAGGCGGCGCCAAAAAACGCCCTTTTTACGGCATCATGGTGGCCGATCAACGCCGCTCTCCACGCGGACGATTCATTGAGCGAGTAGGTTTTTTTAACCCACGTGCAATTGGTGGCGAAGAGCGCTTGCGCATCGACACTGACCGCGTAGATTACTGGATCAGCAAAGGTGCTCAACCGTCAGATCGAGTGACTGCGCTGATTAAGCAGTTCGCCAAGGGTCCGGACGCGATCGAAGCGGAAAAAGCCAAGCGTGAATCGGCTCTGGAGGCGAAGCGCGCTGAAGCAGATAAAGCCGAAGCAGCAGCGGTTAAAGCCGCTGAAAAAGCGGAAGCTGAAGCGGCTGCTGAAGAAGCGGCTGAAGAAGCGGCCGCTGATGATGCAACTGACGCTGACGCGTCTGAAGCTGACACAACTGAAGAAACACCGGCCGATGAAGCCAGTGCCGAGGACAGTGAAGCGGGCGACAAAGCCGCTGAGTAATCGCTAATCACTCAGGAGTTGCGGTTAAGACCGTAGCCAATACAGCAATATGTACGTCGAACTTGGCAAAATAGTCGGCGTATGGGGCGTAAAAGGTTGGGTTAAGCTGCATTCCTACACGCGGGAACGCGGTGACATAGCCAACTATCAAACGTGGCTTTTGCAGAGCAGTAACGCCACTGAGCCTCCCCAGCAGTACAAGGTTTTGAATTGTCGGGCTCAAGGGCCGGGCATTGTTGCCCAGCTTGAGGGTGTCGATACCCGCGAACTGGCAGCGGCATTAAGCGGTCAAACGATATTAGTGCACGAGGATCAATTGCCGCCATTGCCGCAGGGCGAGTATTACTGGCAGCAATTGATTGGCCTGCAGGTGAGTAATCTGCAGGGCGAAAATTTAGGCATAGTTGACTCCATTATGGAGACCGGCGCCAACGACGTACTGGTGCTAAAAAGCCAATCTGGTGATGAAGTGAAGGAAGTGCTTATTCCTTACACCGATGCAGCAGTCAAAGAAATTGATTTGGATAGTGGCAGTATGACGGTTGATTGGGACCTCAGCTATCTGGATTAGTTGAAAATGTTTAGAGCGGAAAAATGGAACTACATGTAATTTCGATTTTTCCCGACATGTTCAAGGCGGTAACTGAGCATGGCGTAGTAGGCCGAGCAATTAAGCAAGATGTGTTGCGGCTCGAACTGCACAATTTGCGCGACTTTGCTGATAATAATTACAGCAGTGTCGATGATCGGCCCTACGGTGGCGGCCCTGGTATGGTAATGATGCCGGAACCGCTTACCAAGGCGATTGCGGCAGCCAAGGCTGCGGCAAGTGGCCAGCCGAAGGTGGTTTACCTGAGTCCACAAGGGCAGCGGTTTAACCACGCGGTGGCGGCAGAATTTGCCGCTCGTGAGTCGGTAATTTTGCTGGCTGGCCGTTATGAAGGTGTTGATGAGCGCGTGTTAGAGTGCGAGGTCGACGAAGAATGGTCAATTGGTGACTATGTGTTATCGGGTGGTGAGCTACCTGCCATGGTCATGATTGATGCAATTGCACGATTGCTGCCGGATAGCTTGGGAAACCGGGATTCGGCGCAGCAGGATTCGTTTTATACGGGCCTGTTGGATTGCCCGCACTACACGCGGCCGGAACAATTTGGCGGCATGGCGGTACCAAAGGTGTTGCTTAGCGGCGATCACCGGGCAATTGAGCGTTGGCGAATGAAACAGGCCCTGGGTCGCACCTGGTTGCGGCGCCCGGAGATGTTGAACAAGATTGAGTTAACAGATGAGCAAGAGGATCTGTTAGCTGAGTTTAAAACTGATTTACTAGACGGTACTTCCTCCAGTTAAAGTGACTGGATAGTATCGGCGGAGATAAAGATGACTAATATTATTGACGAAATTAACAACGAGCAGTTGAACAAAGAGATCCCTGATTTTGGTCCGGGTGACACGGTGGTGGTCAACGTAAAAATTAAAGAAGGCAATCGTGAGCGTACCCAGGCCTTTGAAGGCGTGGTAATCGCCAAGCGCAACCGTGGCCTGCATTCGGCGTTTACGGTACGTAAGATTTCATACGGCGAGGGTGTGGAACGTGTTTTTCAAACGCACAGCCCGTTAATCGATTCAGTGATGGTCAAGCGCCGTGGTGCGGTGCGGCGGGCTAAATTGTATTACCTGCGTGAGCGTACTGGTCGCGCTGCCCGAATTAAAGAGAAGCTCAACTAGCGCTTCAATCCAGTTTCATAAGAAAGCCCGCAAGTCACTGATTTGCGGGCTTTTTTTTCGTCATTCTTTGAGTATGGGGCGTCTGCCGGAAAAAAAATGCCTGCGATGGCGGTGGCTTTACTCGCTGGAATTTTCCTCCGGCATTCGCGCTGGTTGAGTGTTGGCTGGGACTCATCAGAGAGGTATGTGCCTGGGGCGTCTGCCGGGAAAAACTTTCTGCGATGGCGGTGGCTTTACTCGCTGAAACTTTCTCCCGACAAACGCCCTGTTGAGTTCAGGAGATGTCCGGGCCTCTGGCGGAAACAACTTCCTGCGATGGCGGTGGTTTTACTCGCTGAAACGATCTCCCGACAGCCGCCCTGTTGGGTTCTCGATATGTCCGGGGATTTCTTCTGATAAGCGGCCAGTGAAATTTAGAACGTGCAGGGCGCGCGACTACCGGTGAAAAGTACCTGCGATGGCGGTGGCTTTACTCGCTGGAACTTTCCTCCGGCATTCGCGCTGGTTGAGTGTTGGCTGGGACTCATCAGGGAGGTATGTGCCTGGGGCGTCTGCCGGGAAAAACTTTCTGCGATGGCGGTGGCTTTACTCGCTGAAACTTTCTCCCGACAAACGCCCTATGGGGTTCGATGTGGTGTTTTTCTCGCCTTATACTAGGGGAATGGAGCTGAGCACCGAAAATCAGGATTTGATTGATCAGTTTATTGACGCGATGTGGTTGGAGTCGGGTTTGTCGCGTAATACCTTGAGCGCTTATCGGTCTGATATTAAGCGTCTGGGCTTGTATCTGGGGCGAGCGAGTTTGTTGAGTGTGGGGCAGGCCGAGGTGCAAAAGTTTTTGGCTACCTTGTTGGCGGCCGGCAATAAGAGTTCGAGTAGTGCGCGGGTGCTGTCGACCTTGCGACGCTTTTATCGCTATCAGATTCGGGAGGGGCGGGTTGCCGATGACCCCTGTGCGAATGTGTTGTCGCCAAAGCAGGGGCGTCCGTTGCCTAAGGCTTTAAGTGAGCGGCAGGTGGAGGATTTGCTGGCAGCGCCGGAGGTGCAGCGGCCGCTGGGCTTGCGGGATCGGGCGATGTTGGAGACTTTGTACGCGACCGGGTTGCGGGTGAGTGAACTGGTGCAATTAAGCCTTCTGGAAGTAAATCTGGATGTTGGCGCGGTGCGGATTGTTGGAAAGGGCAATAAGGAACGGCTGGTGCCTCTTGGGGAGCAGGCAATACAGTGGTTGCAGCAGTATCTGGAATCTGGTCGACCGGCTTTGCTCAAAGACAGACGCAGTGACAGCGTTTTTGTTACCGCGCGCGGTGCTGGGATGACGCGCCAGGCTTTTTGGCATTTGATTAAAAAGTACGCGCGGGCGCAGGGTATCGAGGGTGGTTTATCTCCGCACACGCTGCGCCATGCGTTTGCAACACACCTGTTAAATCATGGTGCCGACTTACGCTCTGTGCAGATGCTGTTAGGTCATGCGGATCTGTCGACCACGCAAATTTATACGCATGTTGCGCGGGAGCGCCTGCAAAGCTTGCATGAGCAGCACCATCCGCGCGGCTGATCAATGAAACTATAGGCTCAAAAGCGCTGGTAAGTTGTGGCTAGTTTGGGCAAAATGCAGTTTGGAATACGCGCCGGTGGCTGGTTGAAGTGGGTTGCCAAAGGTGCAGGGGAATCGATGCGATATTCCTAATACCCAGATGTAGCAGCGCCCGCAAAGGTTGGAGCGCGCCAAACCACCTAGAGAAGAGTTGCCCTGAGCGCGACCGAGAGTAGGTTTTAAAAAATAGTAGGATTATTAAATACGCCGCGCCACCGTGCGGCGAACAGATTAAGCGAATTGTGGGGTTGGTCGCTGATCATGATTGGAACTTAAGAGAGCTATCGAAGCCCAAACCGACAAGTAATAACGATCCAAATCGAGAGTTGGTTATCACTGACTAGAGATATCGCGTAACCGACCAATGCGGGTAGGTATGCGTAACTGATGGGCAAGCCTCAAGAATTGTGACCAAATCAAATGAATTGCCAATATGGCACTGTACTAGCAAATCAACAAACAGAAGTTAATGTGAATCAAGCAAACATCATTTCGGCCGACGACGCCGGCATCAATAAATCAGACATCAGCAAGAATGCACTCAAGGTAGTGCGGGACATTCAGTCCGCTGGACATCAGGCTTACCTGGTGGGCGGATGTGTTCGCGATCTCTTGTTGGAGATGAAACCCAAAGACTTTGACGTGGCCACCGATGCCACGCCCGAACAAGTTAAAAAAATCTGCAGCAATAGCCGCATCATTGGGCGTCGTTTTAAGTTGGTGCATGTGCGTTTTGGCTACGATGTGATTGAAGTGGCAACATTCAGAGGCGACGCCAGCGATCGTGATCGAGTCGGCACGCATGAGATGAGTGAGGGCGATCAGGGGCAGCTGCTCAGAGACAATGTTTATGGCACGCTGGAGGAGGATGTGGTGCGCCGCGATTTTCGTGCCAACGCCCTATACTACGACCCCGTGGCCGGCGAGATTTTTGATTTCATGAACGGTCTGGATGATATTCGCGCTGGCAAGCTGGTCAGTATCGGGGAGCCGAAACAACGCTTTCGCGAGGACCCAGTGCGTATGCTTCGGGTCATCCGTTTTGCTGCTAAGCTTGGCTTCGAAATGGAGCCAGAAGCGATGGAGATGATTGAGCAGGAAGGCAGTTTGTTATCGCATGTGTCAGCGGCGAGACTGTTTGAAGAGGTGCTTAAGTTATTCCATGGAGGCGCAGCGTACGAAACCTATCTGTTATTGCGCGAGTACGGCCTGTTCAAATATCTATTCCCATTTACTGATCAATGTGTGATTGAGGGCGCCGAAGGTATGCCGGAGCGCGCCCTGAAAAACACCGACAAGCGCATAAAACAGGGTAAACCGGTAATCCCGGCATTCTTATTTGCCTGCATGATGTGGGATCCGGTCAAGCAGGATGCCCAGGTGCTGATGAGTGACGGAACACCCGAATCCCAAGCCTGGCGTATCGCGATGAACGATGCTTTACGAGACCAGAATCAATATGTAGCGGTGCCAAGACGATTGGCAGAAATTATTCTGGATATCTGGAATATTCATTTCCGCTTGATCAAGCGCAATCCGCGCATGGTAAAAACAAGTCTTGGCAATCGCCGCTTTCGTGCGGCGTACGACTTCCTGTTGTTGCGAGCTAATTTGCATGAGGTTGATGAAGAAATTGGTGAATGGTGGACTGAAATCCAGGAGCAGGATGACGCCGGCAAGGCCGCGATGATCAGTGACCTCAGCAAACAGCATAAGCAGAGTCGTAATCAGCATGATGATGCTGGAGAAGCCAACGGCAATAGCGTTAATTACAATTCCGAGGCTTATAATCAAAACAGTGCGTTTGATGCCAGTGGGGCAGAAGGTCAACCACAAAGACAAAATCGCAATCGTTCCAACAAAAAGCGGGGCGGCGGCAAGGCAGCGGGTAAACGCCGTGGCGGGCGCGGTGGCGGCCGCAATGGAACTCGTCGCGGTACCGGGCAACGGGCTCGTGCTGGCGGCGGCAACGCGAATGAGGAGAATGGCAACAGCGTTGGTAATAGCGGTGGTAATAGCCGAGCGCAACCTGGTAACAGTCGCGCTGGTGGGCGCGGTGGTCGGGGGCGTGGTAGGGGAGGCCGCGGGCGCGGTCATTTAGGCCGGGGCACAAATGCCGAACCGCGATTCAATGATGCCCGGCCTGCTGATGAATTTGGGCATCACAGCAGCACCGATAACCAGAAAAAGGTGAAGGTGCGGCGCAAGCGGCGTATTGCCACAGCGACCGAAGGTAGCGACGGTGGCGGGTCCGATTCCGATACGCCGCACTTCTAAATATCTCGTTCTGACGCACTAATCCTCCCTTATTCGAGCAGCCGGCAATGATTAAGGCGTATCTTGGGCTGGGCGCGAACCTGGGTGATCCCGTACAGCAAATTCTGGATGCGCGCCGGAGTCTGTTCGCTTTGCCGGGTGTTACGCAGGCGCGTAGCTCCTCTTTGTATCTCAGTTCGGCGGTCGGCCCCGGTAGCAGCGGGGAGTATGTCAATTGCGTTGTGGAGTTGGGCGGCCAGTTAAGCTTGGCGGATTTGTTTGACGCCATGCAAGGAATCGAAGTGGAGCTCGGCAGGGTACGCAGCGCGGACAACCGAAATGAATCCCGCTATATCGATATTGATCTGCTGGTTTTTGACCAGCTACAGCAAGATGATCCGGTGCTGACCTTGCCACACCCGCGGCTGCATGAACGATTGTTCGTATTGCTTCCGTTGTTGGAAATCGCGCCGCAAATCAGTATTCAGCCGTTGGGCCAGATAAGCGACATATTGCAGCGCGGCCGCGATGGTCAGGTGTTCGCTGGCCAGGATATCGTTAAACTAGGCGCATAACCGCATTCGTTTCCATTGGCTAGCTCTCATGGCACAGTATTTCCATATTCACCAACAAAACCCACAACTCAGGTTGATTCGTCAGGCAGCGGCCATCCTCAATGAAGGGGGCTTGGTGGCTTACCCGACCGATTCCAGCTATGCGCTAGGGTGTCATCTTGATGATAAGCGGGCGGTTGAGCGAATACGACGCATCCGGCGGCTTGATCGACACCACAACTTCACACTGGTGGCCGCAGACCTGAAGCAGGTTGCCCAATTTGCCAAGATTGATAACCAACAATACCGGCTGATTAAAGGCCTCACCCCCGGGCCCTACACCTTTATTCTTGAGGCCAAGCGCTTGGTACCCAACCGTCTGGTGCATCCTCGCCGGCGAACAATCGGAATTCGCATCCCGGACCATCCAATTGTGCAGGCCTTATTACAGGAGCTGGGCGAACCTATTATGAGTTCCAGCCTGATTTTGCCGGGCGCGGAATTTGCCATGGGCGACCCCGACGAAATCCGTGACAGACTTGAACATGATATTGATTTGGTTATCGATGGCGGGCTGGTTAGCAATCAACCTTCCACCGTGCTTGACTGGCATCTCAACGAGCTGACCGTGGTGCGCGAAGGCGCTGGCCCTGTGGAGTTTTTGGTGCAGTAGGCGGCTTGTTCTCAAAACGCCAAAAAGTGTTATTTCAGGCGAAAATATCAGTGCCGCGCTAGTGTTCCGTGGGCGCTGATTGTATCCTTAGCGTTTCGGCATCATAGCGCCCACTACGCCCACAACGCCCCCCCTCATGATCAGTAAGTCAGGCAAATCGAACCGTGTCGTCTCCGGAATGCGACCCACGGGTCGCCTCCATTTAGGGCATTACCACGGAGTTTTAAAGAACTGGATCAATCTGCAGCACGAGTTTGATTGTTATTTTTTCGTAGCTGATTGGCACGCCCTCACCACCCATTACGAAGAAGACTCAGACATACTCAATGAGAATGTCTGGGAGATGGTGATCGATTGGCTGGCGGTCGGGGTTGATCCAGCACGGGCAACCCTGTTTATCCAGTCGCGGGTGCCAGAGCACGCCGAATTAAACCTTTTGCTGTCGATGATTACGCCGCTGGGCTGGTTGGAGCGGGTGCCGAGCTACAAAGATCAGCAAACCAAACTCAAAGAGCGCGACCTATCAACCCATGGGTTTCTGGGCTACCCGGTGTTGCAGGCCGCAGATATTCTCTTATATCACGCACAAATGGTCCCGGTCGGCGAAGATCAGGTGCCGCATATTGAACTCACCAGGGAAATTGCGCGACGTTTTAACTTTCTATATGGGCGTGAGAGTGGCTTTGAAGAAAAAGCCGAAGCAGCGATTCGCAAATTGGGTAAACGCGGCGCCAAACTGTATCGCAATCTGCGCAACGCCTACACCGAAAAAGGCGACCATGAGGCGTTGCAAAAAGCCCATGCGCTGTTGGGCTCAAACCAGAATCTATCTAACGCCGAAAGCGAGCGATTGTTTGGCTATCTGGAAGGCGGTGGTCGGGTGATACTGAGCGAGCCCGAAGCCATGCTAACTGAGGCGTCAAAACTACCCGGGCTGGATGGCGAAAAAATGTCCAAGTCTTACCGTAATACCATTGCCTTGCGTGATGATCCCGAGCGAGTTGAGAAAGAAGTTCGGGCCATGCCAACCGACCCCGCCAGGGTTCGACGTAACGATCCGGGTGACCCCAATCGCTGCCCGGTGTGGGAGTTTCACCATGTGTACTCGGATGACGCCACCAAAAAATGGGTGGAAGAGGGTTGCCGTACGGCTGCCATTGGTTGCGTAGATTGCAAGCAACCACTGATCGAAGCCCTGCTCAAAGAGCAGGCCGAGATCAAACAGCGGGCGCAACCTTATATTGAAGATCCAACGCTGGTGCGTAATATCATTGCCGACGGCTGTGAGAATGCCCGCGAAACGGCCGAAGAAACCATGGAACAGGTTCGTGCAACCATGAATCTGGATTACTATTAAGCTTATGAGCGACGATAAAAAACCTGAACAGAACAAGCAGGGCGATGCGGTAGATCAGACCTATGCCGACAGCCTGCGCGCGGTGGTCATGGGTGAGGTCATGAATGAATGGCCGCAGGATCTGTTCATTCCACCCGATGCACTAGAAGTGGTGCTGGATAGTTTCGAAGGGCCACTGGATTTGTTGCTGTATTTGATTCGCAAGCAGAATATGGACATTCTGGATATACCGGTAGCGGATATTACTAGGCAGTACATGGGCTATGTGGAGCTGATGCGGGCGGCTAATCTTGATCTGGCTGCGGAGTATTTGGTGATGGCGGCGGTCCTTGCCGAAATAAAATCACGCATGTTGCTGCCAAGGCCGCAATCCGAAGACGAAGATGGCGAAGATCCGCGGGCTGCCTTGGTCAGGCGCTTACAGGAATACGAGCGATTCAGTCAGGCGGCTAACCAGCTAGATGACCGGCCGCGTCTGGAGCGTGATATTTTTGTCGCAGAGGCGCCGTTTAAAGACGAGAACCCGCCTGAGGTTAAAGCCGAAGTAAGTTTGCAGCAGCTAGTGCGGGCCTATCAAAGTGTGGTCGAGCGAGCAGAGGCCAATGCCCACATGCTGGTGTCGCGCGACATGCTGTCGATGCGCGAGCGTATGACCAACATCTTACAGCGCCTGCAGAATCACGATTACGTGCGTTTTGAAGAGCTGTTCACTCACGCGGAGGGCCGGCTCGGCGTTGTGGTTACGTTTCTTGCTCTGCTGGAGCTGTTTCGTGACGACATGCTGGTGGTGGTCCAGAATGAACCCTTCGCGCCCATTCACATTCGGCGCGCCGCGTAAGACGAATGCGGTAATTGATGAAACAACAGCAATTGAATATGAGTAAACAAGCCAAAAAATCCAAGGGCAATCAAGATCAGCCAGTTGATAGCGAATTGCAGAATATCATCGAAGCGGCCTTGTACGCTGCTCATGAGCCGCTGGGGATTCGCAAAATCATGGCGTTATTCCCGAATGACGCACGGCCCAGCAAAATTGATGTACAGAATGCATTGCTAAGTCTGGAACAACAATGCGAGCATCGCGGCGTCGAATTATGCCGAATCGGCAAAGGCTGGCGCTTCCAGTCTAAGGAAAAGTACGCCAGCTGGTTGCGTAAGCTGGCCGCCCAGAAACCGCCACGTTACTCGCGAGCTCTTCTGGAGACCCTTTCTATCATCGCCTATCGCCAGCCAGTCACACGTGGCGACATCGAAGATATTCGTGGCGTGGGCGTCAGCAGTGAGACAATCCGCCTGTTGGAAGAACGCGA
This sequence comes from Gammaproteobacteria bacterium, assembly GCA_013002025.1. Classification (GTDB taxonomy): domain Bacteria; phylum Pseudomonadota; class Gammaproteobacteria; order Arenicellales; family Arenicellaceae; genus Arenicella. Next base: position 4,172 of record JABDKW010000042.1, on the reverse strand, counting down.
GTGGATCGCCCAGATTGGCCACCGGGATGTACCGGGCCGACCGGCCCTGTTCGGTACCACGCAGGAGTTTCTTGAGTACTTCAATATGAGTAGCCTACGCGAGCTTCCGGAGTTGATGGAGAAGCGCGAATTGGGTGATATTGCCAAAGATATGAACCTGACTCTGCCGATGGATGGAGTCCAGGATGAGCTTGAGGCGGGTCTTGGCGCAGGTGAACATGAGCAGGGCGCAGAAGAATCTGCCGAAATTATTGAATTGCACCCGGACGATGAACTTGAGGCGGCCGAACCTGAGCAAGCGGACCAGGCCGAAAAGCCGTCCGACGATGAGTGAAAAAATCCAGAAGATTCTCGCCCATGCAGGGTACGGATCACGGCGTGAAATCGAAGGCTGGATCGACGCGGGCCGCATAACCGTTAACGGTAAGCGGGCTAAATTAGGTGACCGTGCCACCACCGCAGACCGGATGTTATTGGATGGCAAGTTGCTGCAGTTGGCGTCGCGTGGGCCCGAAGTCATAAAGGCGCTGCTGTATCACAAACCTGAGGGTGAGATTTGCACCCGCAGTGACCCGCAGGGCCGCCCCACTATTTTCGAAAAATTGCCAGCCATCAGTGGCGGTCGCTGGGTGTCCGTCGGCCGCTTGGACGTCAACACCAGTGGCCTGCTGTTATTGACCAATAATGGCGAGCTGGCCAATCAGTTAATGCACCCCTCAACCGGGGTCGAGCGTGAATACCTGGCTCGGATTCGAGGTATTGCCAACCCGCAAACCATCGAGCGACTCACCAATGGCAAACTCAAAATTGACGGCAAATCGGCACGGTTTGAATCAGTCTCACTGGCCGATATGGCCGAAGAGGGGACCAATCACTGGTATCGAGTTGTTATTAAAGAGGGGCGTTATCGCGAGGTACGGAGAATGTGGGAGGCCTGTGGTCATACGGTTAGCCGCCTCAAGCGTATTCGATACGGCACGGTGAAGTTAAGCCGCGATTTGAAGTCCGGTCGAGCGGCTAAGATGGCGCCCAAGCAACTGGAAAAATTGGTTGTGTCGGCTGGCTTGGGTGAGCGTTTCAAATCGAAATTGTACTCGGCTTCAGAACGGCAGACGACCGGCGCTAGAAGCACCGGTAAAAGCAGCGGAAAAAGCAGCGGTAAAGGTGGTGCCAAAGGTAAGCCGCAGTCTCGACGCCGCTAGGCGAGATTGATGGTGGCCGTGAAAATTTCAATTATTACCGTGGTTCGTAATGCGGCGTCGACCATTGAAGACACGCTGCAATCGCTGCAAGCGCAGACCCACCCGGACGTGGAACACATTGTGATCGATGGCGCATCAACCGATGGCACGCTGGCAATCCTGCAGCGCCATCAAAACAGAATTTCCGAATTGGTGTCCGAGCCGGATGGCGGCATTTATCATGCAATGAATAAAGGTCTGGCACTGGCGACGGGAGATGTGATTGGCCTGCTTAATTCAGACGACATCTATGCAGACAACACCGTGCTTGCGCAGGTGGCTGCCGCGCATGGCGATGCCGCACTGGATGCCTGCTATGCCGATCTGGTTTATGTAAAACCGAACGATATGGCTGATGTAGTGCGGCATTGGCGCTCCCAACCACATCGGCCGGGACTGTGTTTTGACGGTTGGATGCCAGCTCACCCAACCCTGTTTCTGAAAAAGCGGGTGTATGAACTGGCTGGCGGTTTCGATACCAGTTTGCGTTATCAATCGGATTTGGAATTTTGTGCGCGTATCTTCGAGATTCATAAAATCAGCAGCCGCTATATTCCCAAATTGTGGGTGCGCATGCGGCTCGGCGGGGTTACCAACAATAGCTTCAGTGGTCTGGCACGCGGTAATTGGGAGTCTTATCAGGCCTTGAAGAAACTGGGCTTAAGGCGCAACCCCATAAGTTATTTTGCCATTAAATTCAGCAGCCGCCTGAAGCAGTATCTGCCATGAATGAACCACAGCAAATTGCCGGCTTGGTGAGCGTGATCATCCCGGTATTCAATCGTGCGTCCATGCTAAAAGAGTGTGTCGACTCTGTGCTGGCGCAAGACTATCGCCCTCTCGAGATTATCGTGGTGGATGACGGTTCCACGGATGATACGCCGACAATGCTCGCAGACCTGGCAGGCCATCACAGCGAAATCAAGATCATTTCGCAGGCCAATGGTGGCCCTGGTGTCGCCCGTGAAAGCGGTCGACTGGCTGCACAAGGTGAATTCATTCAGTACCATGATAGCGACGATCTATTATTACCCGGTAAGTTGTCTAGCCAGGTTAAAGCGCTTGCCGAGCACCCCACTGCGGTGGCAGCGTATGGCAAAACAGAGCGTATTGCCATCGGTGAAGAGCCGCGGCGCATTGCATTGAAACAAACCGCAGAACGGCATAACGCAATATTCCCCGAAATGTTGCGGAGCCGCTGGTGGAGCACGTCGACGCCGCTGCATAGGCGCAGCAATGTTGATGATGGCGGTGCATGGCTGCCGCTGATTGCCGAAGAGGACTGGGAAAACGACTGTCGTCTAGGAGCATCGGGCGGAAGTCTGGTCTATGTCGATAAGTTCGTATCGCTGACCCGAACTCATGATGATCATTTAAGCATTGGTGGTACTGTTGATACTCGCAAACTGCAGGATCGATGTGTGGCTCGAGAAGCAATCTTTCAACACGCCAAGGCTTACATGAAGACGCAGCAAGTTGGCGGCCCGATACTGGTGGAAGACTGGCGCTTCTTTTCGAAGTCAGTGTTTTTATTAGCGCGCCAATGTGCCGCAGCCGGTCTTGGATCGGAGGCACAGCGGATGATTGATTTGTCCGTTTCCGCATGTTCGCAGAGGGGTTACCAAGCCAAAATATTTGCTTTAGCCGGGAGGGTTTTCGGATGGCGTCGCGCTGCCAGATTAAGTAGTTGGATGGGAAAATGAACGCTGCACAACCAGCAGTATCGGTAGTTATGTCAGTCTACGACCGGCCAGACCTGATTGCGCAAACGATCGACAGCGTCTTGCATCAAAAAGGCGTGGAGTTGGAGTTTGTTATCGTTGATGACGGAGCAGATGCAGCCGCAAAGTCGATATTGGCGGCGTATCAATCTGATCCACGCGTACGCATCTTGGAGCAGCAAAACCAGGGCCTTACGCGCGCCCTGATTACCGCTTGCCGCGCAGCCACCGCGCCCCTCATCGCCAGAATTGATGTGGGCGATGTCATGCAGCAGGGTCGACTGAGCAAACAGGCCAGCGCATTAATGCAAGATGATTCCTTGGGGCTGGTAAGCAGTTGGGTTGAGGTCGTGACTGATGACGGACATTTTCTTTATCACATCAAGCACACTGCTGGGGAATTGAATGAATCAATATGTGCCCGCCAGCCAGAGGATCTTGTCACGCCAGTGCACGCAGCGGTCATGTTCCGCGCCAGCGCATATCTGGCCGTGGGTGGTTATCGTGATGCCTTTTATTTCGCACAGGATTGCGATCTATGGGCGCGCATGTCGCAATGCTCAAAGGTCGGAGTTATTAGCGAGACCCTGACGACTATTGTGTTTTCCGCCAGCGGAATAAGTGGACGGTACCGGGATCAACAACTTGCTCTTCGTGATTTAATTGCGCAGGGCAATGTGTTGCGGGCGGCAGACAAACCGGATGATGCTTTGCTGGCGCGGGCTCAATCGATTCGTCCGACACCACTGACTGAAAGTGTGTCGAGCTTTGCAGCCAATTATTTTATTGCCCGATGTCTGGATCGCAATGGCTCACAGCATGCGCTGGCTTATTGGCAACGCGCCTGGCGCAGCCGGCCATGGAGCGTAAAAGCCATCTTTTTTCTGACAAGAAGCATGTTGATGCGAGGGCGGCAATCAAGCAATTAGTGTGCGTGCCGCAGCGTTAGGTTTCTTTCTCCTGGAGTACCACCTGACGGCCATGTAGCTCCGTATTACACAGCAACTTGAGGTAAGCTGGGGCGAGGCTCTGTGGTGTTGCCAACGTGTTTTGATCTTCGCCCGGGTGTGAGCGCCGTCTCAGTTTAGTGCGAACGGGCCCGGGGTCAAGGGAATTGACTTTGATGTTAGAAACCGACTCGAGTTCTTCGGCCCAGATTTTCATCTGCGCCTCGATCCCGGCGTAGGCGATGCCATAGGCACCCCAATAA
>JABDKW010000040.1 GCA_013002025.1 Gammaproteobacteria bacterium | reverse complement strand
TCAGGCGCAAGCGTGCGGCCGTTTCATCAATGTTATTGGTGTCTGCCCGATTGAGAAATACATTGTCGACAAAGCCGTCACTGGCAAAATGGTTTACCGCGATGCGATAGGCGGTTTGATCATTGATCGGCCCGGACAGGACGCCGCCCAGCTGTCGGCCACCAAATTCCTCCAGCGCCACATTGAGTGAACTTTCAAATTGATCGGTGGGCACGTTGGACACCATATTGATCAGCCCCGCCAGCGCATTGGCACCATGCAGGGTACCCTGCGGACCGCGCAATACCTCAACCTGCTTGAGGTCAAGGGTGCTGGCCGCGGTCGCGATGCCAGTCAGATCGATGCCGTCGACCAGAATGCCCACGGAGTTGATAATCGGCTCCTGAAACTCGCTGCGCTCGCCGATGCCCCGTATCTGCACAAAGCGACCGCGTGACGCACCGCTGGCGAAGTTCACATTGGGCGCCATGTTTAATAAGTCTTCCAGATGGCGGGCAGAGCGCTGCTCGATAGCCTGCGCATCGACCACCGAGACACTGTTGGGGATTTCCAGCGGCGAGGATTCCAGCAGCTCAGCGGTAACGACGATTTCGGTAAGCGGCGCGGCCCAGCTCTGCATAGACAACAGAGCCAGAAATAAAAAGGTGCAGCGGTTTAGCATGGTGGCCTCTTCAACAATGCGTCGGTCAGACGCAGTCAGTAAAGACCCGGGCGGCGTGAATGGTGCGGAAAACTCCCATCCCTACGCCGGCATTAACCGGATCAGGTTCGTGGGGTTCAGCAATGCGCTGTCTCAGGTGATTGTCACCGCCCCCTGGGTTTGTGCTATCCGGCAATTTTACCACATGCGTGTTGGTTGGTTATTTATAATGCGCCGATGGATCAATTCGCGTTTTTAATACCCATCGCCGGTGTGTTGATGGTCGGCGCCATGAGCCCGGGGCCGAGTTTTCTGGTGGTGGCTCGTAATGCCATGGGGCGTTCACGTGCGCACGGCATTGCCACGGCCGTGGGCACCGGTCTGGGCGTGGCCATTTTTGCCTTGCTGGCCGGTCTGGGGGTTACCGCTTTGCTGCGTACATCACCGTTGGCGTTCCTGCTGTTTAAGCTGCTGGGTGGGTGCTACCTGATCTATCTGGCTAGCCGGTTGTTTATGACGGCCGCTGAGCCATTATCTGTCGAAGCGCAGGTTAACAATAAGGATCGAAGTTTGTTCAGGGCCTTTTCGCAAGGCTTGATTGTGCAGACCTCAAACCCCAAAACAGCGCTGGTGATCGCGGGAATTTTTGCGGCCTTTGTGCCGGTGGGCGCACCTTTGCAGGCCACGGTGATGGTCGCATGCATGGCCTTTGTGATCGACTTTAGCTGGTACGCGATCGTGGCCCTGGGACTCTCGTCCGGTCGTTTGCGGGCAGCGTACTCGGCTCGCAAGACGGTGTTTGATCGAACAGCCGCCGTCTTTCTAGGGCTGGTTGGCGTGCGCCTATTGTTCTCCAGCTTGCCTGCTTAATGCCTGAAATGGCGCATGCCGGTGAACACCATGGCCATGCTGCACTTAACCGGGTTTGGCTACCAAATCCAGGGTGCAATCAATATGTCTGGCGTCGAATGACTCTAGTTTATCCCCGGCTAGCTGGTAAACAGAGTAGCCGGCGCTGCGTAAAAGCTTAACGATTGATTCATAGTTGCTCGGGTGACACTCGAAATACAAGGTTTCAATTATCTGCTGGGCGAGTGAGTTTCGTGCCCCCTGCAGAGCCTGGTATTCAGCGCCTTCAACGTCCAGCTTCCAGAAGCTGACCGCGTCAATACCTCGGGCTTCGAGGACCTGGTCCAACGGTTCGAGCTGAATTGTTTCGCGATCTAAGGCCTTGCCTTCATACCAATCCTGTCTGAGCGTGGAGCGGGCACCGTCTACCTGAATCTCGAGGCGCTCGGAACCCGCGCCCAAGCCAATCTGAATGACCTCTACTTGCCAATCAGTTTGCGCGTTAACGCATTCTCGTAACCATTCACATTGCGTAGCCACGGGTTCAATTGCCAGTGTCGTGACCTGGGGTAAGCTGCCCAGACTTAACAGCCACTGCCCGATGTTCGCCCCGGAATCGACATAGACTCCGCCATTTTTCAACACAGAGCGTGCATAGTTGATGCCGGCGCCACCTTCATACTGGCCGTAAACGATCCAGCGGTGTTCTTTATCGCCTAGATCAAGCTTCCATATGACGCCGTTTTGGCACCTGACCCACTGAATTCCCAGGCGTTGCAAACCACCGCCAAAGAGCCGCTCAAGCAAGCCTAATTTTCTTGGAAAATCGAATTGTCGAATCAGCCGTAGCGTTGCTGGCAGCTTGGCGCATTGCCCGGAATGCAATAGCGTCATCCAGAGGGTATTCGCTTAATGCCTGAAATGGCGCATACCGGTGAACACCATGGCCATGCCGGCCTCATCGGCCGCGGCGATCACTTCGTCATCGCGCATTGATCCACCCGGTTGGATGACGGCGGCGATGCCGGCCTGGGCGGCATTGTCGATGCCATCACGAAACGGGAAAAAAGCATCCGACGCCATGACCGAGCCTTTGACCTCAAGACCTGCATGCTCCGCCTTGATACCGGCAATCCGGGCCGAATTAACACGGCTCATCTGGCCTGCACCAACGCCGATGGTCATGGCATTGGCGGCGTAGATAATGGCATTGGATTTGACGTATTTGGCGACCTTCCAGGCAAACAGCAAATCCGCCATTTGCGCGTCAGAAGGTTGTGCTTTGGTGACCACCTCCAGCTTGTCGGTGAGCGCCAGGTCATTGTCCTGCAATAACAGCCCGCCGGTAACGCGTTTGTATTCCAGGGCATTGTGAGAGTCATCACCCCAAACACCGCATTCCAGTAGCCGCACGTTCTTCTTTTCAGCCACGGCCTGTTTGGCCGCCGCGCTGACCGAGGGTGCAATGATGACTTCAACAAACTGCTTGTCGACAATTGTGGCCGCGGTCTCGGCATCCAGTTCCTGGTTGAATGCAATAATGCCGCCGAAGGCCGACTCGGGGTCGGTGGAAAACGCTTTCTGATATGCATCCAACAGGCTGTCGCCGATTGCAACGCCACAGGGGTTAGCGTGTTTCACAATCACGCAGGTCGGCGCGCCGTCGAATTGCTTCACGCACTCAAGCGCTGCGTCAGTATCGGCAATGTTGTTGTAGGATAATTCCTTGCCCTGGATCTGTACCGCCGAGGCAATGCCGACCGGCGGGTTTTGTTCCACATAAAAGGCGGCTTTTTGATGCGGGTTCTCACCATAGCGCATGGTCTGCTGATGGCGAAATTGCACATTAAATGTGCGGGCGAAATCGGCTTTGCCACCGTCCTGCTGAATCAGGCCCAGATGATTGGCGATTGCGCCATCGTATTGTGCGGTGTGCTCGAAGGCCTTGGTGGCCAGACGAAAACGCGTGGCATAGGTAATGCCGTCGGCTTCAATTTCAGCAATCAACGGCTGATAGTCGGCGGCGTCAACGACGATGGCAACATCCTTGTGGTTCTTGGCCGCAGAACGCACCATGGTCGGGCCGCCGATATCGATGTTTTCAATGGCGGTTGGCAAATCGCAATCCGGGTCTGCCACGGTTTTCTGAAATGGGTATAAATTGACCACCACCATGTCTATCTGGTCGATGCCGTGTTGTTGCATTACCGCATCGTCGGTGCCGCGACGGCCCAGAATGCCACCATGCACTTTCGGGTGCAGAGTTTTAACGCGCCCATCCATCATCTCTGGGAAACCTGTGTACGCGGATACTTCGGTAACCGCTAACCCAGCATCGGCTAATAGTTTTGCCGTGCCACCGGTGGAAAGAATTTCAACACCGCTCGCCACCAGGCTTTGGGCAAATTCTACAATGCCGGATTTGTCTGATACGCTGATTAGTGCGCGTTGTGGCTTGATGGGCTGCGTCATGATTTAGGTATTTTTTGAATTGGTGGCGGCGCCGGCGGCCGGCTTGTGTTGGCGAGATCAGGGTTAGCCGAGGTCATAGGTTTTGAGCTTCTTGCGCAAAGTATTTCGATTAATGCCCAGCCATTCAGCAGCTTTGGTCTGATTGCCATTGGTTTGCTGCATCACCACTTCAAGAAACGGCTTTTCAACTTCATTAATGAAAAAATTATGTAGATTGGCGGGCGGTTCGCCGTTTAAATCTGAGAAATACTGCTGCATGGAACGCGTTACGCACACGGCTAAGGGGTCACTCTTCTTCATCGACATCTATTGTTTGTTTTAATCTATTTATCAGGCGGCAAGCGCGGTTCGAGCTGCGCCGGTATGGCTTAAAAATTCACTTAATAACTGGTGCTGCAGCTGGCATTGCTCAGTTTGATTAATGGCAGCGCGGGTGGGGTCGCAAATCGGCTCAGGCCAATGCTGTAAATACCACTTGATATGTTTGCGCGCCAAGCGCACGCCCAGTGACGCTCCGTAGAAGTCATGGATGGCGGCGATATGATTGAGAATCGTGGCTTGGTGCGTGGCCCGGTCTGGCATCGCGACCAGTTCACCGTTGGCCAGGAAAGCAGCGATCTGGCCAAACAACCAGGGGCGCCCTTGTGCGGCGCGGCCAATCATAACGGCATCCGCGGCAGTGTAATTTAAAACGTCTCGCGCAGCTTGTGGACTGTCGATATCGCCATTCGCTACCACCGGAATGCTGATGGCCTGTTTGATCTCGGCGATGGTATCGTATTCAACCGCGCCAACGAATTTGCAACGCCGGGTGCGCCCGTGCACCGTCAGGCTTTGCACTCCCGAGTCTTCGGCAATTCTCGCAATAGTAGGGCCGTTGCGATTCTGCGGGTCGCTGCCGGTTCTTATTTTCAGCGTCACCGGCACATCCACTGCGGCAACTGTGGCTCGCAGGATCTTTTCAACCAGCGGTTCATTCTCGAGTAGCGCTGAACCGGCCGCCTTTTTGCAAACCTTCTTGGCCGGGCAGCCCATATTGATATCAATAATCTGCGCGCCGTTTTGTACGTTGTACTGAGCCGCCGCGGCCAACATGGCTGGATCGGTGCCGACAATCTGCACTACCACGGGTTCTGGCTCACCGGCCAGATCGGAGCGAAAACGGGTTTTGGTTGATTGTCGCAAATCTACCCGGCTGGTGACCATTTCGGATACCACCAGAGCAGCGCCATGTTCGCGGCAAACTCGGCGATAGGGCTTGTCAGTAACGCCCGCCATTGGTGCAGCAATAACCGGTGATGGCAATTTATAAGGACCAATTTGCATTGCCGTTTTAGTTATAGCGCCCGCGTCAGAAGTATGAAGGAATATCAGGACGGAGAATCATACCGACGGTGCAGCGATCGGTAAAGCGGGATGCCTAATTTTTAGGCAGTTTTTTGGGCTTACTTGTCGAGCAGCTTCAATTCGTAGCCGGTCACCTGATCCGGAAACGACAACAACTCGATGGTGATTGATTTAAGTTCGTTGGGGCCGATTTTGTTCTCGGTGTCGTTGCGATAGATATAGTCTTCCGGCGTAAGAGCGCGGCGCGCCACCAACTGCCCGTTTTGGTCGCTTAGGGTAAGTTCCAGCCAGGGTAAGGGCTGCTCAATTTCTGATCGGTTAGCCATGCTCACCTTGAGCAGCAACGTTGAAGAGCGCTGTGGGTGCGCTTCGGTGCGGGCAGATATCAATTCCAGCCCGCCCAGGTCGCGTCGCTGTGGCAGGGTGATTTCATATTTTTCGCCCAGCTTGTCCTGCAATGGCTGAATTACCTGCTCTACCTTTTCAGGCAGGCCGGTTCCCTCCACGACCGGCAAAGCCTGGCGCAACCACATTTGATATAGCAGCAGCGCCCCAAGAATCAGGATGGAAACGAGTATCAATGGTAGCCCGATCCATATTTCCCAACGCGCCCGGCGAGGTTTAGAACCGATTTGGAAGTCATCATCAGCCCCCTCATCTTGCGAAGGCAGAAGTTTCTCCTCGATAAGTTGATCAACTTCGCTGATTAATTGCGCGTCATCTACCGAGTCGTCGATCAGGTTTTCAGAGGTTATTTCGATCGGTTTTTCTTTACTGCTGATCCTGGCGTCGTCCGCGGCATGCGCCTGAGTTTGCGGATGTGGATAATTTTTAAGTTCAAATTCGGTCGTTGCTTCTTCCTTAGGATGCTTGGCGGCGTCCTCTTCCTCCCGCATTTGGATTGATAGCTCCGACTGAATATTGTCCTCGAGGTTGAACTCATATTCCTGTACGGTAATCTCCCGCTCCACTATTGTGTCGATGTCCACCGCCGGTTCATCGCTGCTGGATTCTGAAATCGGCTCAATCTCCAATTGCTGTGGGTCGATTTCGGCTGCGTCGGCGTCTTCGATCAGTTTGGGGGTAAACCGCTCACGACAGGTGCCACAGCGGACCACGCCTTTGCCGTCGTCATATTGTTCGTCGCTAATCGAGTAGACCGCAAAACAATGTGGGCAGCGCGTTGTAGCCATTCAATCCTCTCTGGATTCTGTTAGAGCGGTACCGATCAATAAAGACCATTGATCCTGCGCTCTGTGTTCAAACGCCAGCGAATCCGCATAGGCGCTCATCACGTTGTCCGCCTGATCATTCAAAATGCCAGTCAGCAGCAGCGTGCCTGTCGGCCGTAAATGTAGCAGCAAGGTCTCTTTGAGTTCAATAAGTACTTCGGCCAATATATTGGCGATTACCAGATCATACGGCTGATGTTCAAGCTCATTGGGCAGGCAGGCTCGCAGCTTGTCCTGCGTTTGATTCCGTACGGCATTGTCGTGGCAGGCGCTGACGGCCAGCGGGTCAATATCCACCGCGGTGGCTTGATTTGCGCCACAGATCAGCGCGGCAATCGCTAAAATACCGGACCCGGCGCCGTAATCCAATACAGTCTGCTGACTCAAGTCTTGCTCACTCAACCATTGCAGGCATAGACCGGTGGTGGCGTGGGTGCCCGTACCAAAGGCCAGACCCGGGTCCAGGATGATATTACGCGACTGCGGCGCCTGTGGCTCGCACCAACTTGGACAAACCCAAAGGTCGTGGCCGACCTGCACGGGCTTAAACGAATCCAGCCATAGCCGCTCCCAGTCCTGATCGACCAGCTTTGACAGGCTAACTGGAATTTCGCCATCGTCGCCCCATTGCTCGGCTACTTCGTCCAGCATCGGCTGCAGTGCAAAATCAGCTTCAAATAGCGCCGTGAGTTTCACGCTGGGCCAGGTGGGAGTGCCCGGAAATGCCACCTCATAGAATTCTTCATCACCGGCGTTCTCCGTCGTCACCGAAATCGCGCCTCTGTGCTCGAGAAGCGCCGTTAAATCATCAACCCATTTGGAACTGATAATCCAACTCACTTGTTGCCAACTGGGCGGTGTGGAGGATGCGGGGCTCACTATTCTGATTGCTGTTTAAAGTAGCGTTTTACTAAAGGTGCTGTTCTACCCAGGCGACAATTTGCTGCTCATGAATAGGGCCTAAAACTTGATCCAGCACTTGACCCTGGCCGTCGAGCAACAAGGAGTAAGGCAACAGGCCCTGATCATTGCCGGTGCTGGCCATCAGCTGCATGCCGAGCTCCTCGGCGTATAGAATCGGGTAGGTGATGGCCATCGAATCCAGCATGGGTTGTGCACGTTCAGGCGTGTCAATCGCGACGCCGATTACACTGAAACCCCGCGCTTGTTCACGCAGATACATGGCCTCGAAGATCGGCATCTCCTTGCGACAGGGTGCACACCAGCTGGCCCAGAAATTCACCAGCGTGAGATCCGTCAGCAGCGGTTTAATTGCGCTGGGCTGCGCGTTTAACTGCAACGGCGTAGTCAGCAGGTAATCGGTTTCGGTGACCGGTTCGACTTTGGCGGAGTTTAATATTGCGCCAACCGCAAATGCGGCGATGGCGACCACGCCGACTAGCACTTTATTGGTATTACTCATGGCTGTTTAGTATCGCTCATGGCTGTTAGTTTCGCTCAAGGCTGTTTTCTCGCTCAAGGCTGTTTTCTCGCTCAAGGCTGCTCACTCCGCGTGGTTTCTGCAAGGCTGGCGTTGACCAGGGACATAAATTTTTCTTCGTTCATATACCCATATTGTCGCAGGTCACCGTGTTCTTTGCCGTCTGCCCGAATAAACAGCGTGGCGGGTGGGCCGTAAACATCAAAGTACTTTTTCACCTCGCGGCTGTCGGCGGAATTCTTGGTAACATCAATTTCGATTAACCGCCAATCCTGTAAGGCATCCACCACGGAGGCACTTCTAAAAGTGGTGCGCTGCATGCGTTTACAATCCAGGCACCAGTCTGCGTAGAAATCGACCAGTACCGGTTGTTGCGCCTCGCGCGCCGCGGCCAACAACTGTTTGGTGGCGGGCAAGGTGGTGACTTTTTCAAACTGAATCGGTGCGCTCAGGCTGGCGGCGCCACCGCGATTCAAGGAGTCCAGCGGTCGCAGGATATCCTCGCCGCCGCTGCTGCTGCCCACCACCGCCAGAGCGCCCCAGATAATCGAGCCGATGGCAGTGGCTCGCACCATCGCCGCCGGTAGCGCCGCGCTGATTCGCCCGGCCATTTGCCAGCAATAAATGCCAGCGACGAGCAGCAGCGCTGCCCATAACAACAGCCCCGGTACTGCAGCGAACGGGCTGGCCAGATAAATGGCCACGCCCAACACCATAAAGCCGAACACCACCTGTATTTGCTGCATCCAGGGCCCGCTGCGCGGCAGGATCCAGCCCGCGCCAAAACCAAACAGGATCAATAACAAGCCCATGCCCAGTGCCATGGCGCCCATAATCGCTGCGCCCAGTATCGGGTCACCCTGGCTGATAGCCGCACCCAGCGTCAGAATCAGGATCGGCGACACACAGGCCCCGACCACCAACGCCGATATCAGGCCCATGACCAGACTGGCCACCGGGGCCGGCAACCCGGTGCTTGATGCGCCGGACAATCGCGATTGCAAACTGGCGGGTAGCTCGATTCGGAACCAACCAAACAACGACGCAGCCAACAGAATCAGCAGACCGCAGACAAAGCCAATCACCCACGGGTTCTGAAAATAAGCCTGTAGCTGAGTGCCTGCTGCACCGGCTAACCAACCGGCCGCCATGTAAGTAATAATGGTGCCGCCGACATAACAACAGGCCAGCCAGCCGGAACGCAGTTTGCCGGGGTATTGTTCCCGCGCTATCACGCCAGCCAGAATCGGAATCATCGGTAGCACGCAGGGCGTGAAGCTGAGTAACAGCCCGGCCACCAGCGCGCCAAGCACATAGGCCATAAAGCTCTTGTCCGCGTTGCCCGTGTCTGTCTTCTGCGAGTTCACCTGTTGCCAATCACTATTGGCATCGACAGCGGCATCGCCAGGGTAACTGACGACCAGGTTTCGGGTTTGCGGCGGGTAGCAGACGCCGACCGGTTTATTGCAGCCCTGGCCTTTTAACACCAGTTTCAGCTCGCCATTGTCAGCGCCACCCGCTTGCAGGGGCGCGACCAATTCAACGTTGTAGAAATACACTTCAACCGCGCCGAATTCCGGGTCGTCTTCGGTCACTCCCTTTGGATAAACGATGTCGCCGACCTTAACCGCTGAGCCTTCCACCGCGATGCCAAACTGCTCGCGATACATGTAATAGTCATTCGCGATAGACCAATACACATGCAGGTTTTGACCGCGCACCTCGGCACCAACCTGGAATGCCTCATGCTCGGGCAGCAGGTCGGGCTTTTTGCTGGCAAAGAACTGCGCCTGTACCACACTTGAAACCAGCAACAAGCCAACAGTGACAGCGCGCAGCACCATCAACACTGCCCGCTCTGCCACCACAGTGCGCCGTCGCATGGTCAAAATAGTGTAAAGATTGAGAGTCATAATATCAGCGGCGGGCAATGTTGTTAGAGTCCCAGACCGAGAAGTGAACGCCAAACTGGCAGCCACGTTAAATTTTTTCGGCGCGTACCGCGATGTGATATTGTGCCACCTTTTTTACGGCCGACCTACTCTTTACGGGCGGTCATGTTAGTGAGCACAGAGCCTATCGCGACACGTGCGGATAGAATGCGCGAGCGAATATTAACCTGAGGCGGGTGATTAGTGAGTGACAATCAACGTTTATTGCAAATCGAAGGTTTAATTAACTTTCGTGACCTGGGTGGCTATCTAACACGGGATGGCGCCACTGTGCAGTGGGGCAAGGTATATCGTTCCGCGCAGCTCGATCGGCTCAGCCCCAACGGCATTCGAGACTTGGCCGCGATGAATATTCAAACCGTGGTGGACCTGCGTTTCAGTGACGAGACTGAACTCTACCCGACCATTCAATTGGCTGTTCCAGACGCAGAAATTTTGAGCTGGCGGGATACGCCGGATCACAAGGGCGAGGACGAGGGTGACATGCGCTCACGCGCCATGCAGCTTAGCTGGCGCTCCAGTCTGGAGAGCCAGGACCCCGTCCAGGTGCGCGAGGCCATGCGCTCCAATTACCCCAAAAAACTGTATTCTCATCGGGCTATCTACCGGGCCATGTTGATCCGGTTGCAGCGCGATAATACGCCATTATTGTTTCATTGTGCCGCGGGTAAGGACCGTACCGGTGTGGCGGCGGCGCTGATTCTGGCCTTGCTGGATGTGCCGCGGGAAACCATTGTTGAAGACTATCTGATCACCCAATCTCAGACTCAGCATCTGATGGATGCCTGGCTTACCGGTGGCGCCACCGACGAAGGCGAACGAGAACAACTGCAGTCGCGCTTGGGCAGCTATAGCCGCGAGGTGGTGCAGCCGATTTTTGACGCTGACGAGGCTTATATCGCCACGCTACTGGATTATGTGGATGAGAACTATGGCGGCTTTCATGAGTACGCCTACCAACAGCTGGACCTCAGTGACGCAGATATTGATTTGCTGCGCCAAAACCTATTGGCTTGATCAGGCCGTCAATATTTCTTCCAGGGCCTCGAACAGGGCAGCCATTTCGGCATCTGACCCGATGCTGATCCGCAGCCATTGGTCGAGGCGCGGCGCGGAAAAATAGCGCACCACAATTTTATGCTCGCGCAGCTTGCTAAACAAATCAGCGGCTGCGGCACTCCCATGCCTGACCATGACAAAGTTGGCCGCCGACGGCAGCACCTCAAAGCCCATCTGGTTTAACTGAGTGACGGCTGTTTCGCGGGTCGCCACCACTTTTTCAATGGTGCTGTCAAACCACGCCTGGTCCTGATAGGCAGCAACAGCACCGGCAATGGCCAGACGATCCAGCGGGTAAGGGTGGAAGCTATTTTTAACCCGTTCCAGGCCCTCAATAAGGTGTGCCTGCCCCAACGCCAGGCCGACTCGCAAGCCAGCCAGCGAGCGCGCCTTGCTAAGCGTTTGCACCACCAGTAAATTGGCATGCTTATTTATCAGGCTCACCGCCGACTGCCCGCTGAAGTCAGCGTAGGCCTCGTCAACCACCACCACCGAATCGGGGTGCTGGTTGAGCAGGTGGGCGATTTGCTGGTTGCTGATTGCCATGCCGGTGGGCGCATTCGGATTGGCAAAAATTATCCCGCCATTGGCCCCTGAATAATCCTCTACGGCCAGCGAAAAATCCTCACGCAACGGCACGCTGCGAAAATCAATACCGAAGTATTCACACCAGACCGGATAAAAGCTGTAGCTGATGTCTGGCATCAGCAGCGCTTGCTCATGACGCAGCAGCGCCTTGAACACATGGGCCAGCACTTCGTCCGAGCTGTTGCCGACAAAAACCTGATCGGTGTTCAAGGCGTGATGGTTGGCAACCGCCTGTTTGAGTGCCGCGGCCGAGGGGTCGGGGTACTTGCGCAGGTTGTCATCCGCAGCCCGTTTAATCGCCTCAATGGCTAATGGCGAAGGTCCATAGGGGTTTTCGTTGGTATTGAGCTTAACCAACCCGTCCATTTGTGGCTGTTCACCGGGCGTGTAGGGGTTTAGTTCAGCAATGTCGCGGGACCAAAAGCGGCTCATGAGTAGGGTCGGCAGATATTGTGTCTAGCAAGGATGCTAATAGTAGCATCCAGCCCGCCTGTTCGACGTACTTATGGGGCGCCTTAAAGCGTAACAATTTATTGCAGGCGAGCTTGGTCAAAATTGCTAGACTTGCGGACACTCCGACCAAACCAATTTCCGGGAGCGGACATGCAATCAAACAAGCCACTTTTAGTATTCGTCACTGTATTTGCCGGGTTATTTGCGCAACATACCTCTGCCCAGATATTTGGTAATCAAAACAACCAAGTCGCTCAGCAAGCTCCAGACAATCACGTTACCGTTTACACAGAGTGTGATTTTCGCGGCCTGGGCCGACGCCTGCCTGCGGGCGAATATCGTGATATGGGCGCTATACAACTGAAAAACGACAGTATTTCTTCTGTTCGCATCCCCGCCGGGTTGGAACTTAACGTGTTTCAGAATGAAAACTTCGATGGCTTTTCGACGCGCTTCACCGGCGACATCGTTTGTTTAGACAAGGGCTGGAATAATCAGATCAGTTCCCTGCGCGTGACTCTGGATCGCTCCGTGGACACACGCGCAACGGCGCCCGGCGGCAGTTATTACACTAATCGAGATGTGAACGCGAGCAGCGTCGCACGAATTGAATTTAGCGGCACGGTGCTGGAGCAAAGTGGTGATAAGCGCTGGCGGATAACCGGCCAGAATGGCCAGGGTGCAAATTTTAACGAACTGAGTCGCAATGATAATGCGGTTTACCTGCAGGCTGAGCGTAACGGAGAGAAGGTGCGCATCGATTTTTTCACCAACGACGTTACAATTCTGGCCCCTGGTGGCCAACAGGCCAGTTACCCGTTGGATGTTGCCCTCAAGGTTGATTCGGCCTACCGCGCACCGGCAGTGCAGCCGGTAGCCGAAAAGCGATCCGCGCCCGCAGTTATTCGGGGTCGTTGCTTCGACTATGTCGCGCAAACCACGTCGGGCAACGGGGGTGTGCGCTTCTCTGCCGGCAACACTGAGTTTCAGCGCTTTAGCACTGCGCCGATCAAGGGCCGCGTGTGTCATCAGGGCAAATTGGAAATGGAGATCAATAAAACCGACCCTGCTGCTGGTGTTCAGATTACTATTCAGGGTAAGACCTACCGCTTTGCCCCCAACGAAAAGCACGATCTGTTATTGAACAACTGGTATCGAAAACGGGTCAATCTCATGGTCACCCCCTGAACCAAATATTGATTTCATGAACTCAACCCCCATAAGTTAACGATGGGCTTTTTAATTCTAATGTTGGCGTTCGTGCTCGTGCCGATCGCCGAAATTGCGCTATTAATCGATATCGGATCGCAGATTGGCTTACGGAAGACCCTGCTGATTGTCATTTTTACCGCTGTGCTCGGTGCTTATCTGGTTCGCCAACAAGGGTTTGCCACCTTGGCGGCGGTGCGCCGCGAAACTGAGGCCGGTCGCCTGCCGGCCCTGCAAATGGCCGAGGGGCTACTGTTGCTGGTGGCCGGAGCCGTTTTATTGACGCCGGGCTTTATCACGGATGCCCTTGGTTTTGCCCTGCTCACCCCACCGTTACGCCGCGCATTGATCAGATGGATTGCCAGCAAGGGCCTGATTCAAGCGACCTCCGGGCCGGTCTCACCCGGAACAAAGCAAGGCCCCTCGGTGCTTGAAGGCGAATTTACCGAGCGCAAATAATTTTTCCGCCATGGGTTGACTTTGGCTTTTTCGGAACTATTATTAGCACTCCCTGAGGGTGAGTGCTAAACACTTGCCCACAAAAACCAATTAATTTAACTCGAATATTTCCTGGAGGAAAAACGAATGGCTATTCGTCCACTTCATGACCGTGTACTGGTTCGTCGGCTGGAAGATGAAACAACCACACCGGGCGGAATCGTAATCCCTGATTCTGCAAAAGAAAAACCTGCCCGCGGTGAAATCATCGCTGCTGGCAAGGGCAAAATTTTAGACAACGGCGAAGTTCGCGCGCTCGACGTCAAAGCCGGTGACAAGGTGCTGTTCGGTAAATACGCCGGCACCGAAGTTAAGGTCGACGGTGAAGAGTTGTTAGTGATGAGAGAAGACGACATCGTCGGCATCATCGAGTAACACGGAGCCAGGCTTTCGACTCTACTCATGGTTTTGTTAATGCCCAGTCGGTCAGGAATTAGATAGACCCAGCGCATTAACTTGCCCCGATTGGAAGCAAAGCCCTGACTCTTGAAGATCGTACTTGAAAGCATCTTTGAACTTCAAAAACTGATCGAACAAACAAATTATTAAGAGGAAATTATCATGTCAGCAAAAGACGTAAAATTCGGTGATGACGCGCGTGCCAAAGTACTCGCCGGCGTCAACATCCTAGCAGATGCAGTGCGCGTTACTTTGGGCCCCAAAGGCCGTAACGTAGTGCTGGACAAATCATTTGGTGCCCCAACCGTGACTAAAGACGGTGTGTCGGTTGCCAAAGAAATTGAACTGGAAGACAACTTCGAAAACATGGGCGCTCAGCTGGTGAAAGAAGTTGCTTCAAAAACCAACGATGTTGCCGGCGACGGTACTACGACGGCGACTGTTTTGGCTCAAGCCATGGTTAAAGAGGGTTTGAAAGCCGTTGCGGCCGGCATGAACCCGATGGACCTGAAGCGCGGTATCGATAAAGCCACAGCAGCAGCGGTGGCCGAATTAGCCAGCCTGTCCAAGCCCTGTGAAGACGCTAAAGAAATTGCCCAGGTGGGTACGGTTTCAGCTAACTCAGACGAGTCAGTTGGTTCCATCATCGCCGAAGCAATGGAAAAAGTTGGCAAAGAAGGCGTGATCACCGTTGAAGAAGGCCAAAGCCTGGCTAATGAAATGGACGTGGTTGAAGGTATGCAGTTTGATCGCGGCTATCTGTCTCCTTACTTCGCCAACAAGCAGGAAACCATGACTGCGGATCTGGAAAATCCTTTCATTTTGTTGCACGACAAAAAAATCTCCAACATACGTGATCTGTTGCCGACCCTGGAAGCCGTTGCTAAAGCGGGCCGCCCATTATTGTTGATCGCGGAAGATGTGGAAGGCGAAGCGCTGGCCACTCTGGTTGTGAACAACATCCGCGGCATCGTCAAAGTCTGCGCCGTTAAAGCGCCGGGCTTCGGTGACCGACGTAAAGCGATGCTGGAAGACATTGCCATTCTGACCGGCGGTCGTGTGATCTCCGAAGAAGTTGGCATGAGCCTAGAAGGTGTGACGCTGGAAGATCTTGGTTCCGCTAAGCGCATTCAGGTTTCTAAAGAGAACAGCACCATCATCGATGGCGAAGGCGACAGCAAGCAAATCGAAGACCGCGTAAATCAAATTCGCGCGCAAATCGAAGAGTCTTCGTCTGACTACGACAAAGAGAAAATGCAAGAGCGCGTGGCCAAGCTGGCCGGTGGTGTTGCATTGATCAAAGTGGGCGCTGCAACCGAAGTTGAAATGAAAGAGAAAAAAGCTCGCGTTGAAGATGCCTTGCACGCGACCCGCGCAGCCGTCGAAGAAGGCGTAGTACCTGGCGGCGGTGTCGCTCTGGTTCGCACGCTGGATGCGGTAGCCAAGGTTGAAGGTGACAACGAAGATCAGGACGCCGGTATCAAGGCGATTCTGAAAGCTCTGGAGTCTCCACTGCGCCAAATCGTTGATAACGGTGGCGACGACGCTTCTGTTGTGCTTAACGAAGTTCGTAACAACAAAGGTAACTTTGGTTACAACGCTGGCACCGGTGAGTATGGTGACATGATAGAGATGGGTATTCTTGACCCGACTAAAGTGGCTCGTACTGCTCTGCAACACGCTGCATCGATTGCCAGCATGATCATCACCACTGAAGCGATGATCACTGACGCTCCTCAGGACGCCCCGGCTGGCGGTGGCATGCCTGATATGGGCGGCATGGGTGGCATGGGCGGCATGATGTAAGCCCGGCTAATCAGCCTTTTTAAAAAACCCCGTGTTCGAATGAGCACGGGGTTTTTTTATGCCACAGTGTTCTCTGCTAATATCTGCTGCTTAACGCATCGCGCCCTGACCCAGTGAGATTTTTCTGCATGAAAAAATTGATTCGAGTAAGTAGTCTATTGTTGCTGCTGTTCATCAGCGGCTGCGCCAACACGCCGCCGATTGATAGGCAGGCCGCAGCCTACGCCATGCCGGATCGCTATGCCGCGCAAACTGTGCAGCAGGTGTTGCGCGATGGGGGTAATGCGGTGGATGCAGCGGTGGCGGCCGCGCTGGTGTTGGCGGTGACCTTTCCGGAGGCCGGTAATATTGGCGGTGGCGGCTTTATGTTGACCCGGATGGACGGTGAGTATCACTTTCTGGATTATCGCGAAAAGGCGGCGCTGCGCGCCGACCGCGATATGTATCTCGATGAGAATGGGGAGGTGATTCCCAAAGCCAGTCTGGTGGGAATTCGCGCAGCGGCGGTGCCCGGGACCATTGCCGGCTTATGGGAGGCACACCAAAAGTTTGGTTCCAGGCCATGGGCCGACCTGGTGCAACCGGCCATTGGCTATGCCGAAGACGGCTTTGAAGTGCACCCGCAAACCGCCAGCGAGATACCCGGTACCATAGAATGGCACGAAGGCCGGGTAAATTTTGAGCAGTACTTCGGTGCCATGCAACATGCCGGCTTATTTAAACAGGCAGAATTGGCAGACACGCTAAGACGTATTGCCAAGCATGGCCCAGAGGACTTTTACCACGGCGAAACGGCGCGCTTATTGGTTGCGCAGATGCAGCGCGATGATGGTTTAATCAGTGCTGAAGATCTGGCCGAGTATGCAGCAGTCTGGCGAGCACCGCTGGTTGCGGACTGGCGTGATTACCGGGTAATCACCGCACCGCCGCCCAGCTCCGGCGGATTTGCAGTGATTCAATTATTGAAAATGAAGCAGATGCTGGATCAGGAGTTTGCTGACACCCATCATAACTCTGCGCAGTTTATTCACCTGATTGCGGAAATGGAAAAACGCGTGTTTGCCGATCGTGCTGAGTACTTCGGCGACCCGGATTTTGTCGACGTGCCGGTGGACGCGTTGATTGACCATGATTACATCGCCAGCCGCGCTAAAGAAGTGCAGACCGATAGCATCAGTCAAATCTCAGAGGCCATGCCCGGGCTGGAGTCACCAGACACCACCCATTTTTCTATCGTCGATCAGTGGGGTAATGCGGTGTCCAACACCTATACCATCAACTGGGGCTATGGCAGCGGAGTGGTGGTTGAAGGCGCCGGGTTCCTGTTGAACAATGAGATGGACGATTTCAGCGTTAAGCCCGGGGCACCCAATGTGTATGGCGTGGTGGGTGGTACGGCTAATGAAATTCAACCCGGCAAGCGCATGTTGTCCTCGATGAGCCCAACCATTCTGGAGCAGGACGGCGAAGTACGCATGGTGGTTGGCACGCCGGGCGGGTCAACCATATTTACCTCGGTGTTTCAGGCCATCGTCAACGTGATTGATCTGGAGATGAATGCGCAGCAGGCGGTCGGCGCCAGCCGCTTTCACCATCAGCTATTGCCGCCGGATTTAATCACCACCAGCATCAGCCTGCCGTTACCTGAATCCACCGTCGCAGAATTGCGCGAGCGAGGCTACCGGGTGCAGCCACACGGCTGGGAATTCGGTGATCTGCAATTAATCGACCGCAGTCAGTATGAAACCAATGCCGCCTCTGACCCGAGAGGAATCGGGGTTTCCGGCATTATCGAATAAATCGACCCGAGCCAAACGGAGCAGATCATGACCGAGTTATACCCGCCCATCGATGCATTTGATTCTGGCTTTTTGCCGGTATCGGATTTACACACCATTCACTACGAACAGAGCGGTAACCCACAGGGACGGCCGGTAGTGTTACTGCACGGTGGCCCGGGCGGCGGTATGAGCTCCAATTACCGGCGTTATTTTAATCCCGAGCAGTGGCGCATTATTCAGTTTTCGCAACGCGGTTGTGGGCAGAGCACACCCTTTGCCGAGCTGCGTGAAAACACCACCTGGGATTTGGTGGCTGACATTGAGAAACTGCGCGAGTATGTCGGCGTTGAGCGCTGGAGTGTGTTCGGCGGTAGCTGGGGCTCTACGCTGAGCCTGAGTTACTCACAAAGCCACCCGGAGCGCTGCGAGGCGCTGTTCCTGCGCGGCATCTTTCTGCTGCGCAAGAAAGAAATTGACTGGTTCTATCAGTCCGGCTGCAGCAAGCTGTACCCGGATGCCTGGGAGCGATATATCGCGCCGATACCGGACAATGAGCGCGACGATTTACTGGGCGCCTTTCATCGCCGCCTGACGTCCGATGATGAGGCGGTGCGCAACGAAGCGGCCCGTGCCTGGTCGGTGTGGGAGGCCAGTACCTCAAAGCTGGTGCAGGATGAGGATCTGATGTCGGCCTTTGGGCAGGACAAATTTGCGGTCGCCTTTGCGCGTATCGAATGCCATTACTTTACCAATAAGGGCTTTTTCGAGAACGAGAATCAATTGCTGGAAAATGTTGACCGGATTCGCCACATTCCAGCCATTATCGTGCAAGGGCGTTATGACGTGGTGTGTCCGCCGGAATCAGCCTGGGAGCTGTCCAAGGTTTGGCCCGAAGCACAGCTGCATATCATTCAGACCGCCGGTCACTCGATGGCCGAGCCTGGTATTGCGGCCAGACTGGTGGAAGCCACTGACAGTTTTGCCAGCAACGGAACCATGCCGGCAGCCTAGCTCGCTCAGGCGGCTCTTATTCGCTCAGGCGGCGGTCGCAAAGCGACCGACTGGTCGTTCACGAATCGGCCAGTGTATGGCCGCGGCTAATACACCTAAGAGTATATTGATTAGCCACACCAGGTCGTAACGCGCCGCATCACCGTAACTGGAGAAACCCAGATACTGGCCACAGAAGGTGCTGATCATTTGAAACGCATCGGACTGTTCGTAGAGATAGCCACCCAGATACACGCCGCAAAAGCTGCCGATCTGGTGTGATAGAAAAACGATGCCGTATAACAGTGCCATATAACGGGTGCCAAACATGCCCGCTACCAAGCCCGAGGTCGGTGGGATGGTTGCCAACCATAGCAAGCCTAGGCCAACGCTGAAAAAAGCCACCGAGTAAATGGTCGGCGGCAGGATGATAAAAATCGCAATCACCACAGCGCGCAACAGATAAATCCACGACAACATCAGTTGCTTAGGCAACCGGCCTGACCAAACGCCGGACATATATGAGCCGACCATATTGGCCACGCCTATGGTCGCCAGGCTCCAGGCGCCGACCTTGGCGGCAAAGCCGAGGTCGCTGAGATAAGCTGGTAAATGCACGGTTATAAACGCGAGGTGAAAGCCGCACACGAAAAAGCCGATCACCAATAACACATAATGGCTGTGGCCGAAGGCCTCCCGAATAGCGTCGGCGATGGACTGATCAAGCTTCTGGTCGGTCACTTCACTGGCCCCTGAGTAGGGCGCCAATGGAATCGCCAGAATCACCATCAACATGGTCATGGCGGCCAGAATGTGTAGCGAGGAAAACCAGCCGAAACTGTCGATCAATGTTTGTGAGAAAGGCACCATGGCGAACTGCCCCATGGAGCCTGCGGCGGTGCCGACGCCAGCGGCCCATTGACGCCGCGCCTCGGGTACCGCTCGCATAATGGCCGGCAGCACAATACCGAACGAGGTGCCAGCAACGCCCGCCCCCACCAGAATGCCAGCGGAACTATTGAGTGCCCAGGCATCCTGCGCGAAGGCCATCCATAACACGCCGGCGGCGTACAGGAAAATAGCGCCAATAATTACTTTGAGGTTTCCAAATCGGTCTGCCAAGCCACCGGCAAATACCGCCACCACACCCCAGGTTAAATTTTGAATCGCCAGCGCGGTGGCAATAATGTCGCGCCCCCAACCATAGGTTTCTGACATCGGTTTAACGAACAACCCAAACGACGAACGCAGGCCAAACGACATCATCAGTAGCAGGCAGCCGCTGATCAGCAGTATCTTGACGGCGGGGGTCAGTGAATTGGCCGTGCTTTGATTCATGCCACTATTGTGGAGACAGTTCACAATATTGACCAGCATTTTTCAAAGCAGGGTCACAATTGAGCCATCTGTTTGCATTACACTGTGAGTCAGATTTTTCTATACACAGTTCCAGCATGAATTTCGATTACGACGACCAGGCCAGCAACCCCAATTACGACCGCGACAGCTTTACCCAGATTTGTGAGCGCCGGCTAAGCCGCCGAGGCTTTTTCCAAGGCACTGCGGCGGTGGCCGTGGGTGCTTTAGCGGGCTGTGATTTACGTTCTGAACCTGAGGCACCGGCCGCCGGAGTCGCCGACGTAAAGGGTGCTTTTGACTTTATCGAAATTGAACATGGGGTGACCCAGGACCATGAGGTAGCCGAGCCGCATAGAGCTGAGGTGTTACTCCGCTGGGGTGATGCCTTGTTTGAAGACTCGCCGGAGTTCGATTACCGACAGCAAACGGCGGCCAGCCAGTCGCGCCAGTTCGGTTTTAATAATGATTACGTCGGTTTCAGGCCGCTACCGCTCGAGGCTGGGCAGCAGAATCGCGGCCTGCTGTGTGTAAATCATGAATACCCAAGTGTGGCGATGATGTTTGCGGATATCGGTCGCGATGTTCTGGCCGAGACTACTGCCCGGCATGTGGAGGTAGGGCAGGCCGCCGTGGGTGCCTCGGTGGTCGAGGTTGTCATGCGTGACGGTCAGTGGCGGGTCAA
>JABDKW010000036.1 GCA_013002025.1 Gammaproteobacteria bacterium | reverse complement strand
GCCGCAGCCCCCTGCATCTCATACTGCGCAGTGACCGCATCTACGCCCGAGATCCGGCCCGCCCCGCTGTAGGCCAGACTGTAGCGGGCACCCTGCTCTACGATACGGCGAAACGCGGTCGCCTGTTGTGCATCACTACCGGCCAGCCGCAGGGCATTAATGCCCAAAGCAGCGGTGGAGAAAAACGGTGCGCACAGGAGATTTTGCCCCATGCGCTCGAACAGAATGCAGAGCTCGACATAGCCCAAACCCAAGCCATCAAACTGCTCGGGAATATGAGTCATCTGCCAGCCCATTTCGGCCGTGATCTGTTGCCATAATTGCTCCTCAAAACCCGCTGCGGTGGCCATAGTACGGCGCACGGCAGCGCTATCAGACACCGCACTGAGAAAGGTCTCAGCGGTGTCGGCGATCATGAGTTGATCTGAATTAAAGGAAAATTCCATGGCCAGCTAATTTTAAACTCAAAAGGTGCCGTACACGGGTTGCGCCGGGATTTCTTTATCAATTAACTCCGCCACCGCGGCGCCAATTTCTTCGGGTTGCCATTTATCGCCTTTATCCACACCCTCGGTGGTGCGCCAACCGTCAGCTATTGAAATCTTACCGCCTTCGGCTTCAAACACCCGCCCGGTAACATGCCCCGACTGCTCTGAGCCCAGCCACACCAGCAGCGGTGAAATATTGTCTGGCGCCCAATAGTCAAAGCTGCCATCGTCAGGTTTTTTCATACGCTCAGCCATGGCCTCGACAGCGGTGGTCATACCGGTCCGGGCCGCAGGTGTGATCGCGTTGGCGGTGATACCGTAGCGACCCAGCTCCGCGGCCTGATTCAGCGTTAACGCAGCAATGCCGGCTTTGGCGGCGGCGTAATTGGATTGCCCCACCGAACCCTGCAAACCAGCGCCGGAGCTGGTATTGATAATACGGGCGCTGACAGACTCAGCGGACTTGGCGCGGTCGCGCCAATAATGCACAGCATTGGAACTCAAACAAAAATGGCCCTTGAGGTGCACGGCCATGATGGCGTCCCACTCGGCTTCCGTCATGGATGCAAACATACGGTCACGATTTATGCCCGCGTTATTAACCACCACATGCAAGTCACCATATTCCTCGATAGTCTCCGCCACCGCTTGCTTGCAGGCCTCATAGTTGGTGATATCAAATGTATTCACCATCGCCCTGCCACCGGCCGCGGTTATTTCATCCACCACGGTCTGGGCCGCAACGGCATTAATATCGTTGACCACCACATTAGCCCCAGCCGCGGCAAACTCCACCGCATGAGCACGCCCCAATCCTCCACCGGCACCGGTGATTATCACAGTTCTATTGTCACAAATCTTTGTCATAGTATTTCTCTATTTAATTCCTCACGGCTATCGTTTAACCAATTGACTTTCCGATAGACCGAATCACGACCAAATGCGTAGGAATGTGTGTAGCGAAACCAGACGAAACCGTCTGCCGCATGGACGCGGCGGACGACGACTGCAGGGATGCAGGAGGTAGAGCAACGCAGGGAGCAGTTGCCGAGCCTACACGGACGTATTCACGGCGAGTTTCGGCTGGTTTTGTCACACATATTTAACGCAATCACTACCTCTTAAACATCAACTTAAATCCAAACCTCTAGAGCCTAAACTGGCTTACCCACGGCGAGTTTCGGCTGGTTTTGCTGCACACTAATCTCTACACACCAATCGGCGAAGTAATTTTGGAAAGCTCTTGTCCTCCCAATCTAATGCACCCACGCTATAACCGTTCAATAACCGTAACATTCGCCTGCCCACCCCCTTCACACATGGTTTGTAAGCCGTAGCGGCCACCGTTACGCTCCAATTCATGCAATAAAGTGGTCATAAGTTTGGTGCCGGTGGCACCCAGCGGGTGCCCCAAGGCGATGGCGCCACCATTCACGTTAGTCTGTTCTATCGGGTAGCCCGTTTCCGCCAGCCAGGCCATGGGCACCGAGGCGAACGCTTCATTTATTTCAACTAAATCAATGTCTTGCAATGACATGCCAGATTTTTGCATAGCGTATTCGGTGGCATTGATGGGTGCGGTCAACATCCAGATCGGGTCTGCACCGCGCACACTCATATGCTGGATTCGGGCGCGCGGGGTCAGGCTATAACGCTTTAGGGCAGCCTCGGACACCAATAACATCGCGCTGGCGCCATCGCAGGTTTGGCTGGAGACCGCGGCCGTGACCTTGTCACAACCGAACAGAAAATCCAGCTCAGCCATTTTCTCCAGTGAGGTGTCGCGCGGAGTTTCGTCCATATCGACCCCATTGAGAGGCAACACTTCCCGATCGAAGCGGCCTTCGGCAATCGCAGCCAAAGCTCGCTGATGTGACTGATACGAATACTCCTCGAGTTGCTCACGGGTGAAGCCCCACTTGTCAGCAATCATCTGTGCGGACTTAAACTGTGTAGGCGGCTCACTGCCATAGCGCGCCACCCATCCTTTGGAGCCACTGAACGGATCAGTGAAACCTAACTCGCCCGCCAGAGTCATGGCCGAGCTAATGGGTATTTGAGTCATGGTTTGCACGCCGCCTGCAATAATCACATCCTGAGTGCCGGACATGATTGCCTGCGCGGCAAAATGCACCGCCTGCTGCGACGAACCGCACTGTCGATCGATGGTAGTACCGGGCACCTCATCAGACAAACCCGCGGCCAACCAACAGGTACGCGCAATGTCACCCGCCAGCGGACCCACGGTATCCACACAGCCAAAAATGACATCGTCGTAGTCCACTTCCGGGATGCCATTGCGATCAACCAGACCTTCGATTACGTGGGCGCCCAAGTCGGCGCCATGAACATCGGCCAGCCCCCCTTTGCGGCGGCCGGTAGGGCTGCGAACAGCATCAACAATATAGGCTTCTGACATTTAATTTACTCTTCTATAGATTCGTTGATAGAGACAGATTCAAGCTGCAAACGTGTTTGCCGGCCCCAAAGACAGGCCGCCTTCAAACAGCGCTTTATCGACCATATTCATATGGTGATTACGATCACCCCAGAGGCCGGCCAGCGCCCATACCCGTTTCATCCACAGGTGCAGATCAACCTCAAAGGTATAACCCATGCCACCATGCACTTGAATGGCGACCTCAGCGGCCTGCATGGCGGCGTCGGTGGCTGCAATCTTGGCATGCGCAACGGCGAGTTCCGCATTGGCGGTACACATCACCAGATCATGGGAAGCGCGGTACACCGTGGGGCGGGCAAACTCCAGCGCCACAAAAGCCGACGACAGGTGATGTTTTACGGCCTGATAACTGCCAATCGGTTTTCCGAACTGGTGGCGTTCTTTCGCATAGGCCGTGGCCATATCAATCATGCCAGCCGCCAAACCCAACAGCTCAGCTGCGCTGTACAAAGCACCCGAATGCAGGGCTAAATCACATAGCGCGGTCGCCTGTTCGCCCTCCGATATCACCTCTCCTACGCCATCATCAAGCGTTACGCCACTCAAACGGCGTAGAGGGTCAATGCTTTCTATAGACTCTACCGAGCAATCAGCAGCATTCGCCAATCGAACTTCATTCTCATTTAATATCAATAACTTATCATTATCAGCGAGTTGATTTACATACGGATTAACAGTGTGCATGGTCAACACCCGCGTCTCACCGCCGGCGATGCTCTGACACAGATCAGAGCGACCCAGGGCATTTAACACCGGCATCGCCACCCCCGCCACATCCGTCAACGGCTCCGGCAATGCCACGTAGCCCGCCTGCTCGGCAATCAATGCAAAGCCCATAGCATCCATCCCCAGACCACCATGCTCTTCAGAAGCAAGAAAGCCCAGTAAACCCAGCTCCGCCAATGCCGCCCAGACCCCCAGATCCGCAGATCCTGCATCTTTCAACTCACGCAGCTTTTCGACCGTACAAACACCGCGCAGAAACTCCTGGGCCCCATCCCGCAAATCCAACTGATCTTCACTATGCAAAAATTTCATCGGCAATCTCCAAGGATTGTTGAAGACGGGCTGGGGAATAGTTTGTGAGACCGTATGCAGCAGGGATGCTGCAAACGAGCGTACAGGGATGTATTCACCGCGTGTCGCAGCAGGTTTTCCGCAGTGCTGCGCCCCAAGCTCACAAGCAATTCACCTGACCGCAAAGCAAGCTTGAACCCACAAAAAAGCGCTGGGGGAAGCTTGCTGCGACCGTGTGCAGCAGGGACGCTGCAGACGAGCGTACAAGGATGTATTCACCGCGTGTCGCAGTGGGCTTGCCGCAGTGCTGAACCCAACCGCTCCCAGACCACTCGCCAGTGCGTCGAAACAAACTTAACCCCCGAGGGAAGCGCTGGGGGAAGCTCACTGCGACCGTGTGCAGCAGGGATGCTGCAAACGAGCGTACACGGATGTATTCACCGCGTGTCGCAGTGGGCTTGCCGCAGTGCTGAACCCAACCGCTCCCAGACCAGGCACCGGCGCGTCGAAACAAACCTAAACTCCGAGGGAAGCGCTGGGGGAAGCTCACTGCGACCGTGTGCAGCAGGGATGCTGCAAACGAGCGTACATGGATGTATTCACCGCGTGTCGCGGTGGGCTTGCCGCAGTGCTGCGTACCCCCGCTCTCAGACCAATCACCAGCGCGTCGAAACAAACCTAAACCCCGAGGAAAGCTCTGCGGGAAGCTCACTGCGACCGTGTGCAGCAGGGACGCTGCAAACGAGCGTACACGGACGTATTCACCGCGCGTCGCAGCGGGCTTTCCGCAGTGCTGCGAACCCCCGCTCGCAGGACAATAACCATCGCCTCGAAACCGCGCCTTCATACTCACCTAACCCCGCGGCAAGCCAAGCACCCGCTCAGCGATAATATTGCGTTGAATTTCATTACTGCCCGCATAAATGGGGCCCGCCAGCGAAAACATATAACCGTCCAGCCAGATGCCATCGTCGACTGCCTCCGGTACCTGCTCCGTTAGCTCCGCTTTGGCGCCAATAATAGACATCGCCGTGCGGTGCATCATGCGGTCCAGCTCCGACCAGAATATTTTATTACAGCTGGCTTCCGCACCGATCTTGCCGCCGCTCATCAGGCGTGAGGCCGTGTAGTAGGTATTCAGGCAATAGGCCTCCGCATCGAGGTAGGCCTGCATCACCAGTTCCCGCACCGCAGCGGAGACGGATGACTGGTAGCGCTGATACAGGTCGAGCAGACGCTGGGCCGTGCGTTGAAATCGCGCCGGGCTACGCAGCATCAGGCCGCGCTCGAAGCCGGCCGTAGCCATGGCAATTTGCCAGCCTTGCCCCTCGTCACCGAGCAGGTTTTTAGCGGGCACTTTCACCTCGTCGAGAAATATTTCAGCAAAGCCCGGGTCACCATCAAGCTGACGAATCGGGCGAATGGTAATGCCCGGCAGGTCCAGCGGATAGAGAATAAACGACAGACCATGATGGCGGCTGGAGTCCGGGTCCGTGCGGAAGATTCCAAACGACCAGTCCGCAAACACGGCCCGCGAAGACCAGGTTTTCTGGCCGCTCAGAATAAAATAATCTTCGCCATCTTCGGTCACCCGGGTGGCTTTAGAGCGGATCGCAGCCATATCGCTGCCGGCATTGGGTTCCGACCAGGATTGCGCCCAGATTTCATCGCCCGCTGCCATCGGTGGCAAAAAACGTTGCTTTTGTTCATCGCTGCCAAACTCCATTAACGTGGGGCCCAGCAGAAAGATGCCGTTTTGGCTTACCCGCAGCGGTGCACCGGCGCGATAATATTCTTCTTCAAAGATTAACCACTCGATCAGATCACAACCGCGGCCACCGTATTCCGTGGGCCACGTAACCATACCCCAATCGCCGGATTTTAGGGTTCGCTCCCACTGCCGATGCAGTTCGAAGCCCGCTTCCGTATCCAGCGACGGTAACGGCGAGTCCGGCACGTGCCGGGCCAGCCAATCCCGCACCGTTTGGCGAAATGCGTTTTGCTGCTCTGTGTACTGTAACTGCATGATTTAATTAATTATCTTTAAAGTCAGCGTCGCGTTTTTGCACAAAGGCAGCGCGCGCCTCACTGGAATCGTTCAAGGCATAGGCCTGAATAGTGTAATCCTGTTCCGACAGGTACTTGGCTTCCAGGTCTCCGTCTTCAATGCCGTTTAATGAGCGCTTCGCCAAACCGACCA
Organism: Gammaproteobacteria bacterium; assembly: GCA_013002025.1. Lineage (GTDB taxonomy): Bacteria > Pseudomonadota > Gammaproteobacteria > Arenicellales > Arenicellaceae > Arenicella. The sequence continues at coordinate 104,490 of JABDKW010000036.1, read as the reverse complement.
TGGCCGGTGATTTTGCCGCGATAGTGGCGGCAATTTTGCGCGCCTCGTCTAACACCTGGTCGCGGCTTACTACACGCTCGACCGCGCCCAATCGATAGGCTTCTTCGGCATCGATAAATTCACCGGTAAAGTACATATAACGCACTTTCTGTACCGGGAACATGCGTTGCAAATGCGCCCCTCCACCCATCGCCCCTCGATCAATTTCCGGAACTCCGAAGGTAGTGCAATCTGACGCCACAATTATGTCGGCCGCGCCGCTGATGCCAATGCCGCCGCCCAATACAAAGCCGTGCAAGGCCGCGATCACCGGCTTGGGGTTTAAGTGAATTTCCTTGAAGGTATCGTAGTTGCCCTTGTTCACTTCTGTAATACGGCTTTTGTCCGCGGCTAATTCTTTGATGTCCACGCCCGCACAAAAACCTTTGCCCTCGGCCGCAATGATAATCACCCGCACCGCGTCATCTTCACCCAACTTTTTAAGCTCGGCCGCAATGGCCAGCCACTCGTGACTGTCAAAAGCATTAACCGGTGGCTTGTTGAAAACCAATTCGGCAATACCTTCATTAATATTTACCTGATAGGGAGCAGACATTAGGAATCTCCGGATTGATGCATCGCCGCCAGCGCAGCGAGACGCTGCTCAGCTTCTTCGACAATGGATTGAATAATTTCAGCGCAGGGTTTGACCTCGTCGATTACACCGGCTACCTGCCCAGAAGGCAAAACGCCGTGCTCCGGATCACCGTCGATCATCGATTTTTGAATAATCATCGGCGCATTGGCGGACATAATTGCCTGCGCCAGGGTAATGTCGCCGCTGCGGGTCATGGCCACGGCGGATTTGATTAACGAGAAAATACTGGCGCCCGTAAACTTGCGATACTTAATGCCATTTGAGAATGCGATAAATAATTTTTGCGCGGCGCCGGCGCGCTCCAGTCGGGCCAGTGTTTCATTATTAATCATGCGCTGCGGCAAACCGTCCAGCGCTTTGGAGACAATAATTTCAGCCGGGTCATGGCAGTCAACGTAACGTTGCTTGGTGACCTCTGGCGGTGAGGCTTCCTCACTCATGAAAAAGCGCGTACCCATGGCGATACCACTGGCACCCCAGGCCAGGGCCGCGACCAGACCGCGGCCATCCTGAAAACCACCGGCTGCCGCTACCGGCACTCGCCCTGCCACCGCATCAACTACTTGTGGAATCAATAGTGATGTTGGAATAGCACCGGTATGACCCCCGCCTTCGCCACCTTGCACTGTCACGGCATCGGCGCCTAATTCAATAGCCTTGAGCGCGTGTTTTGGCAGACCTACCGTGGGCATACATACCACCCCGTGGTCTTTCAGCTTAGCGATCATATCGGCGCCCGGCGAACGCGAGTAACTGACCGCCCTTACCTTATGCTTAATAACGAGGTCAATAATCTCGCCCGCATTGGGCTGATACATATGAAAATTTACCCCGAAGGGTGCATCGCTCAACTGCTTTATACGCAGGATTTCCGCCTCCATATCCTGTGCCGGAATAGTCGCCCCGGCCAGAAAGCCAAACGCGCCGGCATTGCCACTGGCAGCCACCAAATCGGCGCCAGCTACCCAGCCCATGGCGGTCTGGATAATCGGGTATTTACAACCCAGCAACTCGCATAGAGGGGTCGACAAAGACATACGCTAATCGGCTGCCTTCACAACGACCGATGAACCATGGCCAAACAAGCCTTCATTCGCAGTCACGCCGTAGCGCGCATTTTCCACCTGCCGGCCACCGGCCTGACCGCGTAGCTGCCAGGTTAGTTCGCAAACCTGAGCCAACGCCTGCGCCGGAACCGCTTCACCAAAACAGGCCAAACCGCCAGAGGCATTCACGGGCACCCGACCACCGATGTAAGTATCACCATCGCGCAATAGTTTCTGGCCATCACCTTCGGGGCATAATTGCAGCGCTTCATACCAATCGAGTTCCATGGCGGTACTCAAATCGTAGACCTCAGCCAGACTGATATCATCCGGGCCGATGCCGGCTTCTTCATACGCCGCGTTTACCATTGCCGGTTTAAAGTTCATGTTCGGCACTTGTACGGCCGCCGCCGAATCGGTGGCCAGGTCTGGTAACTCCAACTGGGTGCTCGGGTAGGTTGGTGTCACAGTCGAAATGGCTTCGATAGTGACCGGCTTCTGACCCAACTTTTTAGCGTACTCATGGCTGGCAATGACAATGGCAGCGCCGCCATCACTGGTCGCACAAATTTCGAATAACCGTAGCGGGTCAGCCACCATGGGCGACGCTAAGACCTCGTCCACGGTAAAGGCTTTTTTGTAACGGGCGTTGTCGTTATGCAAGCCATTGTGGCCGTTTTTTACCCGCACCTCCGCAATATCCTGCTCGGTGGTGCCATACAATTCGATACGGCGCCGCGCGTGGAACGCAAAATACGCGGGGTTGGTGGCGCCGAACAAGCGGAACCGCAGCCAGTCCGGATCATCCGGCCGCTCACCTTTGTTAGGCGCAAGGAAGCCTTTAGGGGTGGTGTCGGCACCCACGACCAACGCCACGTCGGCCATGCCGGCGAGGATTTGCGCACGTGCTGTATTAAGTGCCTGGGCACCGGATGCGCACGCCGCATAGCAACTTGCTACGCGCGCTCCGTTCCAGCCCAGCGCTTTGGCAAAGGTGGCGCCAGCCACATATCCGGGGTAGCCACAGCGCACGGTGTTGGCTCCGGCGATAAACTGCACATCTTTCCAGGGCACACCGGCGTCGCGTAACGCATCACGCGCCGCTTTCACACCGTACTCCACAAAATTATTGCCCCACTTTCCCCAGGGATGCATACCAACGCCTAATACGGCAACTGAATTACTCACGCCGCACCTCCGTTGACGGGTTGCCATTTCCATACCAGATAATCATTTTCGTCGTCACTGAATAACGTGTCTAAGGTCAATTCGACCTCATCGCCAATTTTGACGTCGTCCACCGTCACGCCTGCCGCCAGTTGACCAAGCACCACTAATTTTTCGCGCTCCAGCTCTACCGCCGCCAGCGCAAAAACTTCGTAGGGGTCAGCCGCCTTAAAGGGCTCTGGTGGCGGATAGGCTGCGTTGGTATACGACCAGATTTTGCCGCGGTGACTCAGTTCGATTTGCTCAAACTGCTCTGACTCGCATTCCGGGTTTCGGCAATATTGCTCATGCACCGGAAAATAATAGGTATGGCACTGCTGACACTGGCTGCCCAACAATCGAGGCCGCTCCGCATCCAGCGTGAACCATCCCTCGCGGGCGGCAACTTGGTTTTTAGAATTCATTTATTAAATCGCTTTTAATCGCAGGTTATTAGGATCAACGCGTTGCAGAATTACTAAATCATCTGCGTCAGGCTGGGGCGTAGTTGAAACATTGTCGGGGATAAGTAATTCAAAACCGGTGTTATCCACCACCTCTTGCAATTCGACACCCGGGTGCAGGCTGTCCAGTTGAATACGCTTGCTGTCATCTGCAAAACTCAGTACGCATAAATTGGTCACAATATAGCGGATGTCAATGTCAGCGAAGCTGTAACCCTTGGGCAATCGATCAGGGTTGTAGCCAATGGAACAAACCGTATCCACTTCTCCTGCCACGAACACCCGCTTGCTGTGTGCGGGCACGAAGAAGGAGTTGGCATGGCTCATAGAATTGCCGGGAAAGCCACGCATTCCCAACATCTGAATTTTTGGTTTGGCGTATTCACCGATTGCCGAGATATTGGCTTGGCCGAAGCGATCTATCTGGGTAGGGCCGACCAGCGCGTGGCGTGCGCCACTCCAAAGGTTTTCGAAAATGCGCGAGAAGCCCATCCAGGTTTCGCGCTGTGGTTGGTAGCCATTACGTTTGCCAACGGGTACCGGCTCGCTGACGATCCAGGCTTCCGAGTCAGTCATCATCAGGTCGGGGTTTTTGACCATCGCCATTGAAGCGGCAATGCGCTGAATCAGCCCCATGCCAGAGGCCAATACCTCGCCATCGCCCTGCCATACTTTTGAACAGGCACAGATTAATAAATCAGCCAGCGGGTTTGTCTCATCAGTCATAATTTGCTCCCACTGCTAATAAATTGGTAATGGCAAGGCTTTGACCGCCTCAACACCACCCACTTTGGTCAGGTACTGCTCTTCACCGACCGCAATATAGTCGTCGAAATACTGCTGCCAGCCACCCTCTTCCTTGGCGCTGGCCGCATAAGCCTTAAAATGACTGGCGTCCAGACCATACAACGGTGTACAGGAGCTCGGGTGGGCGCCACAGGGAATGTGCACGACAGCATTGGTGCAACTGCGCTCCCAAAACACCGAGCGCGCCTGTTGCGGATCACTGTGAAAGTAGTCGGTCTCGACCAGCTCGTCGCAGGACACGATGGTATTGTTGGCTGCACGGGCAAATAAATCATCCATATAATGATCCGGCCCGGTAATCTGACACACGCCGCGCTGATCGGCACGGTCAACGTGCAATAAAGCAACATCCAAATTCAAGGCCGGCATGGCCAGCCATTGTTTGTCGCCGCCATAGGGTGACTCGATTACCTGCAAGTCCGGATTGGTGGTCACCACGTCAGTGCCCAGACCCACCGCAGTCGGAATATAGGGTGCACCCATCGCAGCGGCCTTAAGACCCAGCAGCATGAGCCCCTCGTCTATTTCCATAACATCAATGCTGGCATTTTGTCGCGCCTGCCGGAAATAGGGTTCCAGTGGAATAAAGTCCAGCGAGACAAAAGCAAATATCAATTTTTTAATTTTCCCTGCGGCGCACAACATACCTACATCTGCACCCCCGTAGGCCACTACAGTGAGATCACTGACATCGGAACGCAATAGCTCGCGCACCAGGGCCATTGGCTTGCGGCGGGGGCCCCAGCCACCGATACCGACCGTCATTCCAGACTCGATCTGCGCGACTGCGTCGCGACTACTCATTAATTTATTCATAAGGGCGTCGGCAGCTCAGGCGACGGGAGGCACATATTCATGCCCCCAATGATCGCCTTTGGTGCTCACCGTCGGCTGGTAATTCTGCCAATCAATTTGCAGGCCGTCGTAGCCAAACTCGATAGCAATACCGCCCGGCCCGACAACGTAGAACGACACCATATTGTCATTGCAATGGCGCCCCAACGTGGACATCAACGAGTAACCGGCTTTTTGCACCCTATCCAGACAGGCACCCACGTCGTCAATGCTGGCCACCTCCAAAATCAGGTGCACAATACCGGTGGGCACCGGATAGTTAAATAAAGCCAGGCTATGATGGCGCGGATTACAGGCGTGCATAAACCGGATGTTCATCTCCGGCGCACTCTCAGCCGGCGGCGGCAAGGTCAGGTTGTCGCTGTCGCCAAACCCCATAACCGATGTATAAAAATCATGCGTCTCATCCATATTCGGAGCCGGCAACACCACGTGCCCCATGCCCATCTCGCCGGTAACAAATTGACCCACGCCGGCCGGCGATGCGAAGTCGTCTTTAAGACCGGTACGCCCGTAGTACACCTCGAATGGGTTGCCCGCGCGATCTGCGCTGACCGAGTAGGCAGTAACCGAACGCGCTGCCGCGCCCGCGGCATCGCCCGCCTGGACCTCTGCACCGCTGGCTTTTAATGCGTCAACGATTGCCAGATAAGCCGCTTCATCGGCGTATTCCCAGCCCACCGCAGCAAGCTTATCTTCGTCGCCCGCCTGCACTATCAAACGTGCCGGGTGATCGTCCATGCGAAACCTCAAGGTTTCGTCATTGCTCGAGTCATCCAGCATTAAGCCCATGATCTCGGTACCAAAGGTTCGCCACTCAGATAAATCCGTCGCGGTCAGGGTGATATAGCCCAAACTTGAGACACTCATAATTTTTCTACGTTATTTGGAAAGTTGTTGTGGAAAGTTGTTGTGGAAAGTTGTTAAGGTTGTTTTTGCTGTGGTGCGTTGCTTTGGTAAATGAGCTTAGCCGTTCTGCTCAAAGGCGTCGGCTAATTGTTGTTCAATACTGCCGAAATCCCAGTAGGCATTCATGGAGGTGATCAAACCCTCTTTATTAACATGATAAACGCCGATCAAGTCCACTGACGTGGTCACACCATCACCTAATTGGTTGATCACTTGCATGGGTACCGCGCAGGCATACTCACCGCTAATCAAGTGCTGGCCCGGCCGCATTTCAAACTCGGCATAGGCGATTATATTGTCGTAGAAATCAGCAATCGCCTGCTTACCACGATGGCCATTGCCCTCTGGGTCGAGCGGCGACTTACCCACTGGGTCACTTATAATTGCGTCTTCCGCATACAACGCCAGCCAACCTTCGCGGTCTTTATTCATGGCCGCGTGGATCGATTTGAGATTGGCTTGCACCGCAAGATGCTGGGAATTATCACTCATGGCAATTACGCACTTTGCTGCTTTTTTAAATCAGCCACAGGCGCAGGCGTGTCGGCCTCGGACTTTTGCTGTTCTAGTAGGTCCAGCGTGACATCGACAATCATATCTTCCTGGCCACCCACCATGCCGCGCCGACCCAGTTCCATTAAAATAGTGCGCGCATCCATGCCATAGTCTGCTGCGGCTTTCTCCGCGTGTCGCAAGAATGAGGAATACACGCCGGCATAGCCCAGCGACAAGGTTTCACGATCAACCCGCACCGGGCGGTCCTGCAGAGGTCGAACCAGCTCTTCGGCGGCGTCCATCAATTGGAATACATCGCAGCCGTGGTTCCAGCCTTTACGGTCTATCGCTGCGATAAACACTTCCAGCGGCGCATTGCCCGCGCCGGCCCCCATGCCGGCCAGCGAAGCATCGACCCGCCGCACACCGTTTTGCACTGCAACAATGGAATTGGCCACTCCCAGCGATAGATTGTGGTGTGCATGAATGCCGCGCTCGGTCTCCGGTAACAGCACATCATCGTAGGCTTTGAAGCGCTCTACATATCCGTCCATATCGATGGCGCCACCGGAGTCGGTGACGTAGACACATTGTGCGCCATAGGTTTCCATCAGTTTGGCCTGCTGCGCCAGCGCTTTAGGTTCACTCATGTGGCTCATCATTAAAAAGCCTATCGTGTCCATACCTAACTCACGGGCATATTCGATATGTTGTTTGGCAACATCGGCTTCCGTGCAATGCGTGGCGACCCGCACCGAGCGCACGCCGAGATCGTAGGCCTGCTTCAAGGCGTCCACGGTTGCGATGCCGGGCAATATCAGGGTGGTAAGCATACAGTGGTCAATCGCATCGGCCACGGCCTCGATCCACTCCCAGTCGGTATGCGCCCCAAAACCATAATTAAAACTGGAGCCGTTAATCCCGTCGCCATGCGCTATTTCAATGGCATCAACACCGGCCTGATCCAGCGCTTTGGCAATGGCGGCGCAATGCTCAATGCCATACTGATGGCGGATCGCATGCATGCCATCACGCAGGGTCACGTCCTGTATAAATATTTTCTCTTTGGTCGGGTCTGTGATTTTGCCCAGTGCCTGACCGATTTTAAAATCTGCTCGCTGTTGCATCAGGCTGCTCCCCGGTAGCCAAACTTCTCTACCGCCATTCGTTCGCCCACCGACATCGCGGCCGAGGTCATGATGTCCAGATTGCCGGAGTATTTGGGCAGATAATGTCCGGCACCTTCCACCTCAAGAAAAATAGTGGTTTTCAACCCGCTGGTTTTGCCATGGCCCGGAATATTAAGTTGCTGATCGTCACCGAAGTGCTCGAACTGTAATTGCTGCTTAAGTTTATAGCCCGGCACGTAGGCCTGGATATCAGCCACCATCTCGGCCACCGAGTCGCTAATCTGTTGCTCGCTGGCGCCTTGTGACAGCGTGTACACCGTGTTGCGCATAATCATCGGCGGCTCGGCGGGATTCAAAATAATAATCGCCTTGCCGTTTTTGGCGCCACCTACCCGGGTAATGCCGGCCGAGGTGGTTTGCGTAAATTCATCAATATTTGCGCGCGTGCCGGGCCCGGCCGAGCGCGAGGACACCGAGGCCACGATTTCGGCGTACGGCACTGCAGCGGCGACACGACTAACCGCAAAGACCATCGGAATGGTGGCTTGACCACCACAGGTAACCATATTCACATTAGGCTCGCCGAGGTGCTCCGACATATTGACCGCCGGCACACAGTACGGCCCGATAGCGGCTGGCGTCAGATCAATGATTTGCTTGCTGTCTTCGATACAAATGGTGTTGTGCACCGCGTGGGCTTTGGCAGAAGTCGCATCAAACACCAATTGGGTGTCGTCCCAACCAGCCAGTTCCCGCGCGCCCTGTAGACCCTCGAATGTGGTGTCGATGCCAAACGATTTTGCCATCGCCAGGCCTTCTGATTGCGGGTCAATGCCCACCACGCCAGCCAGTTCCATACGGTCCGACAGACGGTGAATTTTTATCATCAGGTCAGTGCCAATATTGCCACTGCCAACGATCATTGCTTTAACTTTACTCATGTGGATTTGCCCATAACGCTGTTCAACTCTACGCGGCCCTAATCTACGAAGGTGACACTTAGATCACCTATGCCGGTCAACGACATTGTCATTTCATCACCCGGCACAATCGGCTCTAGGGGCACCAATGAACCCGACAAAATCACTTCACCGGCGCGCAACGGTATGCCCAAATCGCCAAAGGTATTGGCCAGCCAGGCGATGGATTGCAATGGTGAGCCCTGCACCGCAGAACCAAGGCCTTCGCTCAAAAACTCGCCGTTTTTGTGCACCCGCACCTGACACGCAGCTAAGTCTAGACCATTTGGGTCGACTTTTTGATCGCCCAAAACATACACACCGCAGGATGCGTTGTCAGCCACCGTGTCCTGAATTTTTATCTGCCAGTCGCGCACCCGTGAATCAACAATCTCAAAACAGGCCATCACGCACTCGGTGGCGGCCAGCACATCCTGCTGAGTAACGCCGGGGCCGATCAGATCCTGTGACAAGCGAAACGCAATTTCCGCTTCAGCGCGCGGTTGAATCAAGTCACCAATCGGCACCTTCCCGGGGCCGAATTGCATTTTATCGGTCAGGAACCCAAAATCCGGCTCGTACACACCCAGCATAGACTGCACTGCATCGCTGGTAACGCCAATTTTTTTACCGACGATGGTTTCACCGCTTGGGGAGTCGGGCGCGGTGCGGTGATCCAGAATTAGCTTGGAAATCTGATACGCATCCTGAATGCTGATCTCGGGCGTGCGCTCGGTCAACGGCGCCACCATTTGTTGCTGTTGCAGGGCGCTCAGCAATTCCCCGGCATAGGCGCTGATTTGCGCGTCACTGAGCATGGCCTAGCCCTGCTCCAGCGACAAGTTGCCATCAAGAATTCCGGTCAGGTGTGCGTTAAACAGTCCTGCGTGTTCCACCATTACCCAGTGACCACACTGACTTAAAGTCAGAAATTGAGCCTGCTGACACTGCCGCGTAAAGTGCGCCACGCCTGAGACTGGCGTCATTTCATCCTGTTCACCCCAGAATCCATAGACCGGACACTGCAAGTTCGGTAACTCCGCCGCCATATTCGGAATGATCATGCGCGACAACACATCGGGCGGCTGTGTTTCGAGAATACAAAATCGCTCTTCTACCAGCGCGTCGGTAACGTGTTTGGGGTCGTGCACCAGAATTTCCAGAATTTGACGCAACCCATCCCGATCTAGCCCACCGCCAACAAATGCGCTTACCATTTTTGCGATACCGGGCATGGCGAAATACCTGTCTTTCTCTTCAATACCACCGGGTGCCATCATAATCAGGCGGGTCACCAGCTGCGGAAAATCCAGTGCCAGACGAATACAGATAGCGCCGCCTAAAGAGTTGCCCAGCAAAGTGCATTGCTCAATGCCCAGTTGATCCAGGGTGGCTTTAACATTGTCGGCGAACAAAGCCGTGGTGTAATCGATGTCGCTTGGCTTGGATGAATAACCAAAGCCGATCATGTCGATAACGATGGCTCGGTGGCCGGCCGCCACCACGGCCTCCACATTAAGTTTAAAGTTGCTATAGCCACTGGCGCCGGGTCCGCTGCCGTGCAGAAATACCACGGCCGGCCCTTCGCCATAGCTTAGATAGTGCGTTTCCAGGTCGCCGTTACGAACAATCTCGCCACGCGGCGGCGCGCCGGACGCTGCTTGCTGTGTCACTCTTGTTACCTCAACCGCTCCGCGACTTATACGAACACGTCCTGGCTTTCACCACCTAACATAATGTTGCCCCAGTTACGCGCAAAGCCGACCGGGTTATTAGCTACGTGGGCTCGGGCGATATGAATATCGTGCCAGATGTTTTGAATTTCAGAACCTACAAACACACTGCGACCGCCAGCGACTTCAAACAATAAGTCCACCGCGCGCGACATATCGTCAATCACCCGCGCCGCCTGATATCGATAGCGTACCCGATCCGCCATTGGAATCTCCTGGCCTGCTTCAACCAATGCCTGCATGGCGTCAAAATTGCGCGCCATCATAGTCTCTGCGATGTCGATCAGATTTTCTGCCTCCGCCACACGGCGTAACACATCGGGGTCACCCACTAATCGAGTGGGGTCGGTGCTACTGGTACTGGCATTTTCAATAAACAGACGCAATGCATGCTTGGCGGCGCCAATTGCGGGCGTAGATACCACGCGAATAAACGCCTGCGCCCAAGGCAGGTTATACAAGGGGCTCTCCTGATCATTCTTACAGGCGAAGCCGTCCATCTGTTTGTGGGTGCGGTAGTCCGGCACGAATACGGGTTGCTCGATCACGATGTCATTGGAGCCAGTGGCCTGCAAGCCCATGGAGTTCCAGGTGTCTTCTATTTCATAATCAGACCGCGGCACCAAAAATGTTCGATACCCCTCGCCCGCAACGATGGCACCCAGCAGTACCCACTCGCAATGATCAGAACCCGAACTCCAGCCCCAGCGGCCGCTCAACATTAAGCCGCCCTCGGCAGGTTCAGTTTTGCCACCCACCGGGTTGTAGGAACTGCTCACACGTGCATCCGGGTTGTTTCCATAAACGTCTTGCTGGGCCTGTTCGTCCATCAGCGCAATTTGAAAAGCGTGTACCGCAATAATGCCGCCAACCCAGGCCGAACTCATATCGTATTCGGCAATTTCAGTTTGAATCTGAAAGAATTCTTTGGGGGGCATTTCCATGCCGCCCAGCTTGGCTGGGACCAGGGCGCGAAAGTAGCCCGATTCATGTAAGTCATTAATCGAAGCATCCGGCAAGCGACGCAATTCGCGGCCTTCCTGCGAACGCTCTGCAAAATTTGCCAGAAACGGCGACATGTTGACGGAATTGGTGGCTACCGGGGCAGCCGCGGCTGTATTTGAAGACATCAGATCACTCCTGAAAGGATAATTGCGCTAGATTCAGCGCCTGGGGCCCTGGCCATGAAGCGGTGCGCTTCTCTGGTCGCTTGCGAGTAACAGCGTGCCGAAAACTCCTAACCACCCGCAAGTTGCTACTCGGAAAGGCCGTATTTTCTCAAAAACGTAAAATATAGGGCGGTATTTCTGCGAATATTAGCATATGTAGGCGATTTATAAACTATTTGCGTAAATATATGGCCTATTTTTTACTTTTTTATGATGCGGCCCCAGCGATAATCGTATTTTACGTTTTTGATGGCGAGTTTGGTGTCTACATGCTTGACCCCGGGAATGCTGATAATGTCGCGGTTAATGCATTCAATCATCTCGTCATTGGAGCCAAAAAACGAGATCGCCAAAATTTCGTAGCGACCCAGCATGGTGGCCGCGAATCGCACGAAACTTAAATCAGCAATCACTTCGGCGGTCTCGCGCAGTGTGTCCAGGTTTGCGTGTATTCCCAGATACGCCATCATCGGGTTGGCGTGACCAGTCATCACGCGCGTATCAGCAATGGCCATGATTTTAATGATGTTGTCCGACTGCAAACGCTTAATGCGCCCGCGCACAGTTCCTTCAACCAATCCCAGCGAGTCGGCAATTTCACGATTACTCAGGCGCGCGTCGCGCGACAGGTGCTCAATGATCTGTCGATCCACTTCATCCAGAATTCGCTCGCTCATAATTGCGACACCCAGCCCGACTCATAGCGCAGCACATCCACGGTAATGCCGGGCACCATACGGCCAATGCCTTTTACTTTCGGCAGTTCTTCATGCATGAAGGCCGATAATTCTTCAAAGTTTTTAACACCCACCAAAATATCCAGGTCGTGCACACCCGTGGTTAAATTTACACTGAACACCTGCGGCAACTCGGCCAGTTCATTGGCCACATCCTCAGATGGCCGGTTTTCAACTTCAATGGCGATGGCCAGCAGCAGATCAAACCCGGCGGCATTAAAATCAGTGACCGCCACAATGCGCATTACGTTGGCGTCTTCCAGGCGCTGAATGCGCTTACGCACCGCCGATGAAGTTATGTCTACCTGCGCGGCAATTTCCTGAATCGACATGCGGCCATCGACCTGCAGCAACTCAATAATTTTGTGGTCGATTTGGTCGGTTTCTATCATAAACAGGGTACAGGTCTCTCTGATTGCTCGATTTTCACAAAAGTCGGCGATTTTTACGCAAATGGACACTTTCAACCCCTTGAAACGCACATATTCGACGCAAACGATGAAAGTATTTACGAAATTGTATACTATTATGCGCTGTTCGCGGAACAAATGTAGGCCGTGATTGACCACCAAAGCAGCGCTCACCGCGCAGCAATACTGCCCGCCAGAGGCATCGCACAACATCAGCAAAATTATGCAACAAGAGTATCTTGCACGCCTTGAGCGCCTGGAATCATTAGATGAAATCCGCCAACTGGTGGCTAAGTACTCCCTGTCGCTGGACATGCGCGACCTCGATGCCCATGTAAACCTGTTTGCCGAAGACATCCAGGTCACCCGTGAATTACGCGGTCGTGCGCACCTTAAGCGCTGGCTGGATGACACCCTGCGGCTGCAATTCACTGGCACCTCACATCATATCGGCAACCACATTATCGAGTTCAGCGACCCTGATCACGCGCATGGCGTGGTGTACTCAAAAAACGAGCATGAAACGCCCAGCGACGGGGGCGACGAGTGGGTAATTATGCAAATGATCTACTGGGATAACTACGAGCGCATCGCAGGGCGCTGGTATTTTCGCCGCCGCCTGCCCTGTTACTGGTATGCCTCCGATTTGAACAAGCCCCCGCTGGGCGATAATAAAATGCGTTGGCCAGATCGGGAGCCCTATGAGGGCGCTTACCACGAACTGTTTCCATCGTGGCGTGAGTTCTGGCAAAACCCGCCCACCGACAATACACCACAGGTCGCCGACCCTGCGCCGGTGGATGAATTTCTAAAAACCATGCGCGGCGATCAACCCGACCCAAAAATCCGAGTGCGCTAATGATTCAGGCTCCCATGACAATTCCGGCGGCACTGGAGGCCGCGGTGCAACAATGGCCAGATGCGTTGGCGGTGCAGGACGGCGACACGCAACTCAGCTTCAATGATCTGTTGCTGCAATCCAGATTAGCGGCCCGCGCCATGATGGCCAATGGCTTGCAAGCCGGTCAGCGCTTCGCGATCTGGGCGCCTAATATTCATGAATGGATCTGGACTGCGATGGGCGGCATGATGGCCGGCGGCATCCTGGTGCCACTGAACACGCGCTATCGCGGCATCGAGGCGGGCGATATTCTGCGCCGCTCACAAGCACGCATGCTGTTTACCACCACTGGATTTCTGGATACCGACTACCCGGGCTTACTGAAGGATGAAGCACTGCCTGAGCTCGAACATACCGTACTGTTGCGTGGCTCCGAAGATGACCGCGGATTGCCGGGCATCAAGTCCATTTTGGCCAGCGCTGATGACGTTGAGGAGGCCGCGCTGGACGCAAGGCTGGCACGGCTGGATGGCGATTCAATCAGTGACATCATGTACACCTCCGGCACCACCGGCGCACCCAAAGGCGTCCTGAGTTCACATGCCCAGACGGTAGCCATCTTTGATGCCTGGTCTGGCACGGTCGGTTTAACCAGCGGCGACCGATATTTAATTGTTAACCCCTTCTTCCATAGTTTTGGGTATAAGGCTGGTTGGCTGAGCTGCCTGTTGCGGGGCGCCACGGCACTGCCGATGGCGGTATTCAATCCAGCGCAGACCCTGCGATTGATCGAGCATGAACAGATCACCGTATTGCCGGGCGCACCGACCATATTCCAGACCCTGCTGGCGGAGCAGTCGCTGAGCGCCACCGATCTCAGCAGTTTGCGCTGTGCAGTTACCGGCGCGGCCTCGGTGCCTGAGCAATTGGTACATGATATGAAACAGGTATTGCAGTTCGATGAAGTGTTTACCGCCTATGGGCTGACGGAATGCCCGGTGGTCAGCATTACCCGGCCCGGTGATGACATTGCGATCATCGCCAATACCGCTGGCCGAGCCCTGCCCGATACCGAGGTGCGAATCGTGGACGATCAAGGTAGCAAGCTGGCAGCCGATGAAGTGGGCCGCATCCAGGTGCGCGGCTACAACGTAATGCAGGGCTATTTCGAAAACCCGCAGGCAACAGCAGAAACCATTGTTGATGGCTGGTTAGAGACCGGCGACCTTGGCTGGATGGATGCCAATGGCTATATCAAAGTTACTGACCGGGCAAAAGACATGTTTATCTCCGGCGGCTTTAATTGCTACCCGGCCGAAATTGAAAATCTGTTATTACGACACCCGGGGATTGATGATGTAGCAGTGGTTGGCACTGCAGATGAGCGCCTCGGTGAAATAGGCCACGCCTACATCGTCAGCCCCGCCGAAGCACTGGCCAGCGAAGACCTTATAGCCTGGGCACGTGAACACATGGCCAACTTTAAAGTCCCGCGGCGTTTTTTCCGGGTGCCGGAATTACCTCGCAATGCATCTGGCAAGGTGCAGAAGTTCAAACTGGAAGCATTGGCCGACCGTACTGCTATCGAATGATCGATGCATCGCATTGATCCGCACATCAACACCTGTGGCAACTGTAGACTAAGGTGCTTCCCGTATGTTCATTATTAGAGAAGCGGCCGCCAAGTCACGACGACGAGCTAATTACCCGAGTCGCGGGAATCCCTGTGTTGGCGACTTAGAGTTTGAGAATTAAAAGGTTGTACGACTATCGACTTTAGCGAACAACAGATATGAAAATAATTCTAAAAGGCATTGCTCTATTGCTGCTGCTGGGGCTCGGGGCCGCGACCTATTTGTATTTCACCATCAACGACTACCAGCGCGACGGTGAGCTGCAACTATCTGTGTTGGACGCCCCTGTGACCGTGCACCGGGATGCTCTGGCGATACCCTATATTGAAGCGCAATCGCTGGCTGACGGCTTGCGGGCGCAAGGATTTATCACCGGGCAGGATCGCTTGTTTCAAACACAGCTTTATCGCCTGCTGGCGCAGGGCCGCCTGTCTGAGGTGTTTGGTGAGCGCGGCATAAAAAACGATACGCTTATCCGGCTGATAAACATTAATGGTATGGCCGAGCGGCAAACCGCCGCGCTGGATCAACAGGCGCGCGATTACTACCAGCATTATGTTGATGGCCTCAATGCCTACATCACTGGGCAACAACACGAACACCCGCTGGCGGTCCGCCTCATGGGGATCAAGCCGGAACCTTGGACCCTACAGGACATTGTCGCAGTACAACTGTTTCAAACCTGGTCGAATGGCAGTAACTGGCGCATCGACTTACTGAGCCAGCAATTAATAGACGCGGTTGGCCCTGAACGCGCGCAGCAAATCGCCCAAGTCAGTGTTAACCCTGATGATAACTCCGTGGTTTCGGCACAGCTGGCTGGCACCGTGATCAACCCCCTGCCCGGCGACCAAACCCCTGAGGCCGAAGCTGAATCGAGCTCAGCAGAGGGCGCATCCTCTGCTCGGCCTGAAACGTTAATTCTGCATGCCGACCCCGAATGGCTGGCATTATTGCCCAGTGCCTTGGCCGCTGGCAGCAATGCATGGGCCACCGGCAGTCGGAAATCGTCCGGCGGCAAACCGATTTTTGCCAATAACCCGCATTTGCCAGTTACCACCGTGCCCGGCTTCTGGCACCCGATTGGGATTTTTACTCCGGAACTAACGGCGGTTGGCGTGGCCGCGCCAGGCTCGCCTGGAATTGGCGTGGGACGCACGCAAGATATTGCTTACGGTGCAACAGTGGGGGGCAGCGACGGTGCCGATCTGTACATTGAACAGTTGGATTCAAGCCAGGCCAACCATTACCTGCAGGGCGGCGTTGCTTATCCTCTGACCCTGCGCGAGGAAGTGATACGTATCAAAGACAGGTCCGCCGCCAGCGGTTTTCGCGAACAACAGTTGCGCATTCGCTCCACACCCCGCGGGCCATTAATTTCAGATCATGGAATCAGCGTGGGTGGCGAGCGCGCGATCGCATTGCGTTGGGCAGTGGCCGACGTGGCCACGCCCAGCCTGGGTAGCGACCGGTTACTGATTGCACAAAATCTGCAACAGGCCCGCGACGCTTTGAAGTTCAGCCCCACTGCACTGAGCTATATCGTGGTAGATCACGAAGGTGGCATCGCACGAATTTCTACCGGCCGGGTGCCAGTGCGAAAATTGGGTGACGGCAGCAAGCCGCTGCGAGTCAGCACTCTGGACGCAGTTGATTACGATAATTGGCAGGGACTGATTGCGCCTGATGATATGCCAGTCGAAATCAACCCTGACAAAGATTGGGTAGGCACCGCGAATCATCGGGTGGTGCAGGCTGGCTATCCGTATCAGTTCTCTAAAATCTTCGCCAGTGCCTGGCGTTATCGGCGCATCAAACAAGTCATGGAAGCAAGCGACACCATGAGCATCGATGACCATTGGCGGTTGATCAATGATATTTATAACCCCATGGCGGCGATTCTGGTGCCGTTGTTCGTGCAATCATTGCAGCAAGCTAATGAGCCTCAGCTCGCCGCAGTGTTGCGCGATTGGGATCATGTTGATCAGCACGATGCGGTGGCGCCGGCGCTGTTTCAAATGCTGCACAAACATCTGGTGATCAACACCTTTGAGGATGAATTGCCAGAGCCCATGTGGCCTACATTTCTCGATGCGGTGTATTTCTGGCAGGAACGGCTGATTCTCATGCTGCAACAACCGCAGCATAGCTGGTTTGACAAAGCCGACACAGAACAGCGGGAGCAACGAGACGATATCCTGGCTTTAAGCGTAACCGGAGCCTTAACGGAATTAGAGCAAAGGCTGGGTAACAACCCGGAACAATGGCAGTGGGGAAAGTTACATACCATCACCTTTGCAAGCCCGGTCATTCCCGGTAAAACAGCAGCGCGCTGGCTGGGTGGTAGCACTCATCCCATGTTCGGCTCCGGCGAAACACTAAACCGGGCTGCATTTAAGTTGAGCAAGGGGTTTGATGCCGAGATGATTGACTCAGTTCGCCTGGTGGCTGATCTGGCAGACGACGAAAAAATACTGGCGGTGATTCCGGGCGGCACCAGCGCCCGTTATTTTGATCCATCTTTGACCAATCAAACTGCGGACTGGTTGGCCGGGCGCGCTAACCCTATCTGGTTTGATGTAAACAAGGCTCGGCAACAGGCCCAATCAAGCCTCATTCTGAGGCCGGAATAGAATAATGAAGCGACTGATCCTCGTTTTGCTTTTTGCGACACTACTGTATACCACTTGGTGGTTATATCGACCGCTGGCTGAGCAACCGCCTGCCACTGCATTATCCGCCGCTGCGGAGAATTACCAGGTTGAAATCATGCGCGACCACTGGGGCATACCGCATATTAAGGGTGCACGGGATGCCGATGTCAGCTTTGGTCTGGCCTATGCCCACGCCGAAGATGATTTTGAAACCATCCAGGAAACTCTGGCCGCCACCCGCGGTGTGCTGGCTCGCTACCGTGGTAAAAGCGCCGCTGCGACAGACTATATCGTGCACCTGCTAAACGTATGGCCAACCATTCGCGAACGTTACCGCCTGGACGTGCCGGCCGATGTTAAGGCGCTGGCTGAGGCCTATGTGGCGGGCCTGAATCTCTATGCCGCTCACAACCCGGAGCAAACATGGCCGGGTTTGGCCCCATTTCGCGCCGAAGATGTGGTCGCAGGGTTTATTTTCAAAACGCCGTTTTTCTATAGCCTGGATAAGGTGTTACTGGACTTGTTCGACGACCAGCGACAGGCTGAACTGGCACTCGACCCGGCACCCACTGAAGTAGCATGGCAGGCGCGGCCGGCTGGTAACACAGAGCGCGGCTCTAACGCACTGGCGGTAAACGCGCGGCGCTCAGGTGATGACACCACCCGCCTGCTGATCAACTCGCATCAACCCATGACCGGGCCGGTGGCCTGGTATGAGGCGCACTTGATCTCGGATGAGGGTCTGGACATGACCGGCGGCCTGTTCCCCGGGACCCCGGTCATCCTGCATGGCTTCAATCGCAATCTTGGCTGGGCCAATACCGTAAACCATATTGATCTGGCCGACAGTTATGTATTAACCCGCAACCCTGACAATGAATTGCAATATTGGCTGGATGGGCAATGGGAAGATTTCTTTGTCCGCGAAATTGAAATAGAAGTGAAGCTGTTGGGCCCGTTTCGATATCCGGCCAAGCGCCGGGTGCTGGAAAGTCGACACGGGCCGGTGATTGAAGGCAAAAATGGTAGCTTTGCATTGCGCTATGCTGGCATTGGCGAGATTCGCCAGCTGGAACAATACTACCGGCTCAACCAAGCCAATAACTTTGCCGAGTTTATGGCGGCGATGCGCATTAATGCGCTGCCCAGCATCAACTATGTGTACGCTGATCGAGACGATAATATTGCCTTTATTCATAACGCCCAGTACCCCAAACGCGCGGCAGGCTGGGACTGGAGCAAAGACTTGCCGGGCGATCGCTCAGATTTAATCTGGGATGGTTATCGTCCATTCAGCGAGGTGCCCAAACTGGTTAATCCGCAGTCCGGGCTAGTGTTCAACGCCAACAACACACCCTACAGCGCTACCGACGGGCCCGATAATCTCCGCGCCGACGACTTCCCTGCCAGCATGGGTTTGGCCACTGATCATACCAACCGCGCATGGCGCATTATGGAATTGACTGACGGTGAAAGCCCCATGGGCAAGGACCAAATTCTGGCGCTCAAGTTTGATACGCTGTACTCGCCAAAATCAGACCATTACCAGTTAATTGAAAAGATCATGGCGCTGGATATGCATGCAGAACCGCGATTGCAAGAGGCTATCGAACTGCTAAGAACCTGGAATCGCGCAACTGATCAACAAAACCCTCATGCAGCATTGGCGGTATTAACGCTGCGCAAAATCTTACGCTCTGATACGCCTGACGATCATTCACCGACCAAACTAAAAGGTGCGTTGCTGGACACGGTTGATTACCTACTCGGCAAATTCGGCCGCCTTGATGTTGCCTGGGGCGAGGTCAACCGGCTGATTCGAGGTGACGTAAATATGCCGCTTGATGGTGGGCCGGATATTTTACGCGCCATTTATTCTTTCGGTTTGCCCGCTGGCGAACCGGCCTATGCCACCCACGGCGACACCTGGATGGCATTGGTGGAGTGGGCACCGGACGGTTCACTAAGCGCCGATGTGGTGCATCAATTTGGCAGTGCCACCTTAGACGCCAACTCACCTCATTACGCAGACCAGGCGCCTCTATTTGCTCGCAAACAATGGCGCAAAGCCCTGCTGGATTTAGACGATATCAGGGCCGCTGCGATTCAAAGCTATAGCCCTTTAGATAAAAGCTATAGCCCCTCAGATAAAAGCCGCAGCCCTTGAATCAAATGAAACAAACTCTCCATGCTGCTTGCGATGGCATGCTGGTGCTTAAGTAGTCGCTAATAAAATCACTCTTCAAAAAACGGTTTAGCGTCAGAAAGCGTATATATTTCAATCGCTTCGCCGCGCCGGATCATGCGCTTATCATGCACCGGAAAGTCTGCGATTTCATACTCATGATTTTCCCCACCCATCAGATAGACCAATTCTTCATCTGACCGATTGGCCAGATTGTGCGCCACCGAGGGCGTTGCAAAGCCCACAAAATCCCCAGCCTCCATTTGATACTCAGCACCATCGATTAAGGCGACGGCCGTGCCCTTTAGAATATAGATCCATTCTTCCTCACGATGGTGGCAATGATAGGCAAACGACTCCTTGCCCGGCGCTAAGCGAGCGAGGCTGACGCCGCTGCGACTCAAGCCTGCCAGACGGCTCATCTGCGCGCCGCATATTTCGGATTTGTCATTCCATGGGTGCGAAAATGTTGCTTCCGCTCTTTTAATATCGGCCGCACGCAGCAGGCCCTCATAGGTGCTCATGGTGTTTACCTCACGTTAGCGTTATCTGCCAATAACCAACATCCACCCATTGGCCAAACTTGAACCCCACTTCATTAAAGTGACCGGCTTTAGTCATGCCGAACTTCTCATGCAGGGCGATGCTGGCGTCATTGGGCAATGAAATACCGGCAATCAACGCATGGGTGGTGCCCTGCTTCAATTTTTCGAATAGCACTTCGTAAAGCCGCGTGCCCCAGGCTTTGCCGGTCGCGTTTGGCGATAAATAGACGGTTACCTCCAAAGAGTGCCGGTAAGCGCAACGGCCTTGCCATTTGCTGGTGTAGGCGTAGCCAACCACCTCTTCGTCTTGCTCTTCGGCGACCATCCATAGAAGATTATCAGCGTTGCTCTGGTCGATACGCTCAGCCATGGCGGCAATGGTGACCGGCTGTTCCTCAAAAGTAACTGTGGTGTGCTCGATGTAGTGATTGTAGATTGCGGCAACTGCTTCAGCGTCCGCGCAGGATACGGGTCGAATCATATTAATTG
The DNA here is from genome assembly GCA_013002025.1 of Gammaproteobacteria bacterium. Classification (GTDB taxonomy): domain Bacteria; phylum Pseudomonadota; class Gammaproteobacteria; order Arenicellales; family Arenicellaceae; genus Arenicella. Next base: position 83,585 of record JABDKW010000036.1, on the reverse strand, counting down.
TCGGGCAAGTCTTTCAGACCTAACAATATAGCAGCTGCGATTAACAGCGCGCCTGAAACTCGTCTGAGTTGACCCCCAGCGAGTTGCGCCGAGCGCCGGCCGAAGCGTTCTGCAAACCAGCCGTAGCCACATAAGAAAACGCCATCAATAAATATGTATGTCAGACTCAAGACAATAAACTGCGGCAGCAGGGGCTGCGCAGGTTGAATAAACAGAGGAAACAGCGCAGCGAAAAAGACAACCGCTTTGGGGTTGACGGCTGAAGTTATAAAACCTTGTAAGAACAATGAGTTAGAGGATGGTTGCCGGCTAGATTCTGGCGCCCGGGCGGGCTCATGAAATAGCCAAAGTCGCAGTCCAAGGTAGACCAGATAGGCGACGCCAAGCCACTTAATAAATAAAAAGGAGTTTTGAAATTCTCGGATCAGGCCCGCCAGCCCCAGGGCCGCTGCGGTCATTTGCAGCATATTGGCCGACAAATCACCGACCGCCGTGGCCAAAGATCGCCGCCAGCCGACGTTGAGACTATTAGACAACATCAGCAGGTGGCTGGGGCCCGGCGTCAACATGAAAATTAACACCGTGCCGGCGTACAACCACCAGAGCGCCAAGTCCATCAAATAGGCCTTTTACACCCTCTACGCCTTAATGATTTTAGACGCTCGCGTCAGGGAAGCCTGGCCGCCGCAAAGCGCTGATGGAAATTATCCAACTCTAAGACAAAATCATCGGTTTGCAGAAATTCAGCGTCGCTTAAATCAGGGTGCTCATAGACCTTATACCAGGCCGCATAGTTCGGCTCTTCACTCGAATACTTTGCGAAGTATGGCGAGTAAGTCTTTACTACCACGCGCGGTGAATTCTGATCTAAATCAAACTCCATCAAGCGAAACCAACCATCGCCGATAGCTTCTGGTTTGCGGGTAAATCGATTGATGGGCTGTCCGGCTACCAGCCCCACCTGTCCGCGGTCCTGGTAGTCTGCCAATATTTGATACACCGGCTCGCCGTTCACATTGGGGTCAACGCGATGACTCTGACCGTGTTGGTGGCCACACAAAACAAATAAAATCTGATCGTGCTGGCTATACAGCTTTTGCCACATCTGCTCGTTGCTGTTGTGGTTTTGTGGGTCAACTCTGGCTAAATCGACAATCGGGTTTGGTTCGCGCTCGCCACTGACACTCAAATAATCATGGGTGGTGAAGATTGTGGGCAACCCGGGGTTAGCCGCCAGTACCGACTCCGCCCAGGCGACCACCTCGTCGGAGGCCTGCATTTCCAGCGTGATATGGAGAAATTCATAGCCCCCGGCGATAAATTTTTGCGCGCTATTGGCGCCCCCGTTAAAACTGGCCACATACCAGGGTTGGTCTTTGAAGAACGGTTTATCGTCACCAAATACGGACCGAAAGTTGTTCAGTCCACCCACATGCAAAATCCCCAGGTCTTCTGCGGTCATGCTGATTTCGCGAATGGATTTGGTCAGGTCTGGCGGAAACTCGTGTGACGTCCACATCGCATCGTGATCATGGTTGCCCGGCGCGACCCCAAACGGAACACCGGCATCGGCCAACAGTTGATAGCCTTGTACTGCCTTGGGGATTTCAATGCTGCGGGTTTTTTCCGAAACGCTCAGCATTCTATCCAAAATCGGGTTTGCCACCGCTAGAATGCCACGGGCCTCATGTTCGGGGTCAATTTTCAAGCTTTGGTGTTGCCACACATCGCCGACCGAAGCAACGAACGCAATCGGGCCGTCATTGGCGACTGAATTATCTGCGATGTACTGCATCTGCTGGATAAACAACTCGCTGGCGTCAATGACAAATCCTTCGTTCTTCTGCTTGCTGTAATCCACATAGTTTTGCGTGTCGGGAATTACCGCCAGGGTGAATGTGTCGCGGTTGCTGCTGGCGCAGGCGGTTAAAAACAGTACCAGATACAGGCCAAAAACAGCTTTCATTATATTTTTCATGTGATTGTTTTAGTAATGGCGTTACAAGCCGCTAAGCTTAGCAAAATTGGCGCGGTGCTGTGCGCTGCTGCCATAGGCCGAACGTAGCACGCGGATTCGTTTATAGAACAGGCCGATATCCAGTTCGTCGGTTATGCCCATGCCGCCATGCAACTGAATACCCTCGTTGCCGATTAGCTGTGCAGTGTCATTGGCCAGCACTTTGGCGTGACTGACCGCCAGATCAACATCGTCACGCTGCTGTTCCAGCGCCGTCAGCGCATCATAGAGAACCGACTTTAATAATTGCAATTGCGCATAAGCCTTGGCCATACGGTGTTGCAGCGCCTGAAATGAACCGATCTTGCGGCCAAACTGCTCACGCTCGCACAGATAGGCGATGGTGCGATCAAATACTTCCTGACTCAAACCGAACAGCTCGGCTGCGGTCATCGCCGCCCCGACACTCTCGAGCCGCGCTGCGGCGCCTTCGTTTGCTCCAAAAGAATGATCTTCAGCAATCACCATGTTATCGAACTGCAGGTGTGCATAGTCACGCCAATCAATCAGATTTACGGCTGTACGCTGCACCTCGGGCGAATTCAAATCAACCACGACTACCCGCGCTGCTGAGTCATCGGCCAGCAATGCAATCAGACTATCTGCGCCGCGAGCTTCGGCAACAAATTCCAAGCCACCATCGAGTGACTTTAAATCGCTTGCCAGTAGCGACGCCGGCCCGATTGCAAAAGCGGGCATTGTGGTTCCCTCAGCAATCTCGCGCAGCAATTGATTCCGCGCTGGCGACTCTGCGCAGCTCAATAGTGCTTCAACCGACAGTGTTGCGGCACCACTGAGTGGGGTGGCGGCCAAAGTCTTGCCTGCTTCCGTCACTAGCAAGCCCATACCCAGCAAGCCGAACTCCAGGCCGTCGATCGATGCCGGCAGCAACATCGCACTCCAGCCCAGGTCTACCATTTGTTGCCACGCGCCTGCGTCGCAGCTAACTACGCCCTTTGCATCACGAATATCTCGAAAGCGGCTGGTCGGCAGGTGTTGCGCGAAATACTCGAGCGCGGACTCCTGCAACAGCGATTGTTCTTCAGTAAAAACCAAACTCACGCTAACGTTCCTCCTTGTCGGGCGCCGGCGCATCCGGCAGCCCCAGTGCACGCTTGGCAATTATGTTGAGCTGAATCTCGTTGGTGCCTCCGGCAATAGTCAATGCCTTGTTAAACAACAGATCACGGGCGGTTCGTAGCTCGCTGACACTGAAATTCTCATCATGCCAGCCAGCACTGCGGTAGCCCTGAATATCCATCGCCAGTTCGTCGCGCGTTTGCACCGCAGTGGTACCGACGTACTTCATGATTAGTGGCACATTACGGTCCATTTGGCCGGCCTGCGCCTCTTCGTGGCTACGCTGGCCGGTAAGCGCGATGGCCCGCATATTCATTTCATAATCGGCGATGGCCAGGCGAATCTCCGGCTGGTCAATTTGCCCTGCGGCATCGCGGCCGAACTGTTGTTCGGCAATCTTGGCTAAGGACAAATCACCGCCGGCAAAGCCAGTGCCCAACTCGGCCATCATTTTGCGTTCGTGCTTGAGCAGCCCCTTGGCCACTGCCCAGCCTTGGTTAATTTCGCCAACCAGATTTTCTTTCGGCACTTTGACGTTATCGAAAAATACCTGAGCAAACTCTGATTCACCGCTGATCAGGTCTATCGATTCTGCCTTAACGCCGGGTGACTCCATATCGATCAGCAGAAAACTGATGCCGGCTTGTTTGGCGCCTTCGTTAGAGGTGCGGACCAGACAGAAGATCCAATCCGACTCGACGCCGTAAGAGGTCCAAATCTTGCTGCCATTGACCAGAAAATGATCATCAAACGGTTCGCATTTCGTCTGCAGGCTGGCCAGATCCGAACCGGCACCGGGCTCGGAATAACCCTGACACCAGCGCAGCTCGCCGCGCACAATCTTGGGGATGTGATAGGCCTTTTGGGCCTCGTTACCAAATTCCAGCAGCGCCGGGCCGAGCATGGAAATGCCCTGGTCAATGACTGGTGGGCGACAACCGAGATCTTGCATTTCTTCACGCAGCACTTTCTCCTGCGCTTCATCCAGACCGCCGCCGCCATACTCGGCCGGAAAAGTCGGGCAGGTCCAACCCTTGTCGCGCATGCGTTCAAACCACAGCCGCGCATCTTCGCTGGGGAATGTCTGGTTTCGACCCGGCCAGACCACGTCCTGCTTGGCGACCGTGGTGCGCTGCGACGGCGGGCAGTTCTCCAGTAACCAGGCGCGGGTAGCGCGGCGAAATTGCTCTAGATCTGTCATCAGCCCTGATCTATCGGCAGTGCAAATCCATCGTACACGCTGCGGTAGTTTGCATCGAAATGGCTACTGAGGCTGGCGTGTAATCCCTGCGGGGTCCATTTTTGTTCCCCGTCGGGGTTCACATGAGCCGGCAATACCGTGGGGCGCTGCAACACATTAACCTGGTTGCCCCAGACGACGAAGACTTCACCGGAAATATGCGCCGCGTCCGGTGAGGCGAGATAGCTCACCAGCGGCGCCACATTGGCCGGATCAAAATGATGGAAACCGCTCTCGGGCGCTGCAAACATGGCGGCGGTGGGGCCGGAGTTGGTCATGTCAGTCTCGGCGCGCGGCATTATAGTATTGCAAGTAACTCCATAGCGCCCCATAAGCTGGGCGGCACCGAGTGTCATGGCAATAATACCGGCCTTGGCAGCGGCATAGTTTGGTTGCCCAGCTGAACCATACAGCACCGCCTCACTGGACGTGCTTAGCAGGCGCCCGTAGGTTTGCTCACCACTCTTGGCCCGGTTGCGCCAGTGTTGAGTAGCATTGCGCATGTTCACAAAATGGCCGCGCAGGTGTACCCGCACCACCGAGTCAAACTCATCATCAGACATTCCAAAAATGGTTTTGTCGCGCAGAAAGCCCGCGTTGTTCACCATGATGTTCAAGTCACCATAGGTATCCAGCGTCGTCGCCATCAGGGCCTCTGCATCGTTACTGTCAGCACAGTCACCCAATACAACAATGGCCTCGCCACCGGCATTGGTAATGAGCTCGGCGGTTTCATGCGCCGCCGCTTTGGCGTCGGGGCGGTTTACTTCATTGATCACCACCCTCGCGCCGTGGGCCGCCAAATCTATAATTTCTTCTCGCCCCAGGCCGCGACCAGCACCGGTCACAACGGCGACTTTGCTGTCTAACATACCCATATCTCTTTCCTCGCTGTAATTGCTTGTCGTTTTATCGGGGCGCTGCTACTGCCGCTCAATAATGGTTCCTGTGCCAATCGCCGAGCCACAACACATGGTGATCAGCGCGGTGCTCTGATCGCTGCGTTCCAGTTCGTGCAAGGCGGTGCAAATTAAGCGCGCGCCGGTCGAACCCACTGGATGACCTAAGGCAATCGCCCCACCATTGACGTTGACCTTGTTCATATCGATGTCGTAAACCTGTGCCCAAGATAGAACCACGGCGGCGAAGGCCTCATTGATTTCAAACAGATCGATGTCGTTTTTCGTCATGCCCGAGCGCTCAAACAAGCGCGCGGTGGCGTCGACCGGACCATCCAGCAAGTAATAGGGGTCAGTACCGACGACGCAATCCGTAATAATACGGGCGCGCGGCTTGAGGCCTCTCGCTTTGGCCTGCTCGGCACTCATCCATAATACTGCAGCCGCACCATCTGAAATCTGTGAGGAGGTGCCCGCGGTATGAATGCCATCAGGCATGATGCTATTAAGCCCCGCCAGACCCGCCAGTGTGGTGTCGCGCAGCCCCTGATCACGATCGACCGTACGCAGCTCACCGGTCGGCTTGCCGTTGTCATCAAAGGCTGGCGCCCGTACCGCCATCACCTCGCGGTCGAAATGACCTGCCTGCCAGGCCGCCTTGGCTTTACGTTGCGAATCGAAGCCCAGTTGGTCGGCCATGTCGCGCGTGATAGAGCGATTCTGCGCCACCCGTTCAGCATGCAGAAATTGGTTTGGCGGTGTATCCCAGGGCCAGCTTTCAGGCAAATAGTTACCGGGGCCGTTCATGACATTGGCCCCCATGTGCACACGGCTCATGGACTCCACGCCGCAGGCAATACCAATATCAATGCTGCCACCGCCAATCAAGCTGTTGATCATGTGGTTGGCGGTTTGTGCCGAACCACACTGGTTATCCAGAGTGGTGGCGCCGGCACTGTAGTCCTTGCCCAACGATAGCCAGGCATTACGAGTGATATTGCTGGATTGCTCTCCGGCCTGCGTAACACAACCACCGGCCAGGTAATCGACATCGGCGTAATCCAGCCCTGCGCGCTGCACCAATTCCTGCAGCGGTTGGGCCAGCAAATCGGCGGCATGCAATCCGCTCAACTGCCCGACCCCCGGCTTACCGCGGGCGATGGGGGTGCGCACAGCGTCAACGATAACTGCTTCGTTCATAGTTCGGTTCCAGTTTAATAATTTGAATAGTTAAGCCAGCTAAAACCCAAAGTCACATAAAGACTAGCGTCATGTGGTAGACCAGGCTCAGGTTTTCCTGCCCTACCACCGCCACTTGCCATTCCAGCGTGGCCGTCGTTTTATGCTCCTGCACATTGATCGCAGCCACGCGGCTACGCGCATGTATTTCACTGTCGACCGGTACTGGCGACATAAAGCGCAGCTTATCCGAGCCATAGTTCATGATTTGCTTATAGCCACCTATTTGTTTGGAAATATCCGCGCCGGCATGCAATTGACTCAGCACCGAGAGAATCAGGAAACCATGCGCAATGGTGGTCTTGAATGGGCTGTCTGTGACACAACGCTGCGGATCAGTATGTATCCATAAATGGTCACCACTGATCGCTGCGAAGTCGTCAATCATGCGCTGGGTAATCAGCAGGCGATTGCTCCAGTCGCTGAACTCATCGCTGATCAACGTCTGCAATTGTTGTTGGTCTTTGAAATCAATCACCGGATGACTTCCGGCCCTGCGGTAAACGGTGCAATCATGGCAAATCTTTGATGTTTTAGGCTTTTTGCAATACCATTGCATAATACTCCAAAAGCGCAGCAAAAATCACGCCTATTGTGCTCTAACTGATTGGGCAGAGAGCGATAACTGTTTCGTCCCTGCTGCAGCTCCAACAACCCAACCCATTGATTTAAATAGGTTTAGCATGCATAAAATTGTCGTATCCACAGTCGCTAATGTCAGTATGGAGCAGGCTTGGGCGCGCTTAAGCGACTTAAGCCAGGCACACCAATATGTGCCGGATTTGACCGGCACCGAAATCACCACCGAGAACAAGCAGGGCGTGGGCGCCAGCCGCTATGTTTATAGTAATCGAGCGCCATTGATCGAGACCGTTACCGAATGGCACGAAGGCCAGGGCTTTAAATTAAAGCTACATAACGATCAGGACGACACCGTACCACCGCTGTTTACACGCGCGACCTTCGAATATGCCTTACAGGCCGAAGGTGAACAACAAACCCGCCTGACCAATACCTTTGAGTTTGAAATGAAATGGGGCGCGTTCGGCAACCTGTTGATTAAGCTGGCTAAACCTCAAGTGCGCGCCCTGCAGGAACAAATCGTCGCCGGCCAACGCCTGTATTACGAAACCGGTAATAAAGCGCCGCGTGACGACGTCGTGGCATTATTGAAAGCCGGTGCGGTTGATGGCCACTAGCAGCCTCCCCGAGCAACAACTAACCAACAGTGAGAAGCAATCATGATTAGTCTTACCGACAAGGTCGCTCTGGTCACCGGTGGTGGCATGGGCATTGGCCGCGCCATCTGCCAAGCCTACGCGGAGGCAGGTGCCCGTGTGGCGGTGGCCGATTTCAACGCACAATCCGGCCAGCAAACTGTGCAACTGATTAAAGATGCCGGTGGAGACGCGATATTCATTGAAGCCGATGTCAGCGACGAAAGCGCCGTGCAAACCATGGTGCAATCCACCGTCGAGCAGCTAGGTGGCTTACACGCCGCCTGCAACAGCGCCGCGGTGAGCCGTGGTTCTGGCCCCATCCATGAATACACCCGTGAGGTATTCGACAGCACGCTGGAAATGTGCCTGACTAATACCTGGCTATGCATGAAATATGAGATTGCCGCAATGCTGGAACACAATCAGGGGGCAGAAACTCTGGGCAGCATTGTTAACATCTCCTCCAACGCGTCGCTAAAGGGCCAGGCCTATAACACCGCTTACGCCAGTGCCAAGGCTGGGGTTAACGTGCTAACCCAGAGTTCCGCCAGCGAATATGGTGGTAAAGGCATACGGATTAATGCCGTCTCACCAGGCGTAATCCGCACGCCAGGCATCGAAAATTACCTCAAGGAACAACCGCACCAAGCGGAGATTTTTGATCGCGCCAGCGTCATGAAGCGTATGGGTAAACCAGAGGAAATCGCTAACGCAGTGGTGTTCCTGAGTTCCGACCGAGCGTCATTTATTACCGGACAAATCCTGTCGGTCGACGGCGGCATGTCGGTTAAATAGAGTCTAAACTCATCACAGCGTCGGCCTTGCTGGCCCAGCCGGGGAATTTATGCGAACACTGTCGATCTTACTGATTAGCACATTAGTGGGGTGCTCGGAGCCCTATGCACCGACGCCGATTGAATCGGCCCCTTCCGGCGCACCGCATGAAATCGCGGCCGGCTTTACACCGCGCGGCGTGCAATTTAGCGTCGAGCCACACCCATTTATGTCAGCGCAGGGCGTTAACTCCATGCACAGCGACGGGTATAGCTCCGATGTGCATCCCGTTAAAGGGCCGCTGGGCAAAAACCTGCAAATCAATACGCGCGTGGGGTCGCGTATGCCTGGCGGACAATGCGCCACCCTCACCTTTGCCAGCAATGGCGATCTGCTGGCTCTATGTGCCGCTATTACCGGTTTTCGCTTGCATCGATTATCACCGCGCACGTTAAACTTGCTGGCCGAATACGATATGCCCACCCGGCCCTCATCCTGGGAGGCGCTAATCAGCCGGCAGCGCAGCAAGATAATGGAGGACTCATCGGGCGCGTACTTTTACCTCGACCAGCACGACCGAATTGTTATGGCCGATGCCGACAAGATCGTGCACCGCATTGCCAGCCGCAAAAATAGCGATGGCGAATGGGAATTTTACAGTGAGGCGAGTTGGGATCTCGACGCGCACGTGCCGGATGATTGTCTGCGGCCGAGCAATTGGTTCCCCGACGGTGAATGCGATTTGATTACCGCCGTTATGCCGGACTTTGAAGGTCGTCTGTGGTGGGCCACGCGCGCCGGCCGGGTGGGTACCATTGATCAGGACAGTGGCGCGATCTGGGCCCTGCAACTCGAGGGCGAAGAGATTCAAAATGGTTTTTCGGTGGCACGCGATGGCGTCTACATCGTTTCAGACCATGCCATGTACGGCTTTACGGCGGCCGCCAATGGCGAGCCGCAAGTGCGCTGGCGCGAGCAGTATGACCGTGGCAGCTCACGCCGCGTCGGCACGATCAATCAGGGCAGCGGCACTACACCAACCTTGATGGGTGACGACTACGTGACCATCACCGACAATGCCGATGGCCGCATGAACCTGTTGGTCTATCGTCGCCGGGGTGGCACGGAGGTGAGTCAGCGGCTGGTCTGTGCGGTACCCATTTTTGATGACGGCCATTCGGTTACCGATAACTCAATGATCGCCACCGCGCGCAGTATTCTGCTGGAAAACAATGCGGGCTATACCAACTCAGTTGACCAAACAGATTGGACTAACGCGGGTGGGGGCATCGTCAGAGTGGATGTTCGTGCCGATGAATCGGGCTGCGATGTGATGTGGGAGTCTGCCGAAGCATCACCCTCGGTAGTGCCCAAACTGGCGGCCGAAACCGGCGTGGCCTATTTCTACACCTATGAGCATGGCGATACCGGCGTCAATGACTGGTATTTGATGGGTTTGGATTTTCACAGTGGCAAAACGCTGTTCAAACTCTATACCGGCTCCGGGCCAAATTTCGACAACAACTGGTCACCGATCACCCTGGCACCCGATGGCACCGCCTATGTCGGCACTTCCAAGGGACTGGTAGCGCTGTGGGATGGAGAGTAAATGATGCTTACCAATAAGAAATTCAGTTCACTGCCATTGTGGCTGGCGTTGATCATGCCGCCTCTGGTTGCCAATGCTCAAATAAATTACAGTGAGCAACGCGAGCCCTGTGCAGTGTATAAGCCGCTCAAGCAACCATTATTCGGCGACTTGCATGTGCACACGCGTTATTCGTTTGATTCCTATATTTCCAGCCAGCGCAATGACCCCTTTGATGCCTATCGCTTCGCCAAGGGTGAGGCCATCAGCCTGCCGGATGCGGATGGCAAACAAACCATCACCGCGCAATTAGAACGGCCGCTGGATTTTACCGCGGTGACCGATCATGCCGAGTTTCTGGGGCAGATCAGCATCTGCACAGAAGATGCCGGCAAGCTGGGCTACTGGTGGCCACATTGCGGCCTGACCCGTGCGTCAAATTTCTGGCTGCAACTGATCGCTGCAAACTGGTGGACCGGCTTGGGTGGTCAGCAGGAAGACGAAACGGAAAGTTCCTTCGCCTGCAATCTGTCTGACTGCAAAGCCGCCGACGCAGATGTCTGGCAGCGTATTCAACAGGCTGCCGAACAGCATTACGATCGCAGTAGCGAGTGCGGCTTTACCACCTTCGTGGGCTATGAATACACCGATGCTCCGAGCCAGAACAATATGCATCGCAATGTGATCTTTCGTAATGCACAGGTCACCGAGCGACCAGTTTCCACCTATGACACGGGGCGTGGTAATTTCCCCGATTTATGGCGCAAGCTGCGCGAGCAATGCACCGACCTGGACAACGGCTGCGATGTGATGAGCATTCCACATAACCCAAACTTAGCGGGTGGCTTAATGTTTCGCGACCCACCTAATGATACCGAGTTGGCCGACCGCCTGTTCTTTGAACCAGTGGTGGAGCTGACTCAGCATAAGGGGGCATCGGAATGTCGATTTGATAAGCTGGCCGGCATCGGGCTGGACACGACCGATGAGTTGTGTAATTTCGAGCAGGTGGCGGCAGATAATTTAACCATGCTGGGGTCGGTGCATGGCGAAGTCCGCACTGAGCGCGCGCGCGCGGTACCGATGCAAGAGTTTGCGCCGCGTAATATGCTGCGCAATGCCCTGAAAGCCGGACTGGCGATAGAGCAACAAGACGGTGAGAATCCCTTTGTTATGGGTTTTATTGGCAGCACTGACACCCACAGCGCCACCCCTGGCGCCGCAGAAGAAGACCCCTATCTGGGCCATTTAGGCCGGCGCGATTCTGAGTATCGCAATGTGCAGGACCACTTCTTCTCCAATGCTGGCGGACATGCGGTGGTGTGGGCAGAAGAAAATTCCCGCGATGCAATTTTCAATGCCATCCAGCGTAAAGAGACCTATGCCACCTCCGGCACCCGGCCCGTTGTGCGGTTCTTTGGTGGCACGCAACTGAACGATGATTTGTGTGACAGTAGCGATATGCTACAAGAGGCCTACTCTAACGGCGTGCCCATGGGCGGAGAGTTTGTCAGCGAGGCCAATGAGGGTGTCGCGCAGGCACCGCGGTTTCTGCTGAGTGCGACCAAGGATGCCGGCACCAGGACGCGGCCCGGCACCGACTTGCAACGTCTGCAAATAATCAAGGGTTGGGTAGATGCCGAGGGCCAAACTCATGAACAGGTATTTGATGTGGCGGGCGATGCCAACAATGGTGCCGGAGTGAATCCGGCCAATTGCGCCACCACCGGCAATGGCGCGACCAATCTTTGCGCGGTGTGGCAGGACCCGGATTTTAACGCGCAACAAAGTGCCTTCTATTACGCCCGTGTGCTGGAGAACCCGAGCTGCCGCTGGAGCACATTGCAATGCCAGGCGGCTGGGGTAAACCCCTTTGCCGATAATTGCGCGGCGGAGGCCGAGAACGCCAATCAGCGCGCTCACGAACGCGGCGCTGAAGGACCAGTGTATGACAAATGCTGCCTTGATCCCGCCACCGAACCGTTTTACACCCCGGTTATTCAGGAGCGGGCCTGGACCTCACCGATCTGGGTGAAATCGCAATAAATGCGCAGCGCTATCGAAAACCTTTTACACCGCTATGCCGATTATATTGATCGCGGCGAACTGCGCGAGGTAGCCCGCCTGTTCACTGCAGGCTCCGTACTGGACCCGGCTGGCAATGTCATGGCCGCCGGCGAGCAAGCGGTGTTTGAAATGTACTCCGGCCTGATTCGCATCTACCCGGACAGCGCCACCCCACGCACCCAACACCTGATCAGTAACCTGATTCTTGACCATGAATCTTCAGATGAGATTCATAGCCGGGCCAACTTCAGTGTGATGCAGCAGCTTGCCAGTGGCTCAATCGAAACCATTATATGTGGGCAATATCGCACTGTATTTGTCTGCCAGGCAGGCACATGGTTGATCAAGGAACACCAGATGCTGCCGCGATTGATCGGCGATATGAGTGAACACTTATTAATGGAATTAGGCGATATTTAAGGGCTAAGCAATTAAATCATTCGCCCGGGTGATAGCGCGACGCGGGCGCGCGGGCTAATATTGCGCTACGCAAAGACAAGGAGGTCTTTATGAAAATTCTAGCCCGTAAAGAGGACGATTTCGTGCTCTGCCTGCTGCCCGATGGCCAGGCGATTGAGATAACCATGGTCAAAGCCGACGGCGAGGACTTTTACCCTCGCCCCAACATTGATGAAGCCATCCGCTTGCTGCTGCAGCACCTGCCAACGCTGCTGGAAGAGGATTAAACCACGCTGGTGTTATCCGGCCCCCAAAAGGCGCGCATGGCGGCGACTTTGTTGTCGTCATCCAATACAAAGTGGTCAATGATTTCGATCTTCAGCGTGCCATCCGGAGAGGGCATCTCGCAGACAAAGGGAAACACCAGTTCCTGATTAGCATAGCGCACCGGCCCACTGCGCGTGCAGCGCAGGCCCGCTTCGCCGATGCCATGGTAGAACTCCGAGATGGCCGCCTTACCACTCTTGACGCCGCTGCCGACCGGGTCTTCAAGGGTGGCGTTATCAGCATATAAATCAACCACCGCAGCATAGTCAGCGCTGCTCATGGCAGTCATATAGCTGTCGACAATTTGTACCGCTGTTTCATAATCACTCATTATTTTTTCTCCGTTGTGGTCATCCTGCACGACTGGTCAGGACGCCATGTCGTGCTTGCTCAGCACCTAAAGTTTAAATACCCGCTGTGCGTTCTCGCGTAAAAATTTCGGCCACACCTCGTCTTTAAAAGGCACTTCCGGTAAATCTTTAAAGATGCGCTCCAGGGACAGACCCATGGGGAAGTACCCCGCGTACATGACCTTGTCTGCGCCGCGTGTGTTGGCGTAGTCCACAATGGTTTTGGGATAGTACTTGGGCGCAAAGGCACTGGTCATGTAGTAGAGGTTGGGATACTTGAGCATTAATTTCCAAGCCAGCTCTGTCCACGGCTCGCCACCATGCCGCATTACCACTTTAAGCTCGGGGAAAAACCAGCAAATCTCGTCCAGATGCTCGACCTTTTGGGGCTCCATTGGCACTCGTGGCCCGGGCACGCCGACGCAGGGGCAAAACGGAATATCCAAATCCACACAGGCCACAAATATCGGGTACCACTTTTTATCGGCCAGCGACACCTGTGGGCACACACCGCATGGAAAGGCCGTGACGGCTTTAAGGCCGAATTTTTCATGCAGGCGCCGGATTTTGCGCACCTCTTCCATGCCATTGTTGGGGTTGCAGTCGTAGCTGGCGACAAAGCGCTCGGGGTGGGCCAGCACCGCCTCACCCTGCTCTTTAAACTGCTCCCCCTCATCAACCCCGACCATGGCCAGCTCAATGCCATATTTATCCATTTCAGCCAGCGTATAGGCGGTGTAATCGGGTTGTCCACCCACGTCCGGCACATCCTTGAACATGTACTGGGCTGGCATCTGAAACATCTTACGGCTCTCCTCATCCATTAATAATGGTTTGATAAAGTCGTAATAATTAGATTTGCCATCATTGGGAATGGCGAGCATCAGGTCAATAATGCCGATGTCTTTAGGCATGGCCATGGCAACAAGTCGCTTCATGTTTTGGAATTTATGCAATGATAGTGCAAAATTGACGTTCACGCATATCCAGGAGGCGCCCATGTTGTTAAAAGATAAGGTTTCAATCATTTCGGGCGTCGGCCCCGGCATGGGCGGCGAACTGGCGGTGCTGGCTGCCGAAGAAGGTGCCAAGGTGGTACTGGCAGCACGCACCGAGGCAAATCTGCAGCAGTTTGAGGCGGCCATCGATGGCCTGAACCTCGGCACCGAAACGCTGGCGGTGGTGACGGACATTACCGATGCGCGGCAATGTCAGGGATTAGTCGATCAGGCGTTGGCCAAATTCGGGCGCATCGATTGTTTATTTAACAACGCCTTCCATCCAGGCTCGTTTGACAGCGTTGAGTATTCTGATTTTCAGGGCTGGCGCGAGGCACTCGATGTGAACCTGTTTGGCTCCCTGAGCATGTCTCAAAAAGTGATTCCGGCCATGAAGGAACAAGGCGGCGGCGCCATCGTTATGATCAACACCATGGCGACGCGCAAACCAATGGCCACACAGGCCGGTTATGCGGCCTCAAAGGCCGCGCTGTCCAGCGCCACCGCCCATTTGGCTCAGGAAGTTGGGCCGCATGGCATTCGCGTCAACTCAACCTACATCGGCTGGATGTGGGGCCCTGGCGTCGAGATGTATTGCACCATGATGGCCCAGTCTAACGACCAGACCGTAGAGCAGGTTCGGGCCGAGGTAGCTAAGTCGATCGCGCTCGGCGATATTCCGGAAGATCGCGATTGCGCCAAGGCGGCCATCTTACTCGCCTCCGACTATGCCGCAGCCATTACCGGTGCCAGCCTGGACGTTAATGGTGGCGAATATTTCGCGCATTGATTGCCAGCCAAAGTTATCAGCATCGGTTCTACCTAGGCGCGCAGCATGAACAAGAAACAATGGCATGAATTTTGTGAGCGGCTGAAGCAGGCGGGCGATTTAATTGAGTCCGACGGCGCGCCCGACGACGACCTGAGCCGCGCAGAAGGCTATCGTTATTTAACGCGATTGTTGCGCGCCGGGCTGGAAAGCAGCGTGGAAGGTAGCGACCCACGCTACCCGGTGTTCTACAGCCTCAGCACCGACACCATCAAGATCGGCAACGACAATCCCGACAATTATTACCTCAATTGCTGTGTGTCCGGCGAGTTGGATTATTTGATTGAAGGCGAGTTCGGCGAAGTTGAATTTTTTTCGGTGGCCACCAAGGCCGGCAGCTATGCCACCACCGGTGATATGCGGCCCGGCGGCGAAATCACCAGCGACCAACTGAACCTAGACCAGGGTGGTGGTTTTCAGATAATCGTGAGCGCATCGCAACCCGCAGACCACACTGCGAACTGGTTGCCTATGACCCCCGACAGCGACAATCTTATTGTGCGCCAATACTGTAATGCCCGGCGCGAGCGCCCTGCCCGGTTTAGCATTAAGTGCCTTAATGCCAGCGAGCCTCCGGTGTTGAAAGCCGACAATTTTTCGGAAAAACTAGAGCGGGCAGTCAACTTTGTTACCGGAACCAGCGGAATTTTCAAACAGTGGATTGAGCAATTTAAGGCCCACACCAATCAATTGCCCTCCAACGATCAGGCCATGTGTATCAAGGCCGGTGGTAACGCCAATATTCATTACCACAACAGCCATTGGCGGCTGGCTGACGACGAGGCATTGATAATCCAGCCACAGAGCATTCCTGAATGTGAAGCCTGGAATTTTCAGGTTTCAAATTATTGGATGGAATCACTGGACTATCGCTACTACCCGGTCAGTTTGAATAATCAAACCGCGGTGGCCGATAAAGATGGCGCATACACCCTGGTGGTTGCCCATCGGGACCCGGGCAAGCAGTATCCGAACTGGCTCAGCACGGCCGGGCATAATGAGGGCGGCATGCTGTTTCGCTGGATTAATGCGCAGGAGTTCCCGCCCATAGCCACCCGAGTGTGCAAACTTGGGGAGCTGACATCATGACGGATCAGGCAATGCCCGAAATTGAATTCGATGCCGCGCGCCTGCTGGAACAGGCGCAAACAGAATCGGGCTTAAGTGATTTTGGTGATGACTCGTTTCGAGAACCGTTTGAGGTGTTGGTGCGGGCCTTGGAGGAAGAAGCCAACCTCAATGCAGTCGGCCGCTTTGTGCAGTACGACCGGGTGCTCAATATTCTCAAAAACCGACTACGGGTAGCAGAGTATATCCGGCGATATCCTGAAATCCTGCAAGAACCCATAGAAGCCCCGGTGGTGATTGTGGGCCTGCCTCGCACTGGCACCACGATGCTGCACCGGGTATTGGCCAGTGATCGTCGCTTCTTCGCGCCGCTGTGGTATGAAGTACGCAACCCGGGTCCATTTCTGGATTGGGACCCCGAGGCTCGCGATGAACGACTTACCATTGCCGAGGCGGAAGTCGCCGCACTGTTAGAGGCCAACCCGGAGATCGCCGCAATTCACCCCATGGACCCGCTGGGCGCGGATGAAGACATCCTGTTGCTGGAACAGAGTTTTTACAGCACCGTACCCAATGCGTTTTGTAATCTACCCAGCTACCAGGACTGGCTATTTAGCCACGACAACCAGCCCGGCTACGACTATCTGAAGCTATTGCTGCAGAGCCTGCAATGGCAGAAAAAGCAACGCCGTGGCGACTCGACCAATCACAAATGGTTGCTGAAAACCCCTCATCACCTGCATTTTCTCGATAAGTTATTGGCCACCTTCCCCGACGCGAAGATAGTAGCGACGCACCGCGACCCGCTGGACACCATTCCCTCCATCAGCAGTTTTAATTACAACCTGTGGATTACTCAGGCCGACGACGTGGACCCGCATCTGGTGGGCGAGCAGTGGGGCGGCATGTTTGCACGTGGCCTACAGCACGCCATGCGTGTAAGAGAGCAGCACCCGACTCAGTTTATTGATATAGGGTTTAAGGCGCTGCTGGCTGAACCCATTGAAACAACTCAACGAATCTTTGAGTTTATTGATGTGACGACCACCGCTGAATCAATGGCCGCAATGCAGCAGCATCGAGAGGAAAATCAGCGCGACTTACGACCCCCGCATGACTATAAACTGGGAGATTTTGGCTTTAAAGATCAAAGGATAAAGCAGCAATTCGCCGAATATCGAACGGCGTATCAAAAATATATTTAGTTCGCGCGCATCGTTGGCCGCTTCACTATGGCGAAGGTGCCGACACCAAGGTTAACTCGATCAGAAGGTAGGCAAATTTTCAGGCAAGACGGCGTGAGAGTTCGGCAATATGCGCCGGGCCTACCTCGCAGCAACCACCAATGAGCGTCGCGCCGTCGGCCACCCAACGCTCGGCAAAATCGGCATAGGCTGATGGACCCAAATCGGTTCTAGATTGCAACAAATCAACCGTCGCGTCGGCGCTATCAAAGGCCGTGTTTATTTCAACAAAGCCATTGGCATAGGCACCCACCGGAATCGCGCTACCACTCAACAGCGGCACGGCGGCGGTAACGGCCTCCGGAACGGAACAGTTGATTAACACCGCCTGCACGTCAAATTTCGGCAACAGCGGCAACACGTCTACCACCGGCTCGCCGGAGCGCAGGCGACTGCCATCGCTATCGCTGACGGTCAAGGCCACCCATACCGGCTTACCGAAGCCGGATGTGCCCTCTAAGGCACCCATCACCTGCTCAATGGAACTCATCGTTTCGGCCAGAAAGAAATCAACATAATCCACCTGAATCTGACACACCTTGCGATAGTCCGCAGCGGCCTGCTCGATGGGGGGACACTTGTCTGGCTGATACGAAAAACCCTGCGGACCCAGCGAGCCGGCAACACGCCCACTGCCGTGGGCATCGCGCGCCGCCACCGCCAGTTCACAGGCCAACCGTTGTAAATTTTCGAACTGATCGATCAACTTGTGATGGATCATTCGGTCTGGCAATAGAGAATAGGTATTGGTAGTTGCAATCTGGGCGCCGGCCGCGAAAAACTCTTGGTGCACCTGACGCACCAATTGTGGTTGATCGAGCAGGGCCTTAACACTCCACAGCGGAGTTGCCTCTCCGGCCCGCGCAATTAGTTCCTGGCCCATTCCGCCATCGAGAATGGTAACCGGTTGAGCCCTCGTCAACCGCCCACCATGGCACTGCGAAACGCCATTTCCTCTGCAAAGGTTTGCTCGAACAGAGGCAAGGCGTGCACGCGCTTAATATAAGCCGCCGTTTTGGGCCAGCGGCTGGCATCGCATGCAACCTCACAATGCCGCATGGTTAAAAATGCCCCGCCCACACAAAGGTCTGCATGGCCAAAGTCATCGCCCACCAGAAAGTCACTCTCCAACTGCGTCTCCAGATAATCAAATATTTCAGGAATCTCGACATTTTTCGCCAGCTCAATTTCTTCCCAATTACTCTCCCGATTGAATAAGTTCGGAGCTAGAATCAATTCAGCGAATAGATGGCCGCCAACCACCGGAACCATTTTTGACGCCATATACTCGCCAAACCACAGCGCCCGGGCGGCCAGTTTCGGGTCATCGCTCAATAGCGCGGGATCGGGACGCGTACGTTCCAGATAAGCCAGAATCACGCTGGAATCCGGCAGCCAGATGTCATCAATATAAGCCAGCGGGATCTTTCCCAAGGGGCTGTTGGCTTTGAACTCTTCGGGCTGGTCATCGCCCAGCGGAATCACCGGAATAGTTTCGTACTCGAGGCCTTTAAAGCCGAGTGCCAAGCGGGCCTTGCGAACATAGGGCGATAACATCGCACCATAAATTTTAATACTCATGGGATTTCCTTTAGGTTAAGGATACAGACCCTTACTACTTTAGCCAAAAAACGCGTAGCTGCCCATCTACATTGGCAGAGCGGTAATCTCTATTTGCGTCTAAACGCCACCACGGACGTTAGCCCTACTTGCGAATATTGCGGCGCCGCTCGGCCACCCCGGCCTGCAGCGTCTTACTGGCATCTTGCATAAGTTCACGCACCCTCGGGCCAAATGCTTCTACTTCCTGTAGATACCAGGTGCCGAAATCAGATCGGTAAAAGTCATACAACTGCTTGATTTCCTCATCAGAATACACCGCATAGGCCTCGCGATTAGCGTCAATCAAGGCATCACGATAGTCCTCAAAAAGCGCCCCGAAATGCTCTGGGAAATTGCGCAGCGTGATCTTTTTATCCGATGCAATCAACTCATCACGTAATTTATCAATCGACTCCGTGGCATATTCTTCGACCTCCTCAAACTCGAGGAAGAAGTCGATCATCTCGGCACGGTCCGCGGCCAGCGTCGGTGCGCTGAAAAACGCGCCGCACAGCAACAGCAATAATTTCGTTCGGCTGAGTTCCGCCAGCATCAGGCAGTTATTTTCCCTAGCCGCACTTACTCTCGCCACACGACAAACACGTCATGCAGCCGTCCATCAGCACCACGGCTTTGGTTGAGCACTTGGTGCAGACCGTGGAACTGTCAGGGAAAGCCCCCTGCTCGCTACTGCTGTCTGACACCGATTGCGCGGCTTCGATCTCGGCTTTCTTTTTGGCCAGAAATTCTTTTTGATGGTCATCCAACTTATCGGACTTGATCATGCCAATCATCTGCATATGACGCTCGATAGCGTGGCCGATTTCCGCCACGATGGACGGCATGAAAATTCCGCCTGGCTTGAAGTAGCCGCCTTTCGGATCAAAAACCGCCTTCAGCTCTTCCACCATAAAGGTGGTGTCCCCGCCCTTACGGAACACCGCAGAGATCAACCGTGTTAATGCGACCACCCACTGGAAGTTATCCATGTTTTTGGAGTTGATAAACACTTCGAACGGGCGACGCGCTTCGTGTTCGGTACCTTCATTGAGAATAATGTCATTGATGGTGATGTACATCGCATGCTCGGTAACTGGTGTCTTAACTTTATAAGTCGAACCCACCAACATTTCGGGGCGTTGCACGCTTTCATGCATGCGCACCACTTCCGCCTTTTGCTGTTCTGCGGCGCTTTCTGCTTCGGTGGCCAAGCGTGCTTCCTGCTGTTCAGCCGTCTCGCTTGCTTTTACGCTGTAACCGGTTATTTTTCCTGAAATTTTTGTTGCCATGATTGTTGCCTATTTACTTTCCGGGGCCACCTGAAAATGGGGCCCGTTTGTGGGTTGTGTCGAGTGCTATGCCATTTCGACAAATCAAAATTTACCGTAGTAACCCTCTTTCAGAGCATCGAACAGATTGGCCGCGGTATGCACTTCACCATCGTACTCAATCTCTTCGTTGCCTTTGAATTCCACCGTGCTTCCGTCATCCAATGTGAACTGGTAGACCGTGTTTTCTAGGTCATCTTCCTTGACCAACACGCCCTGAAACGCCTCCGGGTTAAAGCGGAAGGTGGTGCAGCCCTTTAAGCCCTTTTCATAGGCATACATATAGATGTCCTTGAAATCTTCGTAGGGGTACTCAGTGGGTACATTGGCTGTTTTACTGATACTGGAATCCACCCACTTTTGCGCCGCTGCCTGGATATCCACATGCTGAATCGGCGTGATGGATTCTGAGGTAACAAAATTATCCGGTAGTTGCTCGGCGGCATCGGTCGAATACGGCATGGCGTTTTCATTCACCACTTCTCGGTACGCCAGCAACTCATAAGAGAATACGTCTACTTTCTCTTTGGTCTTGCGACCCTCGCGAATTACATTACGCGAATAGTGGTGCGCGAAACTCGGCTCGATGCCATTGCTCACATTGTTTGCCATCGACAGAGAAATGGTTCCAGTCGGCGCAATGGAGCTGTGGTGGGTAAACCGCGCGCCGGTTTCGGCAAGTTGCTCCGCTAAGGCTGGGTCTATTTCACCAATCTGCTGCATATAGCGACTGTATTTGGCGTGCAATACGCTGCCCTTCACCTTATCGCCCACCTTGTAGCCGTCGTCAGCCATTTCCGGGCGCAACGTCAACATCTCGGTGGTCACCTCAAAATCGTCCTGCATGATCGGTGCCGGACCTTTTTCCCTTGCCAATTCCAGCGCCTGTTGCCAGCCAGCCATGGCCATTTCGCGGGCGATCTGCTCGGTGAACTCGACCGACTTCTGGTCGCCATAAGTCATGCCTAACATAGTGACTGTCGAGCCCAGACCAAGAAAACCCATGCCGTGGCGCCGCTTGTATTCAATTTCTTCGCGCTGACCTTCCAATGGCAAGCCATTTATCTCAACTACGTTATCCAGCATGCGGGTAAACACACTGACCACTTCCCTGTATTTGTCCCAGTCAAACTCGGCCGATTCACTGAATGGATCAACCACAAATTTAGTCAGGTTGACAGAGCCCAGAAGACAGCTGCCGTAGGGCGGCAGGGGCTGCTCACCGCAGGGGTTGGTAGCGCGGATGTTTTCAACGAACCAGTTATTGTTTTTGGTGTTGACCTCGTCGATCAGGATAAAACCAGGCTCGGCAAAATCGTAAGTCGAGGCCATAATCATATTCCATAGCCGATTCGCCGGAATGGTATTGAAAATCTTACAGGCGGTCATGCCTTGCTCGTTCCTTATGTAGCCTTCATCGACCGGGAAACGCCGCCAGATAATTTTATCTGAGCTATATACATCCAACTTGTCGTCGCGGGCTTCTTTTTCCGTTATCGGGAAGCTCAAATGCCAATCGGCATCATTTTTTACTGCCTCGATAAACTCGGCGGTGATCAGCAGCGATAAATTGAATTGGCGCAGCCGACCGTCTTCGCGCTTAGCGCGAATAAACTCCATTACATCCGGGTGGCTGACATCGAATGTCGCCATTTGTGCACCGCGGCGACCACCAGCCGACGACACCGTAAAGCACATCTTGTCGAAGATATCCATAAAGGACAGTGGTCCGGAGGTGTAGGCACCAGCGCCCGATACATAGGCCCCCTTGGGTCGTAGCGTTGAGAACTCGTAGCCAATGCCGCAACCGGCTTTGAGTGTCATGCCAGCTTCGTGGTTCTTATTCAGGATGTCGTTCATGGAATCCGAAATCGTGCCGGAGACCGTGCAGTTAATGGTCGAGGTGGCGGGTTTATAGGCCTGCGCCCCGGCGTTTGAAATAATGCGGCCAGCCGGCAACGCACCATTCTCCAAGGCCCAGACAAATCGCCCATACCAGTGCTCACGCAGTTCGTCACTGCTCTCAACGCCGGAGATTGCGGTCGCTACTCGCTCCAATGTTTCGTGGGTAGTGGCGTCGATGGGATTACCCGCTTTATCTTTTAAGCGGTATTTTTTATCCCAGATATCTGCGGAGGTTGGTTGCAATTCCATCGCCCGTAATTTCACTTCGCCGCCCGGTTGTGCAACATACGTAGCCTTATTGCTGCCCTTGAGTCCCGAACTTGTCTGCATATCTTCAGCAGCTTTTGCCATTGTTTATTCCTCTAAATCGTTTCTTTCATTGGTGACTTCATTGATTATTATTCGCGCAGCGAGCCTCGACACGGCACACGTCCATGTATGGCTGTTTGCAAGCGCCGGATCTAAGTGTGTTAATTCAAGCTTTCACGCTTATTATTAAGCTAGCTTGACCCGCAGCAGTTCAGGTTCTACGCCAGACTGATCTGCGGGCCATCGACATCCCCCGGAAATCACCGGGATTTAACACCTTGGAATGACGTTGTGCAGCACCGCTATATAGCTTGTGGGCACCACTTTACTTAGCGATGTTTGCAAGCCAGAGGGCAGTAACCGCTCCAGTGTTTTTGCAACGGGCGATCTGATCGGGCAGGCCTCTTGTAACAGTCGTTTTGGGTAACCGCTAAAGTCATGTAATCAATGATTTAGGCATGCCTTCTCAAAAATCGCTTAAATTTACAAAAACACTATATGTTGTGGTCAGGTTCCGAGCAGACCCAAAGATAATGGGTCAAATGTAAAATGGCAAGTACTTTATTCGGTTTTGAATAGAAAAGATTTTTGCAAGTTTTTCGGGCCGGATTTTTGTGTTATTTTGCAAAATTTTACAGCTTCCTATGACTGGGAAAATAGCCGTATAATTGACAAATCTTAACGCAACTCTCCCCCTGGTGGCACGTGCAAATAGTGTCTGAAAAATGCTACACTTCGCGCTCGACGGGTGTGATGGGAACCTGTGGTTAACTAACTACTAGCGAAGCCAAGTTGGCTTGGATTGGGTATATAAATTGGGTAGTAAAAGCATACAAGTCGGGCAACAACTGTTTTTGTCGTTGGGCGCGCTGTCTCTGATCGCGATCCTGGGGCTGGCGTTGCAACCTTCATTAGTGTCACCGGTGGTGGCACAAACCGATTTTAATATTAAATCCAAATCGTCAGATTTGGAAAAGCAGTACCGTCAGGAGCTCGACAAATGGATGTTGCGTGCCTACGAGGGCGACCGCGATGCGCAATTTAAAGTTGGCGTACTGTTTACCAATAATCAGTTTGGAGAGCCTGACTACGAGCAGGCTGTTTATTGGTATCGTCAAGCCGCCCGCCAGGGACATGTGCTTGCGCAGTACAATTTGGGGCATCAATATCTGGTCGGCGTAGGAGTCAAAAAGAACGATCGCGAGGCCATGCAATGGTGGTTGCAGGCGGCGGAGCAGGATCACTCTCTGGCGCAGTTCAATGTTGGCCGAGCCTACTACTTAGGTATCGGCCTGCCGGAAGACCACGAAAAATCAAAATATTGGTTTAACCGTGCGGCCAGCAACCAGGAGCCGAAGTCGATTGAAATATTACAGCAGCTAGGCTGGACTGACACCGGCGTGGTGGACGATGCACCCGCTTTAGCAGCACACGCGACCGCAACAGACCCTGCCCCAGAGGTCGAGCCCGCCGACAGTTCAAGCACTGAATCATCCTCCGCGCAAACGACGCAACCGGCTCCAAGCCCCTCCAATGGAAACCTTGTGTCGGTCATCGTACCCGCCGGTACCGAGTCGGAGGCTGAAACTGTGTCCTCGGACACTGCTAGTGAAGCAGAACCCAAAGATGAACCAGATCAGGCCGCGGCGGGTTCTGCAGAGCCCACGTCAAGCCCGGTTGCGCAGCAAGCGACGCCTGATACGTCCCAAGCGGCCAACGCTGCAGACGCAGCGAATACGGATGCTGAGGTCGAAGCACAGCAATCGCTGCCCACCGCGATTTATACCAACCCGAAAGTGCGCAGCGTGCTAATCGCATTGATTGATGATCGGAGCTCGCTGGAGCTAGTAGAGCGCGATTCTAATTGGGTGACGGTCACCAGTAGCGTAGGATTTCCAGTGTGGGTGCATGGCGATTTTGTTAGCGCAACCAATGACATGGGCACCATTACGGGCAGTGCGGTAAACGCCCGTTCAGTGCCTATTATCACCAACGGTACGGTCGTCGGCCGCCTGCAAAAGAATGAAGTCGTTAACATTCTGGACAAGCGCAAGGAGTGGTATCGAGTGGTGGCGCCGCAACGGTTTAAAGCATTTGTGAAAGTAGCAGACTTCGACCGGACAAACGAAGCGACAGCATCCGGCGGAGATGACAATGGTGACACTGTCGACGACCAGTTGACCGCGCAGTCGTCGACCGCCACGGACGTCACACCTGAGCCACAACAGCCGCGGAAAAAACTCGCCGGGCCGCGACCGATTAATGATAATGAATGGCTCTACAGCCAACCCAGCGACAGCTTCACACTGCAATTGGCCAGCTTTGATGACCCCAGTAAAATTAAAGAGTTTGTTTCGCGAGCCAGGTTTGCCGACAACCCTGAGTTGCACCAATTCACTTCGCGCAGCAACGACATCACCTGGACTTACTTTCTATATGGCTCATACGCGGACAGGGCGTCTGCGGAGTCGGCCAAGCTTAGGATAGGCCAGCGCCGTGCGTGGGTCAGGTCTTTCGAACTGCTGCAGCAGAATCGTTGCGTAGCCTGGAAAAAACAACTTCCCACGCCTCCGGAACTGAACAAATACTGCAGTTCTTAATCGATGGCAGTACCTGGCGACTGAAGCCGGCCGGATTTGGGGAACACTGACACCAGATTGGTTTTGTTAACCATCTTGTAACAGCCGGCGCATATCGGCAATTGCGGCGTTGGCTCGGGTAATGTAGGAAGACATCACCAGGGAGTGATTAGCGAACATACCCAAACCACTGCCATTCAAAATGATAGGGCTGCGTAAGGGTTGTTGCGTGGCTTCTAACTCACGAATAATCTGGCGCAGGCTGACCAAGGCATTCTTGTCCTCTAACACCTCATTAAAGTCGATTTCCGCCGCTCGCAGAAAATGGATAAGCGCCCAGGCAGTGCCACGCGCTTCATAAAAGTTATCGTCAATCTCAAACCAGGATGTCTTGGCCACTACTTGCGACGCGGCTCGCGTAGATTGCTTGGCGTTGCTGTCCCCTGCGAGATCGGTATTTACCCTTACCTGCGGCCGCGCCGCACTGAGTCTCTGCGATAAGGAACCCAGGCGTTTCTCTACCAGACTAAGCCACTCATTAAGATTATCTGCGCGGGCGTAAAACTGGGCATTTTGCACCGAAGCATCCTGCAATCGAGTGAGGTAGCTCTGTAGAGCATCGCGCCCTTTCTGGTACTCACCCTCCGCCGAGGGGAAAATCCAGGCATCGTTGTGCACATTAAACATGGGCTCGGCGATCTCCAGGTCTTCATCTGCCACCGATTGTGTCTGCGAGCGGCTGTAGTCGTTGCGCAACGCCTTCGCAAGATCGCGCACCTGCTGCAGTACGCCAAACTCCCAATTTGGCATATTGTCGAGAAACACCGAGGGTGGCGCCACGTCGTTACTGAGATAACCACCTGGTTTCTCTAGCAAGGTCTCCACCGATTTAATCAGCATTTCAGTAGTGGCGCTGCCAACCACAGGTTCGGATTGCGGAGACAGCGTCATAAATCCGGGTGTACGACTCCAATACCAGGACAATAGCCCCAGCAGCAGTATCACGACTAATAAAATCACAAGAACAGGACGAAGAACAGATTGCATGGCAGGTACCGGTGTTGGTTTTAGTTCCTTGATAAATAATTATGGGGGCAATCCGAGCGACTTAAAGAGCTTTGTTTTTGTCTGTTTTTTTCGCATTATCGGAGCATGCAGGATACTGATGAACTTTTGGCGCGCATTCGCGTCATTCTGGTACGCACCTATCATCCCGGCAACATCGGTTCGGCGGCCCGCTCCATGAAAACCATGGGCCTGTCTGACCTGTGCCTGGTTCAACCGCGTGATTTCCCATCCATTGAAGCGACTCGCATGGCCGCTGGCGCAGCCGACTTGGTAAACCATGCCAGATGTGTTGACGATCTTGCCAGCGCCGTAGCAGATTGCACAACCGTGATCGCCAGCACCGCCCGCCCGCGCGGCTATGATTTACCGGAACTCAGCCCGCAGGCAGCCGCTCGGCTATTGCTGGAGCAGTCTACAACGGCGCCGGTAGCATTGATTTTTGGGCCTGAACGGATGGGTTTGCACAACAAAGACATGCAACACGCGCGATACCGGGTAACGATCCCCGCAAACCCCGATTACAACTCGCTGAATATGGCTGCCGCAGTACAAACACTTAGCTATGAAATTTTCAAGGCAGCAGGGGAACATTACCAGGGGGTAGCGTCCACAAAGCCCGAACGGCAACTACCCACCACCGAGGACTTGGAGCGGCTGCATGTACATCTGGAAACCGTACTGCGCGAGATTCAGTTTTTGCGCCCTCATGAGGGTGAAACATTGCAACGACTGCGCAACCTGATCAGCCGTGCTGAGCCAGATCAACTCGATGCCAATATTCTGCGCGGTATTCTGTCAGCGATACAAAAGTCTGCTAACAACCAGCCTTAGAATGGTGGCTCTAAAAACGCTCAGTGTCGGAAAAAATATACAGCGCATGGTGTAAACTACCCGAAACTTTTTGCCTCGGGATAACATGAAACGAGTCGTATTTAATCGTAAAGGTGGCGTAGGGAAATCCACCATCGTCTGCAACCTCGCAGCGGTTGCCGCAGCCAGCGGCAAAAGTGTGCTGGTGGTCGACCTTGATCCACAGGCCAATACTACTGCTTATCTGGGCCATAGCGGCAAAGATAACGTGGTTGGTATTGCGGAATTTATGGAATCAACCATTTCCAGAAATTATCGAGAGTTCACGTCTGAGGACTATATCCGCAAGACCCGCTTTGAGAACCTCTCATTAATTTCCGCCAGCTATGCGCTGGTTGAGCTGGAAAGCAAACTTGAAGCCAAGCACAAGATATATAAGCTGCGGGACTTTCTGAACAACCTGCACGAAGAGTTCGACGAAATCTACATCGACACGCCACCGGCGCTGAACTTTTTCACACTTTCAGCTCTGATTGCGGCGGATCGATGTATATTGCCCTACGATTGTGACGTATTCGCTCGAGAGGCCATGCTGGACCTCACCGAGGAACTGGAAGAGATCATAGAAGACCACAACGACAATCTACTGATTGAGGGCGTGGTGGTAAATCAGTTTCAAGCTCGCGCAAAACTACCTCAACAGGCAGTAGCTCAACTTGCAAAGGACAAATTTAAACTGCTAAAGCCGTTTATCTCCGCGTCAGTTAAGGTCAAAGAATCACATGCTGAATGTATGCCGCTGATCTACTTATCCCCCAAGCATAAGGTAACGCAGGAATTTGTGGAGCTTTATAAATCACTCAGTCGCAAACCGCGGCGAAAACAATAATCCCATGCTGGTGAAAATAATGTCCCGGGAACTGGAAAAACGCCTCGACAACGCAGAATCCTACGAAGAATGGTCCGCCGTCGCACAGCAGTACGATGAACGCAATGGCCTGGTTAAATGGAAGCAAACTGAGCGCAGTATTTTGTATGACAATGCCGCGATTCGCCGGCGTCTGGACCACCTGAGCGTGTTGCGCCGAGCGAATGATAATCAGGGCCTTTTGTTTACTTTAAATGAGGGCATTCATGGCAATCTGGGGGGCATGGGCAAGTCAGGTTTGTATCAAAAAGCCAAATTCGGCACCAAACAACTCATTACCGAATATGTTGATGAAGTCACGGCGTCTCTGGAGCATCTGGCCAAACCCAAAGTAGCCGGGGTCACGCGCGATGAAAAGCTGGATTTTTTCGAGCGCGCCAAGATTTGCTTTGGCAACTCAGCGTTTATGATGAGTGGCTCAGGAATCTATCTGTTTTTCCATTTAGGTGTGGTCAAAGCGCTGTGGGAACAGGGCCTGATTCCAGAGGTGATTTCCGGCTCCAGTGGTGGTGCCTACATCGCCGCGCTGGTAGGCTCGCGCCCCGATGCGGATTTGGGCGAATTATTTGAGCCTGGTTTTATGCGAGAAGAATCTCATATGCGTGAAATATTAGACAAAGCCTCCCCCATTAAGGACGAACAAATTTCGGTCAGGGAATTGCATGCCTCAGTCGAACGGCTGATACCGGATTTGACCTTTGAGGAAGCCTATGAGGTATCCGGCAAACGTATCAATATATCGATTGCACCGGCCGAAAAACATCAAAAATCCCGTTTACTGAATGCGATCACCTCGCCCAATGTCATGTTGCGTGAGGCCGTCATTGCATCCTGCTCCGTGCCCGGGGTATTCCCCCCCGTGGTGCTGGCCGCCAAAGACGTCAACGGTGACCGTGTGCCCTATTTGCCGAGTCGTAAATGGGTGGACGGTTCAGTGAGTGACGATCTACCGAAAAAGCGGCTGTCTCGACTGTACGGAGTGAACCACTTTATCGTCAGCCAAACCAACCCTTTGGTATTGCCATTTATTTCAGCCGAAAAAGACTCGGACACCGTATTGTCCATGCTGACTGAAACCAGCTTGAAAACCGCCAAAGACTGGGGTTTGGTGATGTCGAATCTGATACGTCGGCCATTGCGTGAAGACTCGCGCTTGAGCAAACTGATCAACGCCTACATTTCCATTGTCTCGCAAACTTATACCGGAGATATCAATATTCTTCCCAAGGACAGAATACTGAACCCGGTAACGGCATTGCGTGCCCGCGATCAGGGAGAGCTGGACCGCTTAGTGCTGAGTGGTGAACGCTCCGCCTGGCCCTTGCTCGAGAAAATTCGCATACAAACCAAGATCAGCCGCAAGCTAAACGAGATTACTCAGCGACTCCACCCCAAGAAGCCGCGCAAAGGCACGTCGCCTAAAGGCAATCTCAAGGTCGTCGCAAAACAGTAAGCAGGCGGGTTAGCAGCCTACTTCTTCTGCAGCCGGTCGCTCAATTCTTCAATTTTTTCCGCCGCATCACGCAGCCGGCCGGGAATATCCACATAGCTGGTCAAACCACCGCCAAAACGTTCTTTAAACTCTTCTACACGCTTATCCAGCGTTTGGCGGCTTTTCTGGACAGCTTTTTCAAGCTCGCCCTGTAAGGATTTACCACGCCCGACCAACTCATCAAATATTTTCTGGCCTTCCGCATTAATGGATTCTGCTGTCTCCTGAACATCATCAGCGCGACCGGTTAATTCATTGCGAGTACGAGCGTATGCGCCTAAACCTGCCAACCAGATATTCTTCGCCAGCGCTTCGGCTTTATCGCTGCTCAGGCCCGAGAAATTCTCCTTCAGCAAGTCGTGCCACTGATCAATCGGCCCACTTTTGCCTCTGGCAGAAGCGGAACTCGGCTTTTTCGAGGCGGCGCTGCCTGAGCTAGACTTTTTGCGGGTCGACTTTTTCTTAGCGACCTTCTTCTTAGTGGGCTTTTTCTTAGTCACTTTTTTCTTGGTGACCTTCTTCTTAGTCGCTTTTTTCTTAGTCGCTTTCTTAGCGACCTTTTTGGCGCCTTTCTTGCCAGCCGCTTTTTTGCTCACTTTGCTGGTCTTTTTGGTAGCCTTTTTCGAGACTTTTTTGGCTACTTTCTTGGCCGCTTTTCTTGGCGAATTGCCGGTCGTTTTCTTTACAGCTTTTTTGCTAGCCTTCTTACTGGCCTTTTTGGTGGATTTTTTTCGCGTTGCCATGGGGATCACCTCCGGTTCATGGTTATCTTAAATTCGATTCTAAATGTCACTGTATACCCGCCTATCCCAATTTTTCGTCCAGCACCCGGTTAATCTCCCGCTCCAATTGCGGCGCCATAGCTCGGGTTAATAAACCCATTTTTACATCGATGGAGATTTCACCGTCCGCCGGGATTACCTTAGCCTTGATGCCTGTCGAGTGTCGATACCAGTAGTTCTCACCCTCGGATTGAATACTACCGCCAAAGTGGTCGACCAATTGGTCTAACAGATCCTCAGCAACTTCGCGGCACTCGTCGGCCTGCATGTCTAACTCCCGGCAAATATGAATGGTACTCATCGTGTTCGATCTAGTTCACTCGGGTAAAAAAGGTAAAAAGTGCATATATAAATGCTCTTCTATGGTTGTTTTGGGCTGATTATCATCGAGCAAGCGATCGTAAGCACCAAAATTAATCAATGTATACAACAAGTTAACTGCCAGCAATCGCGAAGCCGTGGTGGAATCACTCACTTTGGCCTTATCCATCACCAGACGCACCAGACCGATCAGCGACTGCTCCAGAAAATGAAATAACTTTTTAAGCGAGGCCCTGAGGTTTGGGTAACGTTCATGTATACCATGTAGATCCTGACCGATAAATTTAAACTGTTGAATCACGTCTGAAATTACGCACAGCGCTGCCAGGGTCTGCTTGGCATCGCCTCTGGCTTGTGAAGTGATTTCCTGAAGTACAACCAATACCCGTGCATGAAACTGTGCATACAGCTCTTCAACAACTTCTTCCTTGCCTTTGAAGTGATAATACAAATTGCCCGGGCTAATGTTCATTTCGTTGGCCAGATCAACGCTGGTCACCACGCTTTCACCCCGTTCGTTCAGTAGAACCAGGGCCACGTCGAGAATCAATTCACGGGTGCTCATCTTTGCCATGGTCTTAGTGTAGCAAACTTAGCTGCGACATATTCGTTAGCGCGAGGGCAAGTGCGGTGACGGGCATAAAAAAAGGCCCGCTGCTGCGGGCCTTTTAGTATCTGCCTGTTCGTCAGACGAACAGCATAAATGCGCCATGGAGTGAAGCAATTACTTACGCAGATTTTTTCAGATCTTTGCTGAGTGATTCCAGCTTGTTAGACATATCCTTCAATCGATCAGAAATGTCAGACACTGAAACGAAGTCAGTCAGTCGATCTTTAGCGCTGTCAATTTGCTGCTCGATGTTGGCGCGGCTTTCGCGAACCAAATCTTCGGCTTCATCTTGAACTTTTTCGCCACGGCTAACCAGTTCCTTGACCAGTTTTTTGCCGTCTTTGTTAAGTTGCTTGTAACGCGCATTCAGCTCTTTGTTTGCTTTAGTGTAACGCTCTTGAGCTTCGTCAACAGTGCGGCCGAAAGCACCCAGGCTGGCCAGATATACTTTCTTGGCGATTTCCTGTGCGGTCTCGATGTTTTCGTTAACAGCTTTGCGCACTTGCTTTTCCTGCTTGGCTACTTTGGCAGTAGTTGTGTTGCGGGTAGAAGCTTTGCGAGCTGAAGTTTTTTTCGCAGTTGTTTTGCGAGCCGTGGTTTTACGCGCGGCAGTCTTCTTGGTAGAAGTTTTCTTACTAGTAGTTTTGTTTGCTTTAGTTGCAGCCATGATAGGTCTCCATCAAGGTTAATCGGTTAAGTTGATGGAGAGGAGTGTACGGATACGCATTAGAAACTGCGCCCTAATTAGAATGCGCTTTCTAAGAGCTTGATGTTCCCTGTAATACACCACCCGATCCTTGTGACTCAGTATCCACTGCCTGGGATTGCCCACCCAACATTGCCCGATAAGCCTGCTCCAGCACACCCCGATCAGAGCCGGGCAAGTGCGCATTCTCGCTAATATGACGCCGCCAGAGCCGGGCGCGGGGCTCACCATGAAACAAGCCAACCACATGGCGGGATAATTGATTTAACCGAAAGCCATCAGCCAACCGCTGATCAACATAGTGCATATAGTCCTGCAGTACCTGGTCACGGCTGGGTGGGCTGTCACCGCAACCGTAATATTGTCTATCAACCGCCGCCATAATGTAGGGATTGGAGTAGGCTTCACGACCCATCATGACTCCATCCACGTGTTGCAGGTGTTCGCTGCACTGTTGGTGCGTATTGATGCCCCCGTTGATAATGATTTCCAGCTCAGGGAAATCCTGTTTTAGCTGATAAACAAGTTCATAATCCAACGGTGGCACGTCGCGATTCTGCTTGGGGCTTAAACCTTTTAGCCAGGCCTTGCGGGCATGCACCAGAAACACTCTGCAACCGACGTTGGCGGCCGCTTCCACCAGCGCCCACAGCGCCTCTCTCGGTTCTTGATCATCGACTCCGATGCGCGATTTAAGGGTCACCGGAATATCCACAGCGGCCTGCATTTGTTTAATATTATCAGCCACCAGCGATGGCGCTTGCATCAGGCAGGCGCCAAAGCTGCCCGACTGAACCCGGTCACTGGGGCAACCGACATTGATATTTACTTCGTCGTAGCCCCACTGTTGAGCCAATTCGGCGCAGCGGGTCATGGCCTCGGGCTCACTACCACCCAATTGCAGCGCAACGGGATGTTCACTGGGGTCAAAATCGAGGAACCGGGCGGTATCACCGAATAACAGCGCCCCGGTGGTGACCATTTCGGTATACAACACCGCTCGCCGCGAGATTAAGCGCAGCAGATATCGTTCATGCCGGTCGGTGCAATCCAGCATGGGGGCCACGCAAAAGGTTCGATCTATTGCGGTTGTGTCACTCATCAGCCAACTCACCGATAGGGTACAGGGTGCACCGACAGGCTGACCCTGAGCCCATTTCTACAGCGCTTGGCGAATCGCATCTACGCTGTCTTTCGCGTCACCAAACAGCATTCGTGTGTTGTCGCGGAAAAACAATGGGTTTTCGACCCCCGCATAACCGGTGGCCATGGATCGCTTAGACACAATTACTGTTTTTGCATTCCAAACTTCCAACACTGGCATGCCAGCAATTGGGCTGTTGGGGTTTTCCAGCGCTGAGGGATTGACGATGTCATTGGCGCCAATCACGATAACCACATCGGTGCCTGGAAAATCATCGTTAATCTCATCCATCTCGAGAACCAGGTCGTAGGCCACGTTTGCTTCGGCCAATAACACATTCATATGGCCTGGCATACGCCCTGCCACCGGGTGAATCGCAAACCGCACATTGACCCCACGGTCTTTAAGCATACGGGTTAAATCCGATACTGGATGCTGTGCATTCGCCACTGCCATGCCATAGCCGGGCACGATCACAACTTCATCGGCATCGCCCACCAACTGAGCAACCTCCTCAGCCGAAATTGCAATTGCCTCGCCCTGATCTTCACCGCCCTCGTCAGAACCCGAGGTGGTGCCAAAGCCTCCCATAATGACGCTTACAAAATTGCGGTTCATCGCTCGACACATGATGTAACTCAGAATCGCGCCCGAGCTACCAACCAGCGCACCCACTACAATCAGCAAATCATTGGACAGCATGAAACCGGTGGCGGCCGCGGCCCAACCCGAATAACTGTTGAGCATGGAAATCACCACCGGCATATCCGCGCCACCAATGGCCATCACCATGTGCACGCCAAAGGCAAAGGCCAACAGCGTCATGATGATCAGCGCCACCATGCCGGCACTTTTGTCCGCCCCGATAAACCAGTTGCCGATCAAAATGCAGGCCACCAGGATGCCGAGATTCAACCAGTGTCTGGCCGGCAGCATGAGCGGCTTGCTACCAACCCGACCGCTTAACTTGCCGAAGGCGATGACCGAGCCGGTAAACGTGACCGCACCGATCAATACGCCCAAATAAATCTCTACGTCATGAATGGTTTTTGCCGTGCCTTCGAACTGGGCGTTCGGGTCAATGTAGCTGGCAAAACCAACCAACACCGCCGCCAGACCCACGAAACTGTGCAGAATCGCAACCAATTCAGGCATCTGAGTCATCTCGACGCGCGCCGCAAACCGGGCACCGATGGCACCACCAACAACCATGGCCACCAGCAGGAAGCCATAGCTGTTAACCGCTGGGTTCAATATGGTGGCAACGATAGCAATGGTCATGCCGATAATGCCGTACCAATTGCCGCGTCGTGAGCTTTCCTGGTGGCTTAAGCCCGACAAACTTAGAATGAATAAAATGGCGGACGCAATATACGCCGCAGTGATAGTTCCCATAGCCATGATCTGCCCCTAACCCTTATTAAACATTTTCAGCATGCGCTGGGTGACCAGAAAACCGCCAGCAACATTTATCGATGCGATCAACACCGCAATAAACGCCAGCAACACCACCGCGCCGGAGGGCGATGATATTTGTAATAGCGCACCAACCACAATGATCCCGGAAATAGCATTGGTCACCGACATAAGCGGCGTATGTAATGACGGCGTCACGCTCCAAATAACCTGATAGCCTACAAAACAGGCCAGCACGAAAACGGTGAAGTGGCTCATGAAATCAGCTGGGGCGACTGAGCCAACCCCTAACAGGGCTAGCAGGCCTGCGCCCATCGCAGCAAAGGTCATCTTGGCCTTGCTGGCGGCCGACATGGCTGGCGCGTCTGCCACCGGAGCAACAGCCTGCTTGGGCGGCGGAGGTGGTGCCGCTGACAACTTGGGCGGCGGCGCGGGCCAGGTGACCTTGCCCTCATGTGCTGCAGTGGCACCCCGAATCACTTCGTCTTCCATATTGATGTTGATCTGCCCGTCTTTATCGGGCGTCAGGTCGGTCAGCATATGGCGCAGATTGGTAGCGTACAGTTGCGACGATTGTGTCGCCAGCCGACTGGGCAGATCGGTGTAGCCGATAATTTTTACGCCGTTATGCACAACAATTTCGTCAGCCACCGATAATTTGCAGTTACCACCCTGCTCGGCGGCCAAGTCCACAATCACCGAACCTGACTTCATGCTCTCGACCATGTCTTGGGTGATCAATTCTGGCGCTGGTTTTCCAGGAATCAGCGCGGTGGTAACAATGATGTCGATTTCCTTGCACTGTTCACGGAACATGGCCATTTCGGCATCGATGAATTCCTTGCTCATGGTTTTGGCGTAGCCGCCCTCGCCTGAGCCATCTTCTTCAAACTCGAGCATCAGGAACTCGCCGCCCAGGCTTTCGACCTGTTCTTTGGCTTCCAGCCGCGTATCGAATGCGCGTACTATGGCTCCCATGCTTTTGGCCGCGCCAATAGCGGCTAATCCGGCTACGCCAGCACCGATCACCATAACTTTGGCGGGCGGCACCTTACCGGCCGCGGTCACCTGGCCGGTGAAGAAGCGGCCGAACTGGTTGGCAGCCTCAACTATGGCGCGATAGCCACCAATATTGGCCATGGAGCTAAGCGCATCCATTTTTTGTGAACGCGACAGGCGTGGCACGCTGTCCATGGCAATGATATTAATATTGCGCTCTGCCAGGGATTGCAAAAAGGCCTGGTTCTGTGCCGGCCAGAAAAAGCTGATCAAGGTCGTCCCCGCGGCTACTTTTTGCGCCTCTTCCTCATTGACGCTGCGCACCTTCATGATTATATCTGTGTCACGCCAGATGGCCTCGGCATCCACTACCTCTACATCAGCAGCCTGATAATCCTGATCACTGAATTCGGCCAGCACGCCAGCGCCTGATTGGATTCTGAGGCGATGGCCCAATTTTTGAATTTGTTGTGCGGATTCTGGCGTAAGCGCTACTCTGCGCTCGCCCGAGTAGGACTCTTTAGGGATGCTGATTATCATGATAAATAGATTGGAAATTGCGGGTTTATGTAACTGCGGTGTGATTATACAAGCCATTTCAGTGATTGCGACCCCTAGAAGTCATCCCTTACCTAATAACAGGAATAAGGCTGCTAAATGGCTTTGCAGACCGCTGTCGCGGGCCCCAGTTTCTTACGCGACTTGTATACAGCAGCACCGTATAATAGCGCCAGTTTTAACCGGCACCAAAATCTCATGAGCAAGGCGTCACCCAATCACTTTATTCGCAGTATTGCCAGCAATGACATTAAGAACGGCAAGCACGAATATGTTTACACGCGCTTCCCGCCGGAGCCGAACGGCTATCTACATCTGGGGCATGCCAAGTCTATTTGTCTTAACTTCGGTCTGGCAAAGGATTTGGGGGGGCGTTGTAATCTGCGCTTTGACGACACCAACCCCGAAAAAGAAAGCGATGAGTACATGCAGTCAATCAAAGACAGTGTGGCGTGGCTGGGCTTTGAGTGGGACAAACTCTGCTATGCCTCGGATTACTTCGATGAGTTATATGGTTTTGCGCTGGAATTGATCGACAAGGGCTTGGCTTATGTGGACGATCTCAGCGCCGAGCAGATGCGCGAATATCGCGGCACCCTGACCGAACCGGGTAAAAACAGCCCCAATCGCGACCGGCCTGTTGCTGAGAACCGCGCCTTGTTCGAACAAATGCGCGATGGCGAATTTGCCGAAGGCGAGTTGGTGTTGCGCGCCAAAATTGACATGGCCTCGCCGAATATTTCGATGCGAGACCCCATTCTGTACCGCATTCGCTATGCCCATCACTATCGCGCCGGTGATAAGTGGTGCATCTACCCTATGTATGACTTCACGCACTGCATTTCGGATGCACTGGAAGGCATTACCCATTCACTCTGTACGCTGGAATTTCAGGACAATCGCGCCCTCTACGACTGGATTCTGGAAAACATTACGCTGCAGAAAAATCACATCGGCGAAGCAGGCAAAGCAATGCCGCGGCAAATAGAATTTGGCCGTTCCAATCTTGAGTACACGCTGGCCAGCAAACGCAAACTGATACAACTGGTCAACGAAGGCCACGTCAACGGCTGGGACGACCCGCGCTTAACCACATTGGTTGGATTGCGGCGGCGCGGCTACACGCCCGCCTCGATCAGAAACTTTTGTGCCGAAATTGGGGTCACCAAGAAAGACAGCGTGATTGAGATGACGGTGTTGGAAAACGCTATTCGCCACGATTTAGAAGCTAATGCCAAGCGCGCTTTCGGGGTGTTGGACCCGCTCAAGGTAGTGCTCACGAACTACGCGGCTGAGCAAACCGAAAGCTTTGTGGTACGCAACCACCCCAAAGATGAATCAATGGGCACACGCGAGCTACCATTTGGGCGCGAGGTCTATATTGATCGGGATGACTTTATGCTGGATCCGCCGGAAGATTTTTTCCGACTCGGGCCGGGCCGTGAAGTCCGTTTACGATATGGTTACGCAATCCGTTGCGAAGACGTTATTC
This sequence comes from Gammaproteobacteria bacterium, assembly GCA_013002025.1. Lineage (GTDB taxonomy): Bacteria > Pseudomonadota > Gammaproteobacteria > Arenicellales > Arenicellaceae > Arenicella. The sequence goes on along the minus strand of JABDKW010000036.1, from coordinate 46,197 downwards.
AAGATGATGCCGGCGAGGTTGTCGAGCTGCGCTGCAGCTACGACCCACTCAGCGCACAGGGTAAGACGGCAGATGGTCGTAAGATCAAAGGAATTATTCACTGGGTGAGCGCGGCCCACGCGATAGACGCCGAGGTTCGGGTTTATGACCGCCTGTTTAATCAGGCTAATCCGGGCGCGCTGGATGATGTTACTGAAGCCCTCAACCCTAACTCACTGACGGTTTTTGATAATGCCAAGTTGGAACCAAGTGTGATTGAGGCTGACCCGCAGCAGCACTTTCAGTTTGAGCGGGTAGGCTATTTCTGTTTTGACAGCCAGGACCATCAACCGGCAAAGCCGGTGTTAAACCGCACCGTTAGCTTGCGCGACTCCTGGGCGAAGGCCGCCGCGAAAGGCTAATTAGTCGGCGCTGTCTCGGCCGCAGGCGCTGTCTCGGCCGCAGGCGCTTTACCAGCCGCAGGCGCTTGATCTACCTGCGGCTCAAGTGCGGTATCAACGCCTTGCTCGATGCTGTTATTCAGTTTTTCCAGCGTTGCCAGCAGGCTCTGCAATACATCCTCACCCACCGGTTCCGCGCTGGCGGCCGATTGTTCCAATCGCTGGGCGAGCTGCTCTAACTCCACCGCAAGTTCGGTGCCGGTGCCACTCATTTGCTCGACCAACGGAGCCAGTTGTTCGCCAAGCTGCGCAATCGCGTCGGCGGTTGCCTGTTCCTGTTCCTGTACGCGGGCCAGAGCCGCGTTCATATCAGTCTCAACTTGCTTTAGTGCCTGCTGAGCCGCGTTACGCGTGCTCTTCAACTGTTGCTGAACCGCAGCTTTGTTTTGCTGAAATTCTTCGCTGGCAAGGTATTGCTCAAAGGCATCGACATACGCAGTGACCGTGCCCTGCCCGACCTCAATGGCGTCGCCGACCAGCCACGCACCTAACTCAAGAATAGAATTGATACCCTGGATTTGTTGCCCGGCTTGAAGAGGGTTGGCTTGGGCATCGCCTCGATTCACCAACTCGAGTGGCATGCCTGGCTTAAAGCTGTTCACCACAATCGCTGCCTGGCTGCTGACCTGCGTTGCAATATCCTGTCGCACCCTGATCTGCAGGCGTTGGCCGCCGAGCTCAGCGCTGACCGACACTACTTCGCCGGCTTTTTTACCATCGAAATACAGCGGAGTACCGCGTTCTATGGGGGTGTCATCGGTAAGAAAACTAGTTACCTCCACGGCATCCTGCTGACAACCGGCCAGGTTAAATAATATAAGCGTAAACAGGCAGATGACGGAGGTTTTGATAGAAGCAATCATAGGTGTTCGAGTAAGTAGTTGAAATTTAGCGGGAGCAATTACCATACAACAGGATTAACGGATAGCCGCTAAAACTCTGCTTAATTTAAGCAATTAGTTAAACTCGCCGCGAGTTATTTTTTCCCTTACCAGCGCCGGGTTATCGACAAATGGGTTGCGGTTGCCTTGCAAACTCTCGATGCGATCGTTGCGCCTGCGCTCCGCCTCTGATGGCGGATCATCTTCATGCCACTGCGCCAGTAGGCTCCTCTGCCGCTTGAATAACACCAGCCCCTGTGCTCGGTAGCGGTCTGCCATGTAAAACATGGCTCTGGCGACTTCGCCGCGCGAGGCTGGCGCGGGTTCTGCCAGGCGGGCCCGCTCATCGACCTCAAAATCGCATTGCGAACCAAACTCCCGGCGTTCACCGCCCACATGGCCGAACGAAAAGGCCGAACGCTGGTAGTTCACATCCGATCGTGATGGGTACAGATTATGCAAATCGGCTTCGATCAAGTTGAATTGCCTGCTGTTTTGTCGACACTGCTTACGGGTACCGCAATTCAGCGAGTTAGTCACCCACCCCATGGGGAAAACATGTTCTATATTCAAGCCTCGGCGTGACTCTGGGGTAAACCTCACACCGCAATACAAGGTGTTGCCGCCATCGGCGTATAACGAACGCCAAAACACATCACGGGCCGCCTCGTAGTCAGTTATTGCCGTCGCTTGCGTGCCCTGCTGTGGTTGGCAGGCTAGCAAGCCAAGCAGTAACAGGGCGGTCATTAGCCTCACGCCTTATAGACCTCATGACCTTTGTACATTTCATGGATTTCTTCTGCAAAATGCGCGAGCACCTGCTCCCGTTGAACTTTATAGGTGCGAGTCAACAGCCCGGACTCAATACTCCACTCCACAAATGACGGATAAACCTGACGCACCTGAGCATGGCCCGGTGCCTCGGTCATTTGACTGGCAACCACCTTGAGCAGATAGTTTTGCGCTGTTGCGCTACTTAGGCGTTCATCAGCCAGACCTATTTTTTTGCAGCGCTTACGCCATTCCGCTGGATTGAGCACCACAATAGCGGTCAGGAACGGCTTGGCTTCACCAACCAGCATGACCTGTTCAATCAGCGGGTCGCGAGCGATGGCCGCTTCTATCAGCGCGGGCGCAACTTTTTCACCATTCGACAACACCATAATTTCTTTAATGCGCCCGGTTAGAAAAATAAAGCCGGCATCATCAATGCGTGCCTGATCACCGGTATGCAACCATTCACCGCTCATTATGTCTTCAGTAGCATCCGGGTTTTGCCAATACCCCCGCATGACACTCTCGCCCTTAACTAACAATTCATCGTTATTACCAATGCGCACCTGCACGCCCCTTAAAGGCAAACCAATGGACCCCGGCAGATTGCGCTCCAGCGTATTACTACTGACCGCTGGGCTCGCCTCCGTCAGGCCGTAACCCTGCACCAGTGGAATGCCCAAAGCAGTAAAGGTTTTCATTACTTCGAGCGACAGCGGGGCACCACCCACAATCGAATATTGCAAACGGCCGCCAAAGGTCGCACGCAGGTTGCTAGCGACTAGCCCATCAAGCAGGTTGCTAAGTAGCAATCGCGGTCGCCACGCAGCCAGTCCCTGTGAATAGAGAAACTTTTGCCAACCGACGTTGATGGCCAACTTAAACAGCCAGCGTCGCAGGGTGTGGCTGTCGTTTACGAATGCGTAGATCTGGTTGTGTACCCGCTCAAATATTCGCGGTACCGCCAGCATTGCCGTTGGCTTAACCAATTTCAGGTCCTCAGCCAAGTCAGGTATCGAGCGGTTAAATGTCACGCGGGCGCCGGCCATCATCGGCGCTACATAGCCGAGGGTACGCTCCAGAGTGTGTGACAAGGGTAGGAAACTAAGCAAATGATCCTCCGGTTTGAGCACCACGCTGCGTAAGCTGCTATAGGCATTGGCAAGAATATTGCGATGCGAAAGCATCACGCCTTTTGGCGCGCCAGTCGTGCCGGAGGTATAAACAATGCTCGCCAGATCATCGGTGCCGATTAGGCCGCGCTCCAGTCGCTCCCCTTCTGCCGGCAGCCAATCCGACAACAACCTGACCCGCGAGTCGGGCTCTGCTTTGTCTTCCATGTTCGGCACCAAAACCGTTTTCAGAGTGCCAAGGTAGTGTTCACAGGCGGCCACATGCTGCCACTGTTCATGGGATTCGAAAAATGCCAACTTGGCGTGCGCATCGCTGATCACGAAGGCTGTATTTTCAGCGCGGTCGATCGGATAAAGCGGCACCACCACCAACCCTAATCTTAATGCCGCCTGATCAAAGCAGACCCATTGCATGCTGTTGGAGTGACAGATCGCGACTCGATCCCCTTTGTGCAGCCGCTGAGCAGCAAATGCCGATTGCCAACGCGAAACCTGTTGCGCCATTTCCGCCCAGGTACAACTCACCCACGCGCCCTGATCAGCATCGAATTGACTATAGGCAATGGCATCTGCAGAACGACGCACTCGCTCCCGAAACAACTCATCAAGCGTTAGCGCGTCGGTGCGAGTAATGACGTCTGTGCCACGTGCGCTGGCCAATACGTCTTGCGGGTAGGTCTTAGCTTCTGTGTGTGACACCGGGAAAATCTTCTCTATTATTCGTTTAACCCCAATACCAAGCCTAATAGTATCCTGCTTTGGGTGGCTTGTCTTAGCCTAAACGGGTTATTGCGCCACAACAACTATGGCAGGGAAAAAACGCCCTATCTGTGCTAAATTACGGCGCTTGGCGCTTGTAATGGGCGCTGTTAAGCGCGTGATTGCACAGCCGACGGCAATAGTGTGACAGGCCAGCTAAGCGCGGCACAGCGCTGCAAACTATAATTTTCCAACTGTAACAGTTTCTATGCGACTAATACTTCTAGGTGGCCCCGGCGCGGGCAAAGGCACACAGGCAGGTTTTATAACTGAAAAATATGAAATTCCGCAGATTTCCACCGGCGATATGCTGCGGGCGGCCGTTAAGGCCGGCACGCCTTTGGGCCTGGAAGCCAAGCAAATCATGGAACAAGGCGGCCTGGTATCCGATGAACTCATCATCGGGTTAATCAAGCAGCGGCTGGCGGAGCCCGATTGCGTAAACGGTTATCTGCTGGACGGCTTTCCACGCACTATCGCACAGGCCGATGCCATGAAGGAAAACGACATCACGGTCGATTTCGTAGTAGAAATACAGGTCGACGATGAAGAGATCATTAAACGCATGAGCGGCCGACGAGCGCATTTGGCCAGCGGACGTACCTACCACGTTGAGTACAATCCCCCGCAAAAAGAAGGGTTAGACGATGTCACCGGCGAACCGCTGGTGCAGCGAGACGACGACAAGGAAGAGACGGTCAAGAACCGGCTGGCCGTTTACCACGAGCAGACCGAACCCTTAATCGGCTATTACCAGAGTTACGCAAACAGCGATAGCAGCGATGCACCAACCTACCTCACCATCGAAGGGGTAGGTTCGGTGGACAGCATTCGTGAAAAGATCCTCAACGCGTTGGAACACTAGAACTGCGAAGCTGAACCTCGCAACGCCCAGTAAGTAAAAAAGGCTGCCCGCAGGCAGCCTTTTTATTGGGGTTCAGTAATCGGTCTGGCTTTACATCGCCAGCTCATGCTGTTTGATATAGGCGATAATATCGTCGGATTCGTACATCCATTGCTCACTGCCTGCGCCTTGCGAAATATACAGACAAGGCACCTGGCCCTTGCCCCCGCCCGTGATCAGTGCCGACTGATGCGCCGAGTCAGCCACATTCAATAACTCAATCGGGTGCTCGCGCCCACGCAAATGCATCAATACCTTCTGGCAAAAATAGCAGTACTGACTGTAGTACAGCGAATAGCTCATGGCTGCGCCCGCCCGTATGGAATTGGCTTATAGAACTTCCAGCAACTCTACTTCAAACACCAACACCTCGTTGGGCCCGATGGGCCCCGAAGCACGCTCACCATAGGCAATATCTGAGGGAATCACAAATCGGTATTTCGCTCCTTCTTTCATTAGCAATAAGCCTTCAGTAAAACCCGGGATCAAACCGCCCACCGGAAACGTGGCTGGCTCATTACGTGCGTAGGAGCTGTCAAACGTAGTGCCGTCAGTCAGCGTGCCCTGATAGTGCACTTTGGCTGACCCTTCTTTGCTGGGCTGTTTACCCTTGCCAGCGCGCAGCACTTCATACTGCAGACCGCTGTCGGTCGTTTTAACGCCCTCTTTAACCTTATTTTCGGCCAGATAGGCATCGCCTCTGGCTTTATTTTCCGCCGCCAGGGCTACTGCTGCCGCTTGTTGCTTGTTCATATAAGCCTGCTGCACCGCCTGCATTTCTTCTGGCGTCATACGCGGCTCCTTGCCGGCAAATACTTCGCTCTGCGCGGCCATAAAGGCCTCTACGTCGAGTTCGTCCATGGCGCCGGCTGAGATCATGTCATTGGCAATCTGGATGCCATACATGTAACCCAGTTTAGCCTTTTCGCTATCCAGCTTAACGTCTGCTGTTTTGTCCTGGGCTTGGGCAATATTGTTTCGATCAGCGCCGCCGAAACCAAAATAGGTTGCCGTTACCAATATGGCCAGACCGGCCACCAGGGTGATAATTTTCTTGCTACTCATTTTATTCTCCAACTACAAATTGCTGTTTAGATTCGATTTCCTCAGAAAACTCATCGATAAATTGTTCCAGTGGCACCACACTTTGCTGCTTACTGCCAAAACGCCGCACCGCCACCGTGCCCTGCTCAGCTTCGCGCTGTCCAATACACAGAATTGCGGGAATTTTCTGCAGGCTGTGCTCGCGCACTTTATAGCTGATTTTCTCGTTGCGTAAATCAACTTCAGCACGAATACCTGCATTGTGCAGCGCAGCTTGCACCTGCTCCGCATAATCATTGGCATCGGTCACAATGGTCGCCACCATAACCTGCTGCGGTGCCAGCCAGGCTGGCAATGCGCCGGCATGCTGCTCAATCAGAATGCCCAAAAAACGCTCAATCGAGCCCAGGATAGCGCGGTGCAGCATCACCGGCACCTGCTTGCTGCCGTCTTCGGCTACATACTCCGCATCGAGGCGACCAGGCATTGAAAAATCCACCTGTATTGTGCCGCACTGCCACACCCGGCCAATACAGTCCTTCAAAGAAAACTCAACCTTGGGGCCGTAGAACGCACCTTCGCCGGGCTGCAGTTCCCAATCCAGACCATTGTCGTTTAAGGCCTGTTCAAGTGCCTGCTCGGCACGATCCCAATCAGCGTCTTCGCCAACCCGTTGCTCGGGTCGGGTGGAGAGTTTATAGATAATTTCTTCAAAACCGAAGTCCCGGTAAACCTCGTGTAGAAAATCAATAAACAGTTTCACCTCTGACTGAATCTGATCTTCGGTGCAGAAGATGTGCGCATCGTCCTGCACAAAACTGCGCACCCGCATAATGCCATGCAGAGCACCGGACATTTCATTGCGATGGCAGGAACCAAACTCGGCTAATCGCAGCGGCAGGTCGCGATAACTCTTGAGGCCCTGATTAAAGACTTGCACATGGCAGGGGCAATTCATTGGTTTTACTGCGTAGTCGCGCTCGTCTGAGCTCAGCGTAAACATATCATCGCCAAACTTTGAAGCATGGCCAGATCGTTCCCACAATGATATGTCCACCAATACTGGTGTTTTTATTTCCTGGTAGCCATGCTTGTACTGTTGGGCCGCCATGTAATTTTGCACCGCGGTGTAGATGGCCCAACCCTTGGGGTGCCAGAAAACGCTGCCGGGCGCTTCGTCTTGAATATGGAACAAGTCCAATGCTTTACCAAGTTTGCGGTGGTCGCGCTTTTCGGCTTCCTCCATACGACGCAGATAGGCTTTTAACTGCTTTTTATCAGACCAGGCCGTGCCGTAAATGCGTTGTAACTGCGCATTGTTAGGGTCGCCACGCCAATAGGCGCCGGCTAGCTTGGTCAGCTTAAAGCCATCCCGCAGCACCCCGGTCGAGGGCAAGTGGGGCCCGCGACATAAATCCAGAAACTCGCCCTGGCGATAAACGGTAATGGTTTCATCGGCCGGAAATTCCGCAATGATCTCTGCCTTATACACCTCGCCTATGCCATTGAAATATTCAATTGCCTGATCTCGTTGCCACACTTCGCGCGTGATCTCCTCGTTGCGCTTGACGATTTCTTTCATACGCCCTTCGATCGCTTCCAGATCTTCCGGCGTAAAGGCGTCGTCACGGGCAAAATCGTAATAAAAACCGTTCTCAATTGCCGGGCCGATGGTGACCTGAGTTTCAGGGTAAAGCTCTTTCACCGCCTCTGCCATGACATGTGCTGCATCATGGCGCAGCACCTCGAGCCCTTCTTCGGTATCGCGAGTAATGATGGCGACCTCGGCATCAATCTCAATTGGCCGGCTTAGATCCCACTGCTCTCCGTTGACCCTTACCGCTACGGCATTGCGACGTAAACCACTGGCAATGGACTCGGCAATCTCCAGACCCGTGACAGCTGTCTCGTATCGTTTAATTGCCCCATCAGGAAGAGTTATTGCTATCGACATAAATTGCGCGCCTCGCTATGATTCGCGGTAGGCGTAGTGCGTTGGAATTTTGCAAACGACGTATTGTATCTGAATCAGATCAAAACAGACACGCCATTTAGATGCTGTAGCACAGTTCAATAATTACCATTTGTTTTTGTTTAATGGTCATGCAGCAACACAATAAGAAGTCGCGCAATGACTCGACCAAATGGGGCGATCTATATGGACCAAATAACAATAAAAGCACCCGATGATTGGCACCTGCACTTTCGTGACGGAGTGCTACTTCCTGAAACTGTCAGCGCAACCGCTCGCTGCTTCAAGCGCGCCATTGTAATGCCCAATCTGATACCGCCGGTCACCAAGCGCGAACAGGCGCTAGCCTACCGTGAACGGATTCTCGAGGCGGCCGGGCCCGGCAGTGATTTCAATCCGTTAATGACACTCTATCTCACCGATGAGACCACGCCGGAACAGATCAAAGAAGCCGCCAGCAAAATAATCCCCGCAGCTAAACTGTACCCCGCGGGCGCAACCACCAATTCGGAGGGGGCCGTGGGTTCAATTGAGAAGTTGTTCCCGGTATTTGAAGCCATGAGCGAGTGCGGAATGCTGTTATTGGTGCATGGCGAAGTTGCCGATGACAACGTGGACATTTTCGACCGCGAAAAGGAGTTCATTGATCAACATCTTGCTCCTATCCATGTGTGCTTTCCGAATTTGAAGATTGTATTTGAGCACATCACCACGTCTGAGGCAGTTGACTTTGTGCTGCAGACCGGTGACAACACCGCCGCCACCGTCACGCCGCAGCATTTGATGATGAACCGGAATGACCTCTTGTCGGGTGGAATTCGACCCCATAATTACTGCCTGCCGGTGTTAAAACGCAACGTGCACCAGCAACGCCTCAGAGAAGCAGTGGCAAGTGGCTCACATAAGTTTTTTCTCGGCACCGACTCCGCGCCGCATACCAAACAGGCCAAAGAAAATCCCTGTGGTTGCGCTGGCTGCTATAGTGCCTGGGGAGCAATGGAGTTGTATGCTCAGATTTTTGATGAGTTGGGGGCAATGGCCAAACTGGAGGGCTTCGCCAGTATCTATGGGCCAATGTTCTACGGCTTACCAGTGAACCGCGAAACCGTGACCCTGATACGCGACTCTTGGACCATGCCGGATATTATTGAACTGCCAAGTGGTGAATCAATCGTTCCTTTCTACGCTGGCCAGCAAATCAACTGGCGGCTCGAACTTTAGTTGCGCTGATTTATTTTAATGGCGCTTGTTCTATAAACTTAAACCCAGCTTTCAATATCGACGAATCAATCGTCGCCCTTCTGAGAATCGGAGAAATTCATGAGTGAATTATTTACGCTCGCCAATCTGGTCGATCTAATCTTATTAATAATGTTGCAGGCCGTATTGGGATTCGACAACTTATTGTATATCTCTCTTGAATCGCAACGTGCCCCGGCAGAGCGCCAGGCCGCGGTCCGGTTCTGGGGAATTGTTATCGCAGTCGCGCTACGGATTGTGCTGCTGTTCCTGCTGCTGAATATGATTCAGGCCTTTCAACAGCAATTGTTTTCGATTAATTGGCCGGGTGTCATCGAGGCCTCATTCAACCTTCATGCGGTGGTTGTATTGTTCGGCGGGATTTTCATTCTGTATACCGCCATGAAAGAAATTTTGCATATGATGAGCCTTGAGGACCTGGACCACGAACAACGTGAACCCAAATCAATTGGCCTTATTATTTTCTGGATAGTGGCGATGAATGTGGTTTTTTCATTCGACTCCATCCTCAGCGCCATGGCGGTGACACAACAGTTTTTCGTCATGGCAACGGCCATTCTAACCGGCGGCTTATTGATGGTGGTGCTGGCTGATACCGTATCTGATTTTTTACAGAAAAACCGCATGTATGAAGTATTGGGGTTATTTATTCTATTCCTTGTTGGAGTCATGCTGATTTCGGAAGGCGGCCATCTCTCGCAAATGCAATTTTTTGGCAATCACGTGGTGCAGATGTCTAAAACCACTTTCTACTTCGTGCTTTTCATCCTTATCATCAGCGATATTGTGCAAAGCCGCTATCAGAAAAAGTTAAATCGAGCCAAAGCCCGTACCAAGGCGTCGCTGAAATAAAGCTAACGCGCCAGGCCTGACACACGGGCACTCGAAAACTTAACTCTCACCTATGGGCGTGGCTTTTCTTTTTGGCTATGATGATCATGTCCATCAGGACTTTGCTTACCCGATAAGCAACGACTCAATCTGACAATCAATGCGCGGCCCGCGGTGGCTACCATTGAACAACAATACCCTAACTGGGACGACGCAATGACCGACTCATCATTGTCTCCAACGGTGCTGCTCATTTCAGATGACTTTAAGTTCATCGAGCAGCTTACGCAGAGCAATACAACAGAGCAGGAGTTTCACAGCCGTGACTCGATCCAATTGGCATTGGAGGACGGCTCATTGCTGCAGCACAATGGTATCGTTATCTTTGATCTGGCGGTCAACCTCAACGATGTTGATGCCACGATTGAACAAATAATTAAACTCAAAAAGCAAGACCCCACTCAGATTGTTATTTTAGTGGGCGACGCAGAACCTCTGGCGGCCGTATTAACCGACGATGTACAGCCGCTGGTCTACAGAGCGTTCAGTAAACCGGTGCGTGCCAAACAACTTTTCCTGGCCTTCAAGCGAGCCAATCGTTTACACCTTAACCTACTCGAGCGAGTTGCGGCGGGCCAGGACGTGACCGCCAATTTTGTGAATGACGCGGGCAAACGTAGCGGCGCCGTATACAAAAGCAGCAAGGCCCCCAACAAGTCGGGCCTGGTTTATGCATCGATCACGATAGCCTCGATTGGTCTGGCAGCATGGTTGCTGCTTGGGGGTCTGGAACAATCAAGCAATACTACAGAGTCTGATGTGGCTGTGATGGATTCCGCGGCGGCGAGTCGATCAGAAAAACAACTCTCGGCCGACGTCTCAATTATATCGAGTGACACCGCCGCATTTAATGAACTGGCCGCGGCAGCGTTGGCCGCCGGCAACTTAACGACTCCTCAAAACGCCAGCGCTTTACATTATTACGATCAGGCGCTTGATCTCGATCCTTATGACCGGGTTGCCTATCGCGGCAAGAAACTGGTGGCTGAACAACTGCGCTCCAATTTTCAGCAGCTTATTGACGACGCACGTTTTGATGAAGCGCTGGCGACCCTGGCCGTCTTGGAAGAGCTTGACCCTTTGAATAAGAAGAACGATTCATTACGATCCAGGCTGGAACGCACTATTGAAAAGCATGTAACTGCGGTCAGATCCGACGGAACGAAAGAAGAGGTGGCGAAAACCACTGCGGTTCTGAATAAGATGGGTGATTCTCTTGGCGGCAGCAATAAGGCGGCTAAAGCACTAAGGAGAGAGCAAAAACTTCTGCGCGAAATCGATACGGCACTCGCCGCGGGCAATTTGGCGCCGCCTACCAAGGGCAACGCCTACACGCTGGTATCGAATGCGCGCAAAAAAAACAGTATTAGTCAGGCCAATTTTCAACCACGCTTACAATCACTGAATACGCTGCTACTGGCGTCAGCAGGCAACGTATTAAACAGCGGCGATCTGGATATGGCAGAACATGAAATTGCGTTATTGCGGCGACTGAATCTGGATTTAGGCGCGGTCGCAAAGCTCAATGCCGATCTGACAGCAAAACGTGAAGCACAGATAATCGCTGCAACCGAGACAGCAGAACCAGTAGCGCCGCCTCCACCTACCATTATTCCCGCTAAAGCAATTTCACAGTCTCCGCCCAAGTACCCGCGCCGTGCGTTGCAGCGCGAACAGGAAGGCTGGGTCGAGCTTGCCTTCACCATTTCGGAGCAAGGCACTGCAGAGGATGTTGTGGTGGTGAGTGCACAACCCGGCCGGGTGTTTGATGGCGCCGCCATACGGGCCGTTAAGCGCTGGAAATTTCAGCCAGCCTATGAACAGGGTTCAGGCAGAGCTGTTGCCAGCCAAATCGAATCTATCAAACTTCAGTTCAAGCTGGATTAGGCATTAGTCATCGCCGCCGCGGTATCCAGCATGCGATTGGAAAAACCCCACTCGTTATCGTACCAGGCCAATACTTTCACCAAATTCCCATTGACCCGGGTTTGTGCAAGGTCAACTACGCAAGAGGCGGGGTTATGGTTGAAGTCGATGGACACCAGCGGCTGAGGGTTTAGTTCAAACACCCGTTCCCGACCCTTGGCATACGCGCCCAGAACTTCACTTACGTCTTCCACGGTAACGCCGCGCGATGCCACAAAGGTAAAGTCCAGGAGTGATACGTTTAAGGTCGGCACCCTAACCGCGACCGCATCCAGTTTGCCGTCCAGCTCTGGTATAACCGCGCCAATCGCCTTGGCAGAACCGGTGCTGGTTGGAATCATGGAGTATGCCGCCGCTCTGGCACGGCGCAAATCCTTGTGATAAGAGTCGAGTAGGTTTTGAGTATTAGTGTAAGCATGAACTGTATGTGCCAAACCGCTCTCGATACCAATCGAGTCCTGCAAAGCCTTGGCGACGTGAGCCAGGCAATTGGTAGTGCATGACGCGTTGGAGACCAGCGTATGATCCGGTTGTAATACAGCATCATTCACTCCATAAACGATAGTGGCGTCCAGATTCTTACCTGGCGCTGAAACCAGCACCTTTTTCGCGCCAGCCTGCAAATGCAACGACGCTTTATCTCGAGTACGAAAAAAACCGGTACATTCAAAGACAATATCCACATCAAGATCTTGCCAAGGTAACTTTTCTGGTTCCCGCTGCATGAACGCAGGAATGCTGTCATCATCGACCACAAACGCGTCCTCACTGGCGCTGCATTGGGCGTTAAAACGCCCATGCGTGGTATCAAACTGCAACAGGTGTGCGTTGGTCATGGGGGGCACCAGATCATTTATTGCCACCACCTCAAACTCACTGCGTAAACCGTTTTCGTAAATAGCCCGCAACACATTGCGACCAATACGGCCAAAACCATTGATTGCGATCCTGATCATTTATAACTCTCCTGCAAATTGTCGATAAGGCAAGGGCTGATTCAGCACCGCCCCTCCAAACGTAAAAAAGGTATGCCTTAGCATACCTTTTTGGTTTTATTCTGTAATCTGCACCTATGCCGTAACACCTATGCCGTAACACTCGCGGAATAAATCCTGATGCTGATCTCGTCAGCCGGGGTTCAATGTTACCGATGGGAGGAGCACTTTGGCAGCCCGAATACCATCGACCGCCTGTACTACGGCGCGAGTTTTGGCTTTCGGGTCAACTTTCACCACCACCGATGATTCCGGGCTTTCTGCCTTTAGGCGAGTGATGGTCGGCTTAACCGCTCGAGCATCTACAATGCGGTCCTGAATTCGGATTTCATTCAAGTCATTCACCACCACCACAATCGGTTTTGGTGCATCGATATCAGGCGGATCAGGATTAGCCGGCGGGTTATTCAAACCTATACCGGACTCCTTAACAAAGCTCGCGGTCACGATGAAAAAGATCAACATAATAAACACCACATCCAACATGGGGGTAATATCAATATCGGTTTCTTCTTCGTTGAGCGCTTTACCTAAACGTTTCATACTTTTTCCTCAGCAACACAACTATGCGTTTTGCGCGTAGTTGCTTGGATTATGGGTGGCTATAATTTTCAAATTGTTCAGCAACCAGACCGCTGGCGGTTTCCTCCAGCGTGTTCTCAATACGCTTGGCGCGGCTAGATGCCATCCAGTGTAAAAAGACCGTCGGGATTGCTACCACCAGACCCAGCACCGTGGTTACCAATGCCTGTGAAATACCACCAGCCATGGTTTGCGGGTCACCGGCACCAAACAGCGTGATTGCCTGAAAGGTTTGAATCATGCCGGTTACTGTACCAAGCAAGCCGAGCAAGGGTGCGACCACGGCAATGATCTTGATAAACATAATCCAGGCATTGAGCTTTGGAGACTCTTTCAGAATTGCTTCAGACAACTTTAGCTCCATGGACTCGGGGTCACTCTGGGGATTGTCCTGATAAACCTTGAGAACTCGGCCAAGCGGATTTTTAAGTGATGGTCGTTTTAGATCTTTAGCCTGTTTTCTGACCTTGGCCTCGACGCCACTGAGCACCATGATGCGCAGCACCGCGATGATCGAGGCGATAATACCCAGAGCGATAATGACATAGCCGACCACCTTACCTTCCTGAACTTTCTCCAGAATGGAGGGTTCCTGTACCAGTGCAGTTAACAGCGCGCCTTTAGTCGGGTCTAACTCGAAAGAGGTTACTCCACTACTGGCGTTTTGGAGTTCGTTCGATTTGGCCAGGTAATTGGCGTTCATTTGTCGATCGAGCAATACCAAGCCACGATTGTTGTCGTAGTTGGCAATATCATTGCCAGCCAATGCGTTAAATACGCCGATGCGCGTAACCACTCGATCTTCAGTAACGAACACGTCAACCAGATTGCCCTCTTCGTCTTCTTCCTGACCGCTCTTATAGGTCACTGGCGCGGTAAATTTGACGATCTTACTCTGCTCCGTCATCTCGTTTTGCAATTGAAACCAAAGATTTTCAATTTCATCGATGGACACAAGCTCAGTCAGGCTGGCCATCTTGGCGACCATCTCACGCAAATTTTCAGAACGTTCTGGGTAGTGCGCGCTGATTAACGAGGTTTTGTAGTCTTCCTGCGCTTCACTGGCGGTCTGCTGAATAACACCGAACAATTCCTTGAGATCGCCTAACTCTTTGGCTAATTCAACCTGCAACTCTTCAATTTTGATCTTGTTAACTTCAAACTGTGCATCGAGTTGATCTGAGATCCGCTCTTGACGGGCTCGCTCATTACGCATTCCAGCTAAACGCCCTTGCTGCTTACTTTTTTCCTGCTGAAAACGCCGCTCGCGCGCGGTGTTTTCCCTACGATCATCAGCGACACCAGAGTTGACCGCTGACAGAATCCGGTTGATATCCAAAGCCTGCGCCTGAGCAGATGTGCTGGTCAGGGCAGCGAAAATGATAGCGCTGAGCAAAACAAACACTGAATTTCCGAAAACTGATTTTAGGTTATATGAGTTCATTACAGCGCCTCCGGTGCGGCGATGGGCAACTCCATCAAACCTTTGCTTTCTTTGCCCTGGGCGATACGAATAGCGTGTGTAATGCCTGCGTTATGAGAAGAGTCGAGGCTTTTCCAGGCACCTTCTTTTTTATCCCAATAACCGGATACCGCGCCATCCAGGGTCTGGTAATAAAGGCCCGCACGACCAACTTGTAACACGTTCAAGGTCAGCTCGCCCTCTGGTACGGTCAAGGTGTCGGTATACACATCCACACTAGTCCCGTAGGCGTTTTCTGTCGAATAGGCTTCCAACACCTGGCGGAATCGCTCCGCCGCGGAGATATTAGCATTGGTCAAATAACCGCGAATACGCTCCAGCCGTGCACGCCGCTCTTTTTGCTTGAACGGCATATCCAGAGATACAAACTCATCCAGGCCGACAATCATGCGCATCATCAACGGTACAATCTGGCGCTCAATTAAAGACGCATCTTCGATTGACCGCTGCAATTTCTGCATTGCCACTTCTTGCGCAGTGAGGGTGCGCCGCAGACGATCGTTGTAGACCTTGAGCCCATCTACAACCTTTCGCTGAACATGGTACTGAGAAACGATTTTGTCGGTTTCTTCGGACAACTTATCAATCTTTTTCTGCGATGCTGCAGCAGCGTTCATCCGGGACATATTTCGGCTGACAATATCATCCGTTTTATCTGCCCACGCGGTGGACGGCAGCAACGCGACCATCACCAGACCAAACAAGCTTTGTCTTAGTCGCAATGCCATAAAAGCTGTTCCCATTGTTAACCTCATTTTTATACTTCTACGTCAGTATTAATAACAATTTCTTTTTTCAATTCAGCGAGCCGGTACACTTCTGAATCCACATACTGGACCCATTTTTTGGCGGGACCAGCAGTTTTGTCATACTTCATCGCTTTGCGAAAGGCCGCTTTGGCACCATCGTAATTCTTTTGCTCGAAACGCGCTAAACCCTGTGAAATAGCCGTTTGACCCGGATTCTGTAAACCGCCTTTAGCCAGCGCATTACCGAGTGCGCGCTCGGCCTCTTTCCACCGGTTCAGGGCAATATAGGACTGGCCCAGTTGATCATACAACTTGCCATCTTTGGCCATCTTTGCGGCTTGCGACAAGGGCGCCAAGGCTTTTTCATACTCACGGGCGATGTACAGAGCCTGCGAATAAATGCGGTAATTTTTCGCATCTTTCTTGATAATGCCGGCGTCCAAGCCCTTTTCCATAATCATGGCGGCTTTATAGGGGTTGTCCAAAGACAAATGCAGCGATGCCAGCGTGACTAGCTCCGACTCTTTATCCAACAAGCCCTGGTCATACATGGCCTGGTAGATAGCCGTCATTTTTTTCTGATCGTTGAGCTCGTTGTACACGCCGCCCATGGTCAGCAGATAAGTCTTCTTGGGGTAGTGCAATACCAGTTGCTTGAGCACCGGCAACATCTTTTTGAAATCGTTTTTCTGGCGGTAAATACTGCTCAGCAAATTCAACCAACCCTCTTTGGGAATACTGCCGAGGTCGACGTATTTTTGAATGCCTTTCTGGACATTAGGCAGCGCGTCGTCGTAGCGTTTCAGCATGTACTGCGCCTGGCCCACCAGCATATAAGCATCAGCAGCCGGGTCTTCCTGAGTTCGAAACCAGCGCTGTGCGTAATTTAATGCTTCTCCATAATTCTCCTGTGAGAAATATACCTGTGCTACCACATAGATAATCTGGTTATAGAAACTCTCCGGCAGGCCTTCTGTGATCGCCAATAGTTTCTTAAACTCCCTGAGCGCACCATTCAGGTTGTCGCGGCTAAAATATATGTTGCCCCGATAGTTGTAGATGTAGGCGCGTGAGATATTGTTCAGGTCTGGTTTGGCTTCCAGCTTGTTCAGAATGCGCTCGGCCTCGGCAATATTTTCCGCATCAAAGGCTTCGTTAAGTTTTTCGAAGTCCTTAATTAGTGCTTGCGGAATAGACTCCACACGCTTGGTTTGGCGCTTGGGCTTCTCTGTTCTTTGCGCATAAGCGGATGCCGATGGGTCTACCAGCGTCTCTACCACCAGCAGCATTGGCATAGCCAGTAACGTGGCAAAAACGGTAGCGGAAATTTTTAATTTAGTCATAGGTCACCTCAGTGAAAGTTTATTGGCCGTATTAACAGCCACCTTCCATTTCAAACACAATGCGGATTTCCACCCCAGGCACATCAACCGGCTTACCACCTACCTGACGCGCTTTATATTTATATTTGAGCGCCGCTTTTTTAGCTGCGCTTTCAAACATAGATGACGAACTGGCGGTCACCTGCGGATCACGCACCCCGCCACTTGCTGTGACTGTGTACATTAGATCAACCCAGCCACAAAGGCCCCGTTCAGCCGCACGGCGCGGGTAAATCGGGGGTGCACGGAAAATCGGCAGGTACTCACCGTCATTGGAGTTAAAGCCTTTTAGATTGCGATTAATACCAACTTTAACGGCACCCAAGGCTAGATTACTGTTGATATCGACCCGGTCCGGTGTGGCGTCTACTTCCGGAACATCCGGTTGCTCTTGTACGTCGTCCGGTCGGTCCGGTTTGGGGGCAATGGTCTGTAGATCTTCGTTTTCCGGTGGCGCGGAAAAATCCGGCAGTTTGAAAGCCTTCTTAGCGGTCAATTCCGGTTCGTCCATCTTGATTAAGCCATACATGGTCAAAATCAGACCCAGCGTAATCAGCACAGAAATTATTGATGATGGAATTGCTCTGGTCATAGTACTACTCCGATTCGGTGGCAATCGTGGGCACCGCGATGCCGGCGTCTTTAAGTGCTTCGATTACTTTCATTACAGTTTCCGCGGTGGACTCCTGGTCGGCCTGCAAAATAACCTCGCCTTCCGGATTCTCCGCTCGCAAACGGTTTAAGTTTGCTTTGACTGCGCGTGGATCCAGCTTGCGACGATCCAGCCAAATTTCGTCCTTCTCGTTGACCGCCAGCAAGATAGTGGCTTTCGGTTTTTTCTCAAAGGTTTCGGCAGTCGGTTTCTCAACCTTGGCACCGCTTTCTTTAATGAAGCTGGCCGTCACAATAAAAAAGATCAGCATGATGAACACCACATCCAACATCGGTGTGATGTCGATTTTGGTATCGTCGTCCGGTCTGTTTTTTAAACTTCGTCTCATTCAATTTCTCCCCGCATTGGGTATTCTCGTCGCCGCGCTTAGTGATCCAGCGTTAGATGTTCATTCAACAGCTCACGCTCTTGCTCGTACTTGCGCTGCAGCCAGAAACTTAGGAACAGGCCTGATAGTGCCGCGACCATGCCCGCCATGGTGGGTACCGTTGCCTGCGACACACCGCCAGCCATGGCGCGCGCGTTGCTGGTGCCGTTGATGGCCATGACCTGAAATACTTCAATCATGCCGGTGACCGTGCCGAGCAAGCCAAACAGCGGCGCCAGCGCCACACAGGCCTGAATCATGGATAGATTCTCTCGCATCTTTACCGCTACCGAAGACACCAGCTGTTCGCGCACCTGGTGGGCAGCCCACGAAATCCTTTCCGGCCGCCCCTCCCATTCGTCAATGGCAGCCTTAACCAACGCTTTATGTGCCCCGCGGAAGTACAAAATCCGCTCCAGGATCATATACCACATCACGATCAACAGGGCGGCGATCAAATACAACACCGGCCCTCCGAGATCCATAAAATCCCGAATCGCCTCAAATATTACTATTACAAATTCTGGCATCGCTCGAATCCTCTCAACTAGTTCACATCAACGGGTGGCAAAAACCAAATCGAGAACCTTAGCTCTCGATCTGGCGTGCAACCATCCCCGCAGACTGTTCTTCGAGAATTTCTTCCACACGCTTGGCCTTACTGGCCGCCGCGGTGTGCAACAGCACGATCGGAATCGCCACCACCAGACCACAAACTGTGGTTACCAGCGCCTGCGAAATACCGCCTGCCATCAATTTCGGATCGCCCGCACCAAACAAGGTAATTGATTGGAACGTTTCGATCATACCCAATACCGTACCAAGTAATCCGGCCAAAGGTGCCACAACTGACACAATTTTAAGGAACATTAACCACGAGGTAAGCTTGGGCGTTTCTTTCATAATCGCCTCAGACAATTTAAGCTCCATCGCTTCGGTGTCGGCATCAGGATGGTCCAGAGCCACCTTCAGCACCCGACCCAGCGGATTTTTGGTAGACGGTGAGTTTGGATTCGCAGCTTGCTTCTGTACTGCGCTGGCCACGCCCATCAACGTCACAATCTTGAATATCGCGATCAGTGCGGCAATCGCACCCACGCCCAGAATGATGTAACCAACTAACCCGCCTTGCGCAACACGTTCCATAACACTGGGGCGCTCTACCGCGGCACCGAGTAAGGTGCCTTTGGTCGGGTCTACTGAAAATTCAACCGTGCCACCGGGGGCAGCGCCTTCCAAATCAGCCGCCTGGCTAAGGAATCGACCGTCCGGTTGTCGCGGTAACTCTGCTACACCGCCGCTACCATAAGTCAGGAACTTGCCGTCACCTATCAGGTTAAAAACGCCAACCCGGGTCACTTCGCGTTGCTCACGGTCACCGGCGGCGGTGGCCACCTGCGCAGTGAACTTGGTCACTTTGCCCTGCTGGGCCAGTTCATTGAACACACCCTGAAAAACGGATTCCATTTCTTCAATGCTGAGCAAGTCATTGGACTGCGATATTTTCTTGGAAATGGCGCCAAACTCAGCAACCCGGTTGGGGTACTGCGCTGAGATGATCGACGTTTCAAACCCGGCCTGCGCCTCACCAACAATTTGCTGAATAGAGCCGAACAAATCGTTCAGATCACCCAACTCGCGCTCGCGCAAGGTACGCAGAGCGTTCAGCTCTTCTTCATTTTTGGCAAATTCATCTTCCAGAGCGCCGCTTTCAGCTTCCAGGCTGGCGCGCTGCGCTTTAAGGTTGGATACAATGCCCGCCTTGCCGGCGCCCGCCGCGGCGAATTGCTTTTCTAAATCGGCAGCGACCTGTGTTTTCTGTAGAGAGCCGGTACGTACCTGCTCCAACAACTGGTCAAGGGATTGCGCTTGAACCGGTGCAATCATGAGGGCTGCCAACAAGGCAGCGGTAGTCAGTAAGTGCTTCATGTTAGTTAGCCTCCGGCGCAGATACAGGAATACTCATCAATTCCGGCGCAATGGTTTTGGCCGCCACTTTGATGGCCTTTCTAATATTTCGATTGGTGGATTCCGGCAGTGCTTTCCAGCCACCAGATGCCAGATCGTACATGCCCGATTGCTTTTGGTCTTTGGTCTGGTAATACAGCCCCAGACGACCGACACGCAGCATGTCGACCGGCGTTTCCGTGCCATCGATCATCACCGTCGAGGGGTAGGCCTCGTAGGTATTACCGTACTCTGTTTCAACGGTATAAATATCCATGATGTTTCGGAAGCGGTCTGAATTGCTGGCTTCAGAATTCAGCATCAAGGCCTTCAGGTCAGCGATGCTTTCCTTACGTACATCCAGATGGAATGGCAAGTCTGCGTTTACAAACTGCTCCAGGGCCGTGAGCATCTTACTCATCAACGGCACCACCTGCGGCTCCAGATCTTTGGAACCGGCAATCGAGCCACGAATGTCTGCCTTCGCCTGCTGCTGCGCCGCGAGCTGTTTCTTCAATTGCTCATTATAGACCTTGAGGCCTTCGACCAATTTGAGTTCGCGAGCAAACTCCTCATCTACGGATTGCGCCACCGAAGTAGACACAGCGGTAACGCTCAGGGCAATGATTGCCAGCGCGCTACCTATCCAGTTCAACACAGTTTTATTCATCTTCAACTTAACCTCGTGTTAATGAAACTTTTTAAAAATTCGCCGCTTCGATAATCCGCCACCTCAACAATTTGCCACAAAAACAATTTGTCAAAGCCGCGAACCGATCAAACCGATTCAATCTGTACCGGTGTTTTAACCCGGGCACTGAACCCGCAGTCAAAAAATGGACCTTACTGTGAAGTCGCCAACTCACGGAACCTACTCGAGAATCGTGCGATAAACAGAAAGACCCAACAATCACCAAAGCTTTCGCTGGGGAAGGTAACACGGATAACTGAATCAATTAACCGGTACTGTGCCTCGAATCAAAATTGAACAGCCGACGCGACGTAAATTTAGGGGCCTCATAGCGCGCACCTGTAAAATGCGCGGACCCTGTCGTCGCCGCAGCGCGTTGGGTGCGAACCCGGGGAGGAGTTAGAAGAAAACGCCGTTTGAACTAACGCAACCTGATTAATCAGGCTGCGGCTGAAGAAATGCGTAGCAGATGGCAAACCTTAAACAGTTTGGTAATGAACCCAAACCATTAGATCGTTCACTGCCGTCGACCAACCCCGACCACCGGAAACATTTGTCTTACTCACTACAAATAATAACGTGCGTGAGTGCTTGCTTCAGGCGTCTTGCGTTGAGTCAACTCGCTTTTCTTGCCGGACTTTTCTGCTCCTCTGGTGTCGCACTCGTCACACCCGATTAAGGGTTCTGCGTTATGTGCTTATTCAATTTATTATTACGAGTCACACCTAATGGCGAAACTTCGTTAACAAAGTCTATAACGAATCGCCCTGCCATGCCAACGGAAACTTAGCATGCAAGCCCATTTCAGCTATTTTTTGCTTGCAGATAGCTCTCAAACGAGGGGATAGCCGCTTGCAGGCGCTGCACGGTGATTTGCTGGCCCAGCATTTGCAGGGTTTGGTCTATTGAGGGTGACATGGCGCTGCCAGTCACCGCGATGCGCACTGGCTGCGCCAATTTGCCAAACCCGATCTGATATTCATCGACGACCGATTGCACCACATTTTGAATCTGCGCAGCATCCCACTGCGGTAGCGCAGTCAGCGCTGCAGTAAGTGCCTTTAAGGGCTCAATGGCAACCGGGCGCAGATGTTTTTTCATCGCAGCCTCAGCGTAACCAGCAGGCTCCTCAAAGAAAAAACGACTTTGTTCAACAACGTCAAGCAACGTCTTGCAGCGTTCTCGCACCAAACCGACAATGTCCTGACTGCGCTGGTCGGTGGGCACCACAATTCCCGCACGCTCGAAATACCAGACACTGCGCTGCAGTAATTCAAGCGCTGATAATTGTTTGATAAATTCCTGATTGACCCACAATAATTTGTCTGGATTGAAGGTTGAGGCCGAGCGACTAACGTTTTCTACCTTAAATAAGCGTAACAATTCGGCGCGTGAAAACAGCTCTTGATCGCCGTGCGACCAACCAAGCCGGGCCAAATAACTCAACAAAGCTTCCGGCAAATACCCGTCATCGCGATACTGCATGACACTGACCGCGCCATGGCGCTTTGACATACGCGCACCGTCTTCACCGAGAATCATCGGCACATGGGCATAAAATGGTAGTGGCGCATCCAGCGCACGCAGAATATTGATCTGGCGAGGTGTGTTGTTTATATGATCATCGCCGCGAATCACGTGCGTTATCTGCATATCCATGTCATCCACCACCACCGTTAAATTATAGGTGGGCACACCATCAGGGCGTGCAATCACCAGGTCATCGAGCTCGGTATTACTGATCACGATATTGCCCTTGACCAGGTCTTCAATGATTACGTCACCGTCCACCGGGTTTTTAAATCGAACCACCGTATGGTCATCGCCCGCCAATCCCAAATTGCGGCATTGGCCATCATATTTGGGTTTGTCGCCCTGCGCCTTCTGTTGTTCGCGCATCTCATCGAGGCGTTGCTTGCTGCACTGGCAATGATAGGCGTGCCCTGACGCCAGCAGCGCTTGAATTACCTCTGCGTAGCGATCAAATCGTTGCGTTTGAAAAAACGGCCCCTGATCGTAGTCCAATTCCAGCCACTGCATGCCATCCAATATCGCCTGCACTGACTCCTGCGTGGAGCGCGCTAGATCAGTATCCTCGATGCGTAACACAAACGACCCATCATGCTGACGCGCATGCAGCCATGAATACAAAGCGGTGCGGGCACCGCCAATATGTAAATAGCCGGTGGGGCTGGGAGGGAATCGGGTAACTGTCATACTGTTATCGGTCTAGCAACTCAGCAAATAGAGCCGAACTGAATGTAAATGCGAATTTTGACGAGCGCGGATTGTAACGCAGCCTGCCGCGGCCTGCAGACAAACCAAGCACCCAAAAGCCGCTCTCAACTAGAAATCCGGCCCGGCAAATACTATTTTTACCAGGCGGTCGCTGATCAAACAGCGCTTGCCCTGCATTCGAAACTCATCATGGTACTCCGCCACTATCCACGGCCCATGCACCGTACGATCGCCATTACTCCAGGCCTCGGCGCCCACCCGCCAGATGGTGACGTAGCTGACGCCGCGTGCAGTGCCCTCTCCGGTCGCCTGCATATCCACCACCTGGCTCATATGGCGCAGTTCATTGGCCGCCGCACGTGCCTGCAAGCCTGCGACCAGGGCGGGGCGGCCCTGCAACGCCGGCTGTCCCTCTATTTGAAAATGGGCATCTTCGGTAAATAGCTGAGCGTATTCATCAAGCATTGCACGATCACGCGCATAGGGATAACTGTTCGCGGTGACGGTGCAGGCGGCCAGCATGCGTTCCGCGGCGCGCTCCAGGGCACAATCCTCAGCACTCTTTTGGCATTCTCCTTGATACCAGTTGGTAGTGCCGTCCACGCTGACACAAGCCGCTTGCAACAGGCAAAGGCAAATTAGTAATAGTCGCATCGCTAAACTCTCCGGGCGGGCCGCATTCCCATTAGTTGAAAACCAGCGGCACCAGAATCCGCGCAAATATTACCAGCAACACGATGGACACCAAGTTCAAAACTATCCCGGCACGCACCATCTGATGAACTTTAATGTGGCCGCTGGAAAACACGATGGCATTGGGCGGGGTGGCCATGGGTAGCATAAAGGCGCAGCTGGCGGCCATGGTGACTGGCACCACCAGACTCATCACCGACTGATCTAGCCCCAGAGCAATACCGGCCACCACCGGAACAAAGATGGCGGTTAACGCCACATTGCTCATCAGTTCAGTCATGAACAACATAATGGCTATCAGTGCAGCGCTGACCAATAACAAACTTAAGGTTTTGTTGTCGGACACAAGATCTCCGATAAACTGAATTACTCCGGTATCGGACAGCGCACCCGCCAGGGCCAGACCGCCGCCAAACAAAATCAGGATGCCCCACGGCAACTTCACCGTATCCGACCAGTCCAGGATAAAGTCGCCGCTACGAAAATTGAACGGCAGGGCAAACAGTGTCACGGCGGCCAATAAACTGATACCCGCATCGCTGAGTGAAATAAACGGCAGCCATTGGTTGATTGAAGTGCGCAGCACCCACATGGCGATAACCGTGGAAAAGATGATCAGCACCCGCCGCTCGCGCGCACTGAGCGGCCCCAGCCCGGTCAACTCGCTGTCAATGACGTTGTGCGATTGGGCCAACTGCAATAATCCATTGGGATAGACCCACTTCACCAGCACCACGAAAACGACTGCCAGCATCAATGCGCTGAATGGAACACCCAGTAGCATCCAATTCAGGAACGACACCTCAATGCCGAGTTCATTTTGCAAAAACCCCACTGCCACCACATTGGGCGGGGTGCCGATGATGGTTGCCACACCGCCGACATTGGCAGCATAGGCAATACCGAGCATCAAACACAGGGCAAAATTTCGCTCTGAGACATTGGCTGGCCCATCACTTTTCAGCAACAGACCGACGACGGACAGCGCGATGGGTAGCATAACCACGGTCGTGGCAGTGTTGCTGATCCACATGCTCAAAAACGCGGTAGCCAACATAAACCCAAGAATAATTCGATCAGGGCTGGTACCGGTCAACTTGATTATGGTCAACGCTATACGTTTATGCAGATTTACTTTTTCCAGCGCCAGCGCCATCACAAAGCCGCCAAAAAACAGGAAAACCGTGGGGCTGCCATACTTGGCCGCCACATCTTCAATATCAGCAATACCGAGCAGTGGAAAAATCGTGAGCGGCAGCAGCGCGGTCACCGAAATGGACACTGCCTCACTGATCCACCAGACGATCATCCACACCGCCACCGCCAACACCTTGTCGGCGGCGGGATTGAGTATTACAAAGGGCGCGTTGTACAGCGCCAAAAACAGCAGCGGACCCAGCACCAGTGCAAATTTTTGTACGGCTGAGTACTGCCGATCCCCTAGTTGCATATTTGTCTCTTTGACCTCAGGCTCAGGACTTATGGGGATTCACCAGGAATTTCTCACCCGTTTTTTTAGCAACGTAACGCCCTATATTAGCTGGCTCCAGCATTTCAGTCAGCGACAACTCATCGGTAAAATGACTGGCAAAAGTGGTGGTAATTTCATCGGCCACACGCTGCTGCAATTCACCAGCGCGTTGCAGGCCAATGCGTTGCAGGAAGCGTGGCAATAGCCAACCACCCACGCCCCAGGACATCCCATAGCTGCGGTTCAACACCGTCGGCCCGGTATCCAGCATGCCGTAAAGGTAGACCTGCTTATGTGCTTCGGAACCATAGGTGTTCAGGCCGCTAGCGTCTTTACTCAGCACCTGTTCCATCACCGCCAGAATATCGCTGGCCAGTTGCCCGCCGCCGACCGCATCGAAGGCCAGCGTGGCGCCAGTGGTGTCAAGGGCGCCGAACAGTTGCTGCTTAAAATCGGCAGTGGACGAGTCCAGCACAATTTTGGCGCCCTGCGATTGCAGCAGTTCAACCTGCTCAGCGGAACGCACAATATTAATCAAGTCAACGCCGTCAGCGAGGCAAATCTTGTTTAGCATCTGGCCCAGGTTCGATGCCGCCGCGGTGTGCACCAGTGCGGTGTGTCCTTCCAGGCGCATCGTCTCGACCATGCCCAAGGCAGTGAGCGGGTTGACGAAGGAGGAGGCAGCTTGCGCTGGCGTAGTGCCCTCATTGTGGACCAGGCAAAGCTGAGCTGGCACACAGGCGAACTGAGCATAGCTAGCACCATGCGACAGACTCACCGTTTTACCAATCAGATGCTCGGCACCCGCACCCGCTTCAATTACAACGCCGGCCCCCTCATTGCCAACCGGCAGAGTTTGATCCAGCCGTGCATGCACCATAGGCAAAAAAGACGCATCCACCGGAGCGGTAAGGCTGGCACCTGAATCCGAACTGGACACTTCGGCGGCACGCAGATCAGCAGGCCCGAACAAAGGCCACATATCGGATGGGTTGATTGGGGCGGCTTCGATGCGGATTAACACCTGACCCTCACCCGGGCCAGGCAGTTCACTCTGATGAGTCGCAAGCTGTAACTGACCTTCGCGGGTAATTGTCGACATTAATTGGATTCCGGTGGGCATGGAGTTCTCCTGATTGGGTAGCTATTGAAATGGGTAAGGTGCGGGGATTCTGCGTTATTTTGACTGCCGGATGCAACCGGCATCAGAATAATCCTCGAAAAACTTGCTACAATTGTCTAATTAGACCTTGGCTACGACAATAAAAACCTACTACACGCAGAGGCAGCGGCATGAAAATCAACGAGGATTTATTTGAAAAAGGCAGTTTTATCAATGGTCAATGGGTGACCGACGGCGACACCTTTCCGGTGACCAACCCCGCCAATGAAGAAACAATTTGTGAATTGCACGACGGCGGCGCCGAACTGGCCGAACAGGCAGTAACCGCGGCTGCGGCCGCTCAACCGGGCTGGCGCGCGACACCAGCCAAGCAGCGCTCGAAAATTATGCGCAGGTGGTTTGATCTGGTTATGGAAAACCAGCAAGACCTGGCCGCCATACTCACCGCTGAGCAGGGTAAGCCGTTAGAAGAAGCGGCTGGTGAAATCGCCTATGGAGCCAACTACATCGAATGGTTTGCCGAGGAGGCTAAGCGCATCTATGGCGACACCATCCCGTCACTGTCAACCAATAGTCGAATCGTAATTGTAAAGCAGCCGGTCGGCGTAGTCGCCGCAGTGACGCCGTGGAATTTTCCTAATGCCATGATCACGCGCAAAGCTGCACCAGCGCTGGCAGCGGGCTGCACGATCGTAGTCAAACCGGCCGGTGAAACGCCTTTGTCAGCCTTGGCCTTAGCGAAGTTGGCCGAGCAGGCCGGCGTGCCGAAAGGCGTGTTTAATGTGGTGGTTGGCAGTAAATCACGACCAGTTGGCGCCGTGCTAACCGGCGACCCCAGAGTAGGCAAATTTTCATTTACTGGCTCGACTGCCGTGGGCAAGATTTTACTGGAACAATGTGCCGGTACGGTAAAAAAAGTATCTATGGAGTTGGGTGGCAATGCCCCATTTATCGTCTTCAATGATGCAGATTTAGATGCTGCCGTTGAAGGTGCCATGGCCTCCAAGTATCGCAATGCCGGGCAAACCTGTGTCTGCACGAATCGGGTGCTTGCGCAATCCGGTATCGCCAAGGAGTTTTCTGAAAAGCTGGTGGCCGAAGTGAATAAGTTATCGGTGGGCTTTGGTGACAAGGCCGGCGTCACGCTGGGCCCGGTAATAAATCCGGGCGCTGCCAACTCGATTGCTTCATTGGTTGATCAAGCGGTTGCCGCAGGCGCCAAGGTCGCTACAGGTGGCTCGCGCATGGATTTGGGCAATAGCTTTTTTCAGCCCACCGTGTTGACTGGCGTGACAGCTGATATGGCGGTCGCGCAGGAAGAAATTTTTGGCCCGGTGGCACCGGTTATCGAATTTGAAACGGAGCAGCAGGCGATTGATATGGCTAACGACACTGAGGTCGGACTGGCTTCCTATGTGTATACCCGTGACCTGGGGCGCGCATGGCGTGTTTCTGAGGCCTTGGAATACGGCATGGTCGGTATTAATGAGGGCATTATTTCCAACGAAGCCGCGCCATTTGGCGGAGTTAAAGAGTCCGGTATGGGCCGCGAAGGCTCCAAGTACGGCATGGACGATTATCTGGAAATCAAATACCTGTGCATGAGTGGTATCGACGGCTAAGACGGGCGTGGCAGTTGTCCGTTAACCAGGTAGTCACTCAAATTAAATAACACCGGAAAGCGTCGCTCGCGGCTGCTGAAGCTGATGCGCTGCATGGTGGTTCGACACAACCATGATTGAATTTCATTGGGTGCTCGCGAGCGAATTGCCGTGGGGCTGGCAATGGCCACATTGTAGCTTTGCGCTAATCGGGCAGATTCGAAACGGATGATCTCTACCGCCTTCTCTTCAACCGCCCACTTACCGATCTGTTGACACAGGCGATAATCGACCGGGTCAGTTAGTTGGCTGCGCAAAGCAGCGTATTTTTTGCCGCTTAGATCCAAACAGCGATCCGTCTTGGCGGTCACGCGGAACATGGAGTGGCGTGAATCCAAACCGGCCGCATAAGGCTCTGCCATATCATGCATAAATACGAAGCGGTAATAAGCGGTTTCCGCCAATACTGTGTCGGATTGCTCGCTGGCGTAGAAAAAACTCGGCATGGCACGAGTTCCGAAGCGCGAACCGTATTTTAGCGGCGGATATCGAAACGCTGTTTTGATCAAATAGTGGCGGCTTTCCGTACCCGGGCGATACGGAGGTTTCACCTCGTCCAGCAATTGTTCCAGCAACTGCTGTTCTTCCATGGTCTCGACCAACTTTAGAGTGGCGGCGGTTTCCTGCGTTTCCACCATGCGCCAGACATTGGCACCAAAGTGTTTAAGGCGGGTGCGCGAGTTAAAGTAATCTGGGTCGGGGCTGCGCATGGTGGCTGGCGCCAGGCCCTACACCTTGCCGCGAGACGCGTCGAGGTATTCGTTGACGCGAATCAACCCCACAATGGTAAACATGGCATCCAGCGGTGTGCTCGCCAGAGCGGTATTGTGGCTACTGAGCCAATGCCGCATAAAATTGCGGTCGCCACCGGCAATGGCAAACAACGAGCGATAGGCCCGCACAAACTGCAGGCACAGCTCACCGGTTTTGGAAGCAGGGTCAAAGCCCTTGTTTTTATTACGGCTCAGGGTGGCTTTATCGACGCCGATTATCAGCGCCGCCTGATCCCGGGATACACCCAACTCAAGGCAGGCCTTATTAAATGCCTTTAGAGTAAGCTGGGCTGCATTGGCTTGTGGTTTAAGCATAGGGGCATCATATCATGAGATGCATATGCAATCAATTTAGCATTTTAGTTGCATATGCATTCTTTCAAAACCGCTCGAAAGTATCTTCGATACTCTTCAGACTGTACGTTGAACGCCCAGACGCTCGGCCTGAGCGGCTACGTATTGCTGGCACGCCTGCCAGTCCTCGGCATAGTAGTGTTTCACCTTCTCGAGCTCGGCCGGCTCGATCAGCGGCTCATCATTTAACCACGACTCCGGCGCAAAGCGGGCCAGGCGCATAAACAGCCCGGTCGACCACAACACCAGACGATGCTTCACAGTGTACTTCCAATTGTGGTCGGTCAGGGTCATGCCGGTCATACGTTGCCAATCCTCTTCAGGTGAGAGATACAGATCCGACAACTGGCGACGCAGACGCAATTGCTTGTCGGAGTAGGATTTATGCACTGGTCGATGATCCAACTTGGCCTCATCCACGCCACAATCGAGGAAGGTGCAAAGCGTTTGCATGTAGAACTGCGGATCGCTCAGGTAATCTTCGAAAATCAACACCAGCGGCGGCTCGCCAGTCTTGTCTTGCAGATAGCGGATCAGCTCCATGTATTCAAACTCGCGAATCTTCTGGGTGCCTTTATCGTTCTCCACATCGAGAAAATGCGGAAAGCGGATAGTGTGCCCATTTTTGGCCTGCAAGCGATACAGTGAGCCGGCCAGCCGATCATGGCGGCGTAACGAGATAATAATCTTGCTGTCGAAAATGCGCAGCACATCGTCACAACGCTGGTAGATGTATTGCCCGGCCTCGCGCGACATCAGAATTTTGTCGCCACGAAAGCGCCGCTTCTCGCGCTCGCGTACTCTGAAGCGATTGCGTGGAATATATTGAATACCCGTGAGCGCCGGGAACACAGTTTTTTGCAAAAACGTGGACGCGGCTCGCGCATAGCCAACGTGGAAATAGGTTTGGGGCTTGGTCATGGTTTGATGATTAAACGCCTGGGCCGCGTAAGGTAGCAAAAAAGCAGCACTGACAACAGCATGTAAACGAGACCCAGCGTGATGAACCCCCACCCATTACGCGCATGAACTTTGATTTCAAAACAGCGTACTCAGTCATAAAACGCATCAACTGTTTGGCGGCTGCCCAACAGAAAGGCATCTGCGGTTAACTGCAGGGGGCTTAGATCGACATCCGATTGTGAGTTGCTTATCAAGCCGGAAAAATGATTATACAACCCGACGTATTCACAGGCGCCATCAGGCGTCATGTCATTGCCATCAATCTGCAAAATAGCGCCCCCCTCAGCCAGCTTAAGTTGACCCTTATCGGTCTGGCAGCAGATCTCCCATTGCTCGGCGCCCTCAGTCGCCCAATCCATTGATACAGCAACGTCTGCAGTGCCGCAGCGCATGCTCAACTGCGCGGCAATCGGTGCCTGCTTGTTGGCCGGAAAAGCGAGTTCAGCCGAACATAACCGCAACGCGGAGGGCAAAATGTGCGTGGCGATAGACAAGCCGTTAATGCCCGGATCAAATACACCCAAACCACCAGCCTGCCAGATCCACTCCTGCCCGGGGTGCCACTTGCGCACGCTCTCATGCCAGCGCATCTGTACCGCCTCTATGGTTGCGTCTGCCAACCAGCGCTTAGCTAAAGCCACACCGGTCGCATGGCGCGAATGCCAGCTGGCGAATAGGCTCACACCTTTATCATTGGCCAGATATTGCAGTTGCTGCACTTCGCTTACTGTTGCGCCGGGCGGTTTCTCCAGCAACACATGCACACCTGCACTTAATGCGCGTTGTGCGGCAACAAAACGATGCTGTGGCGGCATACAAAGCGCGACCGCCTGAATGTCCGCGCGCGCATCCAGCAAGGCATCGATATCCTGGAAGTTTTCAATGCCCTCGACCGTAGCATTGCGGCTGGCCGCGGCCACCAACTCATAATCGGGCAGCGCAGCAATGGTGGGCAGGTGCTGATCCCGCACAATCTTGCCCACGCCGACCACGGCGATCTTAATAACCTGATCTACCATCGGTAATCGCAATCAGGCGGCAGAGGCCGCCCAGGAAAACTCAGCGCGATTGCCAAACACCAGTCTGTTAAACAGCAGCGCGCCGCCAACGCAGCTCCACAAGGTAATAAACATCAGGTGGATATAGTGCAGATCAATCGGGGCCGGCTTATAAAACGAGAGAAAACCGTATAGGGCGACGCCCAGCACCACCGCAAATATCGCCGCCCGGTAATCAACATTTTTAAACATCAGGCCCACAATAAAGCAGGACAATATCGGCATGCTCAACAGGCCATACAGCTGCTGGATTAAATTGATAATGCTATCGGCAGTCGCGTAGACCGGCACCAATGCCAGAGAGATCAAAACAAACGCGGCCGTCACATAACCATTGAGGCGCGACACATTGGGATTCTTGCTGAAATACTTTTCATGAATGTCACACACATAAAGAGCTGACGACGAATTCAAAATACTATTGAAGGTGGTCAACACGGCCGCAGCCAGCGCTGCTGCAAACATGCCCGACAGCCACAGCGGTAAAACATCACCCACAATCCGGCCGTAGGCGGCGTCGCCAATATCGCCGTACAATTTATAGCTGACAATGCCCGGCAGAACGATAATCGGCGGCACGATCACAAGGCGAATAACAGCAGCCACCAAAACGCCTTTCTGACCTTCTTTCAGGGTTGGCGATGCCATGGCCCGCTGGGTGATAGTCTGGTTGGTAGACCAATAGAAAATCTGGATAAAAATCATCCCCGTCAGCAGGGTATGCCAGGGAATGGGGTCGTCGTCACCGCCGATTAAGGTCAACCTCTCAGCTGGAATGCCGCTGAGATCAAAATCAATTGCCCGTAAAGAGAGAATCACCACCAACACTGCCAGCGTTAATAACAGCACTCCGCTGTAGGTGTCAGAAATCGCCACCGCGCGCAGACCGCCCAATACTGCATAACCCGCGCCAACCACCGCGAAGGCGATGGCAATGACGATCAGTGACAGGTCCACACCAAACATGGTTTGCATAAACAACGAGCCGGTGTACAACACCGAGGGCAAGAAGATAAACACATTGCCGAGCAGAAACAAAACACCGATCAACGCGCGAATATGATGGTTGTTATAGCGGCGCTCCAACAGCTCGGTGGTGGTGGTGCACTGATATTGGTAATAGATCGGCAAAAATACCTTGGCCAGGATGATCAAACCCACCACAGCCGCCAGTTCCCACCACGCCAGCAATAACATCTGGTTGCCATTCATCCCCACCAATTGATCGGTACTCAAATTAGTCAGGGTGATGGAGCCTGCCACAAAGATCCAAGTGAGGCCGCCGCCGGCCAGAAAAACCTCTTTGTTTTCAGCCCTGACCGAATCGCCCTCCTCATGTTTGGCCGCTCGACACTTGACGTAGGTGAGATAACCAATCAAGCCGGTTACGGCTAGGAAGATCGTGATTTGAAGGGTTTGCATGGGCATATTTTTCTACTCGAGTTTCATAAAGTTTGCCAATGCACGCCGGCCGCTGGCAAAACCACGCCATCATACTGACTTTCAAACGCATTGTAATTGAACAGGAAGCGATGGCTGGCGGTACAGCGCTGTCGCACGCCGGGCGGCATTTCATGGGTATTAATGTTGGCAGCCTTGCACAGCTGACCCAACATTCTGAGCGCCGCCTCATCGTTCGGCCAGCCAGCCAGATAATGCAAATTTTCATTGGCAACCAGCACCGGTTGTGCCGCGCTATCGGCGGTACGCTCCAACACCTGCACGTCGGTCTCCAGAGCCTCTAACCAGTTCTGCACATAGCCACCACCCTGTAAGGGCCGCTCCGCGCCCGGCGCTAAACTTTCAACATAGGCAACTTTGCAATTCAGACCCGGCAAAGCGGGCGGCAATGATTCCGGGATTCTGAAATTCTCCGTCTTGGAGCCGCTGCGTGGTCCGACCAACACAATGCCGTCGAACGACTCGATGGCAGCCAACAGGGTGGGGTTCCAGTGCATCAAGCCCGCCACAATCACGAATTGGTAGGCGTCTAACGCATCTATTTCCGGCGCCACGATATCCACCGATAAGCCCAGCCTGCGCAGCCCTCGATAGAGCGCCAACTGCAGTGCAAAATAATCAAACGATTGCCCCTGTGGTTGGGTCTCCCAGGCCCAGCAGGACGAATAATCAAAAACCATTGCCACCGGCGCTGCAGCCGGCTCGATGGACCCGATGTTGGCCAACTCGTCAACCACCTGCACTACTTCGCTCATAACCGGTGCCGGTTCAGAGTCGGGTCGCAATAAGCCAGCGTGCATTTGTTCCTGAGCAAACGGCGCCTGTCGCCACCGGAAATAACACACCGCCTCCGCCTGATGTGCAAAGGCCTCCCAGGTCCACAGGCGCACCATTCCCGGTAGCGGTGCCGGGTTGTAGGGTGCCCAATTCACCGGCCCGGGTTGCTGCTCCATAACCCACCAGCGCCCTCTGCCAACGCCGCGATACAGATCGTGATGAAAGGCCTGAAAGTCCGGTTCGCCTTGCCGCTGATATGCCAACTGCCGCTGTTCGTCTGCGCCGGAGCGATCAAGCAAAAACCCCAGCGGGTAGGCATCCCAACTGGCGATATCTAAATCTTCGGCCAGACGAAAATGATTGAAGTCGGTTATTCGGCCCATGTAGTTGTGAATCAATGGCGCGTGGCTGTGTGCTCGAATGGCATCAGCCTGAGCACGGTTATACCGAATCACCTGATCACTGCTGAAGCGTCTAAAGTCATGCACATGAGCGGGGTTCGCTTCGGTCACCGTCAAGTTGGGCAACCCGACATTCTCGAAATTGTCGTACTCCATTGACCAGAACACATTGCCCCAGGCGTGATTTAGTTCCTCAATTGATTGATAACGGTCTGCCAGCCATCGTTGAAACGCACGCTGGGCCGCGTCACTGTATGACAACACGGTGTCGTGACAGCCGTATTCATTGTCGATCTGCCAGCCATAGATTTGCGGGTTGGCCGCATAACGCTCTGCCATCAGCGTGGCAATGCGAACTGATTCTTGGCGATAACCATCATGACTAAAACAGTAATGGCGCCGAGAACCAAAGCCGCGCGGCTGACCATCCTCATCCATCGCCAGCATGTCGGGATGCCGTGCCAGCATCCAACGCGGTGGCGTCGCAGTCGGCGTGCCCAGCACAATTTTCAATCCTGCTGCGGCCAGCGTGTCGATCGCCTGATCCAGCCACTGCCAGTCGAATTGCCCCGGTTGTGGCTCGATTCTCGACCACGCGAATTCACCAATCCGCACCACGCTCAGGCCCAAGTTGGACATGCGCTGGGCATCGCTAGCCCACCTGTTGGGCGACCAATGTTCGGGGTAGTAACAGGTTCCGAGAAAGGGTTTATGCAACTTTGTGCACTCGTTTTACTTATAATGCTCGAGCATTATGACAAATCACGCGCGCCCTTAATATGGCCAACAAAATGTTTATTGCCGGCGATTGGGGCACGACCAATCTGCGTCTGTATTTGTGTGATGCTTCTAAGTCGGGCAGCCCAATAGTTCTGGATCGCAAAATAGGGTCTGGTGTTAGCAGGGTAAGTGGAAGTTTCGCGGATTGCATTTTTGCCCTCATTGACCCCTGGCTACAGGCGCATGATTCCCTACCAACATTGTTGTCAGGTGCGATCGGATCCAATGTCGGCTGGCATGAGGCACCCTACCTGCCCTGCCCAGTGTCTGCCTCCGATATAGCGGGTGGCTACCTCGAGTTTGTAGAGCGGGATGTTGAATTTCTGATCGTGTCGGGGGTTAAAACGCAGAACCCGTTGGGCGCCGCCGATGTGATGCGTGGTGAAGAATTACAGATCCTGGGTTGGCTACGTCAGGCCAAACTCAATGACACCAGCGCACGGCTGTTCGCATTGCCGGGCACGCACAATAAGTGGGTCTGGTATGAAAATGGCAAGATATCCAACTTCTTAACGGCTTACACCGGCGAGCTATACGGTTTATTGCGTCAGCACAGTATTTTAATTGGCGAACACCGAGATCAACCCTTCAGCACCGAGGCCTTCTTGCGCGGCGTGGCAACCATCCAATCCTTAGGTGAAGCGCAATTGGTACATGTGTTGTTCGGCACACGCAGCAAACAATTACTGGGCGAACTGCCATCGCATGAAGCCGAGTCTTATCTGAGTGGCTTGATCACTGGGGCCGATGTCTTGGGTGCACTAAAAGTATTCGCCAAGGGCTCTAAGGAACAGCCCGCGGTGGAGGTGATCGGGGCCGAGCACCTGGCTGATAAATACAGCCTCGCACTCGACCACTTACAGATTAAGGCCGGCCGCAGTGACCCTGAAAAGATCACGGTGGCAGGTTTTCAGGCCGTATTTGATGTATTCAACAACAATCGATAAAGCACAACCCTATGAGTGAAAAATTAGATTTCTGGCTAGCCGAAATGCCCGCTGTGGCAATTTTAAGGGGCGTGCATCCTGAGGAAGTTGTCGACATCGCCATGGCCATTTATGAGGCTGGAATCGGCATTATCGAAGTTCCACTTAACTCGCCGGATCCGTTGCAAAGCATTCGCAAACTATCGGATGCACTGGGTGAGCAATGCGTTGTGGGCTGTGGCACGTTGGTGGATGAGGCCCTGGTCGACGGCGTCGCTGAAAGCGGTGCGCAAATTGCGGTCACACCGAACACCGACCAGGCAATCATCCAAAAAGCCATTGCAGCGGGGTTGATCCCCATACCCGGTTGGGCAACGCCCTCCGAAGCATTTGCTGCCTACGCAGCCGGGGCCCGTTATTTAAAGTTGTTCCCGGCTGCCAGCTATGGCCCCTCACACGTCAGTGCGGTACGGGCAGTGCTCCCCTCTGACGCACGCGTGCTCGCCGTAGGTGGCGTGGGGGCTAGCAACGCCGGCGAATGGTTCGCCGCCGGTGTCGATGGTCTTGGCATCGGTAGCGAACTGTATAAACCAGGGCAAAGCGCGGCTGAAACCGGCCAGCGCGCCGCCATGATTGTGAAGGCGATTAAGGCCGCACGATGAATTTCGAACTAATCGACGAAATTGAAGTTCACAATGAACTGGGTGAAGGCGTGTTTTGGGATCAGCGCCGTCAACGAATCTGGTGGACTGATATCGTGGGGCAGCGCTTATTTCGTTATGACCCCATAGCACGGCAATTGGAACAGTGGCAAACACCGCATCGACTGGCCTGTTTTGCAACAGTGGCCGGCGAGGACTATCTAATCGCGGCCTTCGATCGCGGCTTCGCCTATTACCGGCCGGAAACACAACGGGTGCATTGGTTACACCAGATAGAGACGGACAACCCCGGCACCCGGCTCAATGATGGGCGCTGTGATCGTCAGGGTCGCTTCTGGGCCGGCAGTATGGTTGAGAACGACGACATTGCCACCGACAAAGGCCAGTTGTACTGTCTGGACCGTGACCTGACGGTTTCCGCCTGGGTTGCCGGGCTGTCCATCACCAATAGCCTGTGCTGGAGCCCGCGGGGTGATCGAATGTACCACTGTGATACGCCACGCCAGCGTATCGATCAGTATCGTTTTGATACCGCAACCGGCGCACCTTCAGAGCGTGAAGATTTCTGTCAGACCGACGCCGGCTGCTATCCTGATGGCTCTACAGTGGCCGCCGATGGCACGGTCTGGAATGCGCAGTGGGGCGGCCAGCGCGTGGTGCGATACTCTGATGCTGGTGATACGCTGGACACCCTAACCACACCGGCCCGCCAATCTTCCTGCGTGGCATTCGGCGGGCCGGATCTCAATTTGCTTATCATCACCAGTGCATGGCAAGGCATGAGCGAAGATCAGCGCGGCGCAGATCCATCGGCTGGCAATTTATTTATTTATAAAACCCCCTTTAAGGGGTTGCCGGAACCTGAGTTTATGGCCTCAGCCCGGCACCAATGGGGACCTTAGTACGAGCAAGAGTACGAACAAGCGTACGAGCATGCAGCCTGTCAGTGAATGATCAACAGCGCGGTTTAATTTAAAGCCGGTTCAGAGTCACAAACCAACTTCTGAAGTCGCCGCCGGGAGTCGAGTTACTTTGCTCGACCTGCCGCAAATCTAACCCCATTTTCATCAATGCAGCACCACTGAAAATTGACTTTCGGCTGGGCGCACCGGAGTCCACCAGGCGGTAATTGGCCGTTGCGACCAGGGCACGGGGATAAACCCGTTTTTGTGGCAGGTTCGGCGCCGCCAGAATCTGAAAGTAGCCGATATAAACGCGCTCCCCGTCGCGGGAGCTCAGTTGCCAGCAAACCTCATTGTCACGATACAACAGGCGACGGAAGTGTCCATGCACCACATCCGCAGCCGTCGCATTATAAAGAGCAACCGCCGCCTGCAACTGCTCGGCATCGCAACGCAGATCAACCGCGTTTAGCGATACGCCCCGAGCGGCACAGAAAAACCCCACATCTCGTCGCATGTGCAGAGACGACGGCCTACCATTCTGATGGCTGGGTGTTGGCCCAATGTAAGAAGCCATAACACTGGGGGGAAAAAGGTGCGATGCACCGTTGATAACCGCCAGACGGCCGACGGGCTCGGACATATCACTGGGCCAGCCCTGAGCCATAAACCGGAGCATACCTAAATCAAACCGGTTACCCCCTGATGCGCAGTTTTCAAACAACACGTTGGGATACTTGCTAGTGAGCCGGTCGAGCAGCGCGTATAACCCCAGCATATAACGATGCGCGGTTTCCCTCTGCCGTTCAGCCGGTAAAACGGCCGAGCCAATTTCGGTCATGCTGCGATTCATATCCCACTTGATATAGTCAATCTGCCCGCTGCTTAGAAAGCTATCCAGACGCTGGTAGAGATAGTCACAGACATCAGCACGGCACAAATCCAGCATCAACTGGTTGCGCCCCAGCGACGGCTGGCGATCGGGCACACCAAGCACCCACTCCGGATGCGCTCGATACAGGTCGCTGTTCTGGCTCACCATCTCCGGCTCGAACCAAAGGCCAAATTTCAGCCCTTTTGCTTTGACGTCGCTTGCTACCGCGTCAATCCCACGGGGAAATTTTTCAGAATCAGCCACCCAGTCGCCCAGCGACCCGCTATCATCATTGCGCCCCTGAAACCAGCCATCGTCGATCACCAACAGCTCCAACCCCAGATCGACGGCCTGATCTGCCAGCTCCAATACTCGCTGTTCGTCGACCTCGAAGTAATTTGCCTCCCATGAATTCAAATAGCTGGGTCGGGCCACGTCCTTAAACTGCGTCGGGCTGATCTGCTCACGAATAAAGCCATGCCATATCTGGCTCATGCCCTCCAGACCCTGCTCGCTAAAAACATGCAATGCCTCGGGGCAAACAAAGGATTCACCTGCGGATAGCTGCCAGGTGAAATTAAACGGATTGATGCCGGCGCTGATGCGAACACTGTCAAATTCGCCGCGCTCCACTGAGATCGAAAAATTGCCGCTGTACATCAGCGCCGTACCCATTACCCAGCCATGTGTTTCGCTGGCACCCCGTTGCATGATGGCCATAAATGGGTTGTGATGGTTGCTGCTGAGGCCACACGCAGAATCAATAACAAAACGACCACCGGGCACCGGTAGGCGTTCAACATTAAACTCTCGCGCCCAGCTGCCACGCAGGTGTAATAGTTCATAGTCATCCGCCGGCAGATCCAGGCAACTGCTTAATGCGTGCTGTAAACTAATCGTTGCGTCGCCATCATTGAATACTTCTGCAGATCTGGCGATGACATCGTGCTGCTGGTACACGGTATAACTCAGCACCACTCGCAGTTCGCTGAGCTGGTCGCTCAGTGTTACCAATAGCGTTTCACTGTGACCACCGCGCGCGGCGGGTAAACCCTTTAGTTCCGGCTTCTGCGGCACGATCGTATGGCTCAGATAGCGCAGCGTATTGGTGGTATTACCGGCGGCATTAACCACGTGCAGGGCCGGATGGCGCTGCTCTGAGCGAGCAAAGGTGGGATACTCCTGCGGGGTGTCGGAAAGGTTGTAGTTCTTAACGCCGGCAAACTCACTAACGGCGCCGCGTGCTACGCGCTGTGGGCCAGCGGGATAATCGTCCGCGACACCGATGGCACCGCCAAAATGTAAATGCTCCAGTAAACCCTCGGCAGACACCTGAAACAGATAGCTGATACGCTCATTACCGAGCGCAAAACGCAAATCCTTGCTTACCGAAATTAATTCAGACATGGCTATTGAGCCCGGCGATGATGGAGAGCCCAATCTATAGCATGGTTCCACGTACCGAGCCACAGCGAGGCATCGCCCCACCAATAAAACCCATGTGCCAGCCCAACCAAGGCTAGCTCTGAAGTGTCAGCAATTCCGAACCACTGCTCAGCTAGTTACGTCACGGCACAACTCGGTAATCGCCGCCCAATCGCCGGCTCTTACCAGATCGGTAGGTGCCAGCCAACTACCACCCACGCACATCACATTCGGTAAGGCTAAATAATCAGCGACGTTTTTTTCACTAACACCGCCGGTTGGGCAAAAGCGCATCTCCGCGAACGGACCTGAGAATGCTTTCAAAGCGCTCACACCACCTACTACCCCAGCCGGAAACAGTTTACATTCGCTCAAGCCATTTTCCATCGCCAGCAGTATTTCCGAGCCGGTCGCCACACCCGGCAGATAGGGCATATCGTGCCGGCGGGCCGCCTCTGCCAGCGCCACCGTAAAACCGGGGCTGATAATGCCATCAGCGCCGGCCGCAACCGCCGCATCAAAATCCTGTGCGCTATTTACCGTGCCGGCTAATACGCGCATCTCCGGGCGATGTTGCTTGGCCAGGGAAATAGCGCTTAGCCCAAATTCGTGACGCAGGGTGATCTCGATAACGTCGATACCGCCCTCGCAGAGGGCATCGCATAAGCCGATGGTTTGCTGTTCATTTTCCAGCACCACCACCGGCACGACTTTGAGCCCATCGAGCAGGGCGCTAACTTTTTTAATTGCTTTCATATTTTCTATTTATCGAAAAGTTTGGATTACAGGAACGACGCACCATCGGTCGCATCACCGGTGATATTCCGCATCGATTGAAACAGGCCGCGACCCAGAATTGAGTTGTTTACGGGTGCTGCTGCAGGGGGTCGCTCACGCAGCGCCTGCTCAGTCACATTTACCGTGAGTTCGCCGCTCAAGGCATCAACGCGAACTACATCGCCTTCATGTAAGTGCGCTAATAGGCCACCAGATTTGGCTTCCGGGCTAACGTGAATCGCCGCCAGCACCTTGCCGGACGCGCCGGACATGCGCCCGTCGGTGACCAGCGCCACCTTAAAGCCCTTGTCCTGCAGAATGCCAAGATACGGGGTTAGTTTGTGTAGTTCGGGCATGCCGTTGGCGGCCGGGCCTTGAAAGCGCACCACGGCAACGTGGTCACAGTCGAGCTCTCCTGCATCAAATGCCGCCTTCAGTCCATCCTGAGAATCAAATATTTTACAGGGCGCCTCGATAACGTGATGCTGTTCGTCTACCGCAGAAATTTTCACAATGCCGGTACCCAACGGCCCACTCAACATACGCATTCCACCCTCGGCGGAAAACGGCTGGTCAATAGAGGCCAGTATTTCGTCGTCCTGCTTGTCGACCACCGGTTCGCCCCAGGTCAGTTTCTTATCCTGTAACTGAGGCTTGCGGGTATAGGCATCCAGCCCTTCGCCCATGACTGTGACCACATCTTCATTAAGCAGCTCACGGCGGCGCAGTTGACCGACCACATAGGCCAGCCCACCGGCCTGCTCAAAATGATTCACATCGGCCTGACCATTGGGATACACGCGTGCCAGTAATGGCGTGATACGCGAAATTTCGTCCATATCCTGCCAGTTGATCTGTATGCCCGCCGCCGCCGCCATGGAAATTAAATGCAGCGTAAGATTGGTCGAGCCGCCGGTGGCCATCATCATGACAATGGCATTCACAATGGACTTTTCGGTAACCACCTCGGCGATCGGTCGATAGTTAGACCCTTTGGCTGTGAGGTCTAATAAACGCTCGACTGCATTCTGGGTAAGCGCGGTGCGCAAATCAGTGCCGGGGTTGATAAACGACGCACCAGCGAGTTGTAAGCCCAATGCCTCCATCAACACCTGATTGGTGTTGGCGGTGCCGTAAAAAGTACAGGTGCCGGCGCTGTGATAAGAGGCCGACTCAGTCTCCAGCAATTCCTGCTTGCCAATCTCACCACTGGCAAATTTTTGCCTCATCAGCGCTTTTTGTTTGTTCGGAATGCCGGACGGCATCGGCCCGGCCGGCACAAACACCACTGGCAGATGACCAAACTGCAAGGCGCCGATTAATAAGCCCGGCACAATCTTGTCGCATACCCCCAGGCACATCACCGCGTCATACACATCATGGGTTAATGATACTGCGGTGGCCATGGCAATCACGTCGCGGCTGAACAGGCTGAGCTCCATGCCCGGTTGACCCTGGGTAACGCCGTCGCACATGGCTGGCACACCGCCTGCCACCTGTGCAGTAGCACCATTATTGCGCGCGGTTAATTTGATGATATTTGGATAGCTGGCATAGGGCTGATGTGCCGATAACATATCGTTATACGCGGTGACAATTCCGATGTTGGCACCCTGCCCGGCCGGAATGGATTTTTTTTCGTCGCTGCTATTGGCCGCCACCGCATGCGCCCAGTTGCTGCACGACAGTCGATCCGGCGCCGGAGGCTGGTTGCGCGACTCGTCCACCATCGCCAGATACGCGGCTCGCGAATCACGGCTGCGTTCGATTATTTTTTCGGTAATACTTTTAATGCTGGTCATTTTCAGTGCTCGTTGTGGCAGATTATTCTGCGTAGTAAACCTGTAGCTCAGTTTTGTCCTGATGTATGGCCGAGCGGATTGGCAACTCAGTCGCATCGCTGCCTGAGGCGGCGCGCTCGAATACCTGCTTTTTATCCGGCCCTGTGATGTGCAAAATCAGGGTGCCAGTGTTTAGTAACATAGGCAGGCTCCAGGTAATGCGATCCACCCTGGCGTTGGGTGAGGTACAGGTTAATAAATATTGCGATGAATTGGGGTCCACCAGCTCTGCGACGTTTTCCGCATCGGGAAAAAACGAAGCGGTGTGACCGTCGCCGCCCATACCTAACACCACCACATCAAAGGCCGCCGGTGCCGCATGGGTCGAGCCGGTTTGACGACAATATTCAGTCAATACTGGGATACGTGATAGCGCCGGGCTGAGCGCTGCGGCCGAGATATTAAACAGTGACACCAACCTGGGGTGCTCAGGCAACTGACTGAGCAGGTGCTCGTGCAGAAACGCGGTATTTGATAGCTCATCGTCAAACGGGACCCAACGTTCATCCACCAGTGTGATCACCACGCTGGGCCAGTCGATCTCACAGTCAGCAAGGGCCTTGAATAACGGTTTCGGTGTCGAACCTCCCGACAGCGCAATGATCGCCTGCCCCCGCTTCGCAATCGCATCGGACAATGCCTCTGCAATGCTACTCGCCAACACTTCTGCCAGCGCCGGCCTAGAGTCAAATTCCTGCCAGTTAAAGTTTGCTGCTTGCATAGTAGCGGCCTAAGGGAAGTCTTTCCATTTGCGTTGATCCTGCAGAATCAGGCTCAAGGCATCATCTGGGCCGGTGGTACCGGCTTTATACTTTTGAACTGGCTGACCGGTTGCCTGCCAACCTTCAATAATGCCGTCCACCCAGCGCCAGGCACCGCGTAATTCATCAGAGCGCATAAACAGAGTCTGGTCTCCGCGGGTAACATCCAGCAACAGTCGCTCGTAGGCGCTGGGCGAGCGATGCTCCTCAAAGGCCTCTTCAAATGAAAGATTGAGACCCACGTTTTGCAGGCGCATCCCCTCGGCTAACCCCGGCACCTTATTCATCATATTCATCTGAATACCTTCATTAGGCTGCAGGCGAATGATCAGGGCGTTGTTGTTGATTGCGCCGGGGTCAATATCGATAAATTTGAAGATCACGGGTTTAAAGTGGATCACGATCTCGGAGTACCGCTCAGACAGACGCTTACCGGTACGCAAATAAAACGGCACGCCCTGCCAGCGGTTGTTTTCAATTTCGGCTTTAATCGCGACG
Source organism: Gammaproteobacteria bacterium (assembly GCA_013002025.1). Taxonomy (GTDB): domain Bacteria; phylum Pseudomonadota; class Gammaproteobacteria; order Arenicellales; family Arenicellaceae; genus Arenicella. The sequence continues at coordinate 2,925 of JABDKW010000036.1, read as the reverse complement.
AACGATTCAGTATTCGACGTGGTGGTCTCGGCATCGTCCTCTGCACCATAGGCTGGAACAATTTCACCATCAACTGCACCGCTGTCGTATTGGCCGCGCACCGTATGACTGCGCACGGTCGCTTGATCAATAGGCTTCAGGCAACGCAGTACCTTGAGCTTTTCATCGCGTATATCGTCCGCCACATTGCGCGACGGAAACTCCATCGCAACCAGACACATTAACTGCAGCAGATGATTCTGCACCATATCGCGCAGGGCCCCGGATTCATCGTAATAACTCCAGCGACCGTCAACGCCAACACTCTCCGCCACTGTGATCTGAACGTGGTCAATATAACTTCGGTTCCACAGGGGTTCGAACAAAATATTGGCGAACCGCAAGGCCAATAAATTCTGTACCGTTTCTTTGCCGAGGTAATGATCGATACGGTAGATCTGACTCTCCTCAAACACCTGAAACAAGGTGTCGTTGATTTCATTAAAACTTTCCAGCGAGGTGCCTAAAGGTTTCTCTACCACCAGACGGGTGCGTTCATTCACCACACCGGCTTTACCCATGGCGCTGCAAATCGGCGCAAAGATGGAGGGCGGCGTCGATAGGTAGAACACCACATCTTCATCACTTAGTTGCTGCTTGAGCTTTTTGAGGTCCTGCGCGGCAGTGGCGTCACCAACAAAATGAATAATCCGCTCGCAAAAACCCTCCCACATTTGGTCATCCACGGCCTCGATATAATCACTTTTATCGGCCCATTCGCGAGCGCGAGTAAGGAATTCATCACGCTCGAAATTGCCACGACCAAAGGCGACTATTTTGGTGCACTCAGCCAGTAAATTTTCACTGTGCAAACTGTATAAAGCGGGGTAGAGTTTGCGAAACGCCAGATCACCCTCGCCGCCAACGATGACTATGTTACAAACTTGCAGCATTGTTTATCCTCTACCCTGACGGGTTTAGCGTCGCTAAAAATCGACGGGTTGTGCGGGTTTTGATAGACCGCAGGTACGTTGTTATTGGCCGCGGGTGCTTTGTTATAGTCCGCGGGCGCTTTTTACAAGCCACTGGTGCTGTTGATAGGCTACCAGCGTCATGTAATTAATTTTCATATTTACCTGTAATTATAAACCTATTCTAAAAATATGTCATATAATTACATTTTTATTGGTTCGAGAATGTCGCGCCCAGAAACCGAGCGCTGCCCGACACTCTTTAGCTTAGTCCTAACAATAATGCACTACTTAACACGGGTCGAGCGTTAACCGAAATGCAATCTTATTCAATCCCGGAAAATCCTGTCTTGATCGCGGATATTGGCGGCACTAACGCCCGCTTCGCAATTGCCGACAGTGAACAACCTTACTTTCATCTGGCACAGACTTTTCAATGCGCGGACTTTGATGCAATCGAATCTGCCATCGATGCCTACCTGCTTGCCCACGCCATTGAACATATTGCCGGGCTTTGTTTTGCCGTGGCGGGTCCAATCATTGATGGCTCAGTCAGATTCACTAACAATCATTGGCAAATCAGTAGCGCAGAGCTTCAGCAGCGCTACGGTGTAAGCCAGGTTAAACTGCTCAATGACTTTGCAGCCATTGCCTACAGCCTTCCTAAACTGCGGTCCACGGATTTATATAATATCGGCGGCGATTGGCCAACCGTGGCAGGCGAGAACTACACGATTGCAGTGGTTGGCCCGGGTAGCGGTCTGGGTATTGCCGGGCTGTGCAGTCGCGATGGGCACACCTATCCAATCATTACCGAGGGCGGACACGCCGGATTCGCGCCGGAAAATGAATTGCAGGCCCAGGTAGCCATATATTTACAAACCAAGTTCGGCCGTGTTTCCCGTGAACGGTTGCTGTCTGGCCCGGGCTTAATGAACATACATGAAGCGTTGTGCGAGATTCATGACCGGGAAAATCCGGTCCTGTCCGCATCAGACATCGCCAACGCGGGCACTGCAGGCACCTATGAGATATGCACGCTCACAATGGATCTATACTTTGAGGTTTTGGGTCAGGCCGCGGGTGATATTGCGCTCACTTTGGGCGCAAATGACGGTATCTTTATCGGTGGTGGCATCACGCAGCGTTACCCCGATCATCTGCAAGCCAGTAAGTTTCGCCATGGCTTTGAGAACAAGGGGCGACACAGCGACCTGATGCGGCGAATACCGACCTGGCTAATTAAACGCAAGAATCCGGGGTTGGTCGGGGCCAGCGTTTATGCGCTGGGATTATTCTAGCCAACTCAGTTTCCAAGCTAGGCAAAGACCAGCAGCACTGCGCGAATCAGTAAGGTATACAACACCAAGGAAGCCACCACAAACAAGCCGAATCGCAGCATAATTTTATTGCCCAGCACCTGTACCAGGCTATGCACCACACGTAAGCCCACGTAGGCCCAGGCCAGCAACAGGTTAGCCCCGCTCCCCACATCTATTACCGCCAATGACAATGCAATGGCGTAAAACAAGGTTGGCTGCTCGAGCAGATGATTATAATTATCCGCCTTCCAGCGCACCGCAGGTGGCAGTTGATTCATCAACTCCGAACTCGGCACATTGCCATCCATCTTTAAGCCCAGCTTACTGATCGCTGGAATTCGCGTGGCATACATCCACGCCCACATCAGCGCTGTCCAGCTCAATAGCGCCATTACCGGCTGTAAAATTTCTGCAGAAGAACTCATATTGCTCACCCAAATCTGTTTTTCAGATGAGCACTATAACCACCCTTCCGATTCGGTCAATGCCCCTTGACTGTGATATCTCCCTTGATGCACTGATGCGCTAGCCGGAGATGAGCATAGCGCCCTGATTGCGGCGAGTGAGCTTTATTCAGGCGGCGTTAGTCAGGCGGTTATCATCCTCGTTGGCAATCATTGCCGCCGCAGTGTCTAACATACGGTTTGAAAAGC
>JABDKW010000023.1 GCA_013002025.1 Gammaproteobacteria bacterium | reverse complement strand
ATTGAGAATCACTTTGCCAGACTGGCCAGAGGCCATCACATCAAAGCCCTGTTGAAAATCATCGATATCAAAGTGGTGGGTGATGATGGGCGTTAAATCCAAACCGCACTCCACCAGCACCGACATTTTGTACCAGCTCTCATACATCTCGCGGCCGTACACGCCCTTGATGGTCAGCATATTAAAAATCACGTCGTTCCAGTCCATCGGTGCGGCTGCCGAGGGGATGCCCAGCATGGCAATTTTGCCGCCGTGGCCCATGTTTTTAATCATGCTCTGAAAGGCCTGCGGGTTGCCGGACATCTCCAGGCCCACATCAAAGCCCTCGCTCATATCGAGTTCTTTCTGCACGTCTTCGAGTTTGCGCTCGGCCACATTGACGGCGGTGATGGGGCCCAGTTTTTGCGCCAGCTCCAAACGCCAGGGGTTTACATCGGTGACCACCACATGGCGCGCACCGCGATGCAAACACACCGCCGCTGCCATGGCGCCGATTGGTCCGGCCCCGGTGATCAAAACGTCTTCGCCTAAAATATCGAATTGCAGGGCGGTGTGCACCGCATTGCCGAAGGGGTCAAAAATGGCCGCCACATCCAGGTTGATATTAGGGCGATGCACCCACACATTGGCCATCGGCAGCGCAATGTATTCGGCGAAGGCGCCCTGTTGGTCTACGCCAATGCCGCTGGTGTGGGCACACAGATGGCGACGCCCGGCCATGCAGTTACGGCAGCGGCCGCATACTACGTGGCCTTCACCCGAGACAATCTGGCCAATCTTGAAGTCATTTACGTTGGAGCCGATCTCAACGATCTCACCGACGAACTCGTGGCCCACCACCATCGGCACGGGGATGGTTTTGGCGGCCCATTCGTCCCAGTGGTAAATGTGCATATCGGTGCCACAAATGGCGGTGCGCAATACCCGCACCAACACATCATTAATGCCAATGGTGGGCTTCGGCACATCGTCCATCCACAGGCCGGCTTCGGCTTTACTTTTTACCAGGGCTTTCATCGCCATTGATACCGCGCGAAAAGTTAAATATGCGCTAAGCTTAGCACAGTAGATAAGACTGAATTACGTCGCAAATCAAACGATTCATAATTGATCGCTTCACTATACTGGCGCCGAATTATCTGTCGAAAACTCCGCGATTATCGCGTTTAAATATGGCCATCAGCGTCCTCGATTTATTCAAAATTGGCATCGGCCCGTCGTCGTCGCACACGGTCGGCCCGATGTGTGCGGCCAAGTGGTTTGTGGATGAGTTACACGATTCCAAGCGGCTCACCCGCACGGTGCGTATTACGGCGGAAATGTTCGGTTCGCTGGGCGCCACCGGCATCGGCCACGGCACCCCCAAGGCGGTGTTACTGGGGCTGACCGGCGCCAGCCCGGAAACGGTGGATGTCGACCGCTCGCGCGGTCTGGTGGGCGAGGTAAAAGAAACCGGCCGCCTGGTACTGGCCAATGACCATGCCATCGACTTTGATTATGCCGCCGACCTGATTCTGTACCGCAATGAAAGCCTGGCGTTTCACTCCAATGGCATGCGCTTTACCGCTTACGACGCGGATCAGAACCAACTGCTGAAAAAAATCTATTACTCGGTGGGCGGTGGCTTTGTGTTGGACGACGAGCTGGCGCAGGCGCAGGGCGACGATACGCCACTGGTGCCGGATGAGCGCGAGTTGCCGTACCCGTTTACCACCGCCGATCAATTGCTGGCGCTGAGCACCGAACACGGGCTGTCTATTTCAGACATTATGCTGGCCAATGAGGCGACCTGGCGGCCGGAGGCCGAAACGCGTTCCGAGCTGATGCGTATCTGGGAGGTAATGCAGGCCTGTGTGGTGGCCGGCCTGCAGACCGATGGCGAGCTGCCCGGCGGCTTGCATGTAAAACGGCGCGCGCGGCGACTGCATCAGCAGTTATTGGGCTGCCCCGAAGAGAACTTATCCGACCCCTTATCAATCCTGGACTGGGTGACCCTGTATGCGCTGGCGGTGAATGAAGAGAACGCCGCCGGTGGCCGCGTGGTCACCGCGCCGACCAATGGCGCGGCCGGTATTATCCCGGCGGTGCTGCATTACTATGTTCGTTTCGTGCCTGAGGCGAATGATGAGGGCGTTGTTCGCTTTTTGCTGACGGCCGCCGCGATCGGTATTTTGTATAAAGAGAATGCCTCCATCAGCGGCGCCGAGGTGGGCTGTCAGGGTGAGGTCGGGTCGGCTTGTTCGATGGCGGCCGGGGCCCTGGCCGAAGTCATGGGTGGTACGCCGGGGCAGGTTGAAAACGCCGCGGAAATCGCCATGGAACATAACCTCGGTTTAACCTGTGACCCGATTGGCGGCCTGGTGCAAGTGCCCTGTATTGAACGCAACGCCATGGCGTCGGTTAAAGCCATCCATGCGGCCCGCATGGCGCTGCGCGGCGATGGTTCGCATTTTGTGTCGCTGGATAAGGTGATCCGTACCATGCGCGACACTGGCCGCGACATGCAGGATAAATACAAAGAGACCGCGCGCGGTGGACTGGCACTCAATGTGATTGAAGTGCCGGTTAGTGTCGTTGAATGCTAGAGAGCTAAACGCTAGATCGGCGTGATTAAAATCTTGCCGCGCGCCCGGCCGCTCTCTGAATAACGTATCGCCTCGGCCGTGTCACTCAGTGGGTGGCGCACATCGATCACCGACTTCACCTTGCCCTGCTGCATCAATTCGGCCAGCGCAGCAAAATCTTCCGAACTGTAGACCGCTAAAAAGCCCTTTAGTTGCTGGTCGACAAAGGGCTCGGTCAGCATGGCCATGACATTGTTTTTAAACGGGCCCAACCAATCGCCGCTGGGCCCGCCCACCATCACCAGAATGCCTTGCGGCTTTAACACACTGCGCAGCTCGGAGATGGAACGGTTGCCGACATTGTCGATAATCAGGTCGTACTTTTTATCGGCCTCAACAAAGTCATCGGTCTTGTAGTTCACCACGTAATCCGCGCCCAACGACATCACCATGTCGACATTGCGGGTGCTGCACACGCCGGTGACTTCGGCCCCCATGGCCTTGGCAATTTGTACCGCAAAGGTGCCTACGCCGCCGGATGCGCCGTTAATCAACACCGACTGGCCGGCTTTAAGCTCGCCGCTGTCGCGCAGCGCCTGCAGCGCGGTGATGCCGGCCATGGGCGCCGCACCGGCCTGTTCAAAAGACACATTGTCGGGGATACGGCCGATGGATCGACTCTGGTTTAGCACCACATACTCGGCCAGCGCACCGCTGCTGCCGCCAAAGATGCGGTCGCCCACGGCGTATTTAGTCACCTCGTCGCCAATGGCGGTCACCACACCGGCGTAGTCGGAGCCAAACCCGGTGTCAGTCGGGGCGCCGATACCGGCCATCAGCCGCATGACATAGGGCGAGCCACGCATAAAATGCCAGTCGTAGGGATTTACCCCCGCGGCTTTCACGTTAACCAGAATGTCTTCGGCGCCCATTTCGGGCTTTGGCACGCGAGTGTAGCGCAACACTTCCGGCCCGCCATAGCAGTGGTATTGAATGGCGCGCATGCTGTTGTCACCGCTGGCAGCGGCGCTGTCCACCGGGCAGTCTGAGGTATAGCCAATGGTGATAAACAGCGCGGCGATCAGGCCGATAAACAGCACGCCAATGAAAAGAAAGAACTTTTTAATAAGACCCATAATGATTCCTGAGATGGCGGCCGCTTCGCACAGAAAAAAATGATCTGCGGTGCTAACCGAGTGGATAACTCAATGATAGACTATCGGCCACTAAAAATAATGATGGAGTTCTATTATGCGAACCCTTGCTTTAATTTATCTGTCTGCGGCCCTGCTGATCAGCGGCTGCGCCAGCACCCCCACCACCCCAGCCAGCGCACTTGAAAGCGCTAAAGCCATGACCCCGGATAATCCCTTTGCCGCCCCCAGCACTCTGTATATGCAGATGCCGGCCTTCGACAAAATCGATAACGCGCATTACGCGCCGGCCTTTGTGCAGGGCATGAGCGATCATCTGGTGGAAATTGACGCCATCGCCAACGACCCAACCCCGGCGACCTTTGCTAACACCATGGTGCCGCTGGAAAAAAGCGGGCAATTGCTGAACCGCGTATCGATTGTGTTTTACGCGCTGGCCTCGGCCGACACCAACGACACGATCGAAAGCTTGCGCGCAGAACTGGCGCCCAAAATGTCGGCGCATTTCGACAATATTTTCCTGAACGAAAAATTATTCGGCCGCGTTAAAGCGCTGCATGATACGCGCGCCGACGCCGGTTATGACGCGGAGTCGTTGCGCCTGGTAGAAGAGACCTACAAGCAATTCGTGCGTGCTGGCGCGCTGTTGGATGAAGCGCAAAAAGAAACTCTGCGCGGCATGAATGCAGAGATTGCCAGCCTGCAAACCCAGTTCAGCCAGAACGTGTTGAACGAAGTGAATGCCAAGGCCATCGTGGTTGAAGACAA
>JABDKW010000017.1 GCA_013002025.1 Gammaproteobacteria bacterium | reverse complement strand
AAGGCGTTGGCATTGGTGATTTAATGCCGCGCCAGCCCGCCATCAAAGACCCCTCCGGTGAATACACCATGGGTGAAGCGGCCGAGAAGATGGCCAAGGAGAATGGCATCCTGCGTGCCGACCAGGACCGCATCGCGCATCAAAGCCATGTGAACGCGGCCAAGGCCTGGGAGGAGGGCTGGTTTGGTGAGCAGGTGATGGATGCGATTCTGGGGCCGCAATACCGGCCAGTATCAAACGACAATCTGGTACGCGCAGATTCACAGCTGGAAAAGTACGCGCGCCTGAAGCCGGTGTTTGACCGCCAAAACGGCTCGGTAACCGCAGCCAACAGCTCGCCGCTTACCGATGGTGCCAGCGCGGTGCTGATGATGAGTGAATCGAAAGCCAAAGAGTTAGGCTATGAGCCGCTTGGCTATATTCGCAGCTATGCCTTTGTGGGTATCGACCCGAATTGGCAAATGCTGATGGGGCCTTCTTTCGCCACACCCAAAGCGCTGGACCGGGCCGGTTTAACGCTGGCAGATATTGACCTGATTGATATGCATGAAGCCTTTGCGGCGCAGGTGTTATCCAACACGCAGGCCTTTGAATCTGAGCAGTTTGCGCGCGAGTATCTTAATCGCGATAGCGCAATTGGCGAGATTAACTGGGATAAGTTCAATGTTACCGGCAGCTCCATCTCGTTGGGCCATCCGTTTGCGGCTACTGGCACCCGTCAACTCACGCAAATGTTGCACGACCTTAAACGCTGCGATGGCAATCTTGGGCTAATTACGGCCTGCGCGGCCGGTGGTTTGGGCGCGGCATTAATTGTGGAGCGCGAATAGCGCCCGATGCCCAACCCAAACCAGCACTGACACTTTAAGAACTTACAGCACAAAAACTATGACAGCTTTTACTTTAGACAAGAAAGACGGCATCGCCACCATCACCATGGATTACGTGGGCCAGGCGCAAAACGTTTTGAATAACGAAATTCAGGACGAGTACGAAACCATCATGGCGGACATAGAGGCCGACCCAGAACTACGTGGCCTGATATTTGCGTCGGCCAAGCCCGACTGCTTTCTGGCCGGTGCTGATATTAATTTATTACAGGGCATCAAAACCGCGGAGCAGGCCGAGGCCAACTCCAAACGCTTGCACGCCATGACTCAGCGCATTGCCGACATGCCTTTGGTCACAGTAGCCGCCATTCATGGTATTTGTCTGGGTGGCGGATTGGAGCTGTCGCTGGCGTTTGATTATCGGGTGGCGTCCACCGCCGCCAGCACTCGCATTGGTGTGCCCGAAGTGCAATTGGGTATTTTGCCCGGTGGCGGCGGCACGCAACGCATCCCTCGCTTGATTGACCTGCCCACTGCACTGGACATGATGCTGACCGGCCGCCAGTTATCCGCCAAGCGCGCTAAAAGTGTGGGGCTGGTGGACCAGATTGTGGCGCCGGAAGTATTGCTCGACGTAGCGCAAACCTACGTGCCTAAGGGTAAGCCGCGTCGCAAGCCCAGCCTCAAACACAAAATAATGGTCGGCCCGGCGCGTAAGCTGATTATTGCGCAGGCGCGCAAAAAGGCCTTGAAAATGACCAAGGGTCATTACCCCGCGCCGCTGATGATCCTAGAGACGGTTGATGATGGTTTGGCGACTGATTTGCCGGCCGGGCTGGATATTGAAGCGCGCAATTTTGCGCAGCTGTTGATGTCGCCGGAGTCCAAGCAATTAGTGAATATTTTCTTTGCCACCACTGACCTGAAAAAAGACAGCGGGGTCGACAGTGATGCCGAGCCGCGCGAGGTTAATAAAGTCGGTGTGTTAGGGGCTGGCTTAATGGGCGCTGGCATTAGCGCGGTGACCATCGAGAAGGCTGCCAAGCGGGTGCGTCTCAAAGACATCAGTGCCGCGGGCCTGGCAAATGGCATAGGCTATGTGGGCAAATTATTAGATAAGAAGGTGGCGCGCCGTCGCATGCCGGCTAACCGCCGCGATCAGATCATGTCGCGCCTGACCGGCAGCACGGATTACAGTGGTTTTGGTAATGCGGAAGTGGTTATCGAGGCCGTGTTTGAAAGCCTCGAACTCAAGCGCCAGATGGTCAGCGATATCGAGCAGGTAGCGCGCGGTGTGGAGACGGTGTTCGCGACCAATACTTCGGCGATACCGATTGACGATATTGCCAAGGGTGCGGCGCATCCCGAACGTGTGATCGGTATGCACTATTTTTCACCGGTTGAAAAAATGCCGTTGCTGGAAGTGATCAATGGCAGTGCCACGGCCGATTGGGTGACCGCCACCGCGGTAGAACTGGGTAAGCGGCAGGGCAAAACCGTCATCGTGGTGAATGATGGCCCAGGTTTTTATACCACGCGTATTTTAGTGCCCTACAACATGGAAGCGGTGCGCCTGGTGCTGGAAGGTGTGGCGATTGAGGCGGTGGATAACGCGCTGGAAGAATTCGGTTTTCCGGTGGGGCCGATCAAGTTGATGGACGAGGTCGGTATCGACGTGGGCGCGCACATTGTTGAAACCTTGCATGAGGCATTTGGTGAGCGAGTGCCCCTGATTGAAGGCATCGAAACCCTGATCGGCGATGATCGCAAAGGTAAAAAGAATGGCCGCGGTTTCTACGACTATCAGGGCAAATCCAAGGGCAAGGAAGTGGACCAATCTATTTATAACCTGATCGGTGTCTCCGACCCCGGCAGTAATGAGATGGCCTCGCAAGTGATTGCTGAGCGGGTGGTGTTGACCATGCTGAACGAGGCCGCCTGGTGTCTGGGCGAAGACATTCTGCGCAGCGCTCGAGATGGCGACATTGGCGCGATTTTTGGCCTGGGCTTTCCACCCTTCAGGGGTGGGCCGTTTCGTTATATGGAGACCCTGGGCCTCGCTACCGTCGTGGATAAACTCGAGGCACTGCAGGCCGAGCACGGCAAGCGCTTTGCCCCCGCACCGCTGTTAAAGGAGTTGGCCGCCAGTGACAAAACATTCTATGGCTAGGCTGGCCTTGACAGGCTGAGTGGCACGTTTAATTTAAGTCGGGCCCATGGATATCATTCTGCTGGCAGTGCCATTTTTCTTCGCCCTGATTGCGTTGGAGTTGGTGGTGGAGCGGGTGCGTGGTACTGATTATTACCGGCTTAACGACGCGTTGACCAGTCTGACGACTGGCGTATTAAATCAGGCTTATGGTGCGGTTAAGCTACTGGTACCGTTTACGCTCTACCTGTGGGCATATCAACATCTGGCGATGTTCGAGTTGGGCCAGGGTTGGGTGGTATGGGTGTTGGCTTTTATTCTGTACGACCTGTGTTACTACTGGAATCATCGTCTGGGGCATGAGATGAACCTGCTGTGGGCAGCCCATGTGGTGCACCACAATAGCGAAGACTACAATTTAAGCACGGCCCTGCGCCAAACCAGCACCAGCTTTCTGAGCGCGTTATTTTATCTGCCGTTGGCGGTACTGGGTTTCGAGCCCCTGATGGTGCTGACCGTGGGGGCATTAAACCTGGTGTACCAGTTCTGGGTGCATACCCAGCATATTGATAAACTGGGCTGGTTTGACCGGGTGTTCGTCAGCCCCTCAAACCATCGTGTGCACCATGGTCAGAACCCGGTGTACGTGGATCGCAATTACGGCGGCGTGTTTATCCTGTGGGATCGCCTGTTCGGTTCGTTTCAGGAAGAACTGGATGATGACCCACCCATATTTGGTATCCGCGGCGCACTCAATAGTTGGAACCCATTGTGGGCCAATCTGCAGTTCTATCATCAACTGTGGCAGGATTGTTTACACACCCGCAACTGGGGCCACAAATTCACCCTGTGGTTTCGGCGCACCGGCTGGCGGCCGCCGGATGTGGTGGAGCGCTACCCCTTGCAGAAAACAGATCTCGATCATTTTCAGAAATTTGATACGCAACTGAGTGTCATCAGTGGCGGGTATGCCTTGCTGCAATACATCATCCTGTCGGTACTGATGCTTACTATGATGTTGCAGTTAGAGTCTATACCCGCAACCCAGCAAGCCTGGATTGTCGTGTTTCTGTTCGCTGCCAGTTATGGCACTGGCGCGCTGATGCAGGGCGTTACGCATGCGCGGGCCTTTGAGCTGGTAAAACATGGTTTGCTACTGACATCGCTGGCGCTGTGGCAAATACCGGCCTGGTCAACCACCATGTTACTGACCTTGAGCCTGCTGTCACTCGCACTGTTGCCCTTGGTGCGCGCCGCAACAACCAAACCCGCAACCGCCTGAGGCGGGATTGGTTATGCAAGTCAGCGACTTTGATTACCAGCTGCCAGAGGAATTAATCGCCCAATATCCCTCACAAAAAAGGGGTCAGAGCCGACTTTTGCATTTAACCGCCCAGGGCCAGGTGCATGACCGGCAGTTCGAAGACCTGGCGCAACTGTTGCAGAGCGGCGATTTGCTGGTGCTAAATGATACTCGGGTGATTCCGGCGCGTTTATTCGGCCATAAAGAAAGTGGTGGCCGGCTGGAGGTTTTGCTGGAGCGAATCATTGATGAGCATAAATTTATTGCGCAAATCAGGGCCAGCCGCTCGCCTAAACGCGGGCAAACTCTGTTGGTTGATGGCGATGATGACAGCCGGGTAGAAGTGCTGGGCCGGCGCGGGAGCTTTTTCGAATTGCTGCGCCACGGTCGCGGCGGGTTGGTTGAGTGGTTTGAGCAGTTCGGCCATATGCCCCTACCGCCCTATATTGAGCGCCAGGATGAAGCGGCTGATCAGGACCGCTATCAAACCGTGTATGCGGCGCAGCAGGGCGCCGTGGCAGCGCCTACAGCAGGCCTGCACTACAGTGATGAGTTGTTAGATGATTTGCGGGCCAGGGCCGTGCAAATTGAAACTGTCACACTGCATGTGGGGGCCGGCACCTATCAACCAGTACGCGTTGCGTCCCTCGAGGAGCATCAAATGCACTCGGAGTACGCAGTGGTCTCAGCGCAGGTATGCGGGGCGATAGCGGCAACGCAGGCACGCGGCGGCCGCGTTTGTGCGGCCGGCACGACCGTGGTGCGTAGTCTGGAAACCGCAGCGGCGCGCAGCATGGCGGGGCAACTACAGCCATTCTCCGGTGACACGGATATATTTATATACCCCGGCTATCAATTTCAGGTGGTGGATTTATTGCAGACTAATTTTCACCTGCCGCAATCGACTCTTTTAATGCTGGTGGCGGCATTTAGCGGCCGCGAGGCGATTCTTGATGCCTACCAGCATGCCATCGACAGTGGCTATCGCTTCTTTTCCTATGGCGACACAATGTTGCTGGAGCGTTCCAGCTGACACCCCTGTGTCACCCCTGTGTATGGCTTAATTGGCCGGCACACCCACCTGTTTAAGCGTGCGTTTTAAAAGCGTAATCGCCAGCAACCAGGCCGCACAATTGCCGGCCGCGATACCGATATAGAGGCCCATCAGGCCACCCAGTTGCCCACCAATCCATGCCATGGGTACATAAAACACACACAGTCGTGCGATGTTGATATACAGCGCCAGCTTGGGGCGGCCCAGCACATTAACTGCGACATTGATCAGCACCACCACTCCGGTAAGCCCATTGCTTAATGGCACAATCCAGAGAAACTGGATAATGGTTTGTTGCACCGCCGGCGAATCTGAAAACCAGCCTGCAATCACCGGCCCGCCCAGCGCTAACACCACATAGATAGCCAGTTGCAGAAGCAACACAAAGCGAAATGCGATGTCGATGGCGGCGCGGACCCGTTCGGGTTTTTGTGCGCCGAGGTTTTGCCCGATAAACATGGGCAGGGTTGAGGACAGGGCGTAGACAATTAGCAGACTGAAGGCTTCAATCCGCGCACCAACGCCAAAGCCAGCCACCGCGTCGGTACCGAATTCCGCCACCAGCCGAGTCAGCACCGCTGCCGTTAATGGAATGATGGCATTGGCCAGCACCGCCGGTGTGGCAATTTCCATCAGGGCCGCGAGATTGTGCTTGAAGTCGCGCCACAGGGGCACGGCCCTCAACAGCAGCCGTTCGACAAAGGCCAACTGATACATGCCGATGCTGCAGCCCAGGGTGATGGCCAACACCGTGGCTAAGGCTGCGCCCTGCATGCCCATGGCAGGAATCGGGCCCAGACCGAATATCAGCAGTGGGTCGAGCAGCATATTGCAGACGGTCATGGAAATAGTAATCTTCGCCGAGGTATGGGTGTCACCCAGTGAGCGAAAGGTGCTGGCCGCCACCATGGTCAACATGGCCAGCGGCCCTGCCACGATCCAGATGTGCATATAGGCGTCAATAAAGTCGCGCGTCGCGATACTGGCACCCATTAACGAAAACACCGTATCCAACTGCCAGAACAGGGCGGCATTCGCGAGCAGTGCAATAAGCGCGGTCAGATAGAACCCATCGGTTATAAGTCGCGCCGCCTCATCCATGCGTTGGGCACCAATCAGCTTTGAATTCAGCGATGACACCGCCATACCCATCCCCAGCCCGAGGCTGTTAATGGTCGAGGTGATCGGGATGATAAATCCGATGGCCGCCAGTTGTGGGGTGCCCAGAAAGCTGATGAAAAAACTGTCGACCAGCCCCAAACCCATGATCGCGACCAGGGCATACAGCATGGGTAAGGTGAGTTTTACCAGCTCACGCCCGATAGGGCGGCTGACTATGCCCTCGCGGCGCAGCGTGGTTTTATTCAAACCGGTTCACGTGCTGGCTGAGCTCGCAGATGGAATTGGATTGTTAGCGCCTTAGCGCGCGGCTTCCAACATGGGGCGTGCATTATGTAGGGGTATACCCGCGCCTTGACCGGCTTCGATTGCCTCGTCGACCGTGACCTGGCCTTCGGCCACTTGCCCCAGCGCCCACAACACCGATGACCGCATGCCACTGCGGCAGTGTGCAAGAACTTTATCGTCGCCAGAATCAACAACCGCTTTGAAGTCCGCCACCAGATTGTCTGGCAATGGCTGACCATTGGCCATCGGCAAATAGTGGTATTGCATGCCATGTTGTTGCGCCAGTTCCGCAGCAGCAGCGGAATCCAGTTGGCCCGGCTCTTCGCCGTCCGGCCGGTTGTTGATGATGACCTTGATGCCGGCTTCCTGCAGGGCAGGGAAGTCTTGAGGGTTTATCTGTCCGGACACGTAGATGTTGTTATAAAGTTGTTGCATGGCTGCTCAATTAGAAGGGGTTGGTGGCCCCAGTTTAAACTGTTTTACCAGTTGTTTGAATGTGGAAAGTGAGCCACGGGATTTCGCATAGCGCAGATCAACGTATTCACGGGTAATTCGCTCAATTTCGGTCTGTTGCTGTGGGAACATTTTCATCGCTCGGTCGGCAAACTGGTTGGGCGTGTCGGCGCGTTGTTTTGTTAAATCGAATCGCTTAAAGCGTTGAATGAACTTGAGATAGGTTTTTTGTGCATCGCTGAGTTCGGTGGGCTTGGGCACCAGTTGCCAGAAATACAGCAAAATTAACAGGCCGCTGCCGGCAAATAAGATACCAACCAGTGTGTACACACTGTTGTGTGAATCCAGCCCCAGATTTTCCAGTAAGCGTTTTTGCGTCTCGTGATTGTAATTCACAATCCACTTGTTCCATTGATAACCCAGGTTATCCCAGCTCTGGCCGAGACTGCGATACATCCGCTTAAGCCCGCCCGGATTGAGAAAGTCGGCCAGTGCGCGGCCGCGATCGCTGGTGAATTCGCTGCCATCCCACAGTGCCAGCATTGCATCCATGCCCACCTCAATGCGATCGGGGCTGACCGCTGCGGTCGGATCAACCCGTACCCATCGGTCGTCGATTAAAACTTCGCTCCAGGCATGGGCGTCTGAGTATTTGACCTGAATATAGTCCCCAACACTGTTGAGTTCGCCGCCCTGATAACCGGTAACTATCCGCGCCGGCACATCCAGCCACCGCATCAGGATAGTAAAGGCACTGGCGTAATGCTCACAATAACCCGCACGGGTTTCGAACATGAATTCGTCCAGTGGTCGCGCACCCAGGCCCGGTGGTTGTAAGGTATAGCGAAAATCATTCTGCCGAAAATGGTTCAGCACCAGTTGTACGCGTTGCCGGGCGGTCGGCGCAGTGCGACGCCATTCATTCAGCAGGCTCTGGGTGCGCGCAGTTGGCTGCAGAGTGGTGCGCAGCAGAAGTTCCATATCTGGTGCGGCAGATGGCAGGTTCGGTCGCAGGCTGGATGCACCCTGATAGCTGAAGTCTGAGTTTTTGGCCTGGCGGATAAACACTGAATAATCGGCCAATACCTGACCTTCGGAGTACCCGACCACATAATCAAGAAATGGCAAAAATATATCGCTGGTTTGTTCGTGCAGAATTTCGTAGCGATAACGGCCGCGTGTAAGTTTGGCTTGCTGATGCATGCGTCGCGAAGTCTGCATATCCCTTAGACCCGGTGGCGCAACCCGCCAATTGAAGCGGGATTCATAGGGCATGACCTTGGCGCGCCAATACAAATTCCGGTTGGCCGGCGGTGGCCCTTCGAATTTCACCCGGAAGGCGGGGGAAGTATTGAACGCAGCGCTGGCAAAATCGCCCGCCACCAAGGAGTTACTCAGCTCGAAGCCGTCGCTGGATTCTTGTGACGGCAGAAATCCGAAACTCCCCTGAATACGCGGAAAGAACAGAAACAGGATGACCGCTAAAGGTATGGCTTTAGCGACAATGCCGCTGGCGCCAAATAGCCCCAACTTCAGAGGGGTTGGGTTAGGGTTAGTGATGCGCACCATGGCGATGGTGACCCCCAGGGTAAATAACACCACCATCATAATGTTGAAGATCGACGCGGAAAATAAAAAGCTGCAGGCCGCCAGAAAGTACAACAGCAGGCACACCAGGTAATAGTCCCGCAGGGCACGAGACTCCAGAAATTTCAGAGAGGTTAACAGTGCGATAAAGCTGATGCCGGCCCGTTGGCCATTCCAGCCGCCATAGACCACCAGCACCAATGCAAAACTGAACAGGGTTAGCAACAGCATAACAAGTTTGTGCGGCGTCTGTTTGCCCAGCAGGATCAGGATGATCTTGAACACGCAGATAAACAGCGCATAGGCTGCCACGCTGGGCAGGGCAATCAGAAAGTGCGTCAACATTGCAATTAAAACCAGCGCGGCAATTTGCAACAGAATGGCACGACTGAGCTTATGCGGCGGCGGTGGTGTCGGCATCGGCGGCAGACCGATATTAAAAAACTTTGCGATTCTGCGGATCACGCGTGCTGTTCCTCATCAACGCTATTCTGAGCTCCGCCGGTCATGACGCTGTCACTACTCTGCTCATTACCCCATAAGGCCAACACCTTGAGGCAGCGATGGTAATGATTAGTGCCGGAACCGTAGTCAGTACTATGGCCAGGCATTTCCAGTTGGTACAGTACGCCGCTTTGTTCCGCTTGCTGAACCCAGTGGCATAACTGACTGAGTCGCTCTTCGGTGTCGACATGATTGACGATATCAAACCAGCTTATCGACAATGCGCTGCCTGCTTCATCCTGATACTGGATGCTAACCAGTTTGTGGGTTTTGGCCAGCGATGGCCAGTGGATGTCGCGTAATCGATCACCCGCCTGATAGGCTTTCATGCCGGCATAATCTTCTGCTCCGACACGAACACGGGCATCGGCACGCTGCTTGGAGCCACTGCTGCTGGATTCAGGTAACGGCATCAGATCCAGCGGCCGCGGATAGACCAGGCAGCGTTGCCCGGACTCAAATCGTTTGGTCCAGCAGAAAAAAATACCGATCGGAAACTGCGAACTCAGGTTTATCGGTGGGCAGGCTTGATAGCCGCGCTTATGGGTCGGCAATTTTATGGTGCAGGCGATGCGTTGCCCGGGCTCAAACGCCAGCAGCTTATGAAATTCATCACACAGCAACCAGACTGCGTGTCGTTCACCTTCGCTGTCATTGGCCACCGTGACTGGAAAGCAGGCCGTTTCGCCGAGAAATATACTGTTCGCGGGCTGAGCTTCCAGTTCCAGTCCAATGACGTTGTTGTGTGTATAGATCATCGCCATCACCCCAACGGAGGCGAGGATGAACAGCATCATAAATGCCGCCTGATTATCGAACTTTACTGCGATGGCAAACAGCGCAATCAAGATCAGCGTAAAGTACCAGCCTACCCGGGTGGGGAGGATGTATAGCTGGCGACGACCGATGGTGAACGCTGACATGGGGGCTTGTGCGGTATGCTGCTGAGTCTCTAGAGCACTTCTACCTGCTGCACTATGCGCTGCAGTTCCAAAGCGGAATCGGCTCCGTCGCTACAATGCAGACGGTGCGCCGCGGTGTGTTCGGCCAGGCACTGGATGTCTTCCGGCAATACGGCGTCGCGATTTTCGATAAACGCCAACGCCTTAGCTGCCTGCATCCATTGCAGACCCGCGCGTGGCGACAAGCCAGTCACAAATCGCTCGCTGGAACGCGTTGCCACCACCAGTTGGTGCAGGTACTCAATCAGAGCATCACTAACATGCACCTGATCCACCTGTTCAATCAGCTTGGTAACTTGGCCAGGGGAGAAAATCGCACTTCGGGATGATGTTTTCAGGGCCCCATTTTGTTTTAACAGTTGCCGCTCAAAGCCGGCATCGGGATAGCCCAGCGAGAGGCGCATTAAAAAGCGGTCCAACTGCGACTCCGGCAGCGGAAAGGTACCGGATTGCTCCAGCGGGTTTTGCGTAGCGATCACAAAGAACGGATCAGGCAGATCAACTTGCGTGCCTTCCACGGACACCTGCTGTTCTTCCATCGCCTGTAATAACGAGCTTTGTGTTTTTGGGGTGGCGCGGTTGATTTCGTCGGCCAGCAGGATTGAGGTAAACACCGGGCCGCGCTTGAAATGAAATTTTTTCGATTCCATATCAAAGATACTCATGCCAATAATGTCGGTGGGTAGCAGATCGCTAGTGAATTGCACCCGTTTAAATGGCAGACCAAACAAATCCGCCAGCGCGTGCGATAGCGTGGTTTTACCAACCCCGGGTATGTCTTCGATTAACAGATGACCCCTGGCCAATAGGCATACCACGGCCAACTTGGTGGCGAAGGCATTGCCCAGAATAATCTTGTTCAGCTGTTCAAACAGTTGTTCCAGTTGTTGCATAAGTTCTCTTAATTTTGAGTAATTGTTTTTTATTAAAATTGCGAAATGATCGGCGCAGTTTCTTACTGGCGAGTCTAGTCACTGATGCCGTCGGCCAGTGCGTTGTGCCGTCGTCGCCACCAGCGCAGCAGGGGAATCTGGTGCGGGTTTTGATTTATCAGGCTGTCCACCAATTCGTGATTATCGCGCAGATGCTGGACTAACAATAATTTGTTACGTTTGCCGCAGAACAGCACGTCATCATGCTCTTCCAGATGGGTGTCGTCATCGGGCAGCAGTGTCGAGTCATTGCCGCGCTGTATCAGCAAGACGATGCCGTCGCCGCGTGGAAAAAATGGGTGCTGGCTGACTTGCCCCACGGTTAGAGAGCCACCCAGGTGCAGATGGCGCGACAGCGCCGGTGCGTCATCGCGGTTCAGGGTGACCCGGGTGGTGATTGGGCTGTGGTGACGGGTCAGGTTTTCGATGCGCTCGATAAGATGTTCTGTTTCTTCGGTGCTGATGCTGTTCGAGAGCCGCAGGAACCGACTCACCAGCGGGCGCGAAATAATGGTCAAAGACTCGTTGGCCACTACTTGGCTGCGCCGCATTATGTAATCGCAGCCAGTGCGGACAAAAAGCGGCTGGTTGGCTTCTTTGCTGACCCGCCCTATAGTGTAAATGTCGGGGTTTAA
Source organism: Gammaproteobacteria bacterium (assembly GCA_013002025.1). GTDB lineage: Bacteria > Pseudomonadota > Gammaproteobacteria > Arenicellales > Arenicellaceae > Arenicella. The sequence goes on along the minus strand of JABDKW010000017.1, from coordinate 71,600 downwards.
CTGCCGAGCGGTTATAAGAATGGACAAATTATTGGCGTCATCCTTGCTGGAAGCGATGATAACGCTGGCCTCGCTAATGCCGGCCTCCTGCAGGGTGTCAGCCTCAGTGCCGCGCCCCTCAATAATCGGTTCGCTGGCATCATGCTTATCGGGGTTAGGGTCCACCAGCACCATTTCGATGCCGTCGCGGCCTAACTGCTCATGGATGGCGCGCCCCAGTCGGCCGTAGCCGCAGATAATCCAGCGCCCTTTAGGCAGTTCCCGCTCGCTTTGATGCTCGCGGCTATGTTGATTTAAAAACCAATTATGTACTTTATGGAGCGCCGGTTTATGAACCAGCAGACTGAGTCGCCGAGCAAAGGTGCGATAGGGGTTGATGATGTGATTGGTACCGAATGACGCCATATTTTCGGCCTCATCTTCGATTTCAGAGCGGCAGATCACCGGTACCCGATTGCTCATCAGTTTGGCACTGACCGCGATCTGCAAGTTGGTGTGATCTTTTTCGGTAAGGGCTAAAACGCCACAACACCTGGGATGATTAATGCCCGCCGCCACAAGATTCTGGGGTTCCGTGGTATCCGCGTTCAGGGTGATCGGCATCACCGGCAGGTTTTCCAGCTCCAGTGAACTGGTTCGTTCCGGGTTGTAATCGATAATCACGGTTTGCAAGCCGAGGCTGGTGAGACCACGGTTTACCAACATACCCGTCTCACCATAGCCACAGATGATATAAAAGGGCCGGTCTATGCGATTAATACTAAGCCGAAAGGTGCGTTGGGCGATGGCATGACGAAAGGTGGTGTCCTGCAATAAGCTTAGTAGTGTACCGATGGCATATAACCAGCTGATAACCGACAAGTATATAAACACTGTCACCCAGGCTCGTTGGGCATCGGTAAACGGGTAGGGTATCTCGCCAAAACCTATGGTGGTGCCCATAAAGCTGACAAAGTAAAAGGCATGAAAAAAGTTCATGCGATAGGGCTCACCGTCGGGCGTTACGCCGGGAATCAGCGTCATCCCCAATGTCGCGATCGCATACACGGTGACCAGAAGAATGAGAGGCGCCCGCAGGCGCCGTAAAACCAGAAAGAAAATATCCGACATATCAGCTTAGCTGGGCTGTGTTCTTGCCATTATCGAGGCTGGTTTTATTTTCGAATCTGGCTGGTTTCGATTACCAGCAGGATGACTGACAAGAGATTAGCGACCAAAGCGCCGCCCGCCATCGATGTGATGCGCGCCATTTCGGCGGCATCCACGCCGGCGCCACTGCGACTGGCAAAATACCATACGATTGCAGCGGCTATTAATTGCAACAGGGCCACTAGGCTGGTAGCCAATACTGTGGAGCCAAAATGGGTGCGGTCACCGAATTTCAGAATAGTGCAAATCAGGCTGACCACCAGTGCTGCAAACAGTTCGTGTGGGTCATGATGCGCTGGATTCTCCATATCACCGATGAAAAATCCGAAGTTCAGCGACAACGCCAGAATAATAAAGAAAGCAAATACTACTTTTTCGAAATTCATAGGTTTCTCCCGCCGTTACGCGTGCGCTTTTATGGATCGATGCCGGCTACCTTCGGAAACCGGCTTCATCGCTTGAATTACAGTACTTTTGAGCTGGCTAAAAGCTTATCATAGCCGCCTGAGAGCGTGCTCACGAAATCGTCGCAGCTTTGCTCTATAATTGGCGGCCAATTCGGGCTCGGTTTACCTTGCCCGGCCAGTTTGACGCGGTATAATGCGGCCGCTGAAACAGGCATGGGCGAGCTGGCGCAGCTTAGCGCGGCAAGCCTGAATAAAGTTGTCACCCCGGCGAAATCGCCACCTATATTAAATGCAGTAGAGGTTACCTTTGCTTTACAAAATCAATAAAGGACTGGAGTTGCCCCTGCGGGGTCGACCCGATCAGCGGATCGAGTCTGCGGGAGAAATCAATAGCGCAGCGGTATTGGGTGCCGATTATGTGGGCTTGAAGCCAACCATGCTGGTACAGCAGGGCGATCGGGTCAAAGAAGGCACTCCGCTTTTTGAAGATAAGAAAAACCCCGGCGTGATTGTATGTTCACCAGCGGCGGGCACCGTCAGTCAAATCAATCGGGGTGTAAGGCGGGCATTGATTTCGGTCGTGATAAATATCGAAGGAGATGAGGCGGAAGATTTCGCTGCTGATATGCCAGGTGAGTTGGCTGTATTGAACGCAGAACAGGTACGCAACACCCTGCAACGATCCGGTCTTTGGGTGGCATTTCGTACCCGGCCCTACGGTAAGGTGCCGGCCGTTGATTCCTCGCCGAACTCCATATTTATCAACGCCATGGATAGCAATCCGCTGGCCGTTGACCCGCAACTCATTATCAATGAGAACCCTAACGCCTTCGCTGCCGGTGTGGCGGTGCTCGATAAGCTGGGTGTGCCGGTGTACCTGTGCCAGGCCAAAGGCGCAACCTTACCCGATGTTAGCGCCACTGCCGCACGAATTGCGCGCTTCGAGGGACCTCATCCGGCCGGCCTCAGCAGTACCCATATCCATTTTATTGACCCGGTCAATGCACATAAGACCGTCTGGTCGGTGGGCTATCAGGACGTGGTTGCCATCGGGCAGTTATTTACCACCGGTAAGCTTAACAACGCGCGTTTTGTCGCCGCCGGTGGTCCATATGTGAATTCACCCCGAGTGTTTGAGGCGCGTTTGGGTGCCAGTATTGAAGATATTTTAAATGGCCGCGTAACCGAGGGGCACAAACGGGTAATCAGCGGCTCGGTGTTTAATGGCCATCATGCTGAAGGGCACGCGGCATATCTGGGCCGTTACGATAATCAGGTGTCGGTGATTGAAGAAAACCATGAACGCGAATTTATGGGTTGGATTGCGCCGGGCCGGCAAAAATTTTCTGCGCTTAACGTGTTTATCTCCAGCTTGTTTAAGCCCAAGTCATTTCGCATCACCACCTCGCAGAACGGTAGCCCGCGGGCCATTGTGCCAATTGGTGTGTTTGAGCGGGTGATGCCGTTGGATATATTGCCAACACCGCTGATCAAGTCGATTTTGGTGAAAGACACAGATTCAGCGCAGGAACTGGGCTGTCTGGAGCTGGTGGAAGAGGACCTGGCATTGTGTTCCTTTGTCGACCCGGGTAAACATGATTTTGGGCCGGTATTGCGCTCCACCCTGACGCAGATTGAGAGGGAAGGCTAATGTCATTTTTACGACGAACTCTGGACAGTATTTATCCACATGTTGCAGAGGGCGCTAAATACGCCAAGTGGTATCCGCTGTACGAAGCCATCGACACCATCTTTTATTCACCGGCCGATGTAAATCGCGGCCGCAACCACGTTCGGGACGGCATCGACCTGAAGCGGGTGATGATTTATGTGTGGCTGGCGGCCATGCCCTGTGTGTTGGTGGGCTGCTACAACGTCGGCCTGCAAGCCAATCTGGTTATGCAGAGCATGGGCGTGACCGAAGTTATGGGCTGGCGTGGTGACATGTTGGCGCTGTTCGGCATAGGTGTTGACCCGACCAGCGTCTGGGATAATTTCTGGCATGGTTTCTGGTACTGGTTCCCCATCTACGCGGTGGTGTTCATTGTTGGTGGTTTCTGGGAGGTGCTGTTCGCCAGCGTGCGTGGGCACGAAATAAACGAAGGCTTTTTTGTAACCTCTATCTTGTTTAGCTTGATTGTGCCCGCGTCGTTGCCACTGTGGCAGGCCGCTCTGGGCATTAGTTTCGGTATCGTGATTGGTAAAGAGGTGTTCGGGGGTACCGGCAAGAACTTTCTGAATCCGGCGCTGACCGCCAGGGCCTTTCTGTATTTCGCCTATCCGGCGCAACTGTCCGGTGATGCAGTCTGGGTAGCAGTAGATGGCTATTCCAGCCCCACAGCGCTGAGCGTGGCCGCCAGCGGGGGCGTGCAGGCGTTGCAGGAGGCCGGTTTTACTATTCAACAATCATTGACTGGCTACATTGCAGGCTCAATCGGCGAAACCTCGTTGATTGCGATTGCCATCGGCGCGGCCTTTTTGTTGTACACCGGTGTCGCCTCGTGGCGCATCATGGTGGGTGTGGCGACCGGCGTAGTCGCCACCAGCTTGCTGTTCAATGCGGTCGGCTCTGATACCAATGCGATGTTCACGATCACGCCGCAGTGGCACTTTGTAATAGGCGGTTTAGCCTTTGGTATGGTGTACATGGCCACTGATCCGGTCAGTGCCGCGATGACCGACTGGGGCCGTTTTTACTTTGGTGTGTTAATCGGTTTGATGACGGTGTTGATTCGGGTCGTTAACCCGGCTTTTCCGGAAGGCATTATGCTGGCTATTTTATTCGCTAATTTATTCGCACCATTGATTGACTGGTTTGTGATGCAGGCCAACATCAAACGACGGGGGAAACGATATGCAAAAGCTTAAACGCCGAAGCTGGGGCGGCTCTGGAGCAGCCCGACAGGGCGGCTTTCTCAATCTGCCCAACGACAATATGATTAAAACACTGGGCGTCGCGGTATTACTGTGCCTGGTTTGTTCGGTGGTGGTATCTACTGCGGCGACGGTGCTGAAACCGATGCAAGTGGCCAACAGCCTGCTGGATAAGAAAAAGAACATACTCGCGGTGGCCGGAATTTACGGTGATGCTGATGTAGATACCCTGTTTCAACAAATTGAAACCCGGGTGGTGGATATGGAAACCGGTAACTACACTGAGGCGGTCGACCCCATTAGTTATGACCAGCGTAAGGCGGCCAATGACCCGCAGTATCGTGTGGAGCTCAGCAAGGAGCAAGATGTCGCTCAGATTGGTGCCCGCGCAAAATACGCCAACGTGTATCTGGTGCGGGATGGTGAGCAGGTCAGCAAATACATTCTGCCAGTGAAAGGCTATGGTCTGTGGTCTACCCTGTACGGCTTTGTGGCTCTGGAAGCCGACGCCAACACGGTGGCCGGGATTACCTTTTATGAACACAAAGAAACACCGGGGCTGGGCGGAGAAATCGAGAATCCCCGCTGGCAGGCAATTTGGGATGGTAAGAAACTGCTGGATCAGCAGGGTGAATTAGCGCTGCAGGTCATTAAAGGCGCAGTCGATTCCAACACGCCGCAAGCCCAGCATAAAATTGATGGTCTGGCCGGTGCCACCTTAACCAGTAACGGCGTTAGTAATATGGTGCAATTCTGGATGGGGGAAAATGGTTTCGGCCCCTATTTGCAGCGAGTGCGAAGCGGGCAAATGGCGGCGAATGGTGCTGCTGAAGCTTACACAGCGCAAGCTCAAACACGAGGTTAATCATGGCGAGCGAAGCAAAAAAAGCAATTATTGAACCGCTGGTTTCCAATAACCCGATTGCACTGCAGATTCTGGGTATTTGTTCGGCGCTGGCGGTGACCACGCAATTAAGTGTGGCCCTGATTATGTGTCTGGCATTAACCGCCGTGACTGCATTCTCAAATCTGTCAATCAGTCTGATTCGTAATCACATTCCATCGAGCATTCGTATCATCGTGCAGATGACCATTATTGCCTCGCTGGTGATTGTGGTGGACCAGGTATTGAAGGCTTACGCTTATGAAACCAGCAAAACGCTGGCGGTATTTGTCGGCTTGATCATTACCAATTGCATTGTCATGGGTAGGGCAGAAGCCTACGCCATGAAAAATGGCCCTTGGAACTCGTTCCTGGATGGCATTGGCAATGGTCTTGGCTACAGTCTGATTTTGATTGTTGTTGCCACTGTGCGCGAGCTGTTTGGTTCAGGTACGTTGCTTGGTTACACCATATTGCAACCGGTCTCCGAAGGTGGCTGGTATCAGCCAAACGGCCTGATGCTGCTGGCGCCCAGTGCCTTTATTATTATTGGTCTGGCCATCTGGGTGATTCGTGCGCTCTACCCTGAGCAAGTTGAACAGCCGGATTTTGAGATGCAAAATGCCCATCAGGTTCCCGCCGGCAGCCATGGAGGAGCGCACTAATGGATTTAGTCAGTCTGGCCGTTAAAGCGGTCTTTATTGAAAATTTGGCGCTGTCCTTCTTTTTGGGGATGTGCACCTTCCTGGCGGTTTCCAAAAAGATTAAAACCGCTTTGGGGCTCGGCTTTGCGGTGTTTGTGGTGTTGACCATTACGGTGCCGGTGAACAATCTCATCTACCAAAATGTGCTGCAGGAAGGCGCTTTGGCCTGGGCTGGTTTGCCGAATGTCGACTTGAGCTTCCTCGGGCTGATTTCCTACATCGGTGTGATTGCCGCATTGGTACAGATACTGGAAATGTTTCTGGATCGCTTTGTGCCGGCACTGTACAACGCGCTGGGTATTTTTCTACCCTTGATTACGGTGAATTGCGCAATTCTGGGCGCCTCCTTATTCATGGTTGAGCGCGATTACACCTTCACGCAAAGCGTAGTGTATGGCGCCAGTAGTGGTGTGGGCTGGGCCCTGGCGATTGTGGCGTTGGCTGGGATTCGCGAAAAACTTAAATACAGTGATGTGCCGGATGGTCTGGAAGGGTTAGGCATCACGTTTATTACCGTGGGGCTGATGGCGCTGGGATTTCTAGCGTTCTCGGGAATCCAACTTTAAATGATTGGCTTATCATTCAATCAAATTAGCAGCGCTAAAAAACTCATATGTTAGAAATCGGATTAGGTGTTGGATTGTTTACCGCCATCGTGCTGATGCTGGTGGCGATTATTTTGTTTGCCAAAAGTCGTCTGGTGGCCAGCGGCAATGTCAAAATTTTGATCAACGGTGAGAAAGAAATTGAAGTGCCGGCTGGCGGCAAGCTGTTGGGCGCGCTCGGGGACAACCAATTGTTTGTCTCATCGGCCTGCGGCGGTGGCGGCACCTGTGCTCAGTGTCGCGTTAAAATTCATGAGGGTGGCGGATCGATTTTGCCCACCGAAGAAACGCACATCACCAAACGCGAAGCCAAACAGGGCGACCGCTTATCCTGCCAGGTTACCGTCAAGCAGGACATGGAAATTGAAGTACCGGAAGAAGTCTTTGGCGTTAAAAAATGGCGCTGCAAGGTACGCTCCAACGAAAACGTGGCCACGTTTATCAAAGAGTTGGTATTGGAGTTGCCGGAAGGCGAGAATGTGGACTTCCGGGCCGGCGGTTATATCCAGATTGAGTGCCCGCCACACAAGGTTAAATACACTGATTTCGTAGTGCAGGACGAATACAAACCGGATTGGGATCATTTCAATATCTGGCAGTATGAATCGATTGTCAATGAGACGGTGGTGCGCGCCTACTCAATGGCCAACTACCCCTTAGAGCACGGCATCATTATGCTGAACGTACGCATCGCATCGCCGCCACCGCGCACAGAAGGCTTGCCACCAGGTCAGATGTCGTCTTACATTTTTAATTTACAGGCTGGCGACGAAGTTACAATTTCCGGGCCCTTCGGTGAGTTCTTCGCCAAAGAAACCGATGCAGAAATGGTGTTTGTCGGTGGTGGAGCTGGCATGGCGCCGATGCGCTCGCATATTTTTGATCAATTGGAGCGCATTAAAACGGACCGTAAAATGACGTTCTGGTACGGTGCCCGCAGTCTGCGCGAGATGTTCTATGTTGAAGATTTTGATCGCCTGGCCGCAGAGCACGATAATTTTGAATGGCATGTGGCACTGTCTGACCCGCAGGACGAAGATAATTGGACAGGCGACACAGGCTTTATTCATAACGTATTGTTTAAAAACTATTTGCAGGACCATCCGGCACCGGAAGATTGCGAGTTTTATATGTGCGGCCCGCCGATGATGAACCAGGCGGTGATTAATATGCTGCATGATCTGGGTGTCGAGGACGAGAATATTATGCTGGATGATTTCGGTGGCTAGTGCTGGATTACATTCTCAGTTAAAAAACAGCGGGCCTGGCTCGCTGTTTTTTGTTGTGCGGGCCCTAATGTGCCTGGTGACGGCGTGTGTGCTTAGTGCTTGTGGCCGACCGGCCGACACTGTATCGGTAAATTTCAGTGGCCCCACCATGGGCACTGATTTCAGAATCACGGTAATCCTGCCGGCTGAACGCGAACCGCAGCCATTGCTGGATCTTTTGACTAATCGACTGCAGCAAATTGAGCAGCGCATGTCGACCTACATCGATGACTCAGAGGTGAGCCGCTTTAATCGAGCCGCCGCGGGGCAGCCCGTCACGCTGTCTGACGATACCGCAAATGTCGTGCGTCAGGCTCAAGACATTGCCAAGCTTAGCGGCGGCTATTTTGATATCACCGTTGCCGCGCTGGTCAATGCCTGGGGCTTTGGCCCCGATGGCGCGATAACCGTGCGTCCTGAGGCTGAGTTGTTAGAAGGACTGCGGGCCAGTGTAGGTTACTCTCATTTAAAGCTCGACGGTGACCAGCTGAGCAAGACCATCGACGGGGTGACCATAGACCTGTCGGCTATTGCGAAAGGGTATGCAGTCGATGAGTTGAGTAAATTGCTTGCTCAGCAGCGGGTCACCGACTACCTGATCGATATTGGTGGTGAACTGAAAGCGCGCGGCGTGAATATCGACCGGCAGCTTTGGCGCGTTGGAATTGAGCGCCCGGAAATGCTGGGCGGCATTGCCAAGGTGGTGGAATTAGATAGTTTAGCCATCGCCACGTCGGGTGACTATCGTAACTTTCTCGAGATCGACGGTGAACGATTTTCACACACCATCGATCCATTGACCGCCTCGCCGGTGTTGCACAGACTGGCGTTGGTCAGTGTGCTGGCCGAGCAGGCCAGTGAGGCGGACGCCCTGGCAACCGCCTTATTGGCCATGGGCGAAGATAAAGCCCGGCGCTTTGCAAAACAGCACGAATTGTCCGTTTATCTGGTCATTCGACAAGCAAACACAGACAGTTATGAAGAATTTATGACCCCCGGCTTTGCCCAACGTATACAATCTCACGGTATACAATAATGAAATAACAATAATTTAGGTTGCATCAGGACACGCCTGTTACTAAAGTACGGCCTTATAGGGTCTGTGCGATTGCAGTCGATGCCGCTCGGGATTATGAACGTATTTTTAATTACATTTTTTGTCTTTATTCTGGTCATGCTGGGCATGTCGCTGGGCGTTATTCTGAGCAACCGGGAAATTAAAGGCAGCTGCGGTGGGCTCAATGATATTGATGGTTTGAGCGGCGCCTGCGATATTTGCGAAGGTAAGAAGCTTTGTAAGAAACGGCGCGAGATGGAACGCCGCGCTCAATCACAGGGAGTCGGGCAGCAACACTAGCTGCACCCAGGGCAAACTCACACTACCGCGCCCCGAATTTTATCCAATGAATGACTCTGCCAACGCCGTATCCGACGAAGCCGCTGAGCTGACACCGAAGCCAGCAAACCAGCCGGATGACGGTTGCATCAGAGAACATAATGGTAAGATTTGTATCTATACCGATGGTTACTGGATTCGTTATTACGCTCCACCGCCGAATACCATGGCCGAAAAACGGGCGCTGATTTTTTCATTGCAGCGTCGTGTATTCCACCACACAGAGCAAGGCATTAACTCGCCCGGCTGGCGCATGGAGATTTCGCGCAAATATTATGAATCGGAAACTGACCCGGTTCGCAAAAGAGTTAAAGCGGCCATGCTGGCCGGCTCATTATTTAATCGTGCGACCGATATTTTCAGTAGCGTGGTAGATCTGGCTGAAAACGGTGTGGAGGTGGCTGAAGACAACCCGTTGATGCAGCAGTGTGCCGATTGCTTTATGGAAGCTTTAAAGCTCGGCAAAGAGGTCAAGCATTTCAGTGGCGAAGAGGGCGTAGACGAATTGTGGGGCGAGCCGTTTAAGGCCTTCTCCATGCCGACCGACAAATTTTTTCAGAGTCGTTATGTCAAGCTGGCGCAAACCTTTCGTGCCATTGACGAAGTGATTGACCGCATGAATCAGGTTTTTTCCAAGGTCGACGGCTTTGAGGATGTGCTGCCGCTATTGGAAGAGTTGCGTGAAGCCAGCAAGACCGAAGTGGAAACCATGCGCCGAGACGAGGCTATCTATGACGTCTGGCCGCGCTATGTGGCCGCTAAAGAAGCATTATCCACATTCAAGCCCTGTGGGCTGGACAGCAGCAAACATGGGCTGCGCTACTGGGAAGATGGTTTACGCCTAATTGTCATGGGGCGCGATGTGGTGAGCTACCTGGCCGGCGTGCGAGTGCCGATGCCAGTCACCACCAGTAACTACATGGCTAACTGTGACCTGTATGAGCAAAATGGCTCATTAGATAAGGAGTTCTCGATTCCTGATCAATGTTTTGTGCCGTCATAATATGACCGACAGCTGGCCCTTGTAGGCCTTAATAAGGATATGAAACTCAGACAATTGCAGTACGTGGTGGAAGTCATCAAAAATGGCATGAACGTCACCGCGGCGGCCGATAAGCTGTTCACCTCACAACCGGGCGTCAGTAGCCAGATTAAACGGCTTGAGGAAGAGCTGGGCATCACCATTTTTGAACGCAGCGGTAAACACATTAATGGCCTGACGCCGGAGGGCACCCGGCTGGCTGAACGCTTCGAGCGAATTCTTAACGAAGTTGAAAACGTAAAGCGGCTGGCCGACGATTTCAGTCACCCGAATTCCGGCATGCTGTCCATCGCCACCACGCATACCCAGGCGCGCTACGTGCTACCGCCGGTGATTAGTGCCTTTCGCGAGCGCTACCCCGATGTGCAGTTGCAGATCAACCAAGGCACCCCAGAGCAAATCGCCAGCCTGACCGATACCGGCGAGGCTGATATCGGTATTGCGACCGAAGCTCTGGAACTGTTTGAAAGCCTGATTCTGCTACCCTGTTACCGCTGGAACCGTTGCCTGATGGTGCCCAAGGGGCATCCGTTGGCTGAGTTGCCCGAGTTAACGCTGGCGGCAATTGCTGAGCATCCGATTATCACCTATACCTTCGGTGTCGCAGACCGCTCGGTCATTAATCGGGCCTTTAAACAGGAAAACCTGGATTTGAATGTGGTGCTCACCGCCGCTGACGCGGAAGTAATTAAAGCCTATGTGCGAACTGGTCTGGGCATCGGCATTGTGGCACGCATGGCCTATGATCCGCGCCAGGATGGCGACCTGGTGGTACTGGATGCCGGTAACCTGTTCGATTCCAGCGTCACCAGTCTGGCCATTCGCAAAAACGCTGTCATCCGTGAATACGTCTACGAGTTCATTAAGTTATTCGCTGATCACCTGAGCCGTGAGGTCGTGGATCAGGCCCTTGCAGCCCAGAAAGACACCTCTTTGCAAGAAAAGTTGTATCGTGAGTATGTGGAAAAGGCAGCAATGCGCTGAATCCACCCAATTGCCGTTTCAGGCAATTCTTTCTGGACGACCGTCCTATAAAAGCCAGTAAAATCAAGGAATTACAAAAAGGTAATACGCCTGTCACTTGAACGTAATCAAGTTGACCTTACACTCCGCTTAGATTACTTACGGTTCACCTGTATCATAAGTAATGTTTTCTATCATTATTCAGGCTCGCACTCTTAAGAGCCAATCACCTTTGGAGAAATTGATGTTAAACCTCATCTCGAAATCATTATTGCCGGTGCTGAAGTGGGGCACGGTGATCGTCGCCACTGCCGTGGTGGTGATATCCATTCAGGTCAGTGCGGATGGGCAGGCCGACGAGCCGGCTGTCGTGGCACCGACGGGGAAGATTGAAAAGGCGGTGTTGTTGAGCAACCCGGAACAGCCCTGGTCGCCAGCGGCCGGATTTGCTGATTTGATCGAGAAGGTCAGTCCGGCGGTGGTGCACGTGTCGATCAGTGGTACACCACGTGGGCACGGCAGCTTTCCACAATTTGATTTTCCGCCGGGCTCTCCGTTTGAGGATTTTTTCGAGCAGTTCCGTGACCGCCAACCGCGGCAACAGGAGCGCAGCCGGCCGTTAGGCATAGGCTCGGGGTTTATCATCAGTGAGGATGGTCTGGTCGTCACTAATCATCACGTCGTGAAAGACGCCGACGAAATTGTAGTGACCTTGACCGACGGTGACGAATACACAGCCGAGCTGATTGGTAGTGACGACAAAACAGATCTGGCGCTGCTCAAACTTGACGACGCCAAGGACATGCCTTATGTCGCCTGGGGCGACGCGGATAAATCACGAGTCGGTGATTGGGTAGTCGCAATCGGAAACCCCTTTGGATTGGGTGGGTCCGCTACCACCGGAATTATTTCGGCGCGCGGGCGTGATATCAATTCTGGGCCCTATGATGATTACATCCAGGTAGACGCCGCCATTAACCGGGGCAACTCCGGTGGGCCGCTGTTTAATCTGCGCGGCGAGGTGATCGGCATCAATACCGCAATTTACTCTCCCAATGGTGGCAGTGTTGGTATCGGCTTCTCCATCCCTTCTACCATCGCTGAGGGGGTGATAACCCAATTAAAAGACACCGGTGTGGTCGAACGTGGCTGGATTGGTGTGCAGATTCAACCGATTACCGATGAGCTGGCGGAGGGCTTTGGGCGCGACAATGACCATGGCGCGTTGGTCGCCAGAGTGGAAGAAGGTGAGCCGGCTGAAAAGGGCGGCATTAAAAGCGGCGATATCATTTTGAAGTTTGATGGTCGAGACGTCGAAGAAATGCGTGATTTGCCCCGCATCGTGGCGGATACACCGGTGGGCAAAAAAGCCAAAGTCGAGGTATGGCGTAATGGCAGCCGTAAAACACTGACGGTCAAAACCGAACGCTATCCGGAAGACCCGGCCGCGGTGGCACAGGGTCGCGGTCGCGATGATGCGGAGCCCGAGGAAGTTGACGCGCTGGGGGCGGTGTTAACCGAACTCGACGATTCGTTCCGGTCGCGCTTTAGTGTTGATGAAGAGATAGACGGCGTTGGTGTGCGCAGCGTGCAACGGGGTGGCTTGGCCGCCAGCAATGGGTTACGCGCCGGTGACGTATTAACCTCAGTGGATAACCAGTCGGTCAGTAAGCCGGATCAGGTACGTGACATCATCAATCGCGCGCGCAAAGATAATCGCAGCAAGATCGTCGTTTTATTACAACGCAGTAATGGAAGCCGTTTCATCGCCTTTGACTTGGAAGAGCAATAGAAACGCGCTTCGCAGTTAGCGTAAACTAATGGGAAACAAACATGACTAAAAAAAATATGATTCGCGTATTGGTGGTAGAAGACGATAAGGAAACCGCCGCATATATCGTAAAGGGCTTAACCGAATGTGGTCACATTGCAGATCATGCGGCTGACGGTCGAGAAGGGCTGCTAATGGCTGACTCAACTGATTATCAGGTTATTGTGGCAGACCGGATGTTACCCAAGGTAGATGGCGTCACCATGACCCGCACTTTGCGCGGCGGTAATAATCGAACCCCGATTCTGATGCTCAGCGCGCTCGGTGATGTGGATGATCGCGTGGTGGGCCTGAAAGCCGGCGCCGATGATTATCTGGTAAAGCCGTTTGCCTTTTCAGAATTGCAGGCGCGTATTGAAGCGCTGGTTCGTCGGGCTGAACCAGAGTCGCCTGACACGGTGCTGACGGTGGCAGATTTGGAAATGGATTTGCTGAAACGGGAAGTGCGCAGAGCGGATAAGAAAGTTGATCTGCAGCCGCGCGAATTCCGGCTATTGGAATACCTGATGCGCCACAGCGGGCAGGTGGTTACCCGCACCATGTTACTGGAGAAAGTGTGGGACTATCATTTTGACCCGCAAACCAATGTTATTGATGTGCATATCTCGCGCCTGCGCGGCAAAATCGACAAAGAATTTGACGTTCCCCTGCTGCACACAGTACGCGGTGCTGGCTATATGCTGAGTGAGCCAGATTAATCCATTTAAAAGCTCAGCGGTCAGGATAACGCTGGTCTACGTTGTTCTGTTTGGCCTGTCGGTGGCCATTATTCTGGGCTTTATTTACTGGTCGACGATTGTTTATCAGACCAACCAGACCGATGAAGATATCAACGCGGAAATCAAGGCGTTGTCGACCGTTTATGCCAGCCGTGGCTATCCGGGCCTGATTAAGGTTCTCTCCGACCGGATCGAGCAGCAGCGGCCAGGCGACTCAACCTTGTATCTACTGACCGACCACCAGTTTCGACCCCTGGTGGGTAACATCAACCGCTGGCCGCCCATCGCCTATAACAAAGAGGGTTGGTTAAACTTCAAGCTGGACGACATTCAGGACAAATCCGGTCGTGAGTTCAGCGCCCGCGCCCGCACCTTTGAGGTGGAAAACCGTTTTAATCTGTTGGTGGGGCAGGGCATGAAAGACCTGCAAACCATGAAGGCGCTGGTGGGCAGCGCGCTGGTTTGGGGCTTGTTGTTAACCATTGGATTAGGCTTGGTCGGGGGCATGACGCTGCAACGTATGTTGCGTCTGCGCCTGGGGGCTATCAACCAAACCAGTCGTAAGATCATGCAGGGCGATCTGCGTAAGCGTATTCAAACCCGTGGCACTGGCGATGAGTTTGATCAGCTGGCGTTGAATTTGAACAGCATGTTGGACCAGATCGAGCGCGGCATGGAGGGTGTGCGACGGGTATCAGACAATATTGCGCATGATCTCAAAACGCCGTTAGCGCGATTAAAAAATCGGGTCGAGGAGCTAAAGGTCAGAGTTGCCGGAGAACCGGAGGAAGAGACCGTTGATTCCATAATTCAGGAAGCGGATGGTCTGCTGCAAACTTTTAATGCGCTGTTGCGCATCGCGCGAATCGAATACAGTGAGCAGCGTAAGGAGTTTGTGTTGGTGGATATCAACTCGATTTTGCGTGACCTGCAGGAGCTTTATGAGCCGCTGATTGAAGAAAAGGGTCAATCGCTGCGGGTCGAACTTTCACAGCCGATGGAAATACCGGCAGACCGGGATATGCTGTTTCAGGCCTTCGCTAATTTAATTGATAATGCGATTAAGTACACGCCTGAGCACGGTGAGATTGTAATTCGTGCGTATGCCAAGCGTGGGCGATGGTATGTGGAAATTTGTGATAACGGTCCGGGCATTCCCGCCTCTGAATACGAGAAGGTGATACAGCGTTTTTACCGGCTGGATCAAAGCCGCACCTCACCCGGTTCAGGCTTGGGTCTGGCATTGGTAGTGGCGGTACTCAAACTTCACCAACTGGAATTGTCATTTGCCGATAATCAACCAGGGCTTAAAGTGTGCATTACCATCACACCACCGCGGCGCCGCAAAAAAGACAAGCCGATAGAACTACTGGCACACCCTGACTAAACCGCTTACGGAATCTTAACTATGCGGTAAGCCTGCGCAGTGTTACTGGCTGGGGCGCCATCGTTACGGCGCCTGATAAAGCGCTTGTGCACCGGTTTGCCCCGCCATTGATCCCACACCCAGATACCGTTGCGGTTGTGCTCAATATAGATGGCAGCATGGTAGCCCGACATGTTCGGGTATTGGCCGTTCAAAAAGGTAGCGATGATGGTGCCGGTTTTTAGCCGCGTATCCAATACGTGTTTTCCGGGCTGCCATAAGGCTGTTCGTGGTGCTCCGGCACACTGTTTAATAAACGATACGCAATGTCCATCGCCAATGACCTGACCCTCGAAGCGGTGCGCATCGGGACATACGATGGATTTACTTTTACTCATGGGGGATTCTGGTTGGATGGGAGGGAGGGTCGGGCGATGTTGGCAGGCACTAACGATCAGGGCGATGTGACCCAACATTAGCAGCTTGGCCAGCACTTGGCTGTTCACGGTGCGGGTCCTGCGGGTATGATTCACATCTACATCACGTTTTGGGGCTTACCATGCGCCCATTGTGAACCAATTTCGGCCGTTGGAGCAAACGAACATGAGCCATAACACCCGGGTATTGATAATTGAAGACAATACTGACATTGCGGAAATGTTGTATGACTTTTTTGAGCGCCGTGAGTATGAGATGGACTACGCCAGCGATGGAAGGGTCGGTTTTAATCTGGCCACGCAGAATGAGTACGACATCATATTGTTGGATCTTATGCTGCCGCAAATGGACGGCCTGGATGTGTGTCGGAGGTTGCGGGAAGAATCCAAGAATTCAACGCCCATCCTTATGTTGACCGCGCGTGACACGCTGCAGGACAAGGTTACCGGTTTGGACAGCGGTGCAGATGATTATCTGGTCAAGCCCTTTGAAATTCTCGAGCTGGAAGCACGCATTAAAGCGTTGCTGAGGCGCAAGGGTCCGATGAGCCAACATCAGCGGCTGGAGGTGGAGGATTTACAACTCGATACCGGCACGCTGGAAGTAGTGCGCGCCGGGCAAACGCTGGATTTGTCGCCAATCGGCCTGAAAATTCTCACCGTGCTGATGCAGGAGTCGCCCAAGGTAGTGAGCCGTAGTCAACTCGAACACGCCATCTGGGGCGATGTATTACCCGATAGCGACACCCTGCGCAGTCATATGTACAATCTGCGCAAGCAGGTTGATAAGCCCTTTGACAAGCCCCTACTGCAAACCATTCAATCGCGTGGTTATCGCATTGGTGATGCAGCATAAGAACAGGCTCATACCGGGGATGGCGACGCGGGCATGAGCGCCACGCCGGATCTGAGTAGCCGTTCAATTCGCGGCAAGCTGGGCCGCAAGATGACCGTGCAGGCCAGCCTGATTGCCGCAGTCGCGGCCTTGGGTATCGGCTTGGCCAGCCTAGTGTTAGAACAATTCCTGGTGCGCGAAGCGCTGCAGGGCGAGGCGGTACACTATTGGCAATTGTTCGACATGGACGCCACGTTTCCGCCCCCACATACCGATAACCTGAAAGGCTATTTGACTGGCCCGGGTATCATTGCTGAGCTGCCTGAAGAGTTGCAGGGTTATGGGCTGGGGTATCATAAAATGCATGGCCAAATGGCGCATAGCTTGCTGTACATCACTGAACACAGGGGTCACCAACTACTGTTACTGTTTGATGGCAAGAGCGTGTTGCGATTGGCGGTGTTCTTCGGTGTAGTGCCACTTACACTCATTCTGATCCTTATATATATTGCCGCCTGGTGGGTCTATCGCGAGTCGAATCTGGTACTTAGCCCGATCATCTGGCTGGCCCATAAATTCGACCGTTTTGACCCGGCGCATGCCGATGCCACGCTGGAGGACTTGGATAATATTCCAGGTGACATTGACTGGGAAGTTGAAAAGCTGGTGGCGTCATTTCGGTCCTATGCGACTCGCATTCAACGCTTTGTTGAGCGTGAGCGAGCGTTTACCCGGGACGCCAGCCACGAATTCAGAACGCCGTTGACGGTGATCAAAATGGCCGCTGATATGCTGCTTAGTGAGCAATCGCTGGATGAGCGAGACGCCAAGTATGTGCGTCGCATTAAGGGTTCGGCACAGGACATGGAGGAGTTGATCGACGCGTTCCTTATTCTGGCGCGCGAAACCGACAAAGAATTCGACGATGAGCCGCTGGTGGTGCGCGAAATCGTCGAGCGTGAAGTGCAGGCGGCGCGACTTTATCTACAGGACAAACCGATTGTGGTCGAGGTGCGCGAGCAGTATCCATTACAGCTTTCCACGGCGCGCAAAGTATTATCCATTGTGCTGGGCAACCTGATCCGCAACGCGGTGTTGTACACCAATGAAGGCAGCGTCACGATTACTATCAAAAAAGGCTCCGTGGAAATAGCCGATACTGGCATCGGTATGACGGCAGACCAGATCGAAAAAATTTTCCAGCCATATTTCCGGGCGGTCAGCCCCGATGGCGAACAGCGGCGCGGGTATGGGGTCGGCCTAACCATCGTTAAGCGGTTATCAGACCGCTTTAATTGGCAGGTATTAGTCAGTAGCGAATTAGCGCAGGGAACCAAGGTAGAGGTGCTGTTTAACGAAACCAGCTGAACCCTTGTTGGAACAGCGCTTCACGCGCGAACGCCTTAGTGTCGGAACGACAATAAAGCTGGTAAAGGGCTGCGCCGCCAAGCATAATCGAGGCACCTAAACTGCTCCATAAACCGCACCGTGAGCGACTCAAAATACGCAATCCGGCCTAATAAATCGCAGCTTAAACGCGAGATAAGAGTGCTCAATGAGTTGGGCAAGGAATTATTGACCCTATCAGATGGGCAGTTAAAAAAAATCCCGCTAAGCAATACGATGCGTGAGGCGCTGGCAGATGCGCGGCGTTTCAGCCGTGGGGCCTTACAACGCCAACTGCGCCGCATCGCCAGCCTGATGCAGGCGGAGGATGTAGACGCCATTCAACAGGAACTGGCGCGTCAAAAACAGCCCGACAAGCAGCAAACAGCCGAGCTTCATCAATTGGAGCAATGGCGCGACCGGTTAGTGGGTGGTGACGAGCGGTTGCTGACCGAGTTGATTGAGCAGTTTCCGAACATAGATCGCCAGCGCATCCGGCAATTGGCCCGTAATGCTCAGCTCGAAATAAAGCGCAGCAAGCCGCCCAAATCGTCGCGCGCACTGTTTCGCTACCTGGCTGAGCTGAAGCGTGTGACTGCGCCAGAATCGGAATCACAAGGCCTGGAGAACTAATTCGATGGCGATCCGCAAGACAACCAATATCAGCCCTGCCGATGCCGGCATCTATTATGTTTGAAGTGCTTGAGCAGTTACCGCCAGATCCGATTCTGGGTCTCAGTCAACAGTTCCAGGTGGACCCTAACCCTGACAAAATTAACCTCTCGGTAGGGGTGTATCAGGACAGCGCCGGGCATACGCCCATTTTCAAGGCGGTAAAGCAGGCCGAGCAACAGCTAATAGAGCAACAGCGCAGCAAGGCCTATATTGCTCAGGCCGGGGACGCGGATTTTAATCGTAATATTTCGCGCTTATTGCTGGGCGATGCTCTGGTCAACGATCTGGGTGCGCAGCTGGGCGCTGTTATGACCCCCGGTGGCTGCGGAGCGCTGCGCATGGGCGGTGAGTTATTGGCGCAGGTAAGCGGCGAAAAGCAGGTGTGGGTGAGCGACCCAACCTGGGCCAATCACTTTCCTTTATTGCAAAGTGCCGGTCTAAAATTGACCAAGTACCCCTACTATGATTTCCAAACGGGGGCTGTGAACTTCGATAAAATGCTGGCCGGTTTGCGCGCAGCGCAATCGGGAGATGTGGTGCTGCTGCATGGCTGTTGCCACAATCCCACCGGTGCCGACCTCAGTGAGGATAACTGGGACGAATTGATCGAATTATTGGTGGAACGGCAGTTGGTACCGTTTATTGATGTTGCCTATCAAGGTTTTGGGCACGGTCTGGATGTGGACGCTTATGGCGTACGGCAGGCCGTCAAGGCGTGCCCTGAAGTGCTGATCGCGCTGTCCTGCAGTAAAAATTTTGGTCTGTACCGCGAACGCACCGGTGCCTTGCTGGTAATAACGCAAGCGGCCCAGCAAACGGCGGCGGCAGTGTCGCATGTGTTGGCGGCGGCACGTCGCAATTACAGTATGCCACCGTATCACGGAGCTGGAATAGTCGGGCATTTGCTGAACGACGCGCAACTGACCAGCGATTGGCAGGCCGAACTAAGTGCGGTAAGAGAGCGTATGAACCTGCTACGCAAGGCCTTGTCTGATGGCCTGAATCAAGCCCAGGATAAGATTGACTTTTCGTTTGTCGCTGGCAGCAATGGCATGTTCTGCTATCTCGGGATTCCCCGCGAAATGGTGCTGCAATTACGTGCCGAGTTTGGTATTTATTTGCTGGAAAGCACGCGCATTAATGTGGCGGGCCTGTCGGAAACGAATCTGCCGGTGGTGGTAGAGAGAGTGGCTGAATTGCTCAAACGAAGCGCGTAACCCGGAGAAAAACAATGGCAGCACGTGGTGAATTTAGTTCTCGAATGGCCTTTGTGTTGGCGGCCTCTGGCTCGGCCATCGGCCTGGGCAATATATGGGGGTTTCCGATTCAGGTGGCTGAAAATGGCGGCGGGGCTTTTGTTTTCAC
The DNA here is from genome assembly GCA_013002025.1 of Gammaproteobacteria bacterium. Classification (GTDB taxonomy): domain Bacteria; phylum Pseudomonadota; class Gammaproteobacteria; order Arenicellales; family Arenicellaceae; genus Arenicella. Next base: position 51,695 of record JABDKW010000017.1, on the reverse strand, counting down.
CTATATTATTCTCACGTTTTTACTGGCTTATCCGATTTTGATGGCCGAATTATTGATCGGCCGACATGCTAAAAAAGACACCGTGTCGTCGATGTTGGCTATCAGTTCTGAGCGCACCCGGCCGCTGGCGGCCCTGACCGGTGTCTGGGGTATGTTAACGGCCAGCTTTATTCTCAGTTTTTACGCCATTGTGGCTGGCTGGATGATTGCATTTTTTCTGGCTGCTGGTGCCGACATGGTCGGTATTTCAGATGTAAAACAATGGCTTACAGACTTTTCTTTAAGTAGAAACATTATTTTCTGTGTGTTGTTTTATCTGTTGACCATCACCATTGTCAGCCGCGGCATTGCGGCCGGAATTGAGCGTTGGTCCACTCGCCTGATGCCAATGTTGTTGGTGCTGATTCTGGTGTTGATCGCGTATATCGCCACGTTGCCGGGCGCGGCAGAGGGCTGGCGCGTTTACCTGCAGCCGGACTTTGCCAGAGTGCTCGACCCGAAGTTGGTTATTTCAGCGCTGGGTCAGGCGTTCTTTTCGCTGTCACTCGGTGTCGGTACCATGATGGTGTATGGCTCCTATGTGTCAAAGTCAGAGAACCTGCCCAAATTGGGTGCGATTGTAGCTGGCCTGGATATCGGCATCGCTATTCTGGCGGGGCTATTGGTTATCCCCGCCATGTACGTGGCGTTGCACAATGGCGTCACCATTTATAACGAGGCCGGCCAACTAATCGATTCTGATGGTCTGATCTTTAATGTGTTGCCAGCCCTGTTTGAAACCATGGGTGGTGCCGGCGCGATTGTCGCCTTGCTGTTTTTCTCGCTGATGACCATTGCCGCCCTGACGTCGTCAATTTCGATGCTGGAAGTGCCAGTTGCCTATGCGATAGAACGTCGCAAAATGCCGCGCGCCAAAGCCGCCATGCTGGTGGGGCTGAGTATTTTGGCCGTCAGCGTCATTCTAATCTTTAATTTCAATGCGCTATTCGGGTTGGTGGTTGATCTAACCACCCGTTACAGTGAACCGTTGATCGGTCTTTTGTTTTGCCTGTTCGTCGGCTGGGTATGGCGTCGTGACCAGATATTAGGCGAGATAAAGCAGGGCTTTGAGGGGGCCGAGCACAGCCTTTTTTGGCGCATTTGGCCAGGCTATGTTCGTTTTGTGTGTCCGCTGGTGGTGTTGGCGGTGATGGCGCAGTCTTTTCTTGCTTAGCCAGTAGAGGCGGGTGCTTCTGTGAGACGGCTCACCTTGACCAGAATCATAATGGATACCGTCCAGCCGATCGCCAGATACAGGCTGACCGTTACCACGTCCTCAAGGTATTCGACTGCCCCAAAGCGAATGCCGGCGTAGTACGACAACGGCCCACCGATGGTGCCGGACAGCACCGGTAACACCGGGTGGTGTTTGAGCCAGTACAGACAATGGTTGATGGTTAAGCCAAAGCCCGCCCACAGAGCCAGAATCCACAACGGCGACAGCGCGGGAAAAGGGCGGGCGTCGGTAAAACTAATCAGCCCCATATTTATCCACAGCGAATCTGCGATCAGGCCCAGTATTAGCGCAACGGTCAGTACCTTAAAGTCACTGGGGTGTCGTCGCGACGGGTGCAATTGCCAAACGATGATTAGCAGGCAGGTTAACAGTGCCGGCCAGGTCATATTTTGACCGCTGCCGACCACTGCCGCAAACCACAATAAATAAAACAGCCCTGCGTTGATCAGCAGATTTTTACGGTTTGGTATTTGCGTCATATTAAATAAAACGACTAGCGATTATGAGTGTGAACTGGGGCGGCGCGAAATTGAGCGTGTGTTATGGCATCAGGGCTGCTTGCGGAATAACAACTGCCCCACACTGATGGCGCGCTCCTCAAAGCCGGCCTCACAGTAGCACAAATAAAATTCCCACATGCGTTGAAACGCGGGGTCGAAACCCTGTTCGTTCACCTTGGCATTGGCAGCGTAATAATTGCGCCGCCAGTCACGCAGGGTTTGCGCGTAGCTCAAGCCCATATCGTGCAGGTCCTCCAGCATCAGCCCCTGTTGTCCGGCACTGGCAGTGATAACGCTATAGCAGGGGATAAAACTGCCCGGAAATATATAGCGTTTAATAAAGTCCACTTCGCGCAAAGCCTGCTGATAGCGTGCATCATCGATCACGATTGATTGTAATAGTGCTTTGCCGTGCGGTTTAAGGCTATCGGATATCACCTGGAAGTATTGATCAAGATAGTGATGACCGACGGCTTCGATCATTTCGATGGAGACAACCTTGTCATACTGCTGATCTAACTCGCGGTAATCCTGTAGCTTTACTTCCACCAGTGCCTGCAAGCCCTGCCGACCAACTTCCGCGATGGCTTCTGTGAATTGTTCCTGCGAAATGGTAATGGTTGTCACGCGGCAGCCGCAGGTGGCTGCTGCATAGCAGGCGAAGCCGCCCCAGCCGGAACCAATTTCAAGCACATGGTCGTCGGCACTCAACTCCAGCGTCTGGCATATTCGATCCAACTTGCGCTCCGAGGCTGAGTTCAAATCGTCGCCCGCGGCATACAGTGCCGAGGAGTACATCATGCGCTGGTCCAGAAACAGGCGGAAAAAGTCATTGCCTAAATCGTAGTGCGCCGCGATATTTTTGCGGCTACCCTGCACGGAGTTGTGGTTACGGGCATGCCAAGCCTGTAGCAGCCTTTGCACCAGTTTAGTGAAGCCGCCCTCGAGGCTGTCCAGCAGCGTTCGGTTACGAATCATGATACGCATCAGGGCGGTGGGGTCATCACAGCTCCACAAGCCATCGATGTAGGCCTGAGCCGAGCCATTACTGCCACCAAGAGCGATTTTTCGATAAGTGGCCAGTTGCCGCATCGTGATTTGACATCTTAACTCGCTGTCCGCATCACCGAAGTGGAATTTGCCCAAGGGGTCATGCAGCTGGATATGGCCATTCTGCAGTTGCTCAAATGACCGTAAAAACTGGCTGCGGAAAAATCCATCCGGGTTCAGCGCGTGTTGGCGCTCCGGTGTCGAAACCGATACGTCGCTAAAAATTGATGTGAGGCGGTTGTTCATAGGCCAGTAATGAGGCGCGCTACTGAGTCGGGCGGCGCGCATCGCTGCACACAGCGATTCAGTTTGGCATCATTTTCCTTGCTGATTTTTGGGCTGGAATTACATTGAAGCCAGTTAAGGGTGGTTATAAAAAGGCACCCGCTTGCACCAAAGTATAAACGCTTGCCAGTAAATCGCCGTGAAGACTTTTACACACATAAGCGGGTAGCGAAACGGTAGCCAGAGTGCTTGCACGGCGGTTAAGGGTCGTGCCGTTAAATCCATACTGACTTTAAATATTTTTTGGTCAGCACGCAGCAAGCGCATTGTGACAAAAATATTGTCATTGGTCACCCGAAATGACCAGTCGTAGTGCAGATCCATCGGCATGAACGGTGATACGTGAAACTGCTTATCAAATTCGAAGCGACCTTGATGGGGAAGCTCGGCGCCAGCCGGCATTTCATGCACATACACATGGCGTTCGCCCCAGGGTGTATTGTGAATTTCACTGAGGATATAGCGCAGTTGCCCGGCTGCGTTATAGCAAAAATAAAAGCTGACCGGGTTATAGCAGATACCCCAGACGCTGAGGTTGGCTAACAGATATACAGTGCCCTCAAACTGCTGCCCGTTGTGCTGCAGAACCTCCTGCTGTGCGCTTTGGTAGACGCTACCCGCGCCCGGTAAAAATTTGTCACGGTCAAACCTAACCGCCGCCGGGCGTCGACTTGACCATAGCCAGCTCAACTTATCCAACACGCTGGTTTGCTGCACATTCAACCAGACGGGTGATATACGGTAGCGAAAACGGTGCGCCCGGGGTTGACGTCGGTCGTGGTCTACCCAACCCTGAAAAAGCTGCAGATCGGCAGGCAACTCGCTCATCTGAACATGCGCTCGATCTGTTGCGCGGCCTGCCAACCACTGCGCGCACCATCTTCATGAAAACCCCAACCCCAGAATGCACCGGCATAGGCGGTGCGTTGTCGACCGTTTATTTCCGGTAACTGGCGAATCGCCGTGACGCTTTGCGCGCTGAAAATAGGGTGGCTGTAGTGTCGTTCGGCCAGAACTTTGCTGGCGTCAATCTGGTCCCGACTGTTGAGGCTGACAAACACATTTTCCGCCATCTCCAGACCCTGCAACTCGTTCATCCAGTAGTGAGCGGTACAGCAATATTGGCTCTGGGGGTGCACATCATTCGGCACTTCGGTATTCCAGCAGGCCCAGGCGCTTTTCAGTGGCGGCATGACCGATTCGTCTTGATGCACCAACACGTGGTTGCTCTCAAAGGGAATGGCGCTGAGGATGCTCTGCTCAGCAGGGCTGGGGTCAGCCAGCAGTATTAATGCCTGGTCGGCATGGGTGGCGATGACCACAGCATCGAAGCGGGATTGATGCGCGTCAGTCTCGAGCTGCACCCCCTCTGGCTGGCGCTCGATGCGGCGCACCTCTGAACCGGTTTGCAGGTGGCAGTCGAGTTGCTCGCGCAGGGCATCGACATAGCGCTCTGAGCCGCCTTTGACCACCTCCCAGTCAGGTCGCTGCCACAGGTTCATCATGCCGTGATTATGCAAAAACTCCACCAGATGTCGGATCGGAAATTCTGCGACACGCTGCGGTGTGGCAGACCACAATGCACTGATCATCGGTAGCAGATGGTCATCGCTGAAGGCGGTACTGTAGTGATGCTGGCGCAGGTAGTCAGCAACGCTGGTCTGGTGATCGTCAGTCTTCAATACCGCCGGTGCGCGCGTGTAAAAGCGCACCAGATCCAGCAGCATCCGATAAAACCGTGGGCTGACGAGGTTGCGCCGCTGGCAAAACAAACGATTCAGCGAGGTCGCGTTATACATAACGCCGCTGTGCAAATTGTGCGCTGAAAAGCTCATCGTGGTGGCCTGCGACGGCACCGCTAACTGTTCCAGCATGGCACTGAAATGCGGATAGTAGCGCCGGCAAAAAACGATAAATCCGGAATCAACAGCCCGCACTGCACCGTCAATATCAAACTCATGTGTGTCGGTGTGCCCGCCAAGTTTAGATTGGGCTTCAAACAGTGTTACCCGAAAACGCGATTGCAGATGGAACGCGGCGCTCAGGCCGGCGATGCCGCCGCCAACGATGGCAATCGAAGGTCGCTCCGACGTTGCGGTGGGGGTATTCATGAGTTGATTCCGCGCAGCTTGCGGGCGCCGGGAGGCCTTATTGCGCTTCGATGCGCGCTTGCATCGACTGCTTGATGGCAATCGCAATTTGCTCGGCAGTGGGGCCGGACTTCACATTCCACACCAGACCGATTTTTTCCATGGCCTTGATCAGGTAGTAGCTTAGGTCAATTTCCCACCAGCGGATGCCCTGACGCGCGGAATTTGGGAAGCGGTGGTGATTATTGTGCCAGCCCTCACCAAAGGTGATCAGGGCCAGCAACAGGTTATTGCGGCTGGTGTCATCTGTTTGAAAGCGGCGCGAGCCTCGACGATGCGCTAGAGAATTGATGCACAGAGTGGCGTGTAATAGCGCCACCGTTGAGATCACGTATCCCCATACCAGCATTTGCAGGCCGCTGGTGCCAAGTTGCGGCCACAGCCAGTTGAGCCCGGCCCCGAGGCCGTACATCAGCAGCATGCAGGCAATTGGCACCAGCATGTCAAAGCGATCCAGCACAATAAGTTCTTTAAAACGCGCGAAATCGGGGATCAGGTCGAGGCGCGTGCGGAAATATTTATCGGACAGAAACCAGCCCATGTGGCTCCAGAACACGCCCTGTCGCGGTGAATGCACATCTTCCTCGGTGTCCGAATAATAGTGATGGTGGCGGTGATGTGAGGCCCACCACAACGGCCCACGTTGCGTCGCTGCGGAACCAATCAGGGCAAACACAAATTGCGTTATGCGGCCGGTTTTAAACGCCTTATGGGCGAAATATCGATGGTAAAAGGCAGTAATACCAACCATGCGAACAGCGTAAAACACCAACGCCACAATCACAGCTACCGGGCTCCAGCCCACCCAGATCACCGCGCCACAGGCCAGGTGCATAATGACAAAGGGGATGATTCGTAACCAGTTGGGGCTGACGGCAGCATCCTGCTGCTGGTTATCCATGCCTTGCGGGTCCTGCCCCGCGTAGCTGTCGAACCAATTTATGATTTGTGTGAAAACGCTGTTTCGCATGTGCTGTTTGAGTACGAGTCTAGTGTCCTGACCGGAGTTGTGTGGGTGGTAACCATCGCGTTGCAGCTATACCACGCACTAGTTGCATTTTAAGCCGCGCAGCGTGTACCGCAAGGACTTTTTTCACCAACTGGCGCTTGCCACCCCGGACCGCATAATAAATTTTTGTAATGCGGCTATTGATGGTTGAAAAAATAACGCCTTTGCCTATTATCGGGTCTGCTGGTGAAGGCTGGGTAGACAGACGTGAATATGTACCAGATTTAAAGCCAGCAGGAATTTTTATAGCCCTATTTGGCAGCACAAAGCCGCGCATGCCGCCATGCCGCACTCTCCAATATGAAGTTAACAGATAACGACAATAGTTTATGGTTGCCGATGCCAAATTCCCGGACTAGGTCAGCCGCGCGCGCACAGCCTGCTGCGAGGATACTGCTGCTGGCCATGATGATATTGTTGGCGCCGCACAAGGCGCAGGCTGCCCCGGTCAGCCCGCCAGTTGCCCAGTATGATATCGACTGTAACGATACCTTCGCCTGCCCGGTCACGCTGATGCCGCGCGTCAGTTTTTGGGTAGAGGTGTTTAGTCGTTGGGACACCAACACCGCGGTGCTGCATGATAAGGAGCATCCACAGAGGGTCTTTTCAACCATTAGTCGCGAGAATGGCTGTCGGCGCGAACGCAAAGGAGATAGTCTTTCCAAAGAGCGCAAACGTTTGCAGCGCCTGTTGCGCGGCACCGCTGAACGGATTGAGAAAGGTCGATCTTTAAGTCGTGCACAACGCAAAATAAGCGAGTTATTTATTGGCTTGCCGAGCAGTGAAATGCGCGCATCTGCAAATCGGTTACGTTGCCAATCCGGTAATCGGGATCGCATGCTGGAGGCCCTTAAGACCTATAAATTGTACCGGCCGACCATTCTGGATGCGCTGGAAAGTGAAAACCTTAACGCGGAACTGCAGTATTTGCCATTCGTGGAATCGGCTTTTAATCCCCAAGCGCTGTCGCACATGGGCGCCGCTGGCTTATGGCAAATTATGCCGGCTACCGGGCGCAAACTCGGCTTGATCGTTGACGAGCGGGTAGATCAGCGCTATGACCCGACCTATGCAACCTATGCTGCAGCCCGTTATTTTCGCAATAGCGTCGACGACTTAACGGTGACCGCATTGGAAAATGGCGCCACGGTCAGCAGCAGGGACTTGATTCCGTTCGTAATTACCTCTTACAACTATGGCGTGCGGGGCATGCAGGGCGCAATCGAAAAAGTGGGGCTGGATTACGAACGATTATTGGTGGAATACAAATCACCTAATTTTCAGACGGCGGTGAAGAACTTTTACGCCAGCTTTCTGGCGGCCCGTCATGTGGCGCAAAATGTAGAAACGTTTTTCGGCATCATCGAGCCTGGCCGCAGTCAACGCATCCATTCCTTCAATTCGGTTGCGCTGCAGCGCGCGACGTCGATTAAACGGCTTAGTCAAGAGCTGGGCATAGACATCGATGTGTTGAAGCAATTAAACCCAGCGCTCAAAAACGTAGTTTGGCGACACCAGGCTCTGGTACCGCAAGGCTATCAATTACGCTTGCCCTATCGAGAGCAGGGCTGGCAGGCCGAATTGACGGCGGTAGACGCCATGCCGGCGGAGATAGAGCAGGCTGGCTACGTCTGGCATCGGGTCAAACGCGGGCAAACCGCCTGTGGCATCGCCGAGCGTTATCGGGCCTCCTGCCGCGCCTTGCGCAAGCTTAATCGCTTGAATCGCAAGGGTACTATCTATGCCGGTCAACGAATTAAGGTGCCGAGCCGCACTGGTGGTATACGCGTGGCTAAATCGGCACCCGTATCACACTCCAATGAGGGGCTGGTGAGTTATCGCGTGCAGCCAGGTGATTCAGCCTGTGTTATTGCCAACAGCAATAACATGCTGTGCAAAGAGTTTCTGGCCTTAAATGGTTTGCGGCGGGATTCGGTATTACGAGTCGGGCAGCGCGTTACCATTGCCGCGCCTAACGCCTGGCACACGGTACGGCCGGGCCAGACAGCCTGTGGCATCGCCGAATCCTATCGGGTGCGCTGCAGCGCATTGTTGGACGCTAATCGCCTGAGCCGCAATTCCACCATTGTGATTGGCCAGCGCTTGCGGATCCCCGGTCGCAGTTAACCCACCGCTGGCGGGTACAATTCATCATATTGATAGCCTGCATCAGGCTGTTTATAAGCCCCCCCGCTTTGCTTCGACGGGCGACGTTGTTAGAATACGCGCCTCGCGAAGTTGGCGGCTAACCAATCGAATCAGGCTGAAAAATCAGCGATTAATACTATGACTACAAGCAATCAGGCTCTCAAACAATGGGTGTCCGACGTGGCTGCCTTAACTCGCCCACAATCCATCGTCTGGTGCGATGGCAGTGATCAGGAATATGATGACCTGATCAAGCAAATGGTCAGTGATGGCACGCTGAAGCCCCTCAATGACGAGACGCACCCGGATTGTTACTTACACTTGTCTGACCCGCAGGATGTGGCGCGGGTGGAGCACCTGACCTTTATTTGCACCGTCAATCAGCAGGACGCTGGCGACAACAATCACTGGATGGCGGTAAACGAAGCCAAGCAGAAAATGAATGCACTGTACGACGGCTGCATGGAAGGCCGTACCATGTATGTGATTCCATACTGCATGGGGCCGGTTGATTCGCCATATTCGCGCTGTGGTGTTGAGATTACCGACAGCCCCTATGTGGTGATCAATATGAATTTGATGACCCGCATGGGCGCCGACGCGCTGGCGCGAATTGAGCGCGACGATACGTTTGTGCGTGGCCTGCATTCCACCGGCGAATTAGACCCGGAACGCCGCTATATAATGCATTTTCCGGAAGAGTTAAGCATTATGAGCTTTGGCTCCGGCTATGGCGGCAACGCGTTGCTGGGTAAAAAATGCCATGCTTTGCGTATTGCCAGTTGGCAAGCTCGGCAGGAAGGCTGGTTAGCGGAACATATGCTGATTCTTGGCCTGGAAAGCCCGACCGGCGAAACCCATTATATTGCGGCGGCGTTTCCGAGTGCCTGCGGCAAGACCAATCTGGCGATGCTGATTCCGCCGGAAAAATTCAAAGATTGGAAGATCTGGACATTGGGCGATGACATCGCCTGGCTGCACCTCGATGCCGAGGGTCAAATGCGGGCAATAAACCCGGAAGCCGGTTATTTTGGGGTGGTGCCGGGTACCAACGAGAAAACCAATCGCAACGCCTACGATATGATCCAGCGCAACACGATTTTTACCAACGTGGGCCAGACGGAAGATCAGCAACCATGGTGGGAAGGCAAGAAAGACGGCACGCCGGTAATGGATTGGAAAGGCCAGCCCATGGCGGGTGACGGTGGCCCGGCAGCGCATCCAAACTCCCGCTTTACGGTGTCTGCCACCCAGAACAAGGCTTACTCAAGTCTGGCCGAAGCACCACAGGGGGTGCCAATCTCAGCCATCGTATTTGGTGGCCGGCGTCGCGAGTTGGCGCCCTTGGTCTATCAGGCCAAGTCATGGGAACACGGGGTCTTGATTGGTGCCGGTGTGGCGTCTGAAACAACCGCAGCCGCGACCGGAGAAGTGGGTGTGGTGCGCCGCGACCCGATGGCAATGAAACCCTTCTGCGGCTATAACTTTGCCGATTACTGGTCGCACTGGCTGAGCTTCAGCGGTCGCAGCGACAAGTTGCCTAAAATATTCCACGTAAACTGGTTCCGTCAGGATCAGGACGGAAACTTTTTATGGCCCGGCTTCGGTGAGAATTTACGGGTGCTGCAATGGATAACACAGCGCTGCGATAATAAGGTGAGCGCGCGTGAAACGGCTATCGGTTATCTTCCCAATGACGATGATCTGGATATCGACGATCTGCAAATCGACCCGCAGGTTTGGCAGTCGTTACTGTCGGTGGACAGAGAGCAGTGGCGCCAGGAACTGGATGAATTCGGCCAGTATCTGGATAGCTTCGGTGACCGGTTGCCGGGCGAATTGCGACACCAGCATCAGCAGGTGCGGGCTGCCCTGGATTGATTCTCACTAAACTGTGTCATTAAAAAAGGCGGCCCAGGGCCGCCTTTTTCAGATCAGCGCCAGCCAACTAGTGGCTAGCGGGCTATTAGAGCCAAGTGATTACTGACGCGATTTAAATGCCCGCACTGCACTATTAAACTCTTCCGCCACTCTGGCTTCGGCGTCTACAGACTTGTTATAGGCGTCGACCAGTACCGCACCCTTGGCCTCGTAATCCTCGGCTTCCATATCCAGCGCCTTTTCTTTGGTGCTGATACAACCACGAAAACTTACCAGGCTTTCTTGAAACATTTTCATGGCGCGTTGAGCGGCGACCAGTTCATCTTCGCTGGCCACATTGCCATCGGGAATAATCGGTGCAGCAGGCATATAGCAATCGTCTTTAGTGATTGCATCATCGACAGACGCTGCTGTTGATTCGGTGGTATTGGTTGCTTCACTCGCGTCATCAGCGGCGAAGGTGGTTGCAGGCAGCGCCAGCAGGGCAGCCAACAAAAATAGGGTGGTGGTTAAATGTTTCATGCATTCTCCAAAAGTAATGAGGCCGCGTTATTGTCTAGAGACCCGCAATGGCGGCGCGAACATGTCAGTATCAGGTCAGTGGGCTATTTTAAGAAGCCGCCGCCGATTGTCAATCTAACTTTTGTTCATCACTGCCAGCCAAATAGACCCTCGCTGGGTAGGTGATGTCCGGAGCAAAAAAAAACCCGCAAACAAGAGCGGGTTTTCTTCAATTTTGCTGGTCGCTTGTCTGGCTACTATTTGAATATCTCGCTTTGCGGGGCGGACAACCCGCCTTGCTGGCTGGCGAACCAGGCGGCCAGCTTTTCGATCTGATCGATGCTAAGCGGCCCGGCGAATCCGGCCATGATGGCATTTTGACGAGCTCCGGACCGATAGTCCTTCAATGCCTGAACCAGATAGCTTTCGTATTGACCACTCAGCTTTGGGTAGATGGTATTGTCGCCGTCGCCGGTGGCACCATGACAGGCTTGACACACAGCAGACTCCTGTTGGCCAGCTGCTGCCTTGGCGGCGTTCACATTGCTGGGTCGGCTATTGCCGTCCATTGCGGCGAAGAAAGCGCCGATATCGGCCATGTCCTGATCAGACAGGTTAGCGGCCTGCGCCTGCATCGTGCCGTGCGAGCGCGATTTGTCCTTATACGCTTTGAGCGACACCACGATATAATCTTTATGCTGTCCACCGATCATTGGAATGTTATACACCGGGCCAGGGTTACGCAGGCCGGGGGCACCATGGCAGCCGAGGCAGGTTTGCGACAGTTTTTCGCCGCGCGCAGGGTCGTCGGCTGCATTGGCCGCAGCAATATTTAGACTTAGCAGCAAGCCGCTCGCGACTAACAGGGCCGACAGTTTACGCAGCTGTAGAACAAGAGTTTGTGAGCTCAAAATGATTACCTGAGGCTGGTTGATTTTGCTAGGCGGACTTTAAGGAAGGTTGACAGCAAACTCAAGTGTTTTGCCCAATTAATTACTGATTTCAGCCGCAATTGCAGGCCGTATCGCCGGAATGTCTTTTGCGCCTACATTTGGCTACAATGCGGCTATGCAACGTCATCTACTAATACCGTGAGCAGCGGGAAATTGCAGACTGAAGAGTTACAGGAAGTCATCGCTGACCTGGCTGCGGCCGAGCCGGTTAGTGACGGTAGTGCAAATGATAATTACGCCGCGGTGGACTTGGGTTCGAATAGCTTTCATATGATGATCTCGCGCTATAACTCTGGTGAGTTTACCGTGCTCGATCGCCAGCGAGAGGTGGTGAGGCTGGCCGCGGGCCTAAATGAAGACAATATGCTGGATGAGGAGGTGGCCGAACGGGCGCTGGCTTGTTTAAGCCGCTTCGGCCAACTGCTGCGGCCGTTGCCGGAGCAAAATGTGCGGGTGGTTGGCACCAACGCGTTGCGGCGCTTGCGCAATAAGCAGGGCTTTTTGGAGCGCGCTGAACAGGCGCTGGGCCATGATATCGAAATCATCGCCGGCCGCGAAGAAGCCCGGCTAATTTACCTCGGAGTCTGTAAATGGTCTGCGTTGGGCGATGGCTCTCGCCTGGTAATCGATATTGGCGGCGGCAGCACCGAGATTATAGTCGGGCGAGGTGATACTGCCTTAAGTCGTGAAAGTCTTGAAGTCGGCTGTGTGGTGCTTAGCAATCGCTTCTTCGCCGATGGCAAATTAACGCCCAAGCGATTTGAACGGGCCAAACTGGCCGCCGAGCTCGCCATTCAGCCGGTGGTGAGTCAGTTTCGCGCCTTGGGATGGTCAGAAGTGCTGGGGTGCTCTGGCACCATGAAATCGCTGTCCAATGCGCTGATTACCAATGGTTGGTCAAAAGACGGTATTCACCGCCAGGGCCTGGAACAGCTATTAGCCTATGCGATGGACGTAGGGCATGTGGATAAACTGGACCTGCCATCACTGACCCGGGACCGCAGGCCCGTGTTCGCCGGCGGGCTGGCAATAGTGATGGCCTTGTTTGAGTTGTTTGAAATCAGTGAAATGTCGGTCTCGGAAATTGCCTTGCGAGAGGGCGTTTTATACGATCTTGTTGGCCGCCGTTCCAGCGCCGATATTCGTGATCACACCGTGCAGACGTTGCTCAATAACTGGTCAGTGGATCAACTGCACGGTGGCCAGGTTAAGGCGACTGCTCTGGAGTTGTATCGGCAGGTCGCCGCGCATTGGGATATTCAGGACCAATTGTACGAAGACATTCTGGGTTGGGCGGCAGAATTACATGAATTGGGGTTGTTGATCAGCCATGATGGATTCCACAACCACGGTGCCTATGTTGTTAAGAACGCTGACATGGCCGGCTTTGCGCGGCGTGATCAGTTGCTGCTGGCGGCCCTCATACAAGGTCATCGGCGTAAATTTGCTCTGCAGGAGTTCGAAGACTTACCGTCGGTGCTGGTGACGCCCGCCAAGCGCCTGGCGGTACTTTTGCGTCTGGCGGTGTTGTTACATCGCGGCCGCGGTGAGCGGATTTGCCAGCGACTGGAACTCCAGGTGCAGGGGCAACTTTTGCAATTGGGCTTTGCCGCAGACTGGCTGGAATCCAACCCGCTGACCCAGGCCGACCTGCAGCAAGAGCGCAGCTGGCTCAAAGCCATCGGAGTGAAGCTAAGCTATCACTAAGCGCATGACTTCACCGGCACGCCTGCCACCAGTGTCTCAGTGGTAACGGGTATGCGATCTTCAGGTCTAGCTATGTTCTTCGTGGGTTTCCATCAGAATCTGCTGGGCAGACAATAGTTCAGGCGATTTGCGCGAGGCAATCCGCTGTGCATACTGGCCATCGGCCTGCATAATCCACGCATTAGTGTTATCTTTAAGATATAGCTGCAAGTCATTGATAATTATAGTTTTCAATGATTCGTTCTCTATCGGGGTACATTGTTCAATACGGTTCTTGAGATTGCGCGGCATCATATCCGCGCTGGACAAATACACCCGTGGTTGGCCTTCGTTAGCAAAGTAGTACACGCGCCCGTGTTCAAGAAAGCGACCTACCACCGATATCACTCGAATATTGTCTGAGACGCCAGGCAAGCCCGGCCGCAGGCAGCATATGCCGCGCACAATCAGGTCAATTTGCACGCCCGCCTGGGAGGCTTCATACAGCGCATCAATAATATTCTGGCTGGACAAGCCATTTACCTTGGCGATTATGTGGGCCGGTTTACCACTGCGCGCCAGTTCTGCCTCATGGTAAATGCGCTCCAGTAGCATGGCGCCGACGCCATAGGGCGACTGATATAGTTTTCTCAACTCCGGGTTTGGTCCCTGCGTGGTGAGTTGCATAAAAATTTCATGCACATCCTGGGTGATTTCCTTGTCGCTGGTGAAAAATCCGTAGTCGGTGTAGACGCGGGTATTGGCCTGGTGATAGTTACCGGTGCCAAGGTGCACATAGCGTCGTAAGCGTTTGCCTTCGCGGCGCACCACCATCAACATTTTGGCGTGGGTTTTTTTCCCGACCATGCCGTAGATCACGTGCGCCCCGGCACTCTGCAGGGTTTGCGCGATCGACAGATTGTTCTGCTCGTCGAAGCGTGCCATTAGCTCGATGATGACCGTGACCTCTTTACCGGCCCTTGCTGCGTCGGCCAATAATTCCACCATGATTGAGTCGGCGCCGGTGCGGTACAGAGTTTGCTTGATGACCAGTACGTCCGGGTCGTTGGCGGCCTGGCGTAAAAAGTCAACCACTGGAGCAAATGATTGAAAGGGGTGGTGCAACAACACATCGCCGCTGGCGAGGGTGTCAAATATATTGGCCTGTTGATTAAAAAACGCGGGTACAGATGGCGTAAAGTTGCGGTATTTAATTTGTGGCCGGTTGACCAGCTCTGGCAGGGTAATCAGGCGATTTAAATTAACCGGTCCATTGACCCGGTAGATCAGGTCGTCGCTTAATTGAAAGCGGTCCTGTAGAAATTTGATAATGCGCTTAGGGCAGTTTTGCGACACTTCCAGCCGAATTGCCTCACCATAGAGCCGCGAAGGCAATTCGCCTTCCAGCGTGCGGGCCAGGTCTTCTACTTCTTCGAGATCCACATACAGATCACTGTTGCGGGTGATGCGAAACTGATAGCAGCCCAGCACTTCGACATTGCGGAAGATTAGATCAATGTGCGCATGAATGATCGACGACAGATACACATATTCATATTCACTGTCGCACAGTTCTTCTGGCAGGCGCACAAAACGAGGTAGGGCGCGGGGCGCGGGTACTACAGCAATATGGTGTGTGTCGTCACGCTCCGGCTCGTGTAGATCGACCACGATGCTCAAGCCCTTATTGATGGTTAGCGGAAATGGGTGCGCGGGGTCAAGCCTGATGGGCGTTAACAGCGGCAAAACCTGGCGCTTAAAATACGTTTTGAGCCACTTGGCCTGTCGCTCATTACAATCAGCCGGCGCCAGAAAACGGATGCCGTGCTTGGCCAGCTCTGGCAGCACTTGTTCGTTCAAGGTCTGGTATTGCAGATCTACCAGCGCATGGGCTTTGTCGCTAATCTGCTCTAACGCGGCCTGCGGCGATATGCCATCGATACCCTCTGTTGACGCGGCGCTCTGTGCCTTGGCCTTGAGCCCCGACACCCGGATTTCATAAAACTCATCCATGTTCGAGCTAAAGATACACAGGAATTTCAGGCGCTCCAGCAACGGCGTGGCCGGGTTCAGGGCCATCGACAACACCCGCTCATGAAAGCTCAGCAAACTGAGTTCGGGGTGCAGGTAGAGGTTTAGATCGGGGCTAGTGGCCATTTACAGCAGCTCGGTCTGGGTGTGATTTTCAGGTAGGTTATGGAAACTTTAAAGAACTAAAACAAAGGCTTGTGCTTAACTATTGAAGCGCCTTGGGAACACTAATTCTAACTTAGCTATGGTATATTAACACCCCGATTTTGACATTCAGATGACAAGCTTAAGTCTAATTTAATGAGAATTACCGAAGATATCCGGATTGCCGGCACCAAAGAGCTGGTGTCGCCGGCGCAAATTCACGAACAATTCCCACTTACCGATCAGGCCGCAGACTGTACCTTGCAGGCCCGTGAGCAAATTCAACGCATCATGGCGGGCGATGATGATCGCTTGGTAGCGATTGTGGGTCCCTGTTCGATTCACGACCCCGTGGCGGCGATAGACTATGCGGGCCGACTCGCGACGCTGCGTAATGAACTGTCGCAAGACCTAGAAATCGTAATGCGGGTGTATTTTGAAAAACCCCGTACCACGGTGGGTTGGAAGGGTTTAATCAACGACCCTGATCTTGATAATTCGTATCAGGTCAACAAGGGTCTGGGAATTGCGCGCCAGCTATTGCTGGAAATTAACGATTTAGGCGTGCCTGCCGGCTGCGAATATCTCGACTTGATCACGCCACAGTACACGGCCGACACGGTAGCCTGGGGTGCCATCGGAGCGCGTACCACCGAGAGCCAGTGTCATCGCGAGCTGGCGTCAGGTTTATCGTGCCCGGTCGGTTTTAAAAACGGCACCAACGGTAATTTGAAAATTGCCGTAGACGCGATTGGTGCGGCCAGTAACCCGCATCATTTCCTGTCGGTTACCAAGGAGGGGCGAACCGCCATATTCAATAGTACCGGCAACGAGTTTTGCCACATCATATTGCGTGGCGGCAACCAACAGCCCAATTATTCAGCGCAAGACGTGCAGGTCTCGGCAGATATGTTGAATAAAGCGGGCCTGCGGCCCAATATTATGATCGATTTCAGTCATGCGAATAGTTTTAAAACCCCTGAGCGCCAACGCGAGGTTTGTGAGGATGTATGTCGCCAGATCGAGGCCGGAGAGTCTCGAGTGTTTGGTGTGATGATCGAATCCAATCTGGTAGCGGGTAATCAGGCGGTGATCGAGGGCGATTCCCTGGTTTATGGGCAAAGCATTACCGATGGCTGTGTGGATTGGGCTGAAACGCAAGAACTTTGCCGTGCTCTGGCAAATGCGGTACGATCAAGGCGTACAGCGCGCGCTGCATGAGACGGCTGACAGCGCGATAATGTAAATTGCGTTGGGTCATACGAAGCCTTAAGCCGGGCCTCAAACCGGGCCTCAGAATACGGTTTTAATAGTGGTAGTGTGCCAGTGGTTTTAATAGCATAAACGCTGCAAAGATCTCGGGATGGGTAACTAATTTGAAACGATTTGCTTTATTGGGTGAGCCGCTAGGACACAGTCTAAGCCCGCTGCTGCATAAAGCAATTTATCGTCAACTGGAAATTGACGATGCTTCTTATCGCACAGTCGAATTGGCCGAGGACAGGCTTAAGGCTTTTTTCTCGGGCTTTAGGGTAGGCGGCTTCGACGGAGTAAACGTGACCGTGCCTCACAAAGCCAACGTCATTCCATTACTCGACGAGGTGGACCCCAAAGCGCAGTTATTGAATGCCGTGAATACCGTGCACCGAATTGATAACCGGTTGATCGGCCATAATACCGATCTACTAGGCTTCGCCTATTCTTTGAGCAGCAATGAAGTCAGTATCGCCGGCGGTGAATTTGCAATTATTGGTGCGGGCGGCAGCGCGCAGGCGGTTGGTGCGGTGTTCGCTGAGGGTGAGGCCAAGCAGGTGTCTATACTCAATCGTACGCCGGAGCGCGCCGAAACATTAAAGCGCCTGATTCAGGAAGTGAATCCAGCGGTTAAGGTTGAATTAGTTGATGCACAGGGTCTGGCTAAGCGGGCTAAGTACCTCGACTGCGTGGTGAATACGACCTCTGTGGGCATGGCGCCCAACAGCAAAGAAACGCCGCTGGAAAGCGCTATCTGTGAGCAACTGTTTTCGCCAGAGACGGTGGCGTTTGATCTGGTCTACAACCCCTTAAAAACAGCCTTTCTCGCCGCTGCCGAAAAACAGGGTGCCCCCACCATCAATGGCCTGCAAATGTTAGTGGCGCAGGCGGTGCACTCTGTTGAGATCTGGATGGGTGGCAATATCGTTGCACATGTGGACATGAATTCCTTGGTCAGGGACCTGGAAAAAGCGATAAAATAAACGTTTGCAACTCTGCCGTAAGGCCAAGCATTCATGAGTCAGACTTCTCAAGTTATCAAGCTTGATCTCGATCAGCATTCCTATGATATCCGCGTACAGTTTGGGCTGCGCGAGCGGCTGGCTGAAGCACTCAGTGAGTGGAACCAGGGGCAGCAGTGGGTGGTATTGACTCAGCAGGCGATAGCCGATTTGTATCAACCGTTGATAGACAGGCTGAGTGAACAGGGCTTTAAGATTGACACCATCGTAGTGCCCGGCGATGAATCAGCCAAACATATTTCTCAGGCTGAGCAGGTATGGAGCCGTATGGTCGAGTTGGGCTGTGATCGCTCCTCCGTTTTGTTGGCCATGGGCGGTGGAGTGGTTGGTGATCTGGGTGGGTTTGTGGCTGCCACCTATATGCGGGGCATTGCCTTTATTCAATTGCCGACCACGCTGCTGGCCATGATCGACTCGGCAATCGGTGGTAAAACGGCGGTCAATCTGGCGGCCGGCAAGAATCTAGTCGGCGCGATCTATCAACCTAAAACGGTGTTGGTTGACCCCGGCTTTCTGGATACCTTGCCGCGCCGTAATGTGATTTCCTCGCTGGCTGAGGCGATTAAGTACGGTCTGATCCGTGACACTTCCATTTTTGACAGTTTTGTAGCGCGTTTTGAAGACCTGGTTAACCTTGCTGATGAAGATTTATTGAGTGAAATTATTACCAAGAGTTGTCGCATCAAGGCGCAGATTGTCTCCAATGACCAGTTTGAGCACGGCGAGCGCAGGTTACTGAATTACGGGCATACCATTGGCCACGCGTTTGAAACCATCCAGCAATACGGTGGTTTGTATCATGGAGAGGCCGTGATGTATGGCATGCAGTGTGCCAATTTAATTTCACATAAAAAAGGGCTGCTGAGCACAGCGGAATTTGAGGCGGCGCAAAAGTTGCTGCAGCGGTTTGAATTGCCTGCGCTGGGCCGTGTTGCTGCCGATGAGGTACTTAAAGTGGTTGCCCACGACAAGAAAAATATTAACGGCAAACTTAACTTTATCTTGCTGGAAGGGATCGGTAACGCGGTGGTTAATACAGAGGTTACCGCAGACGATATTGTCGACAGCCTGAGTGCGGTCGCATAAGATCAACCCAAGACAGGGATCTAAACGACGGAACTAAACCATGAAGCTGATTATCGTAAACGGTCCAAACCTGAATTTATTGGGTGAGCGTGAACCTGAGGTATATGGTTCTGAGAGCCTGCAGGACGTTAATGAGTGGATTGAGTCGCAACCTGAGGCTGAGGGTGCCGAGCTGCGTTTTTTTCAATCTAATCACGAAGGCGCGATCATTGATTTTTTACATGAGCAGCGTCATTGGGCCGATGGCTTGGTAATTAATCCGGGGGGGCTGACGCATTATTCCGTTGCTCTGCGCGATGCGATCAGCAGCGTGCAAATGCCGGCGGTAGAAGTTCATTTATCAGACATCCACGCGCGCGAGGAATTCCGTCAGGTATCGATGATTAAAGATGTCTGCAAGGCGCAGATCAGCGGCCACGGTAAGCGTGGTTACATCGAGGCCATCGCCTTATTGCGAAAAAGAAAAAGAGCAGATTAGCGGCCGCGCCGTTACAGACGATAACTGTTATCAATATGCTCGCGGGTAACCACACCGTAGATTTTATGGCGTGCCGCGCCATGCGCACCGGTCACGAATAGCAGTTGGCAATCACGGGCGCGCATTTTTTCATCGGCTTCGTACAGCGTCGCGACAATGCTCACCGCACTGGCCTCCTGGCGCAGGGCGGGTATACGGCTCAAATCCAGATCGTCTTCATCTTCCAATGGCTGTACGGTCGGGTTGTCGGGGTCGGCCTCCTGATATAGAAATGAGGCCAGGTCGCTGGCCGGCAGTATGCTGGCGGTACGCTTGCGATCAGCGCTACGCAACAGTATCCAGCGCGGCTCACGCTGCAACAATGACTCCGCAGCTGCGCGACTGACCACAGCACTTGATTCCACGAAGTTTCGCTCCATCACTTTGGCTACGCCGATTCGACGCAACGCTTTTGACATAGGTGAATTACGAAAATCCAGCCCTCGTACCAGCATCAGATGACGATAGATTGACGATTTTCCGAACAGTGCCCGGGTAATCAGGGCCGCCATCACCACGGCGATCATGCCAGGCAGTATTACTGCTTGAGTACCGGTCAATTCCAACAATGCGATCAGCGCGGCCAGTGGGGCCTGCAAGGTGGCCCCCATCATTGCGGCCATGCCTAGAATGGCGTAAAAACCCGGGCTAGCGATATCGGGCATCCACAGACTGGTGGCCCAACCGAATGCGGCACCTCCGGCTGCGCCCATAAACAAGGTAGGGCCGATCAAACCGGCGGGAATCCCCAGACCGATTGCGCTGGCTGTGGCCACTATTTTTGCCAGCGTCAGCAAAAGCACTGCCACCAGCCCGAACTGCGCCAGAAAAATATGGTTGACCGTGTCGTAACCGGTGCCCATTACTTCTGGCAAATACATTGCAATACTGCCGGTAATCACGCCGGCCAGAGTGGTGCGGAGCCAGATCGATTGGTGCATAAACAGGCTGGTGGTGAACAAAGTCATTTGGATAAACAGCGCGGACAGGCAGCCAATCATTACGCCCATCAACGCGATAACCGGTATTTCGCTCACGGCGGTGAGTTCAAAGGCCGGAATCGCGAAAGCGGTCGCATCACCAAATACAATGCGGGTAAGCGAGGTGGCGCTAACCGCCGCGATGATCACTGGTGTGAAGCCGATCACCGTGTAGTCCATCAATACCACCTCCATGGCGAAGATCACGCCGGCCAAAGGTGTATTAAACGCCGCACCAATCGCCGCTGCCACTCCGCTGGCTACCAAAATGCGTACCCCATTATTGGGTACTCTGAGAATGCGGGCCAGAATGCTGCCACTGGCCGCACCGAGATGCACGCTGGGGCCTTCGCGACCTACAGAGTGGCCACTTAGCAGGGCGAGGGCGGCGATAATAAATTGCAATACAGCATTCTTGAAGGGCAGGTGGCCCTGATGGTATTCCAAGCGTTCGATCACATGCACGACGCCCATGCTAGTGGATTTTGGTTTCAGGGCTCGCAGAATCAGGCCGATGACCAGACCGCCCACCACGCATAATAGAAAGCGTGCACGCGGCGACAAATTTTCAAATCCCTCTACATTGCCCCCCGGCATATATTGGTCGGCCACCAGTTCCATGGTCAAGCGTAAGGCAATGATGACTGCACCGGCCAATAATCCGCATAGTAGCCCCAGCACGGCGAGTAAGGCGAGTCCATCCACATTGCTGGACATGCGCAACTGCTGCGCTTCAAGAAAGCGTTCGTAGCCCTGCCGGATAAATTGCAATGGCCGCAGGTCGTTCATAACCGGCGGCGGCTTAGAATGGCACGCTGACCGCCGCGTCTACCTGGTGGATAGCGCGCGCGAAATCCTGTTGAATACGCTGCAGTGCGGCATCGGTGTCGGCTTCAAAGCGCAGCACCAGAATCGGCGTTGTATTGGAGGGGCGTACCAGACCAAACCCATCTGCGTAATCCACACGAATACCATCAATGGTGCTAACCGTGGCATCCTCAAAGCTGGCGGTAGCCTGTAGTTTTTCCATGAATGCATAGTGTTCGCCCTCGGCAAACTCCATACGTAGTTCCGGTGTGTTTATGCTATCCGGCAGGGCATCAAAAATAGCTTGCGGTGATTGCTCCTGACCTGACAACAGCTCCAACAAGCGCGCACCGGCGTACACGCCATCATCAAAACCATACCAGCGTTCTTTGAAGAAAATATGCCCGCTCATTTCGCCGGCAATGGCGGCGCCGGTCTCTTTTAGCTTGGCCTTTATAAAGCTATGCCCGGTGCGCCACATGGTAGCCCGACCGCCTGCCTCTTCAATGGCGGCCGGTAAATTACGGCTGCATTTAACATCGTAGATAATTTCACTGCCGGGGTTGCGCTGCAAAATATCACGCGCAAATAAAATCATTTGCCGATCTGGCCAAACCACTTCGCCGGCGCGGGTGATAACGCCGAGCCGGTCGCCGTCGCCATCAAAAGCCAAACCCAGGTCGGCGTCGTGCTCGGCTACCGCGGCAATCAGGTCTTGCAGATTTTCGATCTGGCTCGGGTCAGGGTGGTGGTTTGGGAAGGTACCATCCACCTCACTGAACAGGTCAATAACATCGCAACCGATCTGCCTGAATAACTGCGGCGCAGTGGCGCCGGCCACCCCGTTACCGCAATCAATAACGATTTTCATGGCGCGCTCTAACTTGATATCACCGACGATGCGGGCCACATAGTCATCGATGATTTGTTCCTGTTGATAGCCGCCTTCGCCGTCGGTGAAGTCTTGGTCCAGAATTCGTTGTTTAAGTTTTTGAATCGCTTCGGCCGACAGCGTGGTGCCATCAACCACCATTTTCAAGCCGTTATACTCCGGTGGGTTGTGACTGCCGGTAATGGCTATGCAGGAGGGGATGTTCTTGCTGTAGCTGGAGTAATACACCACCGGTGAAGGCGCCACGCCAATGTCGATGACATTAACGCCGCTGGCCCGCAGCCCATCAGCCAATGCGCGGGTTAGTTTCGGCCCTGACAGACGGCCGTCGCGGCCGATGACGATTTGATTGCTGCCGCTTTGTATTACTTCGCTGCCAACGGCGCGGCCGATGGCTTCAGTAATATCCAGTGTCAGGCTTTGATCGACAATGCCGCGAATGTCATAGGCCTTAAATATCTCGTGCGGGAACGACATCAGGGTTTTTAATTAACTTTGTGCAGAGCGCGCCCGTCTACCGACAACGCCGCTTCATGCATGGCTTCGGATAGGGTGGGGTGGGCGTGAATGGTGCGAGCGATGTCTTCAGTTGATGCCGAGTATTCCATCGCCAGTACCGCTTCAGCGATAAGTTCCGACGCATTGGGACCCAGGATATGCACCCCCAGAATACGGTCAGTATCCGCGTCGGCGATCATTTTGACGCGGCCGCCTTTCTCGTTCATGGCCAGCGAGCGACCATTGGCGGCAAAAGGGAAAAATCCGGTCTTGTAGTTAAGTCCGTCGGCTTTGGCCTGTTCTTCAGTGATGCCGACCCAGGCAATTTCGGGGTGTGTATAAATAACCCACGGCACCAGATCATGGTTAATATGGGCTTGCTGACCGGCTATCATTTCAGCGACCGCAACGCCTTCTTCCGATGCTTTGTGCGCCAACATCGGGCCCTTGACCGCATCACCGATAGCGAATACCCCCTCGACATTGGTGCGGCACTCATGGTCCACTTCGATGCGACCGCGATCATCCAGTGCTAAGCCAACACCGGGGTCTGCGATATCGTCTGTATTGGGTCGTCGGCCTACGGCCACAATCAGCCGGTCAAAGGTATCGCTGTATTCTTCACCTTTGAGAGTGTAATTCACTCTCACTGACTTTTTATTGACTTTGCTGGCGGTGACCATCGCACCAAGCTTTATGTCCAGGCCCTGCGCCTTGGTGAATGTTCGTTGCGCCTCGCGCGCCAATTGCTGATCGACGGGCGCCAGAAACGTATCCATGGCCTCGAGAATTGTCACTTCAGCGCCCAGACGGCGCCATACGCTACCTAATTCAAGACCAATCACACCGGCCCCGATCACGCCCAGTTTTTTCGGTGCCGAGTCAAAGTCCAGAGCGCCAGCATTATCGACAATGCGATCACCATCGACCTCGGCTACCGGGATGGCCATTGGCTCTGAACCGACTGCCAGAATAATATGGTCTGCCGAGACAACGCTGCTGTCGCCAGCATTATTGATTTCAACCTTGCGATCGGCGAGTAATTTACCGCGACCGTGCAGGGAGGTAATTTTATTGGCCTTAAATAGCCCTGCGATGCCCTGAGTCAAATTCGCAACAATACTGTCTTTGCGTGCCACCATGGTCGGCACATCAACTTTCACCTTGTCGATTTTGATGCCATGTGCCTCGAATCCGTGTTGCGCCTGCGCGACTTTTTCAGACGAATCCAGCAGCGCCTTGGACGGGATGCAACCCACATTCAGGCAAGTGCCGCCTAGCGATGGTTTGCCATCCGCGTTTTGCCAGTCATCCACACAGGCCGTTTTCAACCCTAATTGGGCGCAGCGGATCGCCGCTACATAACCGGCCGGGCCAGCACCGACCACGACCACATCAAATTTTTCACTCATTGTTTTACCTTATTGAAAATCTTACAGCTCAAGCAACAATCGGGCCGGGTCTTCCAGGCACTCTTTGATGGTACGCAGGAACAACACCGATTCACGACCATCGATGATGCGATGATCATAGGTCAGGGCCAGATACATCATCGGCCGGATCACCACTTCACCGTTCTCTGCGATGGGGCGTTGCTCAATCCGGTGCATGCCGAGAATGGCGCTTTGCGGCGGGTTGACGATCGGGGTCGACAGCATGGAGCCAAACACGCCACCGTTTGACACGGTAAAAGTACCGCCAGTGAGCTCATCCATCGTCAACTTGCCTTCTTTGGCCTTGGCGCCATAGTCGCTGATGTTCTGCTCAACTTGCGCAAAGCTCATCCGGTCAACGTCGCGCAACACGGGTACCACCAGCCCACGCGGTGACGATGCAGCAATACCAACATCGTAATATTCGTGATAAACCATCTCATCGCCATCAATAGAGGCGTTAACAGCGGGGAAGCGGCGCAAGGCTTCAACGGCCGACTTCACAAAGAAGGACATAAAGCCCAGACGCGTGCCGTGTTTCTTTTCAAAGGCTTCTTTATATTCGCTACGCAGTTCGATAACGCGCTGCAGATTGACATCGTTGAACGTGGTTAGCATGGCCTGCGTGTCCTGTGCCTCTTTCAGGCGGCGGGCGATGGTGGTTCGCAGGCGGCTCATCGGTTCTCGGCGCTCGTTGCGCTGGCCCGTGTTAATTGGAGGGCTAACGGGGGCACTGGCCGGTGTGCTGGCAGGAGCAGCGGGCGCTTTTGTCTCACTCGCTTTGCTTTCTGCCTTGGCAGCGGGCGCCTCTTTCAGGTACGCCATTACATCCTCTTTGAGGATGCGGCCGTTTTTGCCACTACCAGAAATCTTGCTAACGTCAATATTGTGTTCCGCAACCAACTTTTTAACCGCGGGACTGAGCTTATCTGCGTCGCCGCTGTCCGCTGCCACGGCAGTCTCAGTTGGAGCGTCATTCGCTGGCGTGGATTCGCTGGCGGCAGGGGCAGCGGCACTGGCACCTTCTTCAATAATGGCCAGGACTTCCTGTTCGCCAACCGTGGCGCCTTCCTGGTGAATAATTTCTCTGAGTACACCATCCACCGTGCTGGGTACTTCCAAAACTACTTTCTCAGTTTCGATATCAACCAGATTTTCATCCAGACTGACGGCATCGCCAACCTGTTTGTGCCAGCTGGCAACAGTGGCTTCGGCTACGGATTCAGGCAAAATTGGTACTTTTACTTCGGTGCTCATTTGGTCTCCTGTTTGCGTGCGATGATGGTTTCCACACGGTGAGTATCTGCTTCATCTAAATGCGACATGGCCGCCCCGACCAACTCAGCCTGTTGCTCGCGGTGCACCGACAGATAGCCGGCAGCCGGTGAGGGTGACGCCTCACGACCCGCATACAGCAGCGTGTGCTTGCTGGAGTCAATTAGGTTTCTGAAATGGTGCATGATCTGATACCAGGCGCCCTGATTTTTCGGCTCTTCCTGGCACCAGACAATTTCATCGGCAGCGGGGTAACGTTTTAGCTCTTTGGTTACGGCCTCGGTAGGGAAGGGATAGAGTTGTTCGACACGACACACGGCGATGTCGTCGAGCTTCTGTTCGCGGCGTTGCTCAAGCAGGTCGAAATACACTTTGCCGGTGCAGAACACCACCCGGGTCACCTTCTTGTTGACCAATTTGTCGATTTCCGGAATGACCGTCTGAAATTGCCCGCCGTGTAGGTCTTCCAGGCTGCTGGTCGAGAGCTTATGGCGTAGCAGGCTTTTGGGCGTCATCACGACCAGCGGCTTGCGGTAGGGCCGTATCATCTGACGGCGCAACATGTGAAACATTTGTGCCGGCGTGCTGGGGTAGCAGACCTGAATATTGTGCTGCGCGCAAAGCTGCAAATAGCGTTCCAGGCGCGCCGAAGAATGTTCCGGACCCTGACCTTCGTAACCGTGTGGCAGAAACATGGTTAAACCACATAGACGTCCCCATTTGGCTTCTCCGCTGGAGATAAATTGGTCCATCACAACCTGGGCACCGTTAGCAAAATCGCCAAATTGTGCCTCCCAGATCACCAGTGCGTTGGGGTCGGAGCAGGCATAGCCGTACTCAAAAGCCAGCACCGCTTCTTCCGACAACAGTGAATTAATCACCACATATTCAGGCTGCTCAGGATACAGATTGCGCAGCGGAATATACACTTCGCGGTTCTTGGTGTTATGCAAGGTCGCGTGGCGATGGAAAAAGGTGCCGCGGCCACTGTCCTGACCAGACAGGCGTACCGAAAATTTCTGCTCGAGCAGCGTCGCATAAGCCAGATTTTCGGCCATGCCCCAATCCAGTGGCACGTCGCCACGCAGCATTTTGCGGCGCTCTTCAATTATCTTGGCAGTGCGCGGGTGCAGTTCAAAGCCATCCGGTATGTATACCAGTCGCTCACCCAATTCCTGCAGGCGTTGCGGGTCAAAGCTGGTATCGACTATATCGTCCCAGTGAACATTAAAGTAGGGTGACCAGTCGATCGCATGAGCATCGGGTTGTGGCTCAACAAACTCCGGTACCACGCGCTCGCCGGATTCCAACGCGGCACGGTAATCAGCCACCATTTGTTTTTCGCCATCAGCGGTTAACAGGCCGCGATCGATCAGGCGCTGGGCATAGATACGCCGCGTGGTCGGCAAGGCTTTGATGCGTTGGTACATCAACGGCTGAGTGACCGACGGCTCGTCCGACTCGTTATGGCCGTGGCGTCGATAGCAGACCAGGTCAATCACCACGTCTTTATGAAACTTCATACGGAAATCCAGCGCGATCTCGGTGGCGAACAACACCGCCTCCGGATCATCGCCGTTAACATGAAAAATCGGCGCGCCGACCATTTTTGCAATCTCTGTGCAATAAGGCGTGGAGCGGGCGTCTTTGGGGTGGCTGGTAGTAAAGCCAACCTGATTATTGATCACGATATGAATCGTACCGCCGGTGCGATAACCGCGGCAGCCGGACATCTGAAAAGTCTCCATGACCACGCCCTGACCAGCGAAAGCGGCATCGCCATGGATAGAAATGGGTAAAATGGTGCTGCCCAGGCTGTCATCGCGGCGTTCCTGACGGGCGCGCACTGAGCCTTCCACTACCGGCGCAACAATCTCCAGGTGTGAGGGGTTAAAGGCCAGCGATAAGTGCACCGGTCCGCCCGGTGTGTTGATGTCAGATGAGAAGCCCTGATGGTACTTTACATCGCCACTGCCGGAATGTTCATGGTGATCGTGCTTGCCTTCAAACTCGGAGAACAGCCGCAAGGGCTTCTTGCCAAGCGTATTGACCAGAACATTTAAGCGGCCGCGATGTGCCATGCCGATAATGCATTCATCCACGCCGTGACTGCCGCCCTGTTGGATGATCATGTCTAACATGGGGATCAGGCTTTCGCCGCCTTCCAGCGAGAAACGCTTCTGGCCGACATACTTGGTATGCAGATAGCGCTCCATGCCTTCCGCTGCGGTGAGGCGCTCCAGGATGTGTTTCTTTTGATCATCGCTAAATGGGTAATCGCCGATCGGGAGCTCCAAGCGTGTTCGAATCCAACGGCGTTGCGCGGCGCTGGCCATATGGCCGTACTCATAGCCAATGCTGTTGCAATAACTGTGTTTGAGTAGCGCGACAATGTCACGCAGCGGCAGGGTGTCCGGTGCCCGTAGCGGGCCGGTGGAAAAAACCGTATCCAAATCGGCGTCTGATAGACCGTGGTATTCGAGTTCCAGTTCGGGAGCATCCTGCAAGCCCATTTCACCAATCGGGTCGATGTTGGCGCGCTTGTGCCCCATGGCGCGGTAAGTAGAAATTAAACGCGACACTCCACCTTGCTTGGTCGCCATGACCCCGTCCAGAGCTTGGCCTGAGGTGCTTCTGGTAACGGCTGCCCCTACGCCAAGATTGTCGAAATAATCTCGCCAATCCGGCGATACTGAATGAGGGTCCTGCTGGTAGCGATAGTACGCTTCTTCGAGGAAGGCAATATTTTGCCCATTAAGCAGACTTGAGTTGTCCATTTTGAATTATGTACAAAAACGCCGTTGTTTTTTGTTAGGAAATCGGATAATAACCAAAGTTGCTGTGCTTTGGGCAACTAAATTGGTGCTTAACTATTGAAAAACGGCGCCTTTTGACGGGTTCACAGACAAAATTCGAGTCTGGCCGCCGGATTTTGTAGCGCGCCGAAAAAAAAGCAGCGGTTAAGCTGCTTTTTCTCTGGGCAATGCGTTATCGCCTAACTTCTATAGTCGTCCGGTACATGCCGTTCACCCAGACCCTGATAATTTTGCCTGGGTCGTGTGATACGAAACTCAGGGTCGGCCATGGATTCCATCCACTGCGCCAGCCAGCCAGCGGTGCGGGGAATGGCGAACAATACAGTGAAAGCTTCCATCGGGAAGCCCATAGCCTCGTAAATCAAACCAGAGTAGAAATCCACATTTGGATAGAGCTTTTTGCTGACGAAGAATTCGTCCTCCAGAGCAATGCGCTCCAGTTCCATCGCCACGTCAATCAAGGGATTGCGACCAGTTACTTCAAACACCGCCTCAGCGGTTTCTTTTACTATACGAGCGCGCGGGTCGTAATTTTTATAGACCCGGTGACCAAAGCCCATCAGACGAAATTCGCCAGCCTTAACGCGCTTGATATAGGCCGGCACATTCTCCAGCGACCCGATCTCTCGCAATTGATTCAATACCGCCTCATTGGCCCCGCCATGAGAGGGGCCGTACAGTGCTGCTGATGCGCCGGCCACCGCCACGAAGGGGTCGGCCTTGGAACTGGTGATATTGCGCATGGCGCTGGTAGAGCAGTTCTGTTCGTGATCGGCGTGCAGGATAAATAACACATCCAGGGCGCGCTCCAATACCGGGTGTGCCTGATAGCGTGGTTCCACCATGCGATACATCATATTCAGGAAGTTACCGGTATAACTCAGTTCATTGTCGGGGTAGATAAAAGGCAGGCCACGGCTGTTGCGGTAAGCGTAGGACGCAATCGTTGGTGTTTTACCCACCAGCCGGCAGGCTTGCAGCATGCGTGTTTCGGGGTCGTCGACATCTTTGGCGTCAGGATAAAACGTCGACAGTGCTGCAACAGTGGAGATGAATACACCCATGGGGTGAGCATCGTAGTTAAACCCTTTGAGGAGGCGTTTGGTTTTCTCGTGCAGCATAGTGTGGTGCTTGATGCGCATGGCCCAGTCTTCCGACTGCTGGGTGTCTGGCAACTCACCGTTGAACAACAGATAAACGACATCCAGAAAAGTACTCTTCTCGGCCAACTGTTCTATCGGGTAACCGCGATAGCGCAGTATTCCCTTGGAGCCGTGTAGGTCGGTAATGTGGCTGGTGCAACTGGCGGTGTTCATATAACCTGGGTCATAGCTCATCATGCCAAAGTCGTCATCGTTGACTTTAATCTGGCGCAGATCCAGTGCCTTAATGTTGTCATCCTTGATGTCAATTTCGTATTCCTTACCGGTGCGATTGTCTCTGATACTTAATGTGTCTGACATGCTGTGATCTCTGGTTGTTGGGTATTAGATTTTTGGATTTCGTTTTTTTCTTAAATTTGCGTCTTAGCGTATGGCCGAGTGCAGCTGCGGTGATCTTGTCGACTGGTAAGCCGGCTTAGGCCACCGGCTTATCGCCGGATTCCTTCATTCAAAAAACGTTTTCTGGCGCAGTTTTCACCACCATGGTGTGGCTGCGCGATGCCGCGACTCAAAATGCGACAGACGGCAGAATCCGGGGGCGTGATTATAGCAAAGACTGATTTGAAAGCTACTCGTGGCGGTGTCGAGGGTTATTTAACGCCGGTGTGCCCGAAGCCCCCAGCCGCGCGAGCCGAAGTATCGAACTCATCTACAATCTCAAACTGCGCCTGCACGATGGGCACAAATATCATTTGTGCTATTCGATCACCGGGCTGCACGGTGAATTCTGCAGCGCCGCGATTCCACAGCGAGACCATCAGGGGGCCCTGATAGTCTGAATCAATCAAACCGGTGAGATTGCCCAATACGATACCGTGTTTATGCCCCAGTCCCGAGCGCGGCAGCAGTACTGCGGCCAGGCTGGGATCCGCCACATAGATTGATAAGCCGGTGGGTATCAGCACGGTCTCACCAGGTTTTAAAATGGTATCTGCGTCGATGCAAGCACGCAAGTCCATGCCCGCTGAGCCCTCAGTGGCGTAGTCCGGCAGGTCAAATTCATTGCCAATGCGCGGGTCGAGAATCTTTAGTTGTATGGCTTGTTTCATGGTTTTTTGATTTTATTTCTTAGCACTGGCGGCATAGTGTTCGGCGATCACTTTTATCAATTGCCTTGCCAGCGCGTATTTGTTTTGCTGTGGTAATTCCTGCTCGCCATCGTGGCTGATCAGGGTAATGGCATTGTCGGGCGTGCCAAAGCCGGTTTGGTCTCCGCCCACATGATTGGCGGCAATCAGGTCGAGTTTTTTGCGTTCGAGTTTGGCGCGCGCATACGCCACCACGTCATCGGTCTCGGCCGCAAAGCCAACACAAAAGGGCGGGTGTTCGCGCCCGGCGACAGTGGCCAGAATATCAGGGTTGCGTACCAGCGTGAGTTGCATCTCTTCACTGTCCTTTTTGATTTTATTGTCGATGGAAGTTTTGGGACGATAGTCGGCCACGGCCGCCACGCCGATAAAAATCTGTTGCTCGGCGATGTCGTTCTGTACCGCAGCCATCATTTGTTCGGCGGTGGTGACGTTGACCACACGCGCACCTTCGGGCGCGGTTAAGTTGGTCGGCCCCGAAACCAGAGTGACAGTGGCACCCGCCTCCAGCGCGGCTTGTGCCAGCGCGTAGCCCATCAAACCGGAGCTATGGTTGGTCAGGCCGCGTACCGGGTCGAGCGGCTCCCATGTGGGGCCGGCGGTGAGCATGAGTTGAACCCCTGCCAGGGCGCCGGTGGTAAAGCTAGCGGCCACGGCGGCGGCAAGTTCTTCCGGTTGTAGCATGCGACCGGGGCCCACTTCGCCGCAGGCCTGATCACCGCTGGCCGGGCCGTGCAGAATCAGGCCGCGTTGTTGTAATTGCGCCAGGTTGGCTTGAGTGGCGGCGTTTTGCCACATTTGCTGGTTCATCGCCGGGGCCAGTTGAATCGGTGCATTGGTGGCCACACAAACCGTGGTCAGTAGCTCATCGGCCATACCCTGGTTGAGGCGAGCAATTAAATTGGCGGTGGCGGGCGCGATCAACACCACGTCGGCCCAACGGGCCAGATCGATGTGCCCCATACCGGATTCGCTTTCGGCGCTCATGGCGTGGTCATGGACGGGGTGCCCACTGACGGCCTGCAGAGCCAGCGGCGCTACAAATTGTTCAGCATTGCGCGTTAATATGCAGCGTACCTCGGCGCCCAACTCGGTAAGCTTGCGTACCAGATCGGGGGTTTTATAGGCCGCAATGCCGGCACTGATGCCGAGCAGCACGCGCTTATTGGCCAGTGATGGCGTGATATTGTAGTTGCTGTCGCTCATGAGTCTGCTGTGGTGCCGACGCTAATCGCCGGGGCATGGATTATCCCTGATTGTTCGACAGCTTGTCACATTATATTGCGGTTAAGGTTGGTACGGCATTGATGCTGTGCTTTAATAAGGTCAGGCTGGCGGCGTCCGTTGGCAGGGCGCTCAGGGAAGCGGGCGTCAACACAGACAGCACTTTAGCAAGGAGGCAGTATGTCAATCAAAGACTGGCCGCAATCAGAGCGGCCGCGCGAAAAACTACTTTCAAAGGGCCCGCAGAGCTTGGGTGATGCCGAGCTATTGGCCATTTTCATCCGCACCGGCGTGCCGGGCAAAAGCGCCCTGGATATGGCGCGCGAGGCACTGGCGCAGGCGGGCGGCTTACGCGCCTTGGTTAACCTGAGCCTCAACGATTTGGCTGAATTTCGGGGCATAGGTCCGGCCAAATACGTGCAATTTCAGGCTGGACTTGAGCTCGGGCGCCGCTATTTGATGGAAAAATTGCAAAAGGGCGACGCTATCAGCAGCCCGCAGATGAGCCGCGATTATCTAACCATGTGCCTGAGAGATAAACCTTATGAGGCCTTTTTTGCCATGTTTTTGGACACTAAGCATCGGGTCATTCATCATCAGGAATTGTTCCGGGGCACCATAGACAATGCTTCGGTGCCGGTACGCGAGGTGGTCAAAGAAGCGCTCAAACATAATGCCGCCGCGATGATTGTGGCGCACAATCACCCCTCCGGTGTGGCAGAACCGAGCGCGGCAGATAAATCGCTGACTGAAACCCTGTATCTGGCGCTGGGGATGGTGGGCGTAAAGCTGTTGGACCATTTTGTGGTGGGCGATGCCGAGGTCGTATCGTTCGCCGAAATGGGCGCTTTGAGATGACTGTAACCAGCCAAATAAACCCGATAATTTGTTTTATTTTCAATGCCTTTCTGGTATAAATCGCGCTTCGTTGGTGCGGGTGCCACGCAAAACTTTTTCTTGGTTTTGAGATGCAGCCATAGAACGCACGTAAACCTTTGATTAAAAACAAGATTTAATTAATTTAAATCGGATTAGTAAAATGGCTAGAGTCTGTCAGGTCACCGGAAAGGCGACTGTTTTTGGAAATAACGTCTCGCACGCGAAAAATCGCACGCGCCGCACGTTTGTGCCGAATTTGCACCACCGTAAGTTTTGGGTGGAGAGCGAAAGCCGCTGGGTGCGCCTGCGTGTTTCGTCTAAAGGCATTCGTATTATTGATAAAAAAGGCATCGACGAGGTGCTGAAAGAGCTGCGCGCACGCGGCGAAAAAGTGTAAGCGGGAGCAGCAGCATGAGAGAAAAAATCAAATTGGTTTCCAGCGCTAATACTGGCCATTACTACACTACCACCAAGAACAAGCGCACCATGACGGAGAAAATGGCCATCAAGAAGTACGACCCCGTGGTTCGTAAACACGTTGAATATAAAGAAGCGAAGATTAAGTAATTACTGTTTTAGTCTTTGTTTGAAAAGCCGGCCGATGCCGGCTTTTTTATTGCCTCCTCTATCTGTTATTTCTATTGAGCCTTTGCGGCCAGAAGGGCCTATTGCGAGGGCAAGACGGCGATAACCGACTAGGGTAGCTTGACGGTTGTACAGAGCGGGCGATATCTACTACACTTCCAACAACTCTGAATAGCGACAGTTCGCGACGGAGTTTCAGATTAAAAACGAAGAGGCCCGGCACAAGGGTCATAAAATAGATAGGACAAACAGGTGGGGTAGGAACCATGCAAAAGTCTGACACCGCGGGCGAGCCCGGCTCGTCGAGAACCGATCAATTTACATTTTACAGCATGACCGTGGTTTCCTATCTGGAAAGCGCGGTGCCAAACTATGTCGAAAACCTGGATGTTATCTATCGTGATAATCCCGAGTTAGTAGATTGGCTGGATAATGTCTGGTTACACGAGGAATCAGAACATGGCGTGCTGGCCAAGACCTACGTACAGGAAACGTGGCCGGATTACGATTGGGAAAAAGGCTATCAGCTTTTTCTGTTGGATTATGGGCCACGCTGCGCGCATGAAGAGTTGCGCCCCACGCCCGGCCTGGAGGCGTTAGCGCGCTGCGTCACCGAGACACAGGCCACCATGAGCTATCGTTGCCTGATGAACTACAGCGACGACCCCAAGCTTAAAAAGCTGATGAAGAAAATGAGCACCGATGAAGTGCGTCACTACCGTGAGTTTCGCCGCACCTTTGACGCTTATAATGTGACTGAGAAGAATTCATTTCTCACCAAGGCGCGCACCATCATAGGCCGTAGCGAGTTGGTCAAGGAGGAAGATTTGTTTATGGCGTTTAAACCCATCTCGCAATGCTGGAACGGGCCGCTGCCGTTCGAGGCCTGGGACTATGATGATTATCTGGCGGCACTGGCAAGAATCAGTCGCCAATATTTGCCAATAGCTGAGGCGCAGAAAATGTTGTTCAAACCGATGCGCACCCGTGGCCGGTTTAACAACTTTTTAGTGAGCTGTATGGCGGCCATTGTGCGGCGCCAATTTCTTGCTGTAACCGCCTGAGGCAATACGGGTTGCAACTATGGATTCAAGTCAGTTAACTGCTTTAGATTACTTTTCGCTGTTTGCCAATATCGCGGAGATATCGGCACTGATACTGGTGCTGGTCACCATTTATCTGGTCAGTCAGGAAATCCGAGAAACGCGGCGTATTTTTTCCGCCAATGCCCAGACTCAAATTGGCATATCGGCCTCCGAGTTTCTGGCCAGTATTTATTCTGATGCGGAATTACAGATTCTATGGTCTAAGGGCCTGCGTGACATTAACTTGCTGAATGAAGTCGAGCGTTCACGCTTTTATCTGATACTGCTGTCGTACTGGACGCTATTAGCAAACGGCTTCTACATGGCACAGGTAGACCCAAAATTAGTGGCGCGAATTGAAGGCATGCTGGATCTTATGATCCATCGCGAATCAGTCAGGCAATGGTGGCGGTCGGGCGCCTATAACCCTAGCCCTGAGTTTAAGGACTATGTGAATGCCCGTATTGCGATGCTGCAAGAGGCCGGCAAAATACCAGCCGACAGCATGCCTGACCAGACTGCAGAATCCGTACCTCAGAAGGCAACCACGGAGTCTTGATTGCCGGCTCTGCAACAGTGGCAGGATTGGGGTCAATACTTCGAGTTTGACGGTCACCGCATTTTCTACCTGGATGCGGCGCCGGCTGATAATGACCAGCGCGAGACCGTTATGTGCCTGCACGGCTACCCCACATCATCCTGGGATTGGAATCTGGTATGGGAAAATCTGCGCAAAAATTATCGCGTAGTGGCACTGGATTTTCTGGGCTTTGGGTTTTCTGATAAGCCAGACCACGGCTACAGCATTGCGCGGCAGGCGGATATTGTTGAGGCATTGCTGGCTGCGTTAAATATTAACTCCTTACACATTTTCGCGCATGATTATGGTGACACGGTGGCGCAGGAGCTTCTGGCACGTGAAAAAGAGGCACGCGACCTTGAAGCAGAATTGTCCGATTCGACTTCGCAAACCGAGCAACGAATTGTCACCCCCGACTATCCGTTATTTAAATCGGTGTGCTTTCTAAACGGTGGCCTGTTTCCCGAAACACACCGCTCTCTCTTAACGCAACGCATCATGCTGAGTTCGTTTGGTAATCTGTTTATGCAGCTGATGCCGGTTTTCGCACTGCGAGGGCGGTTGGCCAGCCTGTTCGGTGAGAAGACCCAACCGGCTGCCGGGCAACTTGATGCCTTATGGGCAGCCATCTCCTACAAGGAAGGGCAGCGCGTATTACCTAAATTATTGCACTACATACCAGAGCGGGTTGAGCATCGCGATCGATGGGTGGGGATTTTAAGTGATTCATCGGTTCCGCTTCGTTTGATTAACGGGGCGGAAGACCGCGTATCGGGCCGGCATATGGCCGAATACTATCAACGGGTAGTGCCGAAACCCGATGTCGTTATGCTACAGGAGGTGGGTCATTATCCGCAGTTGGAAGCGCCTCAGGAAACCTGGAATGCGTTTCATGAATTCGTACGCGCCAATTCCTGAAACGGCTCTTAGTCAAAACTTACTAGTCTGATTTTTTGCGAGCCTGCATGGCTGCCAACTGCTGATCAGTTGCGGGTAATTGAAATTTCTCTTTCCACTCCTTGTAGGGCATGCCGTAGATGATCTCACGCGCCTGTTCATAGTCAACCACCTCACCATATTCGGCGGCCGCGGCGCCATACCATTTAGCCAGACAATTGCGGCAGAAGTCGGCGAGAATCATCAGGTCAATATTCTGCACTTCTTTGTGTTCGTCCAGGTGTTGCAGCAGACGCCGAAAAACAGCGGCTTCAATATCAGTTTGTGTGCTCATTAAAAAATCCCGTTATCGAGACCCGCGGCCATGGTCAGGCCGAGTTCCTCGCATTGTTGAATAAACTCGTCGCGGTGGTCGCCATGGCATAACAACATGGGTTGCACTTCACGCCATTTTAAGCCGCTGGTGATTTTATGCACCGCTATATCGGTACCGGTGCCGTCCAAGCCGGCTCGCACCACCAGCGCAAAGGGCTTGCTCTCATTGCGCTTCGGTTGCTCCAGACAAGGGTAGTAGATGCGTTCAAAAAAATCTTTCAGTGCGCCGCTCATATAGCCAAAATTCTCGGTGGTGAATAACACCACCGCATCCTGTTCCAACACCAACTCAGCATCGCAATCAAAGGGCGAGCGCAGCTCACAAGTGACATTTTCGATATCCGGGTGCTGGGTGCCCCGCAGCAGTGCAGCCGCCAGCAATTCTGTGTTGGGGGAGGGCGCATGCGCCACAATTAACAGTTTTTTCGCCATTTTCTGGTGGTCGAGAAGGGTCTGCGAACTGCTAGTTTAGCAAGTGTTGGACTTGCGTCAGGTATTCTTTTGGGTTTATTGTTTTCACACAATAATAAAAACCACAACAACCGATAATAACGAAGTGGAGAGAGAGCCATGAATAGACGCCAGCTCATGCTGGGCGGAGGCGCGCTCGCTAGCGCACCGTTGCTGGGTGCCTGCGGCAACCGCGGGCGGGTAATCGATACGCCGCCGGGTCTGCCGGTGAGTCGGTTCGGGCCTAATTCGACCGCCGAAGACGTTACCGAAGGGTTGGATCTGAGCGGCCAGGTGGCGCTGGTGACTGGCTGTAACTCCGGAATTGGCTACGAAACGATGCGGGTATTGGCACTGCGCGGCGCGCATGTCATCGGCACTGGTCGCACCGAGGAGAAGGCCCGTAAAGCCTGCGCCTCGGTGCAGGGTGAGACCACGCCAGTGGTGTTAGAGTTATCAGACTTTGATTCGGTGGTGCGCTGCAGCAAAGCCGTACAGTCGCTCGGGCGGCCCATTGACATGCTGATTTGCAATGCTGGCTACGTGGCGGGCAGCGAGCAACAACACGCCTACGGCCTGGACCTGACGTTTGTGATTAATCATCTGGGGCACTTTATTCTGGTTAACCGCCTGCTGCCACAACTGTTGGCCGCGCAGCAGGGGCGGGTAGTAATGGTATCGAGTTTTGCAGCGCTGAACGAACCCATAGTGGAAATCGAGTTCGATAATCTGGGCTTTAAAAATGACTACGACCCATTACATTCCTATGCGCACTCCAAGTTAGCAAACG
Source organism: Gammaproteobacteria bacterium (assembly GCA_013002025.1). GTDB lineage: Bacteria > Pseudomonadota > Gammaproteobacteria > Arenicellales > Arenicellaceae > Arenicella. The sequence goes on along the minus strand of JABDKW010000017.1, from coordinate 14,385 downwards.
CGCTGTTTTCGCTGGAGTTGTCGCGCCGCCTGAGTGGCAGCAATGTGTCGAGCAATGCACTGCACCCCGGCGTCATCAAGACCAATATTACGCGTAATCAGGCGGGCATCGCGCAGTGGTTATTCGGTATTTATGCTGACCTGTTTAATAAAAGCATCCCGCAGGGCGCGGCCACGTCGGTGTTTGTCGCTACTCAACCAAATCTGTCGTCGGTATCCGGTTATTTCTTCGCTGACTGTAACCCGATAATCGTGAAGCAACCGCCCAATAATCTATATAACTACGCCATGGCACAGCGTCTGTGGGAGAAGTCCACACAGCTAACCGAACGCTGGCTGAGTGCCGAGTTACAACTTTAGTATCCATAGCAGCGTGAACGAGCTCAAAACCCTTAAAAAAACAGGCGCAATGAATTGATGTTGTTTCGCTGCATTTTTGATATAAACAAGATACCAAAAAGTTCATCGCTAAAAACTTTACGATAAAACTGATTAATAACGACGTTGGGAGAGAGACCACGTGCGCTACGATTTGAGTCAACAAGTTTTACGAACTGATGCGGCTGGCATGCCGTTAGACTGGGTGTCGTATCAGGAAGCGGTTCGCTGCTACCATCTGGGGCAGGTTTTATACAGCTGCGGCAGCATGCTGTATAAAGTACACGGTGGTATTAATGCCCTCACTGGCCGGCAAAGTGTACTGGAAGTGAATTCCATCATCGCCACCGAGGGCGTGGCGCAAAGTAAGTGGCACCACCGACCCAACTACACACCGCCACTGACCAACAAGACTTTATTCTCTCGTGATGATTTTATGTGCATGTACTGCGGGCATGATTTCAAACGCATGGAGCTGTCGCGCGATCATGTTACGCCAATCTCGCAAAAAGGTTCAGACGTATGGAACAACGTAGTCACGGCCTGTAAACGCTGCAATAATTTTAAAGCAGGGCGCACGCCCGAGCAGGCCGGCTTACAATTAATCGCCATTCCGTTTACGCCAACACACGCGGAATATGTATACCTGCGGGGGCGACGGGTGTTGGCCGATCAAATGGAGTTTCTGGCAGCGCATTTTCCGCGCACCAGCCCGCTGCGTGAGCGGCTTGCCAAAAGCGACGCCTGATATATTGCTAATTTAACGCCGCTTGTTGTCGACCTTCAAGTTGTGCATGCGTGCCGTATCGGCAGTGCTGCCGTTGGCGATTGCAGTGATCCCCTGGGGCATCCTGACCGGCGCGCTGGGGATGCAGATCGGGCTCAGCCCCTGGCAGGCTCAGGCCATGTCATTACTGGTTTTCGGTGGCGCAGCGCAGTTAAGCGGCCTAACGTTGATCGCAGGTGGTGCCGGGCTGCCGGCCATTCTCGGTTCGACAGCGGTGATCAGTTCGCGCCATTTATTGTATTCAATGGTGTTCCGCCAGCACATGCTGACCCAGCCGTGGTATCGGCGCTGGCCCACGGCGTTTTTCCTTACCGATGAAATGTTTGCCGTTTCCGAAGCTCAAACGCGCAGCAGCGGCCGATTTTCATCGGGCTTCGCTCTGGTCGCCGGTTTTACCTTCTGGGTGATCTGGAATCTCGCGACGCTGGCCGGAATTTTACTTGGCGAAGGCGTAGAGAATCTGGACCAACTGGGACTGGACTTCGCCATCATCGCCACCTTTGTCGCGATGACCTTCGATAATTTGAAAAACCGACCGGTGGTGGTGGCCATGCTGGTGAGCGGCAGCGCCGCGGTGTTGCTGAAACCTTACTTGAGTGACAGTTATATTATTATCGCGGCATTGCTGGGCATGCTAGCTGCTTACACGGTCAGCAGTGACGCGGTCAGCGAGCCGGAGGCGGGACCATGATCTGGCTCACCATTGCCTTGATGGCCGTAATTACCTTCAGTAATCGGGCGCTGTTCTTTGCGCGTAGCATTCGCTATCAGATGGGCGCGCGTGTGCGGCGTCTGCTGACCTATTCCAGCTACGCCATTCTCACCGCAATTTGGGCGCCAATCTTGCTGCGCTTTTCACCCCAGTATGGGATTAGTCATGCTGGGGCCGATTATCTGGTCGGCACTGTGCTAGCTATGTCGCTGACGATGCTGCGCCTGCCCACGCTGGCAGTCGTATTGATTAGCGCAGCGGTGTTTTTTGCAATCCGTTTCGGCGCTTTTTTCTGCGCCTCGATTCCTTAGCGTTGCTAGCTGCGTTCAATAATTTCTAACAGGTGATAGCCAAACTGGGTTTGCACCGGGCCATGCACCTTGCCCACTTCCTCATTAAACACCACTCGGTCGAACTCGGGCACCATCATGCCGGGCCCAAAACTGCCCAGATCACCTCCTTGTTTGCCGGATGGGCATTGAGAGAACTTTGCAGCGGCAGCAGCGAAGCTTGTTTCGCCGTTTTCAATCTGCGTTTTCAGATCCAGGCAGGACTGTTCGGAAGAAACCAGAATATGGCGTGCGGAGGCGGTTGTCATATGGTTGTAATGTGCTGATTTTGAGAGCAGCGCATATTACTTACTTTGCCCTGCTAATCCCAGTTACAATCAATAAAAAGTGCCTGTTTTTAGACAAAAAACTCAGTTAAATCGGGATTTTCCACAGTGAATCGAAAGATTTTCAAAATACTGCAAATATTCATCACGCTGGCGCTATTAACGCTGGTGCTGCATCAGGCCGGTTTGTTTGCGGCCGAAGGTCGTCGAGCCTTTGTAGAATTGCTCAGTGGTGCCAATTTTGGTTATCTGTTTCTGTCAGTTCTGGTCGGTGTTTTGATTAATATGAGCAGCGCCCTGAAGTGGTTTATGCTGACCCGCGCGCGTGGCATCGCCGCAGGCTACTGGCGCATTTTCTGCTATTACCTGATCGGCCAATTCTATAATCAGATTCTGCCCACCAGCGTTGGAGGAGACGTGGTGCGCTCCTATCAATTAGGTAAGTTTTCCGGCCGCCAGGCCGATGCGCTGGCCTCGGTGTTTGTGGAGCGCTACACCGGTGTGCTGGTGCTGTTACTGGTTGCCGCGGTCGCGGTGTTGAGCCAATCCACAGTGTTTGACGTGCCGTTTGTGAATGCCAGCCTGACGGCTTTTGCCATAGGTCTGGCTGGCATCGCCTGGCTGCTGTTTGATCAACGCCTGTATCGCTGGGTAAAGCAGCTCGTCAGTGCCAAGTTGCCGCTTACTGGCGGCGTGTTCGCCAAACTGGATAAGTTGCTGGCCTCGGTGGATGTCTACAAGAAAAATCCGACAGCCTTGATGTGGGCCTTTATCAACTCCCTGGTGTTTTATTTTATCGCGGTACTAAACGTGTATGTCACCGCTCTGGTGTTTCAAATCGATGTGCAATTTGTGCATGTGCTGATTGCTACGCCAATCATCATGTTAATCATGAACATTCCACTGTCGGTGGGTAATATCGGCTTAATGGAATTCGCCTACGTCAACGTATTTCAATTGCTCGGCTATAGCCCTGCGTTGGCGCTGTCGGTGGCGCTGCTGATGCGGCTCAAATCACTTTTTGATGGCGCCATGGGCGGCCTGTTGCACCCGTTCTTCATTACGAACAACGAGAATCATTTAAGCGAATAGACTACAATCGGCAGCCATAGGGCCTGTGCCCGATGGCAGTAGGGCCAGGCAATCAGCAGCAAACGATTTAAAGCATGAAATTATCAGTTATCGGAACCGGTTATGTAGGCCTGGTGACAGGCACGTGTTTTGCCGACGTGGGCAATCAAGTACTATGCGTGGATAAGGACGAAGCCAAAGTTAACAAACTGCAAAACGGCCATATACCGATCTTCGAGCCGGGTCTTGAGCGGCTGGTAACGGCCAATGTGGCGCAGGAGCGTTTGCACTTTACCACTGACCTCAAGAGCGCGGTGCAGCATGCCGAGGTGATTTTTATCGCCGTGGGCACACCACCGGATGAAGATGGCTCGGCGGATCTCTCGCACGTGTTGGCAGTAGCGCGCGCCATTGGGCAGCACTTAAGCGAATATCGCGCGGTGGTGACCAAATCCACAGTGCCGGTTGGAACCGCGGCCAAGGTGCGCGAGGCGATTCAGGCCGAGTTGGATGCGCGCGGAGTTGAGATTGAATTCAGCGTGGCATCCAATCCTGAGTTTTTAAAAGAAGGTGCGGCGATTGACGATTTTATGAAGCCGGATCGGGTCGTGGTTGGGGCTGATGATGAGCGGGCGATTGAGTTATTGCGCACCCTTTATGCGCCGTTTAATCGCAATCATGAACGCATAATTGTGATGGATATTGCTTCCGCCGAGCTGACCAAATATGCCGCTAACGCCATGCTGGCGACCAAGATTTCATTTATGAATGAACTATCGAATCTGGCTGAGCGGCTAGACGCCGATATTGAGTTGGTGCGGCAGGGCATTGGCTCTGATCCACGCATTGGCTATGACTTTATATACCCCGGTTGTGGTTATGGTGGCTCCTGCTTCCCCAAGGACGTACAGGCTTTGCACCGCACCGCCCGACAGCATGGTTATGAGGCGCGCATTCTGGACGCAGTCGAGGCCGTCAACCAGGATCAGAAGTCGGTGCTACTCAATAAAATTGATGCTCACTATGGTGGTGACCTCTCCGGCAAACGGTTCGCTATTTGGGGTCTGGCGTTTAAGCCCAATACCGATGATATGCGTGAGGCCCCCAGCCTGGTGATTATTCAGGGTTTACTGGAGCGGGGCGCCACCATCAGTGCCTACGACCCGGTTGCCAATCATGAAGCAACTGAATACCTTGGCGGTGCTAAGGGCATCGCGCTGGTGGATGACCCCTATGACGCGACAGACGGCGCCGATGCGCTGGTAATCGTGACCGAGTGGAAAGCGTTTCGCAGCCCTGATTTCGAACGCCTGGCTAAGCAACTGAAGCAGCCGTTAATATTTGATGGCCGCAATATTTATGAGCCCGCTCAGCTTCAGACTGAGGGCTTCAAGTATTACGGCATAGGCCGCTCTAACTAATCAATAAGTCACGAACTGTGCCGAAATGAAACTGAGCAACGACAGCTTTAGCCGGATCCACGCCCTGGTGGTTGGCGATGTGATGCTGGATCGATACTGGTTCGGCAGCGTTGACCGTATCTCGCCGGAAGCGCCGGTGCCGGTGTTGGCAGTGACCAGGGAAACCGCCCGTGCCGGTGGCGCCGCCAACGTGGCGCACAATATTCTGGCGCTGGGCGCCGGCAGCACATTACTCAGTGTGGTGGGCGATGATGCCGCTGGTAAAGAGATAGCCCAGATTGTGGAAGGCTACGGTGCCAATACGCGGCTAACCATCGATGGCTCAATCAACACCATCGTAAAGCTGCGCCTGATGGCCCAGAACCAGCAGCTATTGCGCGCTGATTTTGATCAACACCCGAGTGATGAAGTATTGGCCCAATGCCTGAATGATTTTCAAGCCTGCCTTAATGATTGCGATGTGGTGGTGTTGTCCGATTACGGCAAAGGCGGGTTGCGCCATGTCAGCCGCATGATTGAGCAGGCCCGGGCGGCGGGCAAGCCGGTTATCATCGACCCTAAGGGTCAGGATTATTCGCGTTATAAAGGCGCCACGCTGATCACCCCGAACATGAAGGAATTCGAGGCGGTGGTCGGCCCCGTTAGCGATGACGCAGAATTTGCCGAAAAAGCGCTAGCACTGTGCGCCGAGTTACAGTTGGAATATTTATTGGTCACCCGCAGCGAAAAGGGCATGAGCCTGTTTGCACGTGACGGTAGCCGGCTGGATTCGCCAGCCAAAGCGCTGGAGGTGTATGATGTATCGGGCGCCGGTGACACAGTGATTGCATTGATGGCCCTGGCGTTTGTCACTGACATGAACGATGCCGAGCGGCTGGAACTGGCCAACACGGGTGCTGGCATTGTGGTGGGTAAATTGGGCACAGCAGTGGCCACCATCGACGAAGTGCTGGCGGCCTATAACGAAACCAAAACCTAACGATTCAGGGGTAGTAAATGATTATTGTGACCGGCGGTGCCGGATTTATCGGGTCTAATCTGGTGCGCGGGCTAAACCGTCGTGGCTTGAATAATATTCTGGTGGTCGACGACTTGAGTGACGGCGACAAGATTCGCAATATCGGAGACTGCGATATCCAGGATTATATGGACATGGATGATTTTCTGCGCCGCATCGAACAGGGCATGGAATTTGATGGTATGTCGGCAATCTATCATCAGGGCGCCTGTTCGGACACCATGGAGACCGATGGCCGCTACATCATGCAAACCAATTATGAGTACTCCAAGTCGTTGTTTCATTACAGCGGGCAGCATGGCATACCGTTTATTTATGCCTCGTCAGCGTCCGTTTACGGTGGCGGCACCAACTTCAAAGAAGACCCCAATCTGGAACAGGCGTTAAACGCCTATGCCTACTCAAAACTATTGTTTGACCGCTATGTACGCAAACATCGCAGCACTTCCCAAGCGCAAGTGGTGGGGCTGCGCTACTTTAACGTGTACGGCAAGGGAGAAGAACATAAGGGTCGCATGGCCTCTGTGGCCTGGCACTTCTTCAACCAATACCACGAGCAGGGCTATGTGAATCTGTTCGAAGGCTCGGGTGGTTATGACAATGGCGAACAACGCCGGGATTTTGTCTGGGTAGAAGATGTGGTGGACGTGAACCTGCACTTTCTGCAACACCCGGAAGACGGCGGAATTTTTAATGTGGGCACCGGCCGCGCGCAATCGTTTAACGATGTGGCCACCACCGTTTTAAATACCCTGGAGGGCGCAGACAAAAGTACCGCCGACTGGGTTGGCGAAGGCAAGATCAAGTACATTCCATTTCCCGACGCATTGGCCGGCAAGTATCAGAGCTATACCCAGGCTGACCTGACGAACCTCACCGTGGCCGGCGATTACAATAAGACCTTCGCCACCGTGGAAGAGGGCGTTAAGCAATATATCCAACAGCTGCAAGCCGCGCGCTAATCCGCATGGCTGGTGTTGCCATTTTCGACTCCGGGGTCGGCGGCCTTAGTATTGCACAGGAAATTCAGCAGCAAATTCCAGCGCTGCAGCTAATTTTTGTGTCTGACAATGAAGCCTTCCCCTATGGCACCAAAAACGAGGCGGAGCTGACCTCTCGCGTCAGCGAGGTGGCTGCCCGAATTATCCGGCAGTTTCAGCCCGATATGCTGGTGATTGCCTGTAATACAGCGAGCACTGTGACCCTGCCAACGCTGCGTGAGCAATTCGAATTGCCCATTGTGGGCGTGGTGCCGGCTATCAAGCCCGCGGCGCAATTGAGTCATAACCGCTGCATTGGCGTGCTTGCCACGCCCGCCACCATCGGCCGGGCCTATACACAGCAACTGAGTGAAGATTACGCATCTGATTGCGAGGTGCTTAAAGTTGGCAGCAGCGCGCTGGTGCAGCAAGCCGAGCAAAAGTTAGCTGGCAAACCCGCTGACGCGGCGGTCATTGAAGCAGAGCTGGCGCCTTTTCTGGCACAGAATAATTTGGATATCTTAGTGCTGGCCTGCACACATTTCCCGTTATTAAACAATGAGATAGAGTTCTTTTTTAAACTAAATAATCATCCTGTGCAATTGCTGGATTCCGGTGCTGCCATTGCCCGACGAGTTGCCAGTCTGACGACTAGCCTCACGGCTAGCCCGATTGAGGAAAACAAGCTGGCAGAGCCACATATCGCCGCCTTTACCGACCTGAATGGCGTACCAGAGGCGCTAATAAATGCGCTGCACAAACGTGATTTCAAGCGGGCAGTCGCCTTAAACTAACACCATGAAGACCGAACACGCCATCGAAACGACCAGCGATTACGGGTTGCTTATAAAGCAAGCCGAGAGCCTGCTGAGCGGAGAATCTGACCCCATTGCCAACGCGGCAAACCTGGCATCAATGTTGTATTACGCCGTGGCTGACGTAAATTGGGTGGGCTTTTACTTTTTGAGAGATGGCGAGCTAGTGTTAGGCCCGTTTAGCGGCCAGCCCGCGTGCACCCGCATTGCCCTCGGGCGCGGCGTCTGTGGTACAGCATTTGCCGAGCGCAGTACGCAGCGAGTGGCCGACGTGCATGAGTTTGAAGGCCACATCGCCTGCGACGCTGCCAGCCGCTCAGAAGTGGTGGTGCCGTTTTACACAGATCTGCTTTCTGGTGTGTTGGATATAGACAGCCCCAGTGTCAACCGCTTTGGTGAGGCTGAGCAGGTTTTGTTCGAACGCGCGGCGCAGGTCTATCAAAACTCGCTGCAACCGTGAGTACCAGAATCGATCACCCTTCGCTGCCGGGTGTGTGGCTGACCACCGATATTGATGAAATGGACCGCGACGCCATCCATGCGTTTTTGGCCACGTCGTATTGGTCTGAAGGCATTCCCAAAGACACCTTGGTCAAAGCGATGCAGCAATCGCTGTGTTTTGGTCTATTCGAGGGCCAGCAGCAGATTGGTTTTGCACGCGCTGTGACCGACCGAGCCACCTTTGCCTATCTGGCTGATGTCTACATCGAACCAACGCATCGAGATAAGGGACTGGGGATCTGGTTAACCGAACAGCTGATGGCGCATACCGATTTGCAAGGCCTGCGCCGTATGATGCTGGCCACCCGCGATGCGCATAGCCTGTATCGCCGCTTTGGCTTTACCAAGCTGACCAAGCCCAACACCATCATGGAGCGCTGGCGCCCCGCTATATACCGCGAGGGCAAAGAATAATGAAACTGAGCCGCCGCCTGCATCGAACGATAGGCATCGTGCTAATACTGCCCATGTTCGGCTGGGCGATCAGCGGTATGGTGTTTTTTATCAAGCCCGGTTATCAGGCTGCCTACGCGCCACTCAGCGTTAAGAAATACCCATTGCAACAAGCGCTGCAGGTCAGCGCTGGTGATTGGCAACAGGCCACCTTGATCAACACAGTGCTCGGCAGCCACCTATTGGTAGAGCAGGGCGGCGTAACCCATCATCTCGACCCCACGACATTGCAGGCCAGGCCCGAACCAAGTGCGCCAGACATTAAACGATTGATCAACGACGCTATCAGCGATCAAGCAGAGCGATATGGTGACATCGTATCTCTCGATGGCCAAAGGGCGACCACCACCACGGGCGTGAGCATTACACTGGACTGGAACAATCTCAGGCTCAGCCAATACGGCCGCGATACCAGGATTATCGATACCATTTATCGAGTGCACTACCTGCAATGGACGCCCTCAAGCACCATCAACCAAATACTTGGTTTTACAGGGCTACTATTGATTCTGGGGCTCTCAATACTCGGGCTCAAGCTGTTTCTGCATGGGCGCCGCTGAGACCGCCGGCAACTAATTTGAGCTCCGAAACCCTGTGACTAAGCTGCTAACAGCTTCATTAAAAATCGTGGTCTTAATCAATTTTTCGCCGGCGCAAGGCCAATGGCACACTAACCAATGAGAGGAAAAACGTATGACAACACCACTTTGGGCAATTCTATTTCTACTTTTTATTCCGCTGTTGCTGGCATTTACCAGCGATTATTTCAGGATTAAACAATTTGGCAAATTTGATAATAACAACCCCAGGATACAGTCCGCCGGCTTAACTGGTGTTGGCCAGCGGGCGTGGGCGGCGCAACAGAATGCCTGGGAGGCGATTATTTTGTATGCACCGGCAGCGCTGGTGGCCCACGTCGTGGGCGCAGACGCCCAGCAATCTGCCCAAGCAGCGTTGCTTTATTGTGGTGCCAGAGTGCTGCATGCGCTTTTTTATCTGCTTGACCTGGACAAGCTTCGTTCACTCAGCTTTCTGGTTGCCTTGGGCTGTGTCCTATGGTTATTTTGGTTAGCGGGTACAGCCTGATTCCCACATCTTAATGTGGCAGATAATTTTGCGGCCTGCTGGCACTTAGTGGAATAATTCAGCCAGGTTAATATGAATACTTAATCCACCACAACAACAGGAAGGTGTATGGAATATCGTCAACTAGGCAGTAGCGGCCTGAGATTGAGCGCTCTCTCACTGGGCTCCTGGGTCACCTTCAATAAGCAGGTGGAGCTCGAGAGTGCGCAATCGTTAATCAAAACAGCCTTCGATGCTGGCGTTAATTTTTTCGACAACGCTGAGGGCTATGAGGCCGGCCAGTCAGAAGTCGTGATGGGAGAGGCTATTGCCAGGCTGGGGCTACCACGCGACGAATACTGTGTGTCGAGCAAGGTGTTCTGGGGTGGGCGCAAACCCACCCAACTAGGGCTTAGCTCCAAACACGTGACCGATGCCTGTCATGCTGCGCTCAAACGCCTGCAGGTGGATTATCTGGATCTGTACTTCTGCCACCGCCCGGACATACACACACCGATTGAGGAAACGGTGCGCGCCATGCATCACCTAATTACTCAGGGCAAGGTAATGTATTGGGGCACGTCGGAATGGTCGGCTCAGCAGATAATGCAGGCACACGGCATCGCGCGCCAATACCATCTCACGCCGCCGCAAATGGAGCAGCCGGAATACAATGTATTTAACCGTGAGCGGGTGGAGGCAGAGTATCGCGACTTGTATGCAGACATTGGTCTGGGCACCACCATCTGGTCGCCGCTGGCCAGCGGCGTTCTCACCGGCAAATACAATGAGGGGTTAGGCAGTGAAGGACGACTAAATTTACCCGGTTACGAATGGCTGAAAAGTCATTATGAGGGCGATGAGGGGCAGGTCAGGCTGGATCAAACCCGACAGTTGACCGAGTTGGCCGCAGAACTGGGCATGCCACTCAACCATCTGGCGCTGGCCTGGTGCCTGAAAAACCCGCACGTGTCCACGGTGATACTGGGTGCCTCCAAGACAGCGCAATTAGAGGATAATTTAAAAGCCCTGGATGTGGTCGACCGATTGGATGAAAACGCCATGAATGCGATTGAGGATGTCCTGCAAAATAAGCCTGCCGGGCCGCGTGACTGGAAGGTGAACTAGGTGTCCGATAAATTTTCCAACTATCCGTGGCTTAGAGCTCCGGATCCTCAATGACGCTTATGCACGAAGGGGGCTGCCGTTGTGGTGCGGCGCGCTATCGGGTGGATATCAGTAACGCCACCACGCTGATTTGTCATTGCCGGGATTGCCAGCAACATCTGGGGGCGCCGTTTTCGGTATTCAGCGTCGTGGCGGCCGCGCAATTTACCTGGCTGAGTCCGCCGGCTGGGCGCATCGCATTTGGCAATAAGGCTGAGCGGCTATTTTGTGCGCAATGTGGCACTTACCTGAAGTGGGAAGGGGTCGATTCCACCGATGAGGCCGAGTTCAATACCATGAGTCTGGACGACCCCAATGGCCTGCCGGTGGACGTTGAAATATTTGTGCGCTCGCGGTTGCCCTGGGTTAAACCGTTGCCGGGTATTCCGCAGCACGCTGCCGGCCGCGGTGATCAGGCGAGCTAATCAGGCCGATGCGCCCGCGCTCTCGCGCGTGTTGTTGCGAGCCGCTGAAGCCTTACATGGGCAGGACTTTAGCGACGCTGGCTGGGCGTTATTAAAGCAGATGAACCGCAGCGATGCGTTTGCGGAGCGGTTCGAATCAGAGTCTTACCTTGCGTTAGTTTATGAGGTCGATGATGTGATCGTGGGCTACATTGCGATGCACGACTATGAAAAAATTGACCACATGTTTGTGTTACCCGAGTATCAGAGCAGGGGTATCGCCAGCACGCTTTGGGCGCAGGCCAGCGAGGCGTGCCTGCTCGCCGGTCACGGTCAATATTTCTGGGTCCGGGCGTCGTCGGTCGCTGAGCCAATTTACCGCGGATTCGGGTTTTGTGCGGTGGGCGAGCGTCAATTGAGCCAGGGAATTTCGGCCCAATTAATGGAGAAAGGTGCAAAAAATGACGCTAATGAATAAGTTGGGCGCGGCGCAAGATGGCGTGGCTGTGTACAATGAGCTTAAATAAAGCTGGAGCGTTGCCATGGCGGAGAACAAAACCAAAGCGTCAAAAAATTCAGTCGAAAAATTTATCCAAGGCGTGGATAACGCCCGTCGGCAGGCTGATGCACGTGAGTTGCTCAAGCTCTACAAGAAGGTGACCGGGCAAGCCGCGGTTATGTGGGGCTCGTCAATCATTGGCTTTGGCAATCATCATTATGTGTATGACAGTGGGCGCGAGGGCGATGTGGCGGCAGCAGGGTTTTCACCGCGCAAGACGAGCCTGACTCTGTACATAGGCGATGAATTTAAGGGCGCAAAGGGATTGTTCGCCAAACTCGGCAAGCACAAGAAGTCCAAGGCCTGTGTGTATATCAACAAGCTTGATGATGTGGATTTGAACGTGCTCGAAACAATCATCAAGCGCGACTTCAAACGCGCCTTGGCCACCTCAAAATAGGCCAACCAGATGGAATACTTTGCGCAATTTCAATGGTGGCATGTACCGATTGGCTTGCTGTTGCTGGTCGTGTTATTTGGCAAGCGCAAAAGCCGCGTGGGGGTCAGCCGGCTGACAGCTGACCGGTCCATTCAGGATACGCGTTTTAAGGCGCTTATGACCTGCGTGCTGCTGCTGGCCAGTATTCTGTGCAGTCTGGCCATGGCGGAACCCGGCCAGATGCGGTTGTTTGCTGTGGAAATCAAAGTGGGACCGAATTGGGATGCAACGAAAGCGCCCCATGAGCAGGCTATGTTTAAACAACACTCTGCCACGCTCCGGCAACTTCGGGAGGCCGGCCATATCACGATGGGGGCGCGCTATGCCGACATTGGCTTGCTGGTTTTTGTGGCGCGATCTGCGGATGCCGTGAATGCCTTAATGGATACTGACCCTGCTATGCAGGCGGGCACCTTGCGCTATGCAGTGCATGCAATGAATGTGTTTTATCCCGGCCTGGTGGATCCCGGTCAGAATGATCCCGTTCAGGAAGACTAACGACTAACAGGAAGACCAACGACTATGGAGAACCCCAATATGAAGCATGTTTTTACTGTCCTCATCATTATGCTTGCCTTGCTGAGCGTTGCCGCTGGCGCGGCTAAAGTGATGTTGGTGCCAGAAGAGGCCACGTTCCTGCGTCAATTCGGTTTCACGGACACGCTTATGATGCTGTTTGGCGCAGGCCAAATTCTGGCGGGTGCGCTGCTGGTCATCGCAGGTCTGCGGCTTTACGGCGCACTGCTTGCGGCGCTGTGCTTTGCGGTGTCATCGGGCCTGCTGTTATTTAGCGGGGATGTGCCCTTTGCCTTGGTGTCGCTGGTGCCGGTTATTCTGGCCGGTCTTATCGCCCGGCGGAGCATCGCAGCAGATTAGGCTTCCTGGCATGCGCTCGGTCCTGGTTTTTGTATTGCTGTTGGCGGGTATATTGCTCACCGTATTGTATCTTGGACAGCGCAAAATGCTGTTTCCAATGCCGGCCGAGGGCCTGCCGGACCAGCTTGGCTCGGGTGTGGAGTTGATAGAGCTGCCGCAGGGGCATGCTTTGCTCGCCTTGCCGGCGTCAGCAGGGACGCCCTATCCGCTGATCGTTTTTGCACATGGCAATGGTGAAGTGGCGCACTGGTCGCTGAGCATGGCAGATTATTTCAGGGCGCGCGGTATTGCCGTGCTATTACTCGAATATCCCGGCTACGCAGGCTCACCGGGCCGTCCGACCGCCTTGTCGATCACGCAGTCGGCGCTAATGGCGGTGGATCAGGTGGTGGTCCGCGACGACATCGATGGCGACCGCTTGATTGCCTATGGCCGTTCGATCGGCAGTGGCGTTGCTACCCAGTTAGCCGTGCACCGCCCGACACGAGCATTGATTCTGGAGTCGCCGTTTACTTCGCTGCGAGCTTTAGCTATCGCCATGGGCATGCCTGCGTTTTTACTGCGAGACCAATTCGACAATGCTCAAGCCATGCCAAAGCTTAAGATGCCGGTGTTTTTGTATCATGGTACGCAGGACCGCCTGATCCCTATTTCGCACAGCGAACGGTTGGCGGAACTCGCCAGCGATGTGCAACTCCTGACCGCTGAGTGCGGGCACAATGATTGCCCGCGTCCCTGGCCGCAGGTAATCGACTTTCTTGTATCGAACGGCGTGTTGGGAAAAACCGATGGTTAAACTCTGTTGTATTGGTAGGTTTGTTAGTTCCATTAAAAACACGTACCCACGCCAAATTGATTAGCAGCACGGCACACGCGTTGTTTAAGCAACCGTGAGCAGCGCTAAAGGCTCTGCTAGAATCAGCCTATGTTGATATGCAGCGTCGAATGGCTGCACCGTAAAACAACCTAGGTTTTCGAAGCTAAAATGACCGATTCATTTGTTTCCTATGCGCTTGCCGATGGCGTGGCCACCATTACCATGGATGATGGTAATAACAATCTGCTTAGCCCGGTAATGCAATCTCAGCTCAACAAGGCACTCGATCAGGCTGAGCGCGATGCTG
>JABDKW010000014.1 GCA_013002025.1 Gammaproteobacteria bacterium | reverse complement strand
TGGATATCCGCGGCGATAACAATCTGTTGCTCGGCTTGTTCTATAAAGCCATCCGCCTCACTGCTTGACGTTTCTGCTGTAACGGTTTCTGAATCCGCCTGATCTGTGGCGCTTTCGTCTGCGGTTGTTTCTGCATCGGCGATGTCATTACCGCTCGTGTCAGCTTCATCAACCACGACCTCGTCGGTGGCGACTTCTTCAACTGTCACTGCTTCAACAACAACTTCTTCGGCGGCCACTTCCTCAACTGCTAAATCGTCGGCGGCCGTATCGTCGATTTGTATCGCATCCGCGGCCACTTCATCAGTGGACAACTCATCGGTGGAAACCTCTTCAGCGGGCACTTCATCGATAGTCGATGCATCGCTCTCGGCGAGCACCTCAGTATCTGTTGCTACGCCTTCTGTCTCACTGGCCTCGGGCTCGGTGCTCGCATCAGCAACTTGTTCCTCGCTCTCGCCTGCACTCGCTGCTTCGTCCGTTACCGTATCCGACTCGGCAACGGTCTCATCGGTATTGGGTTCGGTACCGGTGTCTGTATTTTCTTCAGTACCCGCTTCGGCCACTGCCTCGCTGTCCTGAGATTCCACCGCCTCAGTAGTTTCGGTCGACTCTGTAGTGTCATCACTGGCCGCCGCTTCCTCTTCAGCCACATCGGGTTGCGCTTCTGTGGGGTCAACGGCCACCACTTCACGACCGGTCTTAATGGTCAGGTTCAGCGGGCCCGCCGTGGTGGTGATGGGCGCGTTTACATCCACCCGATTATGCGCGTCCAGCGTCAGGGAGACCGCGGCCTCGCCTTCCGTTTTGGTGATCGGCGCCTCTACCGTGATATTACCTTCGCCATCGCCCTCATCACTGGTGCGCACTTCCACATTGGAGCCACCATTAAGCGAGGTGGAGATGGAATCAGCATGCTCCTCATCAATAACAATGTCTTCCGGGTCCAGTAACCAGGTGCCGGCCGCGCCATTGGTGGCGCTGACATCGGCCGGTTGGCCAAAGTCCAGTACTTTCTTGCCCGAGGTTTCCACAAAACCACCGTCGCCCGACTGGCTACCACCGCGGGCAGTGATCTTGGCGTAACTGTTGGTGGTGTTGTCCGACCACACAATCACCCGGCCACCGGCGCCATTGGTGCCACCGTCGGCCCGGATAATAGTGGCCTCATCGGTGTTGGTGTTCTGCGCATTGCGCACCTCACCGTCGCCCTGATAGTCACCGCCGATTAACACCTCGCCGCCGCCTTCACCGGAGGCGTCGATATTGGCGTTGCTCACTTCGATCCGCTCACCTAAAAGATGCGCGGTACCGCCGACCACACCGTGACCGCGCACATCGATCTCGCCGCTCACATTTAAATTGGTGTCTGCTTCGAGCACCACATTGCCGTCTGCATCGCGGCGCGCGCGCGTGGCAGAGATCGCACCCTGCTGAAAGATCTGGTCGGCAAACACCTTCACCGACCCGTTATTGGCCACTAACTGACCGATATTTAGTACTGAATCCGACGGCGCCGAGACTTTGTAGGATAAGCCGCCTTGCTGCATGGAATGCAGGGTCACTTCACGGCCGGCGGCCAGCATTATTGAGCCGTCCTCAGCTTCGATAATGCCGTGATTTTCGATATTCGGGGCAATCAGTATTACCTCGCCACCCGGGCCAGCGGCAATGTAGCCATGATTCTCAATCTCACCCGAATCACCGACAAACTTCATAGTGCCCGCGAGGAAGTTTTTATCCGACATATCCAGCGTGGACGCCACAAACCCGGCGGTATCAATGCGGGCATCCTGACCGATAATCAGGCCATTTGGGTTAATCACAAACACCCGGCCGTTGGAGGTAAGCTCACCTAGAATATCAGAGGGGATATTGCTGATAACCCGGTTCAGAATGGCCGAGGAGGCGTGAGTCTGCAGAAAATTTACGCTCTCCTGCGTAGCAATGGAAAAATCCTGCCAGTTGATAATGGTGCCGTGGCTGTTGCTGATCTGCAGGTGGTTGCCCTGCTGCACAAAGGCGGCATTGCCGTGCACCACTTCGGCACCAATAGGTGCGGCCGAGACGGTAGCGCTTAAACTCATCGACGCGATACACAACGCAATTCGGCTACGATGCAAGGTCGGCATTTCATAGGCGCGCGAAGTTGGCCGCGATGGCGCATGACCTTTCTGAGAAGATTGCCGATTGCGGCGGGAGGCTTTAAGTGCGTGCTTTTTTCTTTTCATTAGTTCCCCTGCCGCCTATAGACTACGTAGCGACACATATATTGACTGTTTGAAGTTTTTGCCGGACCCGCTCTGATTTAAGAAATGCTCCGCGTTCTTCATCCGGCAACGTTCCCAGCATAAGGCCGGCCTCACTTCAATCTGCTTCATATTCAAAGCGGGCTGACTTTGTAAAGGACTACGACCGTTTGTTAATTTATTTCGCATAGTTCGCTACCGGCTAAAATCTCAGTATCATCATACAGATTAAAGCCCGTGATCTTTTCGGCCGTCTCTGTCAGAAATATATCGGTGCTTTCCAGCCCGGGGCCCGGCACGAAACACTCGACTCCGCGACCACCCCCGGATTGCATGCCGCCACCCTCGGTGGAGCCGACCACGCACTTGTCACCGGCTAACATGTCGATATACCAATCCGGCGTTTCAACGCGAATCGAGCCGTCAATCACCGCCACGTAAACGCCTAACAGCAAATCTTCCAACTCCTGGCGGGTAATGCGCTGGGCGGTGCCACCGCTTTTATCGATCACAAATATATCCACGTATTTGGTGCTGTCTCCCTGATTGGACAAGCCGTTAGGATCGCTGAGACCCTCAGACAATCGGCACCCTTCGGTGCCTTCCTCACACAGCTTCACCACGAAAGTGGTACCGCGGATTCCGATGGTGGTATTGCGTGCGGTGTATTTAACCTGCTCTGGATTGGCCTTGCCAATGGCACCGGTGACCGCCCGTAAGCCGCCCTTCAATAACGCGAACGACTCTTTTTCCTGGCCAGCGGTCGTATCGTACTCGTTTAAATCAAAGCGCGTATCGGGGCGCAGTGTGACTTTGCCGCCATCACTGAATTTAATCACCGTAAAACTGCGCGACGCGGTTTCGATTATGTCTTTCAAATAAACGGGGGAGCCTTTCGCTAATGCGGTCAACGCTCGCTGACCAGAACGCGCCGTCACCACACCCTTGGTCATAACCACTTCGCCAATTGCCGTTAAGCCTGCATTCCCCTGCGCCAGCACGGGCGAAGAGGCATACGCGATTACCAGAATCAGTCCGAATGAAAACTTAAGTAGTGAACGCATTATTTATTCCCCCATGGCCAGGCCGGGTACCAGCTAACACTGAGATGTAAGCGAGAGTCACCATCATCCGATGCCTCTGGCGTGAAGGTCTGGTCAACCCCATCCAGAATGTAGCCATAATCAAATTTGAGCGACAGGTCGGCGCGCGGACTCCAGCGCGCCGTCAGCCCGACGCTCGAGAGACTCTCATCGGGCGACTCACCCACTTGAGGGTTGATGACATCGCCGCTGGCGAAATCCAGAAATGCACCGAGCTGCATGCGTTTGGTAGGAAAATCTCGGGCCACTTCCAAGGTACCCTTCAGGCCTTTATCCACCGTCACTTCGCGCTCAAAGAAACCACGCGGGCCTAGATCACCCAATGCCCCACCGAGCCCCATTTGCTCGCCCGGTATTAAGGCATCAGAGGTTTGCTGCGCGAACAATAAAATATTGCTGCGCCAATCGCGGCTGAACCGGTAATCGAAACGCAGAGCAAGTTTCAGCTTATCCCAATCAGACTCGGCACCGGCACGTACCTGCCCATAAGCCGCATCGCTGTTAAAACTGCCACCCGACAGGTTAGAAGAATATGAAATTGTGGAATTAACCAACCAGTTTGAGAAATCGAGGCGACTGATGTATTCCAGGGTCAGGGGGCGGCTGCGTACATCTTCACCGATGTTGGCAGAGTTAAATAAAATGTTACTGTCAAACAATTTGTCGATCACATCGACTGTCAGACGGTGTTGATAATCGCCACGTTTATCTAAATATTGTGTGTAACCAACGCCTATATTTTCACCGGCACCACTAATGTCAAATACGTCCGCTACCCGGCCGGTGTCTGCATCCGACTTGGAGTAAAAAATATTGAACATGCCGCGCAGCGAATAGTTGGGGATTCGATAATTGATTCCGTATTGACTTAGCTCATCGAGTTCTTCCGGCGATACGGTGTAACTCAGGGCGATTTGATGATCGAGGTCAAACAGGTTGCGATTATGGTACTGAACGCCTAATCGTGAATCAGTTGCCAGGCGACTGCCGGCGTTATTGGCCCAGAGATAAAACTCGTTGGGATTCTTGTCCTGCACAGAAATGTTTGCGTCCACCGTTTGCGGGTCGCCACCACGCACAAACACTACCCGTACATCTTTGGCTGGGTTGTCCTCCGCCAGCAATAAGGCATTGGCAATATCCTGAGTATTGGGGCTCTTGCCGGCCGCCACCAGCGGCAGACTGCGAGTAATATTGCGGGCAGTGAAATAGTCATTGCCGGTTACCGTCACGTCCGCAATATTAATGCGCTCAATATCAATGCGCACCACACCGTCTTGCAAGGTTTGCGGCGGTAATTGCGCCCGATAAAAATTGTAGCCTGATTTTGCCAGTTCTTTTTCAATCTCAGTGGCAGCCTTACGCAATTCCTCAATATCGATTTCGCGATTCAGGTAACTCGACAGAATTCGTGCAGTGGTCTTGGTCGAGATCGGGTTTTGCCCGTCCACCGCAAATTTTCGCACCGTGAAACCCGGGCTGATGGACTCGGCTGCCGAGGATTGTTGGGCCGAAACCGTTTCAATGTGAATAGAAATCGCTGCAGACACGGCCAACAGGCAGACCGTGAGCCGATTACGATTGCCTGCCGCGGACCTACCCGGCAGGCGCGATGTATATGTTGGCATTCAATTCCCCGATAAATTAGGTTTTGCGATTAATATTTTTTTGTATAATCGGACAAACCGTCTAGCAGACTCGATCTGTTTTACCTTGCAGCGGCAATCGCATTCGGTGAACGGCACTCAAAAAGATATTAAGCTATTGTTTTTATGAGTTTTACTGGCTTTTTACTTCCTCACTTTTGAGAACCACATTGCTTGACACGCTGACACTATACGCAAGCTGACAAACGTACACAATCGCCCTTGCGGGTGGTTTTGTACTGTAATTAGCAAGTTTAGGCTTAATAATCGACCTCGACCGTACTTTCGCGCTCATCGATGCGATCCCATTGCAGGTAAGTGATCGCCGCAACAACCAGCACTATTCCAGCGATTTGTGGCCAGCCAAAGGCTTCTCCTAGAATCAAAACCGCGAATATAGAGGTGGCGGCTGGCCCGAACGTGCCGGCAATAGCGGTTCTTTGCGGTCCGATGCGCGCAATAGCCTCGGCGATTAAAAAACTCGGAATGACCGTGGTTGAAATGGCCATTACCGCAATCAGGGTAAACGCGGTCATCGAGATAGCCAGACCGGTAAAGGATTGGGTGGTCAGCAGAAAATGCAACAGAATACAGACCCCGCTGGACAACATTGCAACCACGGTGAAAGAGGCGCCGCCTACAGCATCGATCACGTTTTTACTCAATAACACGTACAACGAAAAAGCCAGCGCCGACAGGAACATCATCACCGATCCAAAAATCACCTGATCACCCAAAGAATCGAGATCGTAGGCAAATATAAAACCAACGCCGAGATAAGACAGCACCAGCGCCACCATGACTCGCTGATCAATCGCCTGACGGAAGATCAACCAGCCTAACACCGCCACCAGGGTCGGGTAGGTAAACAAAATGAGCCGCGCCAGCTGTGAAGAAATGTACTGCAGCCCGATCAAATCCAGTAACGCAGCAAGATAATAGGCCAATACGCCCAAGATGATGGTTTTGATCACCCAGTAATCGCGGGCCGGGTTGCGAATGTATCGCTTGCGCCGTTGGCGCCACACCCACCAGCCAACCGCCATGTAAATAGGCAGTGAAATAATAACCCGCCAGGCCAGAATATTAACGCTGGAGATGTCATGCACGTAAATCAGCTTAATGAGAATTGGCTTGAGCGAGTACAGCAGGGTGGCTGCCAACGCCAACAACAAGCCAAACTGCACCGGATTATTTATTATGTTTCGCCCTTTTTGCATCTATTTGCTGAAATGTTTTTTTATTGGTACACCGGCCGGCCGCGCTTTGTTTGATGATTGCTAATTTAAAATTGCTCACATACTATAACCCAAACAATTGTTAAAAGAGGCGCAAATACCCATGCGCGAATCGGATCACGACCGCCTTATCGGGCGCTTTCTTAGCAACCCACTCTGGAGCTAGCAAGCTTGGCCACCCCCCTGCAACAGATTATTGAGCGCATCCAGCAGCGCACCCTTGGCAGTGGCTCTCCGGGGATGGCGATCATCACCGGCCTGTACTCCGGCATCATGATGGTGATTATGTCGGTCACCTATGCCTCCTTTATATTCACTGGTGACCTGCAACCTTTTGTTGGTGCCGGTGTGGCGTTGGCTCTCACCAGCGTCATTGTTTCGGGCTTCATTCTGACGCTGATGAGTTCTTCAGCGCATCTAATTACGCAGATTGATGACGATACGGCACCGGTATTCGGCCTGTTTCTGGCAATGCTGGCAGCCAGCTTACCGCTTGGCTTAAGCGAGGCGGCCTTATTCGCAAATCTGCTGGCTGGTATTTTTATTGCCACTGCCATTACCAGCGTGGTGTTACTGCTATTCGGCCTGTTTCGATTTGGCAGTTTCGTGCAGTTCGTGCCCTACTCCGTGATGGGGGGTTATTTTGCGGCCGTCGGCTGGCTGCTGTTGACTGGTGCAATCACCATGATGAGTGGCAGCGAGCTCGAAAGTCTGGCTGACATGCGCGGCTTATTTGAATCCGAGGTTTTGATGCTGTGGATGCCGGCCTTGTTGGGCGGCTGCCTACTGAAGTGGCTGGACAGCCGCATGCACACCGGTCTGCTGCTGGGCGGCTTTGTGGTTCTCGCCTGCCTGGCTTTTTTCGGTCTGCATGGTTTGGCGGGCAACTCTCCTCAGGAATTATTGCAACAGGGCCATCTGATCGGGCCGTTTGCGGGCGAGCCGCGCGCATTAATTTCACCCGTCACTCAGGTTGCATGGCAAGACGTCCGACAAGCGGTGATCTTTGATAACGCCGGCAGCATTGCCTCCATCACCCTGATCAGCCTGTTGTCGATTGTTCTGACCGTGAGCGGTATCAGTATCACCACACGCAAAGATATAAATGCCAATCATGAGCTCAAAGTGATGGGGCTTGCCAATGTGGGCAGTAGCCTGGCCGGGGGCATGCTGGCTCTGCCATCGCTCACCATTTCAAATTTAGCCTATGACCTGCACCACCGGCCCGACCGATTGATCGGGTTTATCACCGTTTTGTTTGGTCTGGCCACGTTTTATTTCGGTATGGAGATAGTTGCGCACACGCCGAAGATGGTGCTCGGCGCAATGCTGGTTTACATCGGCCTGGGCTTCGTCAGCGAGTGGCTGATTGATGGCTACAAAAAGTTCGGCGCCTTCGAATACAGTGTGATCCCGATCATTTTACTGGTGTCGGTATTTGCGGGCTTTTTGCAAAGCATTGTGGCCGGTATCGTGGCCGCAATCGTATTGTTTGTCATCAAATACAGCCGCATCAACATCATTCGCTATCAAGCATCTGGTGTAGATATCCGCAGCAATCTGGTTCGCGACCAGACTCAGAATGCCATCCTGCAAAAACATGGGAATCAGGTGCGGTTATTTAAGCTGCAGGGCTTTTTATTCTTTGGTACCGCCGGCACCTTGTATCGCGAATTACTGGAGTCAGTCAATAAACCTGAAAATGAAAACCTGCGCTACGTGATTTTGGATTTTTCACAAGTAATTGGCGCGGACTCCTCGGCAACTTTAAATTTTGAGAAGCTGGCACAACGTCTCGCGGAACGGAAAATTTTTCTGATCGCCACCAGCCTGCGCGAGCAAGTATTGGAAATTCTGCGGCGCGGCGGACTAGACCTGAGCAACAATGCCTATCTATTGCAGCACGGCGATCTCGATCAAGGATTGGAGTGGTGCGAAAACATCATTCTGCAGGAAGAAGGTGCCAAAGAAACCATCAGTGCCGGCATCTTCGAGAGTATTGGGCGGGAACTTTCGGATACCGCTCAATTAAGGCAGTTACACAAATATCTGCAGCGAGTGGAGGTCAACGAAGGCCAGGCCCTGATGCGCGTTGGGGACAGCGCCGAAGAAGTCTTCTTTCTGGAGAGTTGTACAGCCAGCGCCTACATCATTGATTCACGCGGACAGGAACGCCGCGTGTCGGGCGCCGGGCGCGGCGCGGTGTACGGCGAAATCGGATTTTTCCTGGGTATCCCGCGCACTGCATTGGTGCGGGCGGACAGCGAAGGTGAGGTGTTTAGCCTTAGTCGAAAATCGCTCAATCAAATGGAGCACGAGGCACCGGAGTTGGCAGCCGTCATAATTCGCTATCTGGCCAAGGTGGTTACAGAAAGGTTGGTCAACACCACACAATCACTGCAGGCCGTATTGTAGTCACTGCCTGCCGGCGCGGGGCCTTGGTACCTGCGGATACGCTTGTAGGTTTAGTTATGGCTGCCCCTGGCCACCAAATAAGTTTTGCCTAGTCGTCAATACCGTCGATGCTGGCACCCAATAACTCGATTGGTCGCAAATTCATAGCGGTGGCGATGGTGTCAAAAAATTCCGCCTCCGTATGGCTAAACACGCCATCAGCACCAATAACGTCGTACAAGGCGCGCACGATCGTGCGGCGATGCGCCACACTCAATCCACGAGCCGCTTTAGCTGCGTACTTTTCCAGCGGCGCTACTTCGTATAGCTCTGACATCCCCGCCGTGCGAATCTCCTGTTCACTGGCATCAATATCGGCAACCTCTTTGAGAATTTTCTGAATGCGCGTTACCTCAACTTCGGAAATATCCAAATCTGACCGGCTGGCACGCGACAGGGTGAGAAACAGTAGTTCTTCGAACAATTTGCCCTGCTCTTCTGCAGACAATTGTTGCTCGCCGCCAAAAATTCCTTTGAGAAATGAAAAAGTGCTCATGTTAGTTACCGTGGTTTTTTTAGTTGGGTGATGCGGGTGATTATATACAGAAATGCGGACATTTGACTAACCTACAGCCTTACTATTGATGACCATGCGACGCAGGCGTGGTTATTCGCTTGCTGCGGGCGTATCAATTGGCTCTATCAGGCGGGCGTCATTATTGCGGGTATTGCTCACGGCCGGGCCTACCGGCCAGTACACCAGATCAGGGCTGATCAGTCGCGCCAGCCATTCGGCAGCGGCCTCGTTATCGAGCGCCAGCCACTCTTGGGCGTCGTCCAATTGCAGCATGACGGGCATCCGCGTGTGCAACTGACTCATCATTTGATCAGCCGGCCGGGTGATCATGGTGCAGCTTTGCCGCCGATCGTCTTCCGAGCCCCAATAGTCAAACAAGCCGGCCGCGGCCAGACATCCCACGTTCCTATCGGTAATATAAAAAGGCTGTTTACTGCCATCAGCTTGTTGCTGCCACTCATAATAACCGGCCATCGGTATCAGGCAGCGTTGCTGATGTTTCCAGGCGTGCCGATAGGTCGGTTTGTCGGCCACCGACTCCAACCGGGCATTAAACGTCGCGTACTTTGAATCAAAGGTTTTCGACCAACCCGGCACCAGCCCCCATCGCATAGGGTAACCCTGCCAGGCCTGACCGGCGGAGTCTGCTGCGGTAAACGCGGCGATCTCCGTGGTTGGCGCTACGTTGTAGCTCTGACGCACCTCAGGCCACTGACCCAGTAAGTCGGTCCAGCCATGCATTCTCGGTAGATGATTGTTAAAGCGACCACACATAGTACAAAGTATAGATCAGCGTGAGCGCCGCATTACTGCTTATTTTTCGACGTTCTACGGCTATAATTTGCGCTCTTTATTTCGTTTTGGTTGTGCTCCATGTTGTGGTTTTTTCTAATCTCCTTGCTGTTGTTTGCATGGGCCTTTGCGCTGTTGGTGCTGGACGGCCCCAACCTGGATTATCTGGACAGCGATGTAGAAGCCCTGGGTGTCGAGCGGTTCCCGGCGCACGCCGACGATGCCTTGGCACAGCAGCAATTTTTGAGCGAGATTCGCGCCGTCCGCAGTGCCGCAGCCGGCACCAAATCAATCAAAAAAGGTCTGGCGCTGGTGCGCGAATTTGCCGATAACCTATCAGCAGACCTGCAATCTGATTGCGAGTTCATCAGCGTAGTCGCGGATGGTGTGAGCTGCGAATGGGCCATTGCCCCGGGTGCTGATCCGAAACGGCGGGTCATCTTCCTGCATGGTGGCGCCTTTCTCATGGGCTCGCCACGCGGGCATCGAAAATACGCGCACCAGTTAAGCCATCTGGCCCAGGCGGCGGTCTTGTCGGTGGACTACCGCATGCTACCGGAACACCGTCGCATCATCAGTTCACACGATGCACAGGCGGCCTATCGCTGGCTGCTGGCAAACGGCCCCGATGGCGCGTCTGCCCCGAACTGGCTGCTGACGGCCGGCGATTCGGCCGGCGGTAATCTGGCACTCATGCTGTCGGGGTGGAGTAAAGATATTGGCCTCAGAAAACCGGATGGTGTAATCGCGTTCTCTCCCAACACCGATACCACTGCGGCAGCGCCTAGCTATAAAGAACATCGCGACAGTGACCTGATTCTGGGTGAGGGTCTGGGTCTGATCACCAGCCTACCGCGAGTGTTGTCACTGTGGTTAGGTGCGTTAATGATGCGCTGCAACCCGAGTGACCCCTTAGTGTCGCCCCTATTTGGCGATTTGAGCAATCTGGCCCCCACGCAGATCCATGCCAGCAGCAATGAAATGTTGTTGGGTGATGCGCTGCGCTACACCAGCAAAGCACGCGCCGCCGGCTCCCCGGTACAACTACAGATCTGGGAAAACCAATTACACGACTGGCATTTGTTTAATATGGGCAGCAGCGCTGCTAATTCAGCCTGGCAGGAAGTCGACCGCTTTATTCGTTCCCTGTAGACACGCACCGCAAAGCACCAGCCCCTGTCTTGATCAGGCACATTCATTGCCATAGTCTGGGCGCGTGTTCTAATGCATAATCGTACTTCTTAGTTAAACAGCCAGATTCACTGAAGAGACATTAATATGGAATCCGCGTATAAAGAAATCCTCGAAGCCTGCGGTGAAGACATCACCCGGCCGGGGCTGGTCGACACGCCTAAGCGTGCTGCCAAAGCCATGCAATTTTTGACCAGGGGCTACCATCAAAACCTGGATGAGGTCATTAACAACGCCTTGTTTCCATCGGACTCCAGAGAGATGGTCATCGTCAAAGATATCGAACTGTACTCCATGTGCGAACATCATGTGCTGCCCTTTATTGGCAAATGCCACGTCGCCTATATTCCCACCGGCACGGTATTAGGCTTATCTAAAATTGCGCGCATTGTTGACATGTTTGCGCGCCGCCTGCAAATCCAGGAGCAACTGACCATGGAAATTGCCGAAACGGTGCGTTCAGTCACTGGTGCAGATGGGGTCGGGGTTATTATTGAAGCCAAGCATATGTGCATGATGATGCGTGGGGTGGAAAAACAAAACTCTGTGATGAAGACATCGGCGATGCTGGGCATTTTTCGCAGCAATCAATCCACCCGTTCAGAATTCTTATCACTGGTGAGCTAGAACGCTGCGGCCCTGCCCTCACTGGCAATACTGGCTCAGCACACCTGAAAAGCGCCGTTTCGGCGCTTTTTTTACATTAATCAGGTAAAAATCGCCGTTTATTGAATCCAAAAACCACAAATTGGTATCAGAATTGATAGCAATAACCGTTTTGGGCCCTGACCCGACACTCTCTGGAGAACAACATGAAATTAACTTCCCTAATCGTCGCCCTGGCCTTTTTGGCAGCCACCATTAGCCCGGCATCGGCGCAGACCGAGGATGCCGGCAAGGGCACACAAATTACTGTGCAAAGCACCCAAAAGCCGGATGGCGGCCTCGACATCAATATGGACGCTCAAGACAGTGATGAGCCCGGCATTCACATTAGTATTGACTCGGACAGCGTCGGCGCTGATGAGGTGAAACAAAAACTCAAAGAGGTGGTCGATACGCTGGCCACCAAGGTCAAGAAGAAAGTCGACAGCGATGTGACGGTTGAAGTCGGTGAGGTAACCGAAGCCGACCTCGAAGAACTGGAGCAACTCAAGGTATTGATCGAGGAAAGCGATTGGGATAGCGACTCTGACGGAATTTCATTCGGCGAAATGCTGGTGGCCGTGGTTGCCATTATTTTTTCGCTGGGGATGCCCATCATCATTCTGTTGCTGGTACTGCTTTTCAGCGCGCGCAAACGCAAACAACGAATGGAACTCATCAATGGCTTTATTAGCCGCGATCAGCCGGTGCCACCCGAACTGATCAGCGATTTCAATAGCGGCTCCGGCGACCCATTGCGCAGTGGTCTGCAATTGGTCGCAGTCGGTGCTGCAATCAGCATAGCCTTATACCTGGCGGGCGAATCCAATGCGGCCGCATTTGGCCTGATACCCATGGGCTTGGGTGCGGCCCGATTGATGTACTGGAAATTGAACCAGCAGCAAGCCTAAGCCGCCGATCTCGGAACGGCCGCCGGCTGTTTCGAATGCCATCACGTCGCTAGTGAAGAATATTGCGGAAGCACAGCTGCTTGATCGCTCGATTATGTCGGGCGATCAGCTGGCGTTTGCCGAGTTGGTGAAACGCCACCAGTCAGGGCTGCGCTATTCACTGCGGCAATTAACCCGCTGGGATGAAGCATTGGCTGATGACCTGGCGCAAGAGACGTTTATCCGCGCCTATCAAAAACTGCACAGCTTCCGCGGCGACGCCAAGTTCTCCAGTTGGCTTTACCGGATTGGCTACAATTTGTTTTTACAGCATTGTCGTAAAAAGCAGCTCGACACTGAGGAGTTGCATGACGAGCGGCACAGCGAGCCCGCCCCTGACGTCGCGGGTGCTCAGGACACGGACTTACAGCGTGCCATTGCCGAGGCCTTGGCCACTTTGAGCCCTGAGGCCCGCTCAGTTATGCACTTGAGTCTGCATCGACAATGCACACAACAGGAAATTTCGACTATCATGGGTATTCCGCTGGGCACGGTTAAGACCCACATTAATCGCAGCAAGCCGCTGCTACAGGCACAACTTGGGGCCTGGCGGGAGTAATGACATGAACGACAAACATACTGATAAACAACAACTCGACAGTAACCAGCTGGAGAATTTATTCGCGCAGGCGCGCGAACAACAAACGCCCTTGGCGGGCGACGAATTCACAGCCAGCGTAATGCGGCGTTTGTCGGCCGACAAACGCACCGCGATACTCTCAACGCCCCGACGGGCCTGGCGTTGGCTGGACGCGGTGGGCCTGGGCCTCGGCACGGCGGCCTGTTTTAGTTTTGTGCAACCCACCGAACTCTTACTGTGGGTCAGCAATGCGCTGCTACCCGAGACAGTTGTTATTTCGCCGCTGAGTATTTTGGCTGCGACCGGCACCCTGGGGCTATTAGCAATCTCAGCCTGGTGGGCAACCGAAGGTCAATCGCGCATTTAGCTCAGGCTGCCAACTGGTTCGGCTTCTAACTAACTTAGTAGAGACTTTAGCGACACGTCAGCATCGACCAGCAGCTTGGGGTCGGGTTCCGATTCAGCCGCGATCAGCTTTTTCGAGACCATAAACTCGGCCGGAGAATTAATTGCATCCACCGCGATAAGGCGCGCATTTTGCAGGTAAAACACCGCGAACTTGCGTGCCGCCGGGTCGCCCCGCACCACTAATTCATCATAGCCCTGACACAGACCCACCGTTTGCAGTTTGATATCGTATTGGTCTGACCAGAACCAGGGCACCTCGTTATAGGCGCGATCGTCACCACAGATTGCAGCGGCGGCCGTACGTGCCTGCCCGGTCGCATTGGGTACCGACTCCAGCCGAATCGGCCGATCATAAATCAAACTGGGGTGATTGCTGCAATCGCCCACCGCAAAAATTCTTGGGTCGGTGGTGCGCGTGAATTCGTCGACTACAATACCATTGTCACAGGGCAGGCCGGCTTGCTCTGCCAGCTCCACATTGGGCACCACCCCAATCCCGACAATGGCCAGATCAAATTCGATTTGTTCGCCGTCTGCCAGTACCGCCGCTGCGCCATCCCCAGTTTCAACAAACTCGGTTAAAGCCGTTTGCAGCCGAATTTCAACGCCCTCCTCAGCATGAACCCGCTGATAGAATTCAGACACCACCGGGCTGGTGACCCGTTCCAGTACCCGATCCATGGCTTCCAGAACAGTGACCTGAATGCCCTGTTTAACCGCCGAGGCAGCCACCTCCAAACCAATGTAACCCGCCCCCACGATGAGCAATCGGGCAGCAGGATTTAGTTGCTGCTTAATGGCGTCAACGTCCTGCAAGGTGCGCAAATAACGTATTTGCGGCAGCTCGCCGCCGTCCACCGGTAACTTGCGAGCGCGTGTGCCAGTGGCCAGAATCAGGTAATCGTAGCTAACGGATTCGCCACTTTCTAGCGTCACCTTCCGTTCACCACGATCTATATCACTCACCCGCTGACCCAACATCTGGATCACGCCCGCTTTGTCGTAGGTGTCCGGGCCTTTGATATACAGTTGCTCCGGTGTGACATCACCGGTGAAGTATTTCTTGGATAACGGCGGGCGTTGATACGGTAGCATGGGCTCGTCACCGATCAGTGTGATGTCGCCGTCAAAGCCAAACCGACGTAAACTGGAAACCGCCTCAGCCGCCGCGTGGCTGGCACCAACAATAACTACATTAGGCATTTAAACACTCTCCATAAGCTCATACATAATTGCGATCATTCACACTCGAATACAAAGCTCAAGTGTAGCAAATTCCCCAACCAGACATTTAGCTGGTGCGCCGCTGGCGCACCGCCTCAAACAAACACACGCCGGTCGCCACCGACACATTCAGGCTGCTGACCACACCCGCCGCCATCGGCAGGCTGACCAGGGTGTCGCATTTTTTTGCCGTTAACTGTCTCAGACCCTTGCCTTCTGCGCCCATAACGATGGCCGTTGGGCCTGTTAAATCAACATCATAGAGGCTGCTGTCCGCACGATCTGAGGTGCCGACCAGCCATACGCCGTGCTGCTGTAGTTGGGTCAGCGTTCGGGCCAGATTGGTTACCCGGAATATGGCGACCGTCTCAGCCGCACCGCTGGCTACCTTTTGCACGGTGGCGGTTAGGGGGCTGGCGTTGTCTTTAGCAACCACGACAGCATCGATATCCGCAGCAGCCGCACTGCGCAGGCAGGCGCCGAAATTATGCGGGTCCTGCACCTGATCCAAAACCAGCAACAGAGGAGCCCGGCCAACCGGCAGTGCCGCCAGCCTTGCCAACAACTCCTGCTCATTACCCTCGCGGCGCGGCTGGCATTGCAGCGCCAGCCCCTGATGCTGTTGTGAATCGCAACGCTGGCTTAATTCTTTTTTCGTTACAGGATGCAGCGCAATGCCATGCTGCTGGGCAAGACTCAGTACGGCACTTTGTTCTTTGTTATCGGGGTTTATGACACAGTACAGGTTTAAAGCACGCTGTGGATTGACCTGCAGAACCGCGCTAACCGCGTGCTGCCCCACTACCCAGACTGAATTACCCTTACCCATACTCAGCGCTGTTTGGGTTTCGTCACTGTCTTGTCAGAACCGCGCTTGGATTGACCAGCACCTCTACCGGCGCCTTGTTTGTTGCTGCGTTTATTACTGGCTTTCTTGGTTCCAGTTCGCTTGGCACCGGCTTTGCCTTGGCTGCCGCGATGGTCTTTGCGACCTCGGCGGTCGTTTTCACCCGATTTATTTCTGCTCCGTCCACCGCGACTGAATTTCTCCTGCACCACATCGGCCAGCGCAAAGTCGATACGGCCCTGTTGCATATCCACACGGCTAACTTGAACTTCAAGATTCTGACCTACCTGATACGCACGGCCGCTGTGCTCGCCAATCAACTGACGGCGCTCACTGTCGAAAATATAGTAGTCCTGACCCAGCGCGGTGATGTGGATAAGCCCATCAACGAAATATTCTTCGAGTTCAACAAACAAGCCGAAGTCGGTCACACTGGATACCACACCCTGAAAATGCTCACCCACATGGTGGCTCATAAACTCACACTTCAACCATTGCACGGCTTCACGGGTGGCTTTCTCAGCGCGCCGCTCAGCCATGGACGCCTGCTCCGCGCTGTTCTGCATTTTTATGATCGCCGCCTCATCATCGCTGGCACTGGGATCCGCCAGCAGACGGCGAATCTGACGATGCACCAACAAATCAGGGTAGCGCCTGATGGGCGAGGTGAAATGCGTATAAGAATCGAAGTTAAGCGCGAAATGCCCTTCATTTTCAACAGCATAACGCGCTTGCTTCATGCTTCTTAGCAATGCCATCTGTACAATTTTGGCGGTCAGTGGGTCGTCTATTTTGCCTAATACCTCGGCAAAGTGCTTTGGTTCCGGCTGGTCGCCGCCACCCATTAACAGCTTGAACTGGCGCAAGAAAGCACGTGCGTCGGCAATCTTTTCCTCATCCGGCGCCTCGTGTACCCGATAGATGCCTGCCACATCGGAATCATCCAGCATCAGCGACGCGCAGATGTTTGCAGCCAACATACATTCCTCGATCAGCTTGTGTGCCTCATTACGTTCGCGGGCGATAATTTTTTCAATTTTGCGCTCGTCATCGAAGATGATGACCGGCTCGGGCAGCTCAAACTCGATGGTGCCAGACTGGCGACGACGTGCGCCCAGCTTCTTCGACAGGGCAAACAATTCCCGGATCGGGTTTTGCAGTTGCGACGCTATACCCGAGTCCTCGGCATTACCCTCCAGCAGGGCAGCAACCTGCTCATAGGTCAGACGTGCATGCGAGTACATGACCGCCTGATAAAAATCATAGCGGTCAATATCGCCGTCTTCGGAGATCTGCATTTCGCATACAAAACACAGCCGGTTAACGTTGGGATTTAATGAACACAAGCCGTTGGACAGCACTTCCGGCAGCATCGGAATCACATTGTTCGGGAAATACACCGACGTAGCACGCAACCAGGCTTCCTGATCCAGGGCGCTCCCCTCATCGACGTAGCTGGACACGTCGGCAATGGCGACCAACAGGCGATACCCACCATTGGCCAGCGTTTCACAGTACACCGCATCGTCAAAATCCCGGGCATCGGCGCCATCAATAGTGAGCAGAGGTAAATCGCGAATATCTTTTCGGCCCTTGAATTCAGCCTCGGTCACCTCGCTGCCAAACTGCTTAATTTGCTGTTCGACCGCAGCCGGCCATTGATGGGGCAATTGATGCTTGCGGATGGCGATTTCAATTTCCATGCCGGGTGCAGAATAATCGCCCAGCACTTCGACAATTTCGCCAATCGGCTGAAAATGCTTGGTCGGAGGTTTGGTAATATTAACGCTGACTATCTGACCGGGCTCCGCACCTGCGATGTGCTCCGGCAGCACGAAGATATCCTGACCGATACGTTGATCGTCCGGCACCACGAAATGCAGGTTGGCCTCCTTGAAATAACGCCCCACTACGATGGCATTGCCGCGCTCCACCACATCAGTAATCTGCCCAAACAGCTTACCGCGCCGATCACGGCCGACCACCCGCACGTTGACGATGTCGTTGTGCAGTACGTCACGCATTTCGTGCGAGCGTAAAAACACCTTTTCATGGGTTTGTTCGGTCAGTACATAGCCGTGGCCGTCTACATGGCCAACCACGCGGCCACGATAATCCTGAATGGCGTGCTTCATGGCCCAGCGATGTTTGCTGAGCTGCAATACCTTGCCCTCGTCGCGCAGGCGTTCGAGTATTTCAAAGGTTTCCTGGCGCCCCTCTTTGCCGACTCGCCCCAGCGTTTCGGCAATGGCTTTGGTGTTGGCGGGCTCGTTTCGCTGCGACAGGTACTTGAGTACAATGTCGGTGCTTAAACGCTTATGTTTACGCTTGTGTTTGGGTTTTTTATGTTTTGACACTGTTTTACTGGCCCCTGTGGGCCGTTGGCTTATTGACTCCGCGGATTAGCCGCGTGCCAAGCTCAGGAGTTTTTACAAATAGGGAATTCTTTAAGAATAGGGATTTTTTAATACGATGGTCTCTGACCGGTCTGGTCCGGTCGACACGATTTCAATGGGAACACCGACTAATTGTTCAAGTCGCTGTATGTAGTTTTGTGCCGCCACCGGTAGGGCATCAACCGACGGCGCGCCCTGCGTCTGCTCACTCCAACCTGGCATCGTTTCATAAATGGGTTGGCATTCTTGCAGTGCATCTGCACCGACCGGCGCAACGGCTAACTCGCGGCCGCGATAACGGTAACCCACGCACAGCTTCACTTCTTTCAGACCATCCATCACATCAAGCTTGGTCAGGCACAGAGAGGTTAAGCCATTGACCTGTCGGGAGCGCCGCATCAGCGCCGCATCAAACCAGCCACAACGCCGTTCGCGGCCAGTGGTGGCACCAAATTCATGTCCGCGTGTGCCGAGGTGTTGACCGACCCCGCACTGTAACTCGGTCGGAAATGGCCCGGCACCAACCCGCGTGGTATAGGCTTTTACGATTCCCAGAATACTGTCAAAAGCATTTGGACCAACGCCGCTGCCGGTCGCGGCTGACCCGGCCGATGTGGTCGATGATGTCACGTAGGGGTAAGTGCCGTGATCCACATCCAGCATCATGCCCTGCGCGCCCTCAAACATCATTGCGCGCCCGGCGCGAGTGTAATCATCGAGTAGCTGAGTCACATCCTGAGTTAGCGGGGTCAGCCGCTCTTTATAACTCAGGCATTGCTCAAGCACTGTTACGTAATCCAGCTCATCGACCTGGTAATAATGTTTCAAGGCGAAGTTGTGGTATTCCATAACCCGCTCTAATTTCTCGGCAAAATTAAAATCGTAAACCAGATCTCCCAAGCGCAAGCCACGGCGCGCCACTTTATCTTCATAGGCGGGCCCGATTCCGCGGCCAGTGGTCCCAATGGCACGTTTCCCGCGTTTAATTTCGCGAGCCTGATCCAGGGCCACGTGGTGCGGTAATATTAAGGGGCAGGCTTCACTGATACCCAACCGCTCACTGACCGGTACGCCACTGGCTTCCAGCTTGTCCATCTCGGTGAATAATGCGTCAGGGGCCAGCACCACACCATTACCGATCAGGCAGTGCGCACCGTCGCGCAGAATGCCTGAGGGAATCAAATGCAAAACCGTTTTCTTACCATCGATCACCAGCGTATGGCCAGCGTTATGCCCGCCCTGGAAGCGCACCACTACATCGGCACTTTCGGTCAGCAAGTCAACGATCTTGCCCTTGCCTTCGTCACCCCATTGAGTGCCGACCACGATTACTTTTTTTGTCATTAGGTTTGTCTGCCTTATCAGGCTAGTTTCACTAAGGTTTTTAAGTCGGCGCTGAAGCCGGTAGCCGGTCGCGCACGCCCAAATTGTTCGCCAATTCTGTCATAGCGACCACCTTTGGCGACGGTCCGACCCCGTTCAGCAACATAGGCAGAGAACTTCAGCCCGGTGTGATATCGATATCCAAACACATCCGCCAGATCGATGTGGATCTGCACCTCAGGGTGCGCCGATTGCAGATGCGCCACCACCGCTTGAAGCTGTGCCAGGCACTGTCCAATTTCAGCCTCGCCCGTGAGACTTGAACTCGCCTCTTCGATGACTTCCGGGCCACCTTGTAGCTGCAATAATATGTCAAATTGAGAGGTGTCGATTACATCTGACATGGCCTGCAGATCCGGAGACGATTTACGCAACAACACATCAAACAGTTGGCTTATCTGAGAGGCTGTCAAAGCCCGGTCATGTGCTTCCTGAGCCTCCAATAAGGCCCGATAGATTCCCACATGGCCGAGGCTTAAGGTCACTTGTGACTGGCAGCTCAGCGCCAGACATTGCAGCATGGCATCGATGATTTCAATATCGGCGCTTTCGTCAGCCACACCGAACAATTCAGCGCCTATCTGCAGCAATTCTCGCTGGCCGCCCATTTCCTCGGGCTGGGTGCGCAGCACGGTACCGGCATAGCACAGGCGATTAACGTCTTGATCCGCCAGATAGTGCGCGTCAATGCGGGCAATCTGAGGCGTCATATCGGCACGAATACCAAGCATACGATGGCTATTCTGGTCCATGAACTTATAGGTTTGAGTGTCCAGCTCTTCGCCGGTGCCGGTTAGCAAGGCATCGACAAATTCCATCACCGGCGGCATCACCAGTTGGAAATCGCGGCCCTGAAGGTCGTCCAGAATAGCACGGCGCAACTGCTCCAGCTTTAGCGCCTCGGCCGGCAATATTTCTTCAACACCCTCTGGCAACAGCCAGTTTGCGTCGCTCACCATGACAGCTTCCTGTAAGCCTCGTTGATTACCAGCGGATTATACGTGGATCACTTAATGTAAAACAGGAGAATGACACCCAGAGCCAGCATTACGCCCCCGAATTTACGCAATGCGTCATCGCTCAGGTGCTGGCTCATGGCCAGCATACGTTTGAAACCCGCGGGGTTAAAAAACGGCATCAAACCTTCAAGGATCAGGTAGAACGCAAATCCGGCGCCCAGCGCCTGCCATTCAGTCATCAGTCGTTACGCTTAGCGGTTCTGCTTAAAGTACTTGAAAAACTCAGAGTCGGGTTCCATCACCATCAAATCGCCACCGCTGCTGAAAGTGCTTTTGTAGGCTTCAAGGCTGCGGTACAACTCATAAAACTCAATGTCCTTACCAAAGGCCTCGGCATAAATTCGGGTAGCTTCAGCGTCGCCCTGACCACGGGTAATATTGGCCAACTTTTCAGCATCGGCAATCGTCACTCTGCGAGTGGCATCGGCCTTGGCGCGGATCTCATCAGCTATTTTCTTACCGGTGGACTCTTTCTGCTGCACCAAAACGTTACGTTCTGACTCCATGTCGCTAAATACCGAGGCACGGATTTCGTCCGCATAATCAACCCGCTTGAGGCGTACATCAATGACTTCCACACCGAATTTTTTTGATTCCTCATCAATGGCTTTTTGCACCACATCCATAATCACGGCGCGGTCACCCGCCACCACTTCGCCAATACTGCGCTTACCCACTTCGCTTCGCAGGCTTGAATTCACCTGCTGAGCGAGTCGCGTTTCAGCCAGATCAGCACGACCACTGACCGATACGAAGTATTGTTTAAGGTCACGAATGCGCCATTTAACAAAACTGTCTATCACCAACTCCTGATTATTCTGAGTCAGAAAGCCTTCCGGGTCCGAATCCATGGTCTGGATCCGCACGTCAAATTTCCGAATAGTGTTGACGAACGGAATCTTCCAGGCCAGCCCTGGTTCAATAGGGTCACCTACAAACTCACCGAATTTAAATTTGATGGCTCGTTCATACTCTTTGACCGTAAACAACGTGCTCTGAAGTGCAAAGCCAATCAGGGCCGCAATTACGGCACCAGCGAATATTCGATTTTCCATTAGCGGCCTCCTCGGGCGTTGCCCAGACGTTTCTGTGCCGATTCAATCAACTGTTGCGCCTGATCAGCGACGGGTTCTCCCTGAGGGCGATTCGAGTTATTGCGTATCTGATCCAGCGGCAGGTACATAATATTATTGCCACCCTTCTGATCCACAATCACCTTATTGGTATTACCCAGCACCTGTTCCATGGCCTCCAGATACAAGCGCTTGCGGGTAACTTCCGGTGCTTTTTCGTACTCGCTTAAAATTTGCGTAAAGCGCTCGCTCTCACCTGCAGCGCGCGCGATCACCGCCTGCCTATAACCGTCGGCTTCCGCAAGTACTGCGGCCGCCCGCCCCTGCGCTTCCAGAACCACGCGCTCTTCGTAGGCTTTCGATTCTTTGATCAACTGCTGCTCGCGTTGGTCAGCTTTATTCACATTATCAAACGCCTCGCGCACCTCCGCTGGCGGCTCCGCGGCCTGCATTTCAACCGCCACCACATTGATACCGGTCTGGTAACGATCCAGAATCCGCTGCAATAATTCTTTAGTTCGGGTTTCGACGATGGCACGCCCCTTGTTAAACAGGTCGTCCATGGTGGTGCTGCCCACCACCTCGCGCAGGGCACTTTCGGTGGCGCCCCGCACTACGTTATCAATCACATTGCGGCCGATATCGACATTGCCGACATTGAACAACAGGTCTTCAACATTCTTGATGTTGTACTGCACCGCCAAACTGACATTGGCAATATTCTCATCCGTTGTCAGCATCTGCGCTTCCTGGCGAATGGACTGTGGCGTACCGGTATTCTTTCGAAAACCTATTTCCAGAGTGCGGATGTTTTCCGAATTGATAACAATATTCTGCTCAATCGGCCACCACACAAACTGTAAGCCGGCACCAACCCGGTCACTGTATTTGCCAAATTGCAGTTCGATACTCTCGTAGCCTTCCTGCACCGTGTAAAACGCGCGAGTGGCCCAGAATACCAACGCCAGAGCAATAAATATTACCACCGGCGACAGACCACCGCCGCGACGTCCGCCACCGCTGCCATTGCCGCCACCAAAACGCTTGCGCACATTGTTGATGACATCTTCTAAATCGGGGCTGTCGCCACGTTGGCCGCCACCCCAGGGGTCTTTGTTTCCACCTGAGTTACCAGAGCCAGGTTCATTCCAGGGCATTTATGTTCTCCAAACTACAAAAGGGTTAGGCGCAGTATTCTACCAAAGAACAGGTATACATAACGCGCAGAAATTGTTACATCCGCTCAATTAAAGTGACATCACTTTGTTGCTGCAACCAGCCAAAATCGGCCGGCGACAACTCTAGTTCAAGGCTGAAGGAACCGTCTTCGCCAATGGACTCCTGCTTGACCACACTTTTCTGATACAAATTGGCTCGCAGTTTGCCGTTGCTGGCCGGCAGGCTAATTCGACAACGGGTGTGCAACAAGGATAGGCGCTCTGCGATGGCTTGCAACAATAACTCGATGCCCGCCCCGCTGTGCGCAGATACCCAGACTTTATCAATCAGCCCGTCTGGGTTACGTTTACAGTGTGCCCGCCCATCGCCCAGATCAATCTTGTTATACACCATAATCACCGGGATACGAGCGGCATCGATCTCCCGCAGCACCTCGTTAACATCACTGATGCATTGCTCACGGTAGTCGCTAACCACATCAACCACATGCAGTAACACCTGTGCATTGCTAACCTCCTCTAAAGTGGAGTGAAAGGCCTGCACCAGCGTATGTGGCAGATCGCGGATAAAGCCAACGGTATCCGATAATATCGCCGCGCCGAAATCTTCCAGTTCGATGCGGCGCATGGTCGTATCAAGGGTGGCGAATAACTGATCTTCGATATACACATCGGCATCGGTGATGCGATTAAACAGCGAAGATTTGCCAGCATTGGTATAGCCCACCAACGAGACGGTCGGCACCGGTACTTTGGCGCGCGATTTACGGCGCAATTGACGCTGCGCGGAAACTGTATCAAGGCGCTTATGCAACGTCTTGATGCGGTGCCCGATTAAGCGACGGTCGGTCTCCAGCTGGGTTTCACCCGGGCCACGCAGGCCAATACCACCCTTTTGCCGCTCCAGGTGGGTCCAGCCGCGCACCAGGCGGGTGGCAATATGTTGCAGCTGCGCAAGCTCGACCTGCAGCTTACCCTCGTGGCTTTGCGCACGCTGCGCAAAAATATCCAGAATCAAGCCAGTTCGGTCCAGCACCCTAACCTGTAGCTCGCGCTCCAGATTCCGCTCCTGAATCGGGCTGACCGAGTGATTCAGCAATACCAGTTCCACATTATCCTGCTGCACCCGCTCGCGAACCTCTGCCAGTTTACCCTTGCCGATGTAGGTGGAGGGGTCGGGTGAACGGCGAAACGCGGTAATGGTATCGAGCACGCGCGCGCCTGCCGACTCAGCTAAAAGCTGAATCTCCTGCAGGATTTCCTGATCTTCGTGTGATGAATCGCGCTGATACAGGATCAGCGCATTGGGTTGAAGCTTGGCTTCAGCGAGTTCAAACAATGCGGCTCGTTATTAGGTCAGGTGTTGCTTAGGTCGTGCTAAATCAGGTCTCGGGATCATCAAAATCAACACGCACAGCCTTGGCCGGTACCACGGTGGATACCGCGTGTTTATAGATCATCTGATTAACCGTATTGCGTAACACGATCACAAATTGGTCAAACGACTCAACCTGCCCTTGCAGTTTGATGCCATTTACCAGATAAATTGAGACTGGAATACGCTCTTTTCGGAGCGCGTTCAAGAAGGGGTCTTGCAGTGCGGTTCCTTTGTTTTGGGCCATTTTTTTATTCTCCGCTTATATTTATTGCGACGGTTAGGGAACAGCTCCGGAAACGAAGGACAAGAAGGTTAGGTTAGGCATGTCCTCCCCAGAACATGACCCGATTATAAAACAGTTTAACCAGCGTTATCGCAGGAATTGCTGAACGTAATGTAACAGTTGGTCAAATTTCTTCTGTTTCAGCCCGCAATCGACCCACCACAACACATTAGATTGATTGCGCAACCAGGTCAGCTGTCGTTTAGCCAATTGCCGGGTTGCAGCGATACTTTTGCCGCGCGCCTGATCTAATGTGGCGTCGCCTGCCAGAAATTCAAGCATTTGCCGGTAACCAATCATCTTCATGGCCGGCGCATCGACCGCTACACCACTGTTCAACAATCCTTCGATTTCACCCTGTAGCCCCTGCTCTATCATGCTGTCAAAACGTTGCTCTATGCGAGCATGCAACTCCGCCCGATCCGAGAATACCAGCGCAATTTTCAGCATCGGCCGCGACAATGCGGCTTTTTTCTGTACATTGTGTTCAGCGACGGGTTTGCCTGACAGCAATACAATCTCCAGCGCGCGCTGAATGCGTTGTGCATCATGGGGGTCGATCCGCTGCGCGCTAGCCGGGTCCAGCGCCGCCAATTTTTCATGCAGAGCCGCCCAGCCATGGCTCACAGCGTCGGCGCTAATTTCATCGCGCAAATCAGAATCGGCCGCTGGTAGCTCTGCTAAGCCCTGCTCCAACGCATTAAAATAGAAGTGCGTGCCCCCGGCCAACACGGGCACTTTGCCGCGCGCCACAATCTGATCGATTAAGGCCGTGCAATCCCGATGAAATTCAGCCACGGAATAGGTGTCCTGTGGTGCCCGGATATCCACCAGGTGATGCGGATGACGAGCCAGAAACGCCGGTTCCGGTTTAGCGGTACCAATATTCATGCCGCGGTACACCAGGGAAGAATCCACGCTGATTATCTCGCCGTTCAAGCGCTCGGCGATTGCTGCCGCCGCGTCGGTCTTGCCGGTGGCGGTGGGGCCCATCAAACAGATTGCCGGTGTTGCCACCACAGTCGTTACTGACCCCGCTTAAACCAGCTGTCTAACTGGGCAATTGACATTTGCACCCAGGTCGGGCGCCCGTGATTGCATTGGCCGCTGCGTTCGGTGGCTTCCATGTCGCGTAGCAGCGCGTTCATCTCGGCGATGGACAACAGCCGATTGGCGCGCACCGATCCGTGACAGGCCATGGATGACAACAGTTCGTGCATCATGTCCTCAATCCGGCTGCTGCGCTCATAAGCCACCAGATCCGCGAGTACATCGCGCACCAATTGCGACACATCACTACCGGCCAATACTTCCGGCACAGCACGGATCACCAACACCTGCTCATCCATCTGTTCTACCTGCACGGCCAACTGCTCGAACAGGTCCCGTTGCTGTTGCCACGCCTGCATTTCGGTGGCACTGACCTGAATGGTCACCGGCACCAGTAATGGCTGCTGAGCAAGTTGCTTTGCATCCAGGGCCTGCTTCATTCGTTCATAGGTGATGCGCTCATGCGCTGCGTGCATATCAACCAACACCAACCCCTCGGCATTTTCCGCCAATATATATATGCCTTTCAGTTGCGCCAGCGCATAACCCAAGGGCGGTATTTCTGCAGCCTGCTCGCCTGACTGATCCCCAGCACTGATATCGCCGACACCCGCATCGCGGGCCAGATTGGCATAGGCTGCTACTTGTTCGCGGGCCTGTAGCGGGGCGCTGCGTTGCCGCTCAAAACCAAGCGGGCGTTGCGCACCTTGGCCATGGTCGGTGAGGCCGGCTACAAACTGGTTCGACGCCAATGGTCGCGGTGCCGCCGCACCGCTTTGCGGGTCGATTTGCAGACTGCCGCTCTCGCCGGCGCTGGCCGACAGCTGCCGTTTCAGACAATGATGCACGAAACCGTGCACATCACGGCTTTGTCGGAAGCGTACCTCATGCTTGGTGGGGTGCACATTGACGTCCACCGCTGCGGGGTCCATCTCGAGATACAAGACATAGACCGGGTGGCGACCGTGAAACAACACATCCTGATAACCAAGTCGAATAGCATGGATCACGGTTTTATCGCGGATCAGGCGGCCATTTAAAAAGAAATACTGCATATCCGCCTGGCTGCGGGAAAATCCGGGCAAGCCAAGCCAGCCGCTAAGGCGCATCTGGTCACGCCGCTCGTCAATATAAATGCTGTTCTCCGGCATGTTGTCTGCACACACCATTTTGACGCGGCGCGCATCATCTGTGGCCAGCGCAGGCAAATGCAGTACCACCTTGCCATTGTGGCTCAGCTTGAAAGCCACATCGAAACGCGACAAAGCCATGCGCCGGATCACTTGATCCAGGTGCTTGAACTCAGTGGCATCGGTGCGCAGAAACTTGCGTCGCGCCGGGGTGTTATAAAACAAATCGCGGGTTTCGATAGTGGTACCAACCGGGTGCGCGACCGGGGTCGGCTCAGACACCAGATTATTGCCATCACTGCTCACCATCCAACCCTGCTCAGCGGAGGCCTCGCGCGATTGAATTGTCATGCGCGTGACCGAGGCAATACTGGGCAGTGCCTCGCCACGAAAGCCCAGCGTTGCAATCTGTTCCAAATCACTCAAGTTGGCAATCTTGCTGGTGGCATGGCGGGACAGCGCCAGGGCCAAATCCTGCGCCTGAATACCGTGTCCGTCGTCGGTGATCTTAAAGCGTTTTACACCTGCGCCCTCTACCTCAATATCGATGCGACGCGCGCCGGCATCAAGCGCATTTTCAATCAGTTCCTTGGCAATTGAGGCCGGTCGCTCGATGATTTCCCCGGCCGCAATTTGATTAACCAGCCGCGCGTCTAAGGCATGGATGCGGTGTGGTCGACTGGCTGTGTCAGCCAACGGTTGCTCGGCCTCACTCATGAGGGATTTTCAGCGTTTGTCCCAGCATCACAGTCTGCGTGCGCAGCTGATTGGCACGCATAATGGTCTGCATGGTGGCACCGTATTGCTCGGCAATCTCTGACAATGTGTCGCCGCGGCGGACCTTGTGATAGCGCGGCTTGGAAGCAGCGGCTACCGTTCCACCCGGAAGTTTAATTTTCTGGCCTAGATAGACAGTATCGCGGCGCAGGTTGTTGGCTCGTTTGAGCGAAGTGATTGTGATGTTATAGCGCGCCGATATTTTTGATAATGAATCACCTCGCCCCACCACATGTACGGCTGGCCGCTGGCTTGAATTGGTCGATCGTTTTGATGGCTGGCGCTGCGCAGTCCGAGCCGCGGCAGACGGCGAGCCACCGGGCAGCGTCAGCCACTTGCCCAATACCACCACATCACCGCGCAGCTTATTGAGCCGTTTTAATTCTCGGCTGCTGGTACCGTAGCGCTGAGCGATGGTCGACAGGGTATCGCCACGCTGCACCTTATGGCGCTTGGGTTTTGCTGCCGAAGAACTGGAGCGACTGGTCGATGCTACCCGGTTTT
The DNA here is from genome assembly GCA_013002025.1 of Gammaproteobacteria bacterium. Lineage (GTDB taxonomy): Bacteria > Pseudomonadota > Gammaproteobacteria > Arenicellales > Arenicellaceae > Arenicella. The sequence continues at coordinate 137,825 of JABDKW010000014.1, read as the reverse complement.
GATCTATCGCAGGCGCGGCAAAGGTCGCATTATTTGAATAGGGTGTTTGACTGTGATACTCCTTAATCGCGGCATAAATCGCGCGCGCCACCTTGCCCTGATAGGTACTGGAACGAAGATTTTTCTCCTCGGTTGGGTTGGTTATAAACCCGGTTTCGATCAGGATAGACGGGATATCCGCCGACTTCAGCACAGCAAACCCGGCCTGTTCCACCCGCTTACTGTGCAGTTTTCCCAGCTTGCCAAGTTGCTGCAGCACGCGGCCGCCCAGATTAACGCTATCGCTGATGGTATTGGTCATCGACAGATCTACCAGCACCTTGGCCAACACCTCGTCCTTATTCGCCAGACTAACGCCACCGATCAGGTCAGAGGCATTTTCTTTGGCGGCCAAGGCTCTCGCCATGGCACTGGTGGCGCCCCGTTGAGACAAGGCAAACACCGAAAAGCCTCGCGCTGAACGGCGTTTAAAGGCATCGGCATGGATGGATACGAAGATATCAGCACCGGCGCGCCGCGCGATCAGCCGGCGGTCATGCAATTTGACATAGTAATCTCCCCTGCGTACCAGCAATGAACGCATGCCAGGGTCGGCATCGATTACCTGTTGTAAGCGTTTCGCGATTGACAGAGTGATCTGCTTTTCGCGGCTGCCCCGGTAACCGGTGGCGCCGGGGTCTTCGCCACCATGACCGGCATCAATCGCGACTATGAAAGGTCGGGGGCGATCGCTGTCAGAAACAGACGGTGCGACCTGAATCGCCGCAGTGACGGGCAGTGCCTGCGGGTCGTCCAGATCAACCACTAGCCGATGGCCATACAGTTCATTGGGTGACAATAAAAAGGAATTGCTTTTTAACGGCTTTTTTAACTCAAATACAAAGCGCAAAACCCCCGCCCTGGGTTGGCCGGAGCGAACCGCCGAGATGTGAGGATTATCTGCCTGCAGCGACGGCAATTTGAACGATAAATCGGCGTTCTCAATATCCACCACCAGTCGCTGTGGTTGGTCCAGCGAAAACATTGAGTAGCGGACGTCTGAGGACACATCGAAGACCACGCGCGTGCTGTCTGGCGAGTGCCACAAACGCAAATTATCGATACTTTGGCGAGATTCTGCCTGGCCGCTTACTACGTAGCCCAGCAGGATCAAGGCGAAAAATAATGTCTGAACAGGGTGGCGCATTACTGGCTGAGAATCTGGCAAAACCGATTGGCTTGAGCAGGCGCAATTACAACAGTTTTTGACCCTTATATCGAGACTTAGTTAGCGGATGCAGGGCGAGTATTGCGAAGAATTAATAGAAACTGGGCCGGCAAGGGGATGGGGGATCTGCCGGCCCAGGTCTGAGTCTGTACCCGTCAAACAACCGCCGAAGCGGCCATCATCCAGGCCCTTAAAGAGGGTAATTCTGAAAGGCGATAGCGTCGGACTCATCAACTATCTAAGTTTAACTATACGCTGTTTAAGCTTGCATACTGTAAAACAGTGTCACGTTATTAGACATTTTGTAATAGACCAATGTTCAGCAAGATTGCAGGCTTATTTGCCGATGTCCTTGCTCATTCTGGTCGATGAAAATTTGCTGGGTCGCAGCAGGCAACCGCCCCGCCGCTCTCTGGGGCCATTCGATTAATAGCAAGCTTGGCTGGTCGCTCAAATCTGACAACCCTAGATAGTCGGCCTCCTGCGGGTCGTTAAGACGATACAGGTCGATATGGAACACCGTACCCCGCTCGACCGGGTACTCCTGAATCAAATTATAAGTGGGGCTGGTCACCGCGCCCTGATACCCTAACGCACCGATAATGGCCTGACAAAGCGTGGTTTTACCGGCCCCCATCTCGCCAACCAGATAAACACAGGCTGGCCACTCCAGTAGTGCAGCAATGTCTGCTCCCGCCCGCCTGGTTGCATTGAGGTCCGGGCATTTAAATTCTAGTTTCGCGGGCATGTTCGACAGCCTGGTTGCGGTATCATGCCGCTATTATGCCAGCCGACATTCCCAACACCAATGATCTACGCGCAGCCACAAATGCCGCCGGTCTGAGCCCAAATCAGTTGCAACGGCTGGCGGCGGACATAAAAAAATGGGGGCTGGAAATCGGCTTTGACCGCGTCGCCATCGCCGATATTGATTTGCAGCAGCACGAAGCCCACCTGCTGGACTGGCTGCAAAAAGGAATGCATGGCGAAATGCACTATATGCAGCGCCACGGCACCAAGCGTAGCCGCCCTGCAGAATTGGTTCCGGGCACGTTGCGCGTGATTACCGCACGCCTGGACTACGCGCCCGCCGATATGCGGGCCGCCGAACAATTACTCGACCAGACCGATACCGGCTATGTGTCCCGCTACGCTTTAGGGCGCGATTATCACAAAGTGCTGCGCGCCAAGCTCAAGCGGCTAGCTGCGCGCCTGGAGCAGGAAGTCGGGCCATTCGGGCACCGTGTGTTCACCGACAGCGCACCGGTGCTGGAGAAGGCGCTGGCCGAAAAATCCGGTTTAGGCTGGATTGGCAAACACTCGAATCTGTTGGACTCGAAAACCGGCTCGTGGTTTTTTCTGGGCGAATTGTTTGTCGATTTGGCGTTACCAGTGGATGCGCCAGCGACCAACCATTGCGGCAGTTGTCGGGCCTGTATTGATGTTTGCCCCACTCAGGCGATAGTGGGGCCCTATCAGGTCGATGCTCGCAGATGTATTTCCTATCTGACCATTGAACTCAAAGGCAGCATCCCCGAGCAGTTTCGCGCAGCGCTGGGCAACCGTATATATGGCTGTGATGATTGCCAGATTGTTTGCCCGTGGAATAAGTTTGCACAGACCACACGGGAGCCGGATTTCACCCCTCGGTCACAACTCACAGACCGCAAGTTATTAGACCTGCTGGCCTGGGATGAGCAACAGTTTCTGGATTACACGCAAGGCACGGCGATTCGTCGTATTGGTTACCAGGCCTGGATGCGAAATATCGCGGTGGCGTTAGGTAATGCGGACCCGGCACGAGATATTGTTGCAGCACTAACGGCTAAGCGGAAATCGGTCACCCCGATGGTGCAAGAACACATTGATTGGGCGCTCGAGCGACAGCGCGCGGCACTCGAAAATGCAGCGGAGACTAGTTAGTGTCCAACAGGATTAAATTGTTACGGTAGTAACGCAACTCTTCAATCGATTCCTTAATATCATCCAGCGCCTGATGCGAGGCACGCTTCTCAAAGCCCGCCAGAATGCTCGGCGCCCAGTGCCGCGCAACTTCTTTAAAAGAACTGACATCCACATTTCGATAGTGCAACCACTCACTAAGCTCAGGCATGTATTTGTATAAAAAACGACGGTCCTGGCAAATGCTGTTGCCGCACAGCGGTGCCCGATTACGCAGGGTATGCCGCTGAATGAAATCCAGCGTTTCGATTTCAGCCTGACGCTCAGTCACCCGCGACGCCTTTACCTTATTCACTAATCCTGTTTTATTGTGGGTGCGGGTATTCCACTCGTCCATGTTGTCGAGCAATTCAGTGGGTTGGTGAATAACCAGCACCGGCCCTTCTGCGATAGTACGCAAATCACCATCGGTAATGATGGTCGCCATCTCAATAATTCGATCTGATTCCGGATCAAGCCCTGTCATCTCAAGGTCCATCCAGACCAGTGCGTCAGTCTGTTGTGGCATGGGCCACGCTCCTATTCTGAATCTTTACGTGAATCTCTGAGTGAGTCACTGTCATTATTATTGTTGGGCGCAAGGATACACTGATCGGCTCGATCAATAAACCATGCGCTAGCGGGCTTACTCAGCGCGGCGGCGGTCTTTAAAGGCAGCGGCCAACGTGCGTTGATCCATATACTCCAGTTCGCCCCCCACCGGCACACCACGGGCCAGCCGGGTCACCGTTAGATCATAGGGTGCCAGCAACTGCTGCGTATAGTCGGCCGTGGTTTCGCCCTCCGCGGTGATATTGGTCGCGATAACCACTTCGCTGATGGCGTTATTGGCAACGATTTCACCTAGCCGCTTAAACGCCAATTTGTCCGGCCCTATTCCTTCCAGGGGTGACAGGCGCCCCATCAGCACAAAATACAGCCCCTGATACGCGCCCACCTGCTCAATGGCCTGCAGATCAGCAGGCGTTTCAACCACACACAGCAGCTCGCGATCACGTTTATCCGAACTGCAAATCTCGCATACCTCCGTCTCACAGAATGTATTGCAACGTTGGCAGGTGGTGACGGCCTGTAGAGCGTGATTCAATGCATCGGCAATTTTCTGCGCGCCTTCGCGGTTACGTTCCATTAGATGAAAGGCCATGCGCTGCGCGTTCTTGGGCCCGACCCCGGGTAAGGCTTTGAGCGCATCTTTGAGCGCTTCGATTGCAGGGGAGACCGCCACCGTCAACTAAAATGGCATCTTCATGCCGGGGATGTTGAGGCCGCCGGTGAGCCCGGACATTTTCTCTTCGGTGGTGCGCTCGACCTTACGCACAGCATCATTCATGGCCGCGGCAACCAGATCCTCCAAAATTTCTTTGTCGTCGGGGTCGCTCATCAGCGTGGGATCAATTTCCACCCGCTTAACGTCATGGCGACAGGTCATGGTGAGCTTGACCATGCCGCCCCCCGCTTCACCAGTTACTTCTAATTGCGCCAGCTCCTGCTGGGCCTTTTGCATATTTTCCTGCATGGCTTGCGCCTGCTTCATAATATTGCCTAATCCACCTTTCATTTTTCGATACCCGGGTCGCCGACAGCACACTGCGCGCTGAATTTAGTTATACAGTTTTGATGCTTTGCTCGTTGATGGTTGCCCCAAACTCAGACATCAATGCCTTAACGCCGGGGTCATTCTGCAGACTCTCACGAGTTTGCTGGTGTTGCTCGAAACCTAACCGATCCAGACACTCTGCCGGGGTCTCTTTATCGGAATCTTCAATTTCCAATTCGACCTCGACCGGTGTATTCATGGTCGCCCGCAAATGCTGTTTAATATCGTCCAGCCGCTCGGGCTTCAATAAATGTTGAGATTTTGGCGACAAGCTCAATTGAATCTTTTCTTTCGACAGTTTTTCACAGGCACAGTGCATGGCCAATTCCTTGCTTAAGCCGCTCAATTGAGTCTGTTCCAGCAGTTCACCCCACTCATTATTGCCCGCCAGCGTCACGGCGACTGGCCCCGGGGCAGCCGCCTCGGCTACTTTCTGCGCCGGCGGTTGGGTCGGTTGGGTCAGAGCCTCAGCCGACGTTGGATTAACAGCCTCAGCCGGTGTTGGATTAACAGCCTCAGCCGGTGTTGAATTAACAGCGGCAGCCGGTGTTGAATTAACAGCGGCAGCGACAGTTTGTGGTGCCGGTGCGCTGCTGCCCTGCGCAACGCCCACAGGAGAAAAACACAGCATGCGCAACAACGCCATCTCAAAACCCACCCGCGACGTGGGTGCCAATGGTAAATCTCGTTTACTCAGTAAGCCAGTCTGGTAATAAAGTTGCACCAACTCCGCATCCAATTGACCACTGAGCTCCGATATCAGAGGCTGATTGGCATCGCTGGCACTGAACGCGGCTGGCGCCAGCTGCGCCATCGACAGGTAATACAGCTGCACCAGTAAATCATCCAATGCCGACGCGAAGTCCACGGCATTATCCGCCATATCAGCAATGACTCGCATAATCTCGTCTACATCCTGTGCCGCCAGGGCCCGCAATATCGCCTCGGAGTGCTGTGCCCTGATGGTTCCCAGCATGGACTCGACATTGCTGAGTTTGACGCTGCCGCCACCTTGTGCGATAGCCTGGTCCAATAGACTGAGACCATCGCGCATACTGCCATCCGCAGCCTTGGCGATGGCGTGCAGCGCGGCCTGGTCAAATTCCAGACCCTCGCTACCGAGAATTTTCACCAACTGGTTTTCCACCTGTTCCGGTCGCATGGCACGCAGATTGAATTGCAGGCAGCGTGACAAAACGGTAACCGGTAACTTTTGCGGGTCGGTGGTGGCAAATAGGAATTTTACGTGTTCAGGCGGTTCTTCCAGCGTTTTCAACAGGGCATTGAAACTGTGTCCGGACAACATGTGCACTTCGTCAATCAGATAGACTTTATAGCGACCGCTGGTCGGCGCGTACTGCACATTCTCCAGCATCTCACGGGTGTCATCCACTTTAGTGCGTGACGCCGCGTCCACTTCAATCAGATCGACAAAGCGACCCTCATCAATCGCATTGCAGGTGTTACATTGCTGGCAGGGTTCGGCACTGGTGCCCTGTTCACAGTTCAGCGACTTGGCAAAAATACGCGCTAGAGTGGTTTTACCGACACCGCGGGTACCGGTGAACAAAAAAGCATGATGTACGCGGCCGCTGTCCAGCGCATTAGAGAGTGCCTGCACCACGTGGCTTTGCCCCACCACCTCGGCAAATGCGCGCGGGCGCCATTTTCGTGCCAATGCCAGATATGCCATAAATAGTGCCTGTCTTTGCCTTTCTTAGCCTTTTAGTGCGTTTTAATGGGTTTAGAATTACACCCGCTCTACCTTGCGGCAGAGAACAGGTGCACACAGTGTGTATATTACTGCGATGTTGACGGTGGCGGGAACCTTGTCACAACACCCGACGCAACTGCTACGGCTGCTTCCTTCCGGACCTGACCGGGTTTACAATCTGTCGCCATTGTGGAGACTCACCGCCACCGCCGAGCGGATTATAAACCAAGCATCAGAGGGAAACCTAACCTTGCCGCTTTATATCGTTACAATAACGCTACTATTTTGCAGAAATTCTTTTTTATACTAAATCCAGCGCGCAGCCCGGCACCGACTCTATTCCAATAATGAACTCCCAACCCATCGTATTGCAAGTTTCCGAACTGGCAGCAGAAATGCGCCAGTTGTTGGAACGCAGCTATCCAGAGGTGTGGGTAGAGGGCGAGCTTTCGAGCCTCAGCAGCCCGGCATCGGGTCATCTGTATTTCACGCTTAAAGATGATCAGTCGCAATTGCGCTGCGCCATGTTTCGCAATCGTGCCTCAATCAGTCGCTATCGACCGCAGGCGGGAGACCTGGTTCGGGTGCGGGCAAAAATTTCGGTGTATACCGCACGGGGTGATCTGCAGTGCATAGTGCAACACATCGAAGCCGCCGGCGAGGGGCAGTTACAGCGGCGCTTTGAGGAGCTGAAAAGGGAACTAAATGCCGCCGGGCTGTTTGCCCAGGAACACAAGCGCGAGATGCCTGGCTTTGCCCGACATATCGGGCTAATCACGTCGCCGACAGGTGCGGCAGTGAGAGACATTCTCACCACCCTGAAGCGGCGCGCACCCAGTATTCCGGTCACCATCTATCCTGCCGTTGTGCAGGGTGAAAGCGCGGCGCAGAGTCTGATTGAAGCGCTGCAAAATGCCGTGCAACATGACCAGTGCGATGTGCTTATTCTGAGTCGTGGCGGCGGCTCGCTGGAAGATTTATGGTGTTTTAATGATGCCGATCTGGCGCAGGCAATTTTTGCCTGCCCGATACCCGTTGTAGCGGGCGTTGGTCACGAGGTAGACATCACCATAGCCGATCTGGTGGCTGATCAACGCGCTCCGACGCCGACCGCGGCGGCTGAACTGTTGAGCCCGGATCGAACCCAACTGCAGAATAATTTAATTAGTTTGAGCCTGCGGTTACCGCGCAGCCTGCGCCGCCAGCTGGAACAATTAGCACAACAGGTTGACACCTGTTTCCAGCAATTGCAGCATCCACGAGAGCAGATTAGCCGCCAGCGGGAGCGGATTACGCAACTGCAGCATCAATTACGCCGCAGTTTACAGCAGCAGCTAAGTGCAATCAGCCAAACACTGAAGCAGCAACATTTACAGTTGCGTGCGCATTCCCCGACCCGGACTATCGCTGCACAGCGGTCAGCCGTGCAGGCACAATTCAAGCAACTGTGCAGTACCGCGCAGCATCAGCTACACAACACCCGCGCTCGCCATGCTGCGCTGGCCGAGCAGCTCAACGCCGTCAGCCCTCTAGCAACGCTGGCGCGGGGTTACGCGATTGCCCGCGACGCCAAGGGCACCATATTACGCAGCACCAAGCAGGTACAGAACAGGCAGCAGATCGAGGTGCAACTGCATCAGGGCAACTTGCTGTGCGACGTGGTCGACATCAAACCGTGAGCGGCCGACGAACATCCAAACGGGCAAATAAAGCACGCCACGCTTTGGGTTGGCTGCTGCTGACTGTCGCCGTATTCTCTGGTGTTGGCTCGCCCGCCTCCGCAAGCCCGCAGCGAAGTTACCCAGGGGGTATTGCCGAACTGCGGCTACCAAAAAGTTCTGCAAACTTGCCGCTGGTCAAATTTGGTTTGCGCGAACCGGTAATTATTGATGCTGGCGATCATTGGCGCATACTGGTTGGCATTGAGTTGGATACCCTGCCGGGCGAATACCTACTCTACATCAAGCCCGCCGCAACGGATAGCGAAGCAAGCACCGCCAAATTTACCGTTCAGCAACGCTTGTTCCCGCTGCAGAACACAACGCCCGAACGGCCCTTGAAAATTGTGCACAAGCATTTTTCTGAGCTGGATTTCAGCAATAGCAATCAACCGGAGCTACCCTTGCAATTGCCGGTCAACTGGCCGGATCAGTGGTCCAGAAATTTCGGCCACATTAGTGGCCTTGAAGAACTTCAGCAAGAGGTAGACGATTTCGATGATGCTAGCGAGGCCGACGAAAGCCTAAAACAACAGAATTATATTTCACTCACCACCACGGCTCTGGCGCCAGTGATCGCGCCACAGAATGCCATTATCAGCCGGGTAATACAGAGTGACGAGGGGCTGGCCACGGTGTTTCTCGATCATGGCCGCGGCGTGTACAGCGTCATTAGCGGGGTAGCTAACCTGAACGTGGAGCTAGGCAATGGCGTGGTGGCTGGCGCGGTCATCGGTAAGTTGCCACAGCAGAGTGATATTGCCACGCCGCACACTCTCTACTGGCAAACGGTAATTAATGGCGTCTATGTGGACCCGTGGCTCCTGGCAGACAATGAAGAGCCGCAAAATTAACCACCCAAAACCCAATGGTTTCGTAACTAAAAATCCCGTGGCTCACCGCTTTAAAGACGGATTGCTGATTAGCGCCACGCTTGCCCTGTTCAGCCTGCTTATGGCGATGCCCAGCCTGAGCAAAACCCCAGATATAGCTGGGTTGGACGACGCGGGCATTAAGTTGGCGCAGGCAAACTACGATGAATTTTCGGTGCACTACGCCTACAGCGGCAATCCGGCAGGCACGGGTGTTTTGTTCATTCACGGTACACCTGGCAGTTGGCAGGCCTTTGATCGTTATCTCGTTGACGCCGAACTACAGAATGAGTTTTTTATGGTGTCGGTGGACCGCCCCGGCTGGGGTGGCTCGAACTTACCTAAACAGCGAATCGATGGCGATTTTGCGCTGCAGGCACAATCGATCGCGGCGGTGATGGCCGCATTTCCCGAGCAAAGCTGGATTCTGGTAGGGCATTCTCTGGGAGCATCGATTGCACCTCAGGTCGCTTTATTGCGACCGCATCAAGTCAGCGGCCTGTTACTACTGGCGGGCTCGCTGGACCCTAAGTTGGGCCGGCCGCGCTGGTTCAACCGGCTGGCCCACACCTGGCTGGCAAAACGGTTGATTTCGCCTCAGTTAGGGCGCTCTAATGATGAAATTATGCCGCTGTCGCGGCAACTCTCTGCGCTGTCTGATCGACTGCAACAGGTGCGCCTACCGGCTCGCTTGGTTGTAGTGCAAGGCGCCAGGGATAACTTGGTATCACCCGCAAACCCCGCCTATGTCACGGAATATTGGGCCGACAGTTTTGCCGATATCCGGCTGGTCGAACTGGCGGAGGCCGGGCATTTTTTGCCCTGGCGAGAAACAGCGCTGATCATCGAATTGATCCGCTCACTGGCAACGCCCTTGCAGGCGCCAGATTAACAACAATGCCTAACGATCCCGCTTATCCCGTCGACCCCGGTTCTTTGGTGGCTTGGTGCGACTGGCAGCTTTTTGATAGGGATTCTCCGAAGTCTTGAAACTAAGCCGCACTTTGGTGCCCAACATCGAAAACTCCTTTTCAAAGGTATTTGATAAATAGCGCTGATAAGTCTGCGGTAATTTTTCCAGTTGGTTGCCGTGAATAATAACGTGCGGCGGATTCATTCCACCCTGATGGGCAAATTTCATTTTAATACGAAAATTGCCGACCATCGGCGGATTGCGTTTCTCTTCCGCGGCTTTAAGTACCCGATTGATCTTACCGGTACCCATATCCGTCATAGCACTATCGTACAGACGATCAACTAGGGGCATTAGCTTTTTTATGCCCTTGCCAAACTTGGCGGAAATAAACTCAATCGGGATATTGCCCATGTGACCGAATTTGCGATCTATTTGTGCCTTTACCTGATCACGTTCATATTGGCTCATGCCATCCCACTTGTTGACCAAGATCATCAATGAGCGGCCGCTGTCGAAAACCAGATTAATTAAGCGATTATCCTGATCAACCACACCATCGCGGGCATCCAGCACAATGGCCACAACCTGCGCCATCTCCACAGCACGTAGCGTCTTCATGACGGAGAAATGCTCGACCCGGTCATCGATTCGGGATTTTTTACGCATGCCGGCGGTGTCGATTAATACATAGTCTTTGCCGGCCGCTTTAAATGGCACCAGGATGGAGTCGCGCGTAGTGCCGGGCATGTCGTACACCACCACCCGCTGTTCACCCACCAAGCTATTTACCAAAGTCGATTTACCGACATTAGGGCGCCCGACAATCGCCAGTTTGGGTACGCCAGCCGGAATATCATATTCGCTATCAGCGCTGGCTCGCTGGCTTTCGGTTTGTTGCAGCACCAAATCCATGAGTCGTGTAACACCGTCGCCGTTTTTACCGCTGACGCAATGCGGTTGATCGAGGCCCAGCTCATAAAAATCAGCCGCCACCATCTCTTTGTCCAGGCCTTCAACCTTATTAACGGCTAGGTACACATTGATGTGCGGGTGACGTCGCAATTGTTCGGCGATCTGATGGTCAACCGGGGTGGCGCCGTCACGGCCGTCAACAATAAAAATAACCGCATCGCTGTCGGCCAGCGCCTGATCCACCTGATACTTCATCAGGTTATGAATTTCTTCGTTATCAGCCTCGATACCGCCGGTGTCGACAATCCAATACGGCGCCGAGCCGATGCGACCCACGCCGACCATCCGGTCACGCGTGACTCCGGGCCGATCATCAACAATGGCGTCACGGCTGCGGGTGAGACGGTTGTACAAGGTGGATTTACCCACATTGGGCCGGCCGACAATGGATATGATCGGTTTGGCCTGTTGCGCTACGGGGGGCGTTTGATGGCCTTCCCCGGTGGGTTCATGGTTGTTCATGACGGTTGTTGAGGGGCTGTTTAGGAGAATGCTCAGAGGTCGTGACGTTGCCGTTACGCTCGGCCTGAGTTATGGCATGCCGGGCCGCAGCCGCGACCAGCTTATGCAGCTTTGTCGCTGATGCTAAAGGCCTGCAAATTGCCGCCGCTATCGAGTATGTATACCACGCCATTTTCGACGATCGGCTCTCCGACAATGGTGTCTGCACCCAACCGATGTTTGCCCAGATAGCGACCATCTTCCTTGCTCAGTACATAGAGTGTGCCCTTGCCATCGGCGACCAGCACATAGCGCCCGTAGGAGATTGGTGCCGAGACACTGAATAATCTCAGGCCAGTCTGTGACCAGGTTTTTGCGCCGCTGCTGCGGTCAACCTGGTGTACTACGCCCTGCTTATCACTAATGTATAAATGCGCGGCGTCGTAGGCAATAGAGTGGAAAGACGACACGTCGGCGCTCCATAGGATGCGCTGCTCCTGAATATTCAAGGCGTGTGTCACCTCCTGATACGAGCTGACATAAATAAAGTCGCCAACCAGCAAGGGGTTAGTATCAATATCGGCCAATCGGTCAATTTCACTGGTGCCACGAGGGAATGAAATCGGAAAGTCCCACAACGCGCGGCCGTTGGCTGCCGCAATAGCCGCCAGAGTTCCATCACTAAAACCGGTAAACACCACGCCACCAAACAACAGCGGGCGCGAATCACCCCGCAGCGTCAGCTTGGGCAGCTGGCGGGAAATTGTCCAGATAATGCGGCCGTCAAATGCCGCCATACCATATACTTTGCCATCGCCGGCTCTGGCAACCACAATGTTATTATCAACCACCGGGCTAGCCAAAATCTCGGTACTGAGCTGCTGGCTCCAGGCGACGCTGCCATCACTCTGGTTGAGTGCATAAAGCACACCTTGATCGGTGCCCACCAATACCAGGCCACTGCCGACACCTACGCCGGCGGAAATACGTTCTTTCTTGAGCTTAGTTTGCCATACGCGCTTGCCGCTGTCGGCGCTCAATTTCTCTACCCGCCCATTGGGCGCGGCTGCGTACAGGTGTGCGCCTAACAGGGCCGGTGAAATAATGGAGTCACCCGGCTCGAGACTGTCGCCGAGACCAGTACGCCACACCTTGGTCAATTTGGTGGTGGTGGTGACCTTGGGCTTTTTGGGCTTTTCTTCGGCGCCGAAAAACTCAGTTTTCTTGGATTTGCCACCACAGGCAGCAATACTCAATAGCAGCAGCGTGATGAGGCTAGTTCGAATGACATTCATGCTGAGCTCCAGATTAGTTATTCCGGCGTGGCGGCCACATCATCATTGACTTCGGCCGAAGCTGCCGGGGCAGCACTTTTATCGCTGTCTGGCAGTTGTGAGGATTTGAGTTCCAATATCGCAGCATAGCCACTATCAACCCTGCTCAGGGCCACACTGGCCTGTTGGTAATAATCTTTGGCGGCATCTACATCGCCGCTGCGCGCAGCAATATCGCCAAGTATTTCTAAATAATGCGAATCAAAACCACCATAGGGTTGTTGCGCCGCCAAATCTCGCGCAGAGTCCAGTTCACCCTGAGCAATCCGCACTTTTGCCAACCGGATGCGCGCAGCATGCTGCAAGCCGGGTTCGTCAGCATTATCGATCACCCATTGCAACTCCTCGGCGGCAGCGGCCAAATCATTGACGGCCAATTGTTTGGCACGCACTAAAGCAGCCTTGGCAGCATAGGGCGTACCTGCGTGAGCGCTTTTAAGTTGCGCTAACGGAGCACTGATATCAGCTAACTCAGATTGGGCATAACGCTCCATCACGTTGCTGTACAGTACCGATGCCTGCTCAGCGTGCAGCTCCTGCTGTGCACGGTACTGATTAAAACCGAATACCGCTCCCAATCCCAAACCAACGCCGATGACCAGCGCCATACCGTTGTCTTTGAGCCACTGCTTGGCGCGCTCGTCCTGTTCTTCCGGGGTTAGTAAAATATCATCAACCATGGCGTTCGATAAAAGGTGTTCTGTAAATTATGTTAAGGGTTGCCAGGCAGGCGTGTTTTACACACCTGCAAATTGCTCGGGCATTATAGCGATTCCAGACGATTAGTCACGGCGATTACGGCCTCGTTTTGAGCAATTATTTGCTGCTCTTCACGTTGCCGGAGTGAACGCAGCGCGACCGTGCCATCCTCAACTTCCTGCTCACCGATAACCAACACCAACGACGCACCACTGGCATCGGCTTTTTTAAATTGATTTTTCATGCTGCCCGCACCGCAGTGCAATTGCACACGCACGCCCTCGCGGCATAAGGATTGCTGCAGCAGCAACGCGTTGGCGCGCGCTGAATTCCCAATTGAAACGATAAATATATCTGGATTATCAATAATTTGACTAATGTCCGCCGCTTGTTCCTGCAACATCTGAACCAGCCTTTCCATGCCCAGAGCGAAGCCGAAGCACGCGGTGGGCGGCCCACCCAGTTGCTCTACCATGTGATCATAGCGCCCGCCCCCGCAGACCGTGGCCTGAGCACCGAAATCCGGATTTATCCATTCGAACACGGTGTCATTATAGTAATCCAGGCCCCGAACCAGGCACGGGTTAATGGTAAATTCGATACCTAATTCGGCCAAATACTGCTGCAATTGCTCAAAGTGCTGCTTCGATGTGTCGCTTAAAAAGTCCAGAATATCTGGTGCCCCGACCAGCAAAGCCTGAGTGTCAGGATTTTTACTATCTAATATTCGCAATGGATTGGAATCCAGACGGCGCTTGCTATCGTCATCCAATTGATCCGCGAATGATTGAAGATACCCAACCAGCGCAGCGCGGTAATTCTGTCGCGCCGCGGCATCTCCCAAACAATTTATCTGCAATTCTGTCTGCTCGAGACCCAGGCGCTTAAATAGCTGATCGGTAAGCCCGATGAGCTCTGCTTCAATATCCGGGCCGGTCCAGCCAAAGGCTTCTGCACCCAGTTGAAAAAATTCACGGTAGCGCCCCTTCTGCGGTCGCTCATGGCGGTACATGGGGCCCCGATACCACAGTCGTTGCTGTTGGTTGTAGAACAACCCGTGTTCGATACCGGCCCGCACACAACTGGCAGTGCCTTCTGGACGTAGCGTGAGGCTATCGCCGTTGCGATCTTCAAAGGAATACATTTCCTTTGCGACAATGTCCGTTTCGTCACCAATAGAGCGCGCGAATAATGCCGTGGATTCAACAACCGGGGTATTAATCCTCCGGTAGCTGTATTGACCCAATAACTCATCACAGATCCCTTCGATGCGTGCCCACAGCGCACTCTCAGGCGGCAGAAGGTCGTTCATGCCGCGCACGGCTTTAATTTGTTGTTGCTTGCTCATCAACCCTCTTCAATTCCAGCGGCGAGCCCTACTCAAGGCATGGGGCCTATAGCTCGCCAATACTGAATTTAGCGTACACTCCTTCCCGGTGTTCGCTGATATCGAAGTCTTCACCGTTATACTGCACATTGACACCGGCGGCGTTGCCGATGAAAACGTTTATCGGCCCGGCGCTGCTTACCTGCAGAGTTTCGCCCTCGGCAAAGGTCCGATAGGCGAGTTTAGTATCATCCGCATCCCGGATATCAACCCATGATGTCTGACTGAATTGCAATGACAGATTGTGCTCCTGCACGACGGCAGAGCCATCGAAATTATCCGCATTGTCAGTCTCCAATTCACTGATTTGTGCGCCATCGGAATCGGTTTCATTCTGCACAACAGCCTGCTCAGTGGCTGATTTACCGCCGATTAATTGCGCCAGCATGCCGGAATACCACAGGTAACCGAGCAGGCTAATAACGACCGCGACAATGGCCACGCGACCTGGAGTGATGGTGTGGCTGTCGCTCAACTCATCGGCGTTGCCGATGCCGCGGGGAATATCGTCCAGACTGGTACCCTGTTGCCAATTCGGGTTGAGATAGTTTTTCAGTACCTCCTCCGGGTTGAGCCCTAATAGCTTGGCATAGGAGCGAATGTAACCACGCACATAAGTCGGCTCCGGCAAACCATCCGTTTGATCCAACTCAATGGTCTTAATCTGGGTGATCGACAAATTAAGTTCTTCAGCAATTTCTGCAACAGTTTTGTTTTGTTGCTTGCGCGCTGCCGCCAACAGGCGACCACTACCCTGACGCGGCTCCAGCTCAGTTTCCTGCTCTACTTTAGCTTTTTCATCGACCATTACTTACCTCGTGCCTGATCTGCACTTTGCTTGATACACCTGCACCCGATTTACCGTATTGGCCCCTAAACTCTAGCTCGACGGGCGACTACTTAGCGCCCGCGCTAACCCAGCCTCTTCCGAGCCGGGAAATTCTTTCATCAACAGTTGCCGATAAGCTTCCGCTACCTCGAGGGCATTGAGCTTCGACTCTACCTGATAGGCCAGCCACAACGCTTCCGCACGCGGGGGTGTCACCGCTAAATAGCGCTCCACATAGGCTCGCGCCGACAAAAAAGCCCCTGCCTGATATTTGAGTACGGCCAATTGATACAAGGCCGGGCGCAGTTCAGGGTTCACACTCAAGGCCCGCTTCAGATATTGCTCAGCAGCAGGGTCGGAAATCTTGGACAGGCACTCGCCGGCACGCATGTAACTTAACTCACTGCGCTCGAACAAAGGATTAGCTGCGGCCAATTCGAAATAGTCTACCGCCCGGCGCTCGCGGCCGGTCTGGCATAAAAACATACCAAAATCGTGTGCCGCCGCGGAGTTGCGCTTATTGGACTTTACCGCCCTCGTAAAATGCTTTTCGGCGGTGTCGTATTGCTGCAATTCCATCATCAGCAAAGCCATAACATAGTTGCTGTCTGAGTGACCCGGGTTGATCCGTAAGGCCTTTTCCAACTCACTCTTGGCCACCGCATATTGCTTTTGTGCCAGATAGTTACGGGCTAATCGGGCGTGAATCAACGCCTTATCTGCTTGGGTGAGTTCCTGTTTGTTGGTCACCGAAGGTCGTGGCCCGGTGCTGGTACAGGCGCTGGCGATCAATGCAACGCAGAGCAGCACTAGGCGCAGTGTTAGACTGAGTCTGGCGGACGGGTTTGGGGAATACATGCTGTTCATTGTATTTTTTCCCCCTGCTTTTGTCTAAATTTTTCCGAGCGACGAGTTCGGTCCATCACATCGCCTGCTAATTGGCCGCAAGCCGCTTCAATATCATCGCCACGCGTACGCCGCACCGTGACGATAGTCCCGGCCTCGTGCAGCACATCACGAAAACGATTTATGCGCGAATTGGATGAACGCTTGAAATCGATTCCCGGGAATGGGTTAAACGGGATTAAATTCACCTTGCCGGGTACTGTTTTCATTAATTCGACCAATTCCCGGGCGTGTTGCAGTTCATCGTTGATGCCTTCGAGCATCACATACTCAAAAGTAATTCGCGCCCGTTGCGAATCCGCCACATAACGATTACAGGCTGCCATTAACTGTTTAATGGGGTATTTTCGGTTCAGTGGCACCAACTGATTGCGCAATTCATCATTGGGTGCGTGCAAAGACACCGCCAGACTCACCGGGCAGGCCGCCTTGAGCTGATCAATTTTAGGCACCACTCCGGCGGTGCTGAGGGTGATTCGCCGTTTCGATAAGCCAAAACAAAAATCGTCCTGCATGATATTCATAGCAGTAACAACATTATCAAAGTTCATCAACGGCTCTCCCATCCCCATCATGACCACATTGGACACCAGTCGGCGATCGGTTTGATACTGTTCAGCTAACATGTGTTTTGCCAGCCACACCTGACCAATAATCTCCGCCGCGGTCAAATCGCGGTTATAGCCCTGCTTCCCAGTGGCGCAAAATGCACAATCCAGCGTGCAACCAACCTGCGACGACACACATAGCGTGCCGCGGGTGCGCTCCGGAATAAACACCATTTCAATGGCGCTTTTGCCAGGCACTCGCAATAGCCACTTACGCGTGCCGTCCTGCGAGAGACGATCAGAAAAAATTTCCGGCACCGTCAACTCGGCACAATCGGTCAATTGCGTGCGTAGTGCTTTGCTCAAGTTGGTCATCTCGGCAAAGTCACTGACGCCCTCCTGATGCACCCACTTCATCACCTGTGAGGCGCGAAACGATTTTTCGCCCAGGGACGCAAAATAGGCTTCCATGGCGGCACGGTCCAGGCCCATCAGATTTGTTTTCGCCGTGTCACTCATGGTTGTAATGTTAGCCTGTAGGGCCCGATTGCAAGCAGTGCTTAGCGGGTCCGCGGGCAAATGCCGCTGTCACCAAAGAAAAACGCAATTTCCTGCGCGGCGGTCTCGGGCGCATCTGAACCGTGTACCGCATTTTCGTCAATACTGGTGGCAAAATCCGCTCGAATAGTTCCAGCAGCGGCTTCCGCGGGGTTAGTAGCGCCCATCACATCGCGATGCGCTGCGATGGCGTTTTCGCCTTGCAAGGCCTGCACCATTACCGGCCCCGAGGTCATAAACGCGACCAGGTCGTTGTAGAACGGGCGTTCTTTGTGCACCGCATAAAACTCGCCTGCCTGCTCATCGCTCAGATGCAACATACGCGCCGCCACGATCTGTAAGCCGGCTTTCTCAAACCGGGAATAAATTTCACCAATGACATTTTTGGCAACGGCGTCCGGTTTAATGATTGAGAGGGTCTGTTCAACAGCCATGATAAGAACTCCAATTAGATAAGTTTAAAAGTTGTGAGTAAATGAAAACTATGTGAATAATCGCCACCGATACACTGCGTTACATGAGTGACAAGTGGCTGCCAGGGCATATGCCGGGGCGGGGGCGCATTTTAACCGCCAAGCCAGCTAATTACTAACTAAGCTGAACTTAATTTCAGGGATTTAATTGGCCGCCTGCGCCAGCATTGCGGTGCCATCCTCACCACTGTACTTAACCCGCAGCCATTGACCCGCAGTAACTTGGGCTGCCGGCACAGTTACCGCGAGGTAATCCTCCGCGCGACATCGCGCCAAACCCTGTTCATTGTCGATGGATTCCGGTAACACCCAGGCACTGCTGCCAAGGCGCGAGCTACGTAACTTTGCCTGCAATGGCAATGCCGCTTGCCGCAGACGTTGATTGCGCTGTTTACGTTCCATCACAGGCACCTGTTTGGATTGAGGAATGCGGGCGGCCGGGGTACCGCTGCGTTCAGAATAGGAAAACACATGCGGAAATGCGATATCCAACTCGGCCAGCATGGCCTCGGTATCCAGATACTGCGCCTCTGTCTCAGTTGGAAAGCCCACCATCACGTCGGCGCTGATAACCAACTCGGGTAGCTGCGCCCGTAGCGCAGATATTCGCTCGCGTACCTGGGCTGCGGTATAGCGCCGTTTCATGCGCTTGAGCACCATGGTATTGCCGCTTTGCAGAGACAGGTGCATATGCGGGCATATTCTGGGCTCGGAGGCCCACAGTTCAATTAGCTCATCGCTGATGTGGTGCGGATCGATGGAACTGAGACGAATTCTGAATGGGTTATGCGGATCACACTCCAACTGCAACAGCTCGCGCAATAGACTGGTGAGATTATAAGATGGCGCAGAACCGGGGAAATCATCACCGTAAGCACCTAAATCGACCCCACAGATAACAATTTCCGGATAGCCATTCACCACCAGACGCTGCACCTGGCGCTTAATCAGGGTGACCGCCAGAGAACAACTGCGGCCGCGGGCACGGTGAATAATGCAGAAGGTGCAGCCCTGATCACAGCCCTGTTGGATTTGTACCAACGCACGGGTATGGTTTTCGTAGCCGGTCAGCAGACGGTCCGGCAGGCTGACGTGTTGATCCAGATCACCCACCAGCACCTTGGGCAATTCACCCTGCTGCAGCTGCGGTAATAATTGATGCACATCGAGCTTGCGGTCATTGCCCAACACCAGGTCCACGCCGGGAATAGCGGCACAGGCTTGAGGATCCATCTGCGCATAACATCCGGTTACCACCACCAGTGCTTCGGGATTTCGACGAATTACCTTGCGCACCTGCTGACGCGCCTGTCGATCGGCCTCGCGGGTGACCGTACAGGTATTGATTATGTATAAATCAGCGGCCTCGTTATGGCTGACAGACTGCCACTGCTCCGCCTGCAGGGTTTCAGCAATTAGCTCCGACTCATAGCTGTTAACCTTACAGCCCATGGTTGCAATGCCAACCCGCGGCCCGCTCGCCGACGCTGTTGCCCGGCTGGCTGGGCGCCCAATCTGCCCGGGCTGGATTGTTATTTCAGACATGCAAACTAAACCGCCGACACGCTACAGGTCGACCGGCTAGGCTACTTGACGAGATAACGAATACCGGCGCTGAACATTTTATTCTCCGACAAGGAGTCGTGATTATCTGAATCGCTATGAAACAAGCGGCCTTCAATAAACCATTGCAGATTGCTCTGACCAAAGCCACCACCAATCTGCCCGAATATGGTCGGGTCACTGAAATCGCCGTCATCAAGATTCCAGATACCGAATCCGCCGCTGACAAACATATTACGGCGCAGGCGTCGCTGCAGTCCGAGGTCAACCGCAATATTGCTGTCCGGGTAAACGTTGCCCTCGCGAATTCCGCTGCGTTCATAATAGGAAAGCTGACCAAACGCTGCGGTGTCGCTGGACAGATTTTTAAGCAGACCCGCCCGTAATCCGGTCAATGAAGCGCTGTCCACCATATCCATGGCCCACGCCGTTTCAAAACGCGGGCGTTTTTCGGAGCCAGTAAAGGCCGCGAGAAACGGTACCAGAGCACCGACTTTGTAGGCACCCGAACCATCTCCCTCACCGGCATCACCGGCACCCGCACCCGCACCAGCAGCACCTGCAGCACCAGCAGCACCAGCAGCAGTTCCTGCTCCTGCTCCGGCGCCGGCTCCTGCAACATCACCAGCCCCGAGACCGGCAGCTGCATTGGCGGTATCTCTTTCAGCCTGACAGGTCGCGGAATTGTCCGGTGCAACTGAAACCAACGACATATTGCAACAAACTTTGGGGATCGCAATATGATACTGCTGGCAATCACTGCTGACATTGACTTGGTAGGCCGCCATCGATTTGGTGCCCGCCCACTCACGGTAATTTTTGGCTATAAAGCGGCCGCTTACTTGAGCGCCCATCCAGGCAAAGCGCGACCCAACCGGGTAACTTCGCTCGGTAACGTCCCCGGCAGCAACCGCAGCCATCAGCGCATCTGCATCGCCACGCCAGCCAGAATCATTCAATATTGACTCTATCGCAGCCGGGTTATCGGCAAAAAAGCGCTGTAAGTCAGCTACTGAAGAGACCCCGCCCGGGCACACGGCCTCACTGGTTCCGAGGCGTGTAATCTTATGATATTCCTGTGCATTGGTCGTCGGCACCAACATCAACAGAGACACAAACACCAGACAAAATGTACGGATAATGGAGAGCAGCATGGAACTTACCTCAAATTAGATAATCGGGTTGGGAGTGGTTGCCGTAATGATTACCACAGGGCATAAATCGAGGCGTATTTTAGGCGTTTTACAGACGATTAACAGCGATTTATACGCAAAAATAACAATTGAATTTACAGGCCTTAAAAGTGCCGTGGGTGCGCTGCACAATGGCACAGCAGGTCAGGATTGCAGGGCGAAACTTTCGCCACAGCCACATTCATCGGTGGCCTTGGGATTGGAAAATTTAAACGTTTGATTTAAACCCTCTGAGACATAATCAATTTGCGTACCAGCCAGAATTGGCAAACTGGTCGCATCGACCACAACCTTCACACCGCCTTGTTCGATCACGGTATCGTCCGGTTCTATATTGGTAGCAAAATCCATAAAATAGGAATAGCCTGAACAGCCTGATTCACGCACCCCAAAGCGCAGCGCCAGCGCCTTATTCTGCTCAAGTTGTGTGGCAATCCGCCGGGTTGCTGAATCGGTAAGTGTTATAGACATCATGTTCGCGGCACGAGGCCGGCCTAAATTAACTTCAACTCTCTAACTATGCGTGTATTTAGCGTTATTTCAAGCCCTGCAAGTCTATTTATAGTTGTATAGCTGCGCCCAAAGGTCGTATTAGAAACGCGCTCAGTCGCTTATGAATCCGAGGCTGGACCTTTATTCACCGCTGGCTCCAATTCTATGCAGTCAGTATTAACGGGGGGCGGTTGCAAGTCAGACACATCAATATTGGCTTTCTGAAGTCGCTTCAACAGTTCGTGGGAATGCTGATCCATGGCTTGCATTTGCTGGCAAAGGTTGTGAATCGCAACCGCCACCGGGTCATCAGCTGACGCCTTATGACCATAGGCTTCAAACTTTCCATTGGCCCGATTGTACTCCGCCGAACCCACTTCATAGGCTGGGATACCCACCATGGTGGCACCCTCGGCAACATTCTTGACCACTACCGAATTGGAACCGATGCGCGCACCGTTGCCCACCGTGATCGGGCCCAGCACTTTGGCACCGGCACCGATGACCACATCGTTCCCTAAGGTCGGGTGTCGTTTACCCTTGTCCCAGGAGGTGCCGCCGAGGGTTACCC
The DNA here is from genome assembly GCA_013002025.1 of Gammaproteobacteria bacterium. Taxonomy (GTDB): domain Bacteria; phylum Pseudomonadota; class Gammaproteobacteria; order Arenicellales; family Arenicellaceae; genus Arenicella. The sequence goes on along the minus strand of JABDKW010000014.1, from coordinate 115,873 downwards.
CGTGATACAAGGTGCAATCATCGCCGATAATGGCCGTTTCACCCACCACTACGCCCATGCCATGATCGATAAAAAAGCGCCTGCCAATCTGCGCACCAGGGTGTATCTCAATACCGGTAACCCAACGAGCGAAGTGGGAAATTACCCTCGCTAGCCATTTCAAACCGATATGCCAACAGCGGTGCGAAAGACGGTGAAATAACACGGCATGCACCCCCGGATAGGTGGTCAATATCTCCAGCGCATTGCGCGCCGCCGGGTCACGTTCATAGACCACACTGATATCTTCTCGAATTCGGCTAAACATAGTTGGGGAATCTCATTGCTAGGTGTTTTTGTGGGCTCTGAATAGGTCGTACAGCCTGTTTCAGGCCGCTGTCAGGGGTTAACTAAGACCGTCCGACACGATCTTCGATTGCGCTTAATATGCCGCGCAATATCTGCACCTCTTCGGTGGTGAGCTGGGCCTTATTATACAATCTGGCGAGTTTGCGCAGAAGCACCGTCGGCGGCTTGGACTTTACAAAATCCAGTACTTGCAAAGCGCTTTCCAGGTGTGCCAGGTGCGCGTCTTGCTGAGCGCGAGTCGCGGGTTGGCGGCGCTGATCAACGGCCGACCCGCCCTGCTGTGTTGCGGTTTCGGCATCGCGCGCGCGGCGGGCAGCCATCCGCATTTCATAGCAAATAATCTGCACTGCGCTCGCCAGATTAAGCGAACTGTATTCATCATTAGCGGGAATGCGTATCTGCTGCTGGCACAACTCCAGCTCGGCATTGCTCAGGCCACTGCTTTCCCGACCAAATAGAACTGCCACTTCGCGCGGGCCCTGCACAGCATCATCGTCGGGCAGGTGTTCCAGTACCATCTGTGCGGCCTGATCCGGAGTCACCGTTGGCCAACTCACCTCCCGGTCTCTGACCGAGGTACCCAACACCAATGTGCAGTTGCCGATCGCGGCGGCCAGATCAGGCACAACCACCGCACTGTCCAGCACATCTTCGGCACCAGCAGCACGCTTGCTGGCTTCGTAGTGCGGGTACTTTTTGGGGTTCACCAGCACCAACCGCTGCAAGCCCATGGTTTTGATGGCGCGCGCCACCGCCCCGATGTTGCCGGGGTGGGTCGGTTCCACGAGGACAATGCGAATAGATTGCAGTGCGTTCATTTGAGTTGAGGCTGACCAAAAATAAGGCTGCGTTATTCTACCTGATGTTGTGTCGCAGCCGGCAATCTCTGTATCTCTATCGCTAGTTTCTACATTCGATCTTCCTTTAACGGCGGCAAGCACTTACAATCCGGCCTGCTATTTTAAAATCGAATCTCAGGGTTTCCGCATGGACTCCAACCAAACTTCCGGTGCACTTAACGTGGCTGTGGCGGCGGCGCTCGACGCCGGCAAATTAATCCAGCAGGGTATTGACCGGCTGGACCGTGTCAAAGTAACACAGAAAAGCCCCAGCGAACTGGTGTCGGAAATAGACATACAGGTCGAACAACTGATCATTGAACAGTTGGCCTCTGCTTACCCTGAGATTGGCGTGTTGGCCGAGGAATCCGGCCACAGCCCTCGCGATGGCGAGCTCTGTTGGGTAATTGACCCACTCGATGGCACACATAATTTTTTGCATGGCCTGCCACATTGTTGCACCTCGATTGCGCTGCAACAGATGGTCAAGGGACAAGCTCCGGGCAATGTCTTGGTGGCGGTGGTCTATGACCCATTTCGCAACGAATTATTCAGCGCCCGCAAAGGTCAGGGAGCACAACTCGATGGCCGCCGCATCCGTGTATCAGACACCAGTAAGCTGACCGACAGCCTATTATGCACGGGCTATCCGGGTCGCCACAGCGCGCATAGCAAAGCCTGGCTGAAAAGCTTCGCCGCCGCCCTGCCCCGTGCCCGCAGCGTGCATCGCAACGGCAGTTCCATTCTGGATCTGGCCTGGCTTGCCAGTGGCCGCTACGATGCTTGCTTTGCCTACGGCTTACAGCATTGGGACCTTGCGGCTGGCGCCCTGCTGGTAAGAGAGGCTGGCGGTCTGATTAGCGATCTTGGTGGCAATGACAACCTGTTTGATAGCGGTAACATTGTGGCCGGCAACCCCAAGGTATATGAAAAATTGAATCACTTGCTGACGGGTGCACGCGTTTAATACCGACGCGCTGCCTGGCTGGAGCGGCAACCGACCTCTGCGATGACGAGCACGACCACCCAACACACGCCGATGATGCAGCAATATCTGCGCATCAAGGCCGACTACCCCGACACGCTGGTGTTATACCGCATGGGGGACTTTTATGAAGTGTTTTACGGTGACGCGGAATTGGCGGCGGAATTGCTGGATATCACCCTCACACAACGCGGTAAATCCAATGGCGAGCCCATTCCGATGGCGGGCGTTCCGTATCATTCAGTAGATCAGTATTTAGCAAAACTGGTCAAGCTGGGGCGCTCGGTTGCCATTGCTGAGCAAATCGGTGATCCGGCGGCCAGTAAGGGCCCGGTGGAACGAAAAGTGGTGCGTGTTGTCACGCCGGGCACCCTGGTGGAAGACAGTTTATTGGATGAGCGCCGGGATAATCTGTTGGCAGCAATCGTTTGCCGCGACGGGCAATTCGGACTGGCCACCCTGGAATTGTCTCTGGGTCACTTCGAAGCGCGCGAGCTCGGTTCGCAGGAACAATTATCTGCCGAGCTACAACGCTTGCAGCCGGCCGAAATATTAGTGGGTGACAAGCAACAGGCAATATACCCCGCCAGTGGCGACGCCACTATGCGTCCGGTGGCAGACTGGTATTTCGATTTCGATGTGGCGCATGAGCTACTTTGCCGACAGTTTAATACCAAAGATTTGACCGCCTTTGGTTGCCAGGATTACAGCCTGGCAGTCAGTGCTGCAGGCGCCTTACTGCAGTACACCCGCGACATGCAGTATGAAGCGGTACCGCATATTACTGAAATCAAAATCACCCAGAGCAGTGATTTTCTGATTATTGATGCGGCCAGCCGACTAAACCTTGAAATCGAGACAAATTTATCCGGTGGTAAGGAATTTACTCTGATAGCGTTGATGGATCGCTGCGCCAACCCCATGGGTGGGCGCCTGCTGCGCCGTTGGCTGCACGGGCCAATTACCGACCCCATTGCCATTGGCCAGCGACAGGTTGCGGTGGCTGAACTGATTGAATCGCTTGATTTGCAGGGCATTCAAGCCTGCCTCAAGAACTGTGGCGACATCGAACGCATCCTGACGCGCGTCGCGCTGAACTCCGCCCGGCCGCGCGATCTGGTACGGCTGCGCACCGCCTTGCAATGCCTGCCCGGGCTACGCGAGTTAGTCAGTAATAGCGACAGCGACATGATTCGCGGGCTTACTCAACAGCTCGGTCCTTTTACCGCCCCGCAGGAACTGCTGGAAGCGGCGATTCTGGAGGAACCTGCTGCAGTGATCCGCGAAGGGGGTGTTATTCGGCCTGGTTATGACGACCAGTTCGACGAACTGCACCAACTGAGTAAGAATTCCGGTGAATTCCTGATCCAGTTAGAACAACGCGAACGCGACAGCACCGGAATCGCCACCCTCAAAGTTAAATACAATCGCGTGCATGGTTTCTATATAGAAGTAAGCAAAGCACAATCGGCCACCGTGCCCGAGCACTACATTCGACGCCAGACCCTCAAGAACGCGGAGCGCTACATAACTGAGGAACTGAAAGAATATGAAGACAAGGTGCTGTCGGCCCGGGAGAAAGCGCTGGCGCGAGAAAAAGCGCTCTACCAATCGGTGCTGGATCAGTTACAGCCCCAGGTCGCCGACCTGCAATGTATGGCACAATCCTTGGCACAGCTGGATGTATTAGCGAATTTTGCCGAACGCGCCGTTAGTCTGAACTTCTGCCGCCCGCAGCTAAATACCGAACCGGGGCTGGAAATTATTGAGGGCCGACACCCGGTCGTTGAAGCCCATCAAACGCAGGCCTTTATCGCCAATGACCTGGTGCTCGACGATACGCGGCGCATGCGCGTTATCACCGGACCTAATATGGGTGGTAAGAGCACCTATATGCGGCAAAATGCGCTGATCGCGCTACTCGCCTATACTGGTAGTTACGTGCCTGCCAGCGCTGTTCGTCTCGGCCCGATTGACAAAATTTTCACCCGCATCGGCGCGGCTGATGATCTGGCGGGCGGGCGCTCCACATTTATGGTGGAGATGACGGAAATGGCCAATATTTTGCGCAATGCCACGCCCAACAGCCTGGTTTTGGTGGACGAAATTGGCCGCGGCACCAGTACCTATGATGGTCTGTCGCTGGCTTGGGCATGCGCCATGGATCTGGCGACGCGGGTACAGGCTTACAGTCTGTTTGCGACCCATTATTTTGAGATCACCGAATTGGCAGAACAGCTGGAAAATGTTGAAAATGTCCATCTGGATGCTGTCGAGCATGAACAAAACATCGTGTTTATGTATCACGTAAAACCGGGGCCGGCCAATCAGAGCTATGGAATCCAGGTTGCCAAACTGGCCGGCCTGCCCGCACCGGTGCTGGATGCGGCCCGTTCCAAGCTGGCGGAATTAGAGCGCCAACTCAGCGCTCATCTCGCCGCGGCGGACAATGCCGGCGGCCAGACCAGCATGGATTTAAACCCCGCGCCTGCTGACGATGGTTTGCGCCGAAAACTGGCCGCGCTAGAGCCAGACGAGCTATCCCCACGGCAAGCCATGGAGTTGCTCTACGAGCTGAAAAATCAACTCTAAGCCTGCGCGCGACAGCGTTGCTTTCGCCGGGCGCTGCACATAAAATACGCGCTTTGCGAAATCCGGCCTGAACCAGATAACCTACGCCAACTACCATGACTTACGTTGTTAAAGAAGAATGCATCAAGTGCAAATACACCGACTGTGTGGAAGTGTGCCCGGTTGATTGTTTTCACGAGGGGCCGAATTATCTGGTCATCGACCCTGAAGAATGCATTGATTGCAGCCTTTGCGAACCCGAGTGCCCGGTCAACGCCATCGTGGCGGATGATGATTTAGAGCCACACGAAGAGCATTACGTGGAGTTAAATGCGGAATTGTCGGCCATCTGGCCGGTCATCGCCGAGAAGAAACCCGCGCCCGACGACGCGGACGAATGGGTCGATAAAGAGAACAAGTTGGCGCTTCTGGAACGCTGAGTAAAGCGCTAAGCAGAACGCTAAGACTTGTCCGCCAAACCTAACTGCTCGATCAATAATTTCGCTGGCTGATAACCTGGCACCACAGTACCATCATCAAAGATAATGGTAGGTGTACCAGTTACCCCGACCCGTTGGCCGAGCTTATACGATTCCGCGATGGGGTTTTCGCAGCTCAATGGTGCCGGTGACTGGCCGGCCTTAGCCGCAGTCATCGCGCTCTGCTGATCATCACTGCACCAGACAGACACATACTTGTTATAGCTTGCATTGCCGATTCCGGAGCGCGGAAACGCCAGATATCTCACTTCTATTCCCGCCTCATTGAGCTGCGCAACTTCATTGTGTAACTTGCGACAGTAACCACAATCAATGTCGGTGAACACCGTAATATAGCGCTCGGTTTTTTGCGGCGCGAAGGTAATCATCTTGGTGGTTGGCACTGCATTGATCACTTCCACCATTCTGGCATTGCGGGCCTGATCGCCGATATTGATTTTGCGGGCGGTGTCGTATAGATCACCGAATAAAACATAGTCTCCGTCAACATAGACAAAGGCATAGCTGCCCTCCAAATCAATCCGGTAGACGCCGTCGGCCGCAGTGGCAACAATTTCCGCGTAGTCAGCAGAGGGGATCATCTTTTGCAACTCGGTCCGCACCCGCCGAATATCGTCTGAAGCCTCTTTACTACTCGCCGCCATCGCCGCTGTTGGCGCGTCACCCAGACCGATCACCAGCGCATAGGCAACTGTGATTGCGAAGAGCAGTGTAAATGATAGGTGTTTTGTCATGATTTAGGTCTCGTGGTGAAGTGCTGTGCTGATGGGTCGATGTCGATCACGGCGAGTCTCGCAGAAGTTGAGGGGTTAATCCCGAAAATTATTAAATTGCAATGGTATGCCAGAGTCAGACTCGCGCAGAAACGCCATAACAGCTTGCAGGTCATCACGTTTTTTACCGCTAACCCGCAATTGTTCACCCTGGATAGCCGTTTGTACTTTGAGCTTTTGCTGTTTAATCTGCTGCACTAACTTGCGGCCTAATTCCGAGTTAATGCCTTCTTGTAATTCAATGACCTGTCGCGCTTTGCCGCCGCCGATTTCTTCAATCTCACGGTAGTTCAGGCAAGCCAGGTCAATACCTCGTTTAGCCAGCTTACCGCATAAAATATCGACCGCCTGTTTGACCTGAAAGTCGTTATCGGCGTACACCGTAAGCTGTTTTTCGCCTTGCTCCACGCGCGCGTCAGAGCCTTTAAAGTCAAATCGGGTGCTTAATTCTTTATTGGCTTGATGTACGGAGTTACTTAATTCCGGTTTATCAATTTCGGAGACTACGTCAAATGATGGCATAATTAATTACAACAAATATGGTTTTTAATCTAACCTATTCAAAGGGTTAGCATTGAATTTTACAGTAATTTTTCAAACTTGGCTTGAAAATAGGTTAAAATCTGAATTCTAGAGCCAAGACATTTTGAGTTTAGCCTTAAGAGTGACGCACTGCCTATCAAGACCGTGAAACAATTCGCCCCATTACTTCGGAAACTACCGCACTCCTTGAGAGCATTGTCAATCAACTGCTTGACCACTGTCGCGCTGTTGCTCGGCCTGCAATTCAACCCAGCGGTGATAAATTCCGCTGCGGCGCGAGTCTACGTGTATGAATTGCCGGACGGCAGCAAACTTATCACCGACATCAGGTACCGTAAAAAAGGTTATCGGTTGAAGAACAGTTATTCCACCAAGCCGTATCGTTCAGGCGCCACCCAAAACGCACCCTATCACGCAACTCCGATAAAGTCACAATACGATGCCCTGATCGTTAACCTGTCGCTGAAATATGATCTGGAGCCATCATTTATCAAGGCCATGATTCATGTTGAATCCGCCTTTGATCGCTACGCCGTGTCACATGCCGGGGCCATGGGCTTAATGCAATTGATGCCGGCCACCGCGGCCAACTATCAATTGCGTCAGGATCAGTTTAACCCCCAGCGCAACATAGAAGCCGGCGTGCAGCATGTTCGTGACCTGATGGATCGCTATAACAAAGACAAGACCCTATCTTTGGCGGCCTACAATGCCGGTGAGGGGGCGGTCAGCAAGTACGATGGTGTGCCCCCTTATGATGAAACCGAATCCTATATTAAAAAAGTGATGAAGTTGTATCGCCTCTACAGCAAGGAAATTTAATCGGCTTTAACAAGTTACGGGACAAAACGGCACTACTTGGGCGCCCCGCCAGGCAGGCGCTACGCTACTCGGATGCGGAAAGCGCCTCCGCGGTAAGGCGCGCATCAATCATTTCTTTTTTCATTGTAAACACCGCCTCGTGAAAGCCAGTTAGTACCGCGCGGCTGACGATTGAATGGCCAATATTTAAACAGACTATCTCTGGCAACGCGGCAATGGCCGCCACATTCTGGTAATGCAATCCATGGCCGGCGTTCACCTGCAGACCCAGCGCATGCGCAACGCGGGCACCGTCGCGTAGGCGATTAAATTCGATGGTCAACTGTTCAGGCGGCTCTATACCACACTCGGCATAGCAGCCTGTGTGCAATTCAACAATATCCGCACCTATGGCATGGCTGGCTTCAATTTGCGCCGCATCCGGGTCAATAAACAAAGACACCCGGATACCCGCGGCGCGCAGTTCACCAATAAACTCAACCAGTACGGCTTGCTGGGCAACCACATCCAGCCCACCCTCGGTGGTCAATTCGGCGCGTTTTTCGGGGACCAGACAACATTCCGCGGGCGCGACTTGTAACGCAATCTCCAACATCTCTGTGGTGGCGGCCATTTCCAGATTCATGGGCAGCTTCACCTGCTGGCGAATTCGATACACGTCATGGTCCTGAATATGTCGTCGATCTTCCCGCAGATGCACGGTAACGCTATCCGCTCCACCCAGGCGCGCAATATCGGCAGCCTGCAAAGGATCAGGGTAACTTACCCCGCGTGCCTGACGCAGGGTGGCAACGTGGTCGACATTAACGCCCAATTGGATTGGTTGATGATCGCTCATGATTCCGGTGGCTATCGTTGGCGTGGAAAAAACAGTTCGCGGCTGGTAACTGCTTTGTAACCCAGTGTTTGATTTAATATATCACGCATCAGGTGTTTGCTCTGCGACAGCTCGCTGGCATTCAGGGGGGTCTGATCTGCAGCGTCGCCGTGCGCCGCGCGAATGATACGGCCAGAGATGGCGTTGGCCGGTGCTCCGCTGGCGGCGCTAAAACCTGCGCCGGGTGTGAACAGATATACGCGGTCTGCGTGAATCGGCGTTTTCCCATCAGATTCGAATTCAAAGTTCACCGCATAGCCGGCTTCTTTGATAATGCGGGTCTCAAATTCACGCAAACAACGACCGTACAGGTCTGCTTCATGTCCCTCATGTTGATCATTTGCCAGCCTCGATATTGTTTGTCGGTATTGATCAAACAGCGCCGCGTGCGGGTCGTGGCGGTGCAGTAAATTGACCAGCAGTTCGTTGACATAAAATCCGCACACTAACGCGTCGCCGCGCAGCTCATGCAAATTAAAGCGATAGTGAGTCAGGTCAACTTCGGCCGAGGTCAGGGTGGGTAATTCACCCTTCCCAGTCCAACTTATCAAGGTCGGTTGAAAGGGTTGCAATACACCTTTGTACCTGGACTTAAGGCGTCGAGCCCCCTTGGCCATCAATGCCAGACGACCGTAGTCCCGGCTGAATACTTCAACGATAAAACTGCTTTCACTATAGGGACGATTGAGCAGCACATAGGCCGGTTGCTGGTGAACCCTCACAGTGCGCTCAACTCAAATCTTCGTCGTATCCCAGACTATAAAGATCCCTGGCATTGTCAGACCAACCACTGCGCACCTTGACCCACAACTCCATATACACTTTCTGTTCCAACAGGGCTTCGCAGTTCTTGCGCGCGGCCGAACCAATTTTCTTCAATGCCTCACCGCCCTTGCCTATCACCATGGCTTTGTGGCTGTCCTTTTCCACCCAGATATCGGCACTTATGTGGTAACCCGCCGATTCCTGCTTAAATTGACTGACTTCAACTGCCGTCGCATAGGGTAATTCGTCGCCCAACCGCCGAAATAATTGTTCTCGGATCAACTCGCTCACCAGAAAGCGAAAGCTACGATCAGTGATCTGATCCTCGTCGAAGCCCGCTGGCTGGGCCGGCAAATATTCGCGCAATACATCTAACAGGTGCGAGACATGCTCATCGGCCTTGGCGGCTGTCGCGGTGATCGGTACGATTTCAGAAAATTCGTAGAGCCCAGAGGATTCCGCAATCAAGGGCAATACATCATTCACGGAATTCAATTGATCAATCTTGTTAATAAGCAAGATGACTGGACTCCTACGCTCGCCAACCGCACTTTTAAGAGCACTCAGCACATGCAGGTCGGCTTCGGACCAGCCATGCGCAGTGATCATCAAACATACAACGTCAACGCCCTCAATGCTGCCAATGGCAGTCTTATTAATCACCTTATTAATGGCTCGCCGATTGGACTTCTTACGCAGCGAGTGAATTCCGGGTGTATCGACAAACACCATCTGGCTGTTAGCCTCTGAATGAATCCCCAGAATTCTATGACGGGTGGTTTGCGGTCGATGCGACGTAATACTTATTTTTTGCCCGATCACCCGATTTATCAGAGTCGACTTACCGACATTGGGTTTCCCGATTACCGTGACAAAACCAAACTTAAATTCAACATCGCTCATCGAGATTTACCGCTCTTGCCATAGTGGTCAGGCAGTTTACTCAGCAGGCTCTCTGCCGCCGCTTGCTCAGCGGCGCGGCGTGAGCCGGCCGTGGCCAATTCCTGTAAGCCGAGGTCAGCGAGTGCACATCGCACGGTAAATATCTGCTCGTGTTGCTCACCGCTGGTCGCGACAATCTCATACTCCGGCAAACTGAGACTTTGTTTTTGCATAGTTTCCTGCAATCGGCTTTTAGGGTCTTTAAAACTTTTAGTCTGCTCGATGGCATCGAAATGCGGCTGCCAGCGGTGCAAAATAAATTCTCGCGTCGGCGACAATCCACCATCCAGATACATAGCTCCGATCAGACTTTCCACCACATCGCTGAGGATAGAGTCCCGATTAAACCCACCACTTTTAAGTTCACCTTCGCCCAGTCGCAGATGGTTAGACAGATCTAACTCACGCGCAACGAGCGCCAGCGTTTCTTTGCGCACCAGACTGGCGCGCATCCGGCTTAGTTTGCCCTCGCTTAATTCGGGGTAGGATTGATACAACCACTCAGCGACCACGAAACCAAGAATGCTGTCACCCAAAAACTCCAGACGCTCATAGTTTTTTGCGCCCTTACTGCGATGAGTCAGGGCGCGGTCGAGCAGCGCCTCATCAGAAAAGTCGTAACCTATGGTGCGACCGAGCTTGGCCTGTTTATCAAGCATCAAAATTTTTCCAGGTATAGGTGTGCGACTGTCTTACATTGATGGGCACCAGCGTCGGCAAGCACCTGTATGTGACGGCCAGAAGTGGCAACCAGAGTTAATTCAGATTGCGCTCGACATTATTGTCAAACCGCACTATTAAAGCGACATTGAAGAACAGAGGCACCTCGCGTTCATATTTGGTCTCAAGAATCATTTTGGTTTTCGAGCGGCGCACCCTCAATTCCTTTTTATAATCCAAAATATCGTAAGTGCCATCCAAATATAGCTGCGCTTTCATTTTGCGGATAATAAAGGCACGGCCAATTTTTCTCAGGTCGGCATCATCCATGCTGCGCTCCATCGCATTAATTATATTGTTGTTGGCAATATAGACCGGCACCAATTGCATCCCAATATAAGCAAACAGTATGACCACGCCACCAACGAAGCTAAGGCTCCAGAACGTCCAGCCGCGCTGCCGATGGATCGAGGCGAAGGAGTTTTGTTTTATGTTACGCATCTTATTGATACCCAGAATCTTTTCATTTAGCCAGACGTCGTAGTTAGCACGTATAACCTTACACTATTTTTGGTATTAACGAGAAATCGATAACGCTCGCTGTACTGGCCTATCAGGCGCGCGGAACCAGCCTCAATGCGCAGTTACTTGCGCGCCAATGCGGGAAAGGTCGATGCCACCACCGCTGTGACTATTCCAGTGAAACCACACAAAAAAGGCCTTCCCAACGATGTTCTGGTGGGGAACAAAGCCCCAACTGCGACTGTCCATACTGTTGTCCCGGTTGTCGCCCATCATAAAGTAGTGACCTTCGGGCACCCGAATCTGCAATGGTCGTTCACGGCGGAAATTATCCAGCAATATTGAAAATCTAACCTGTGCGGATTCCGGCCCACCGGTGCGCACAGTCTGAGTAAAACGCAGACTTTCGCGCTCGCGTCCCTTCTCGGAAAACGGAATGTAACTGCCCGCGGGGTCGCGCGGCATGATCTCGCCATTAATAATCAGTTGTTTGTCGCGATACTCGATAATGTCACCCGGCAAACCAATCACGCGTTTAATGTAATGCGTCTGATTATCCCGCGGGTAGCGGAATACCATAATGTCGCCGCGCGCTGGCTGCTCTACATCCAGGACTTTGTTGTGCAAAATAGGTAAGCGCACGCCGTAGGCGTACTTATTAACGAGAATAAAATCCCCGACTTTCAGGGTCGGCAGCATGGACCCGGACGGAATTCGAAACGGCTCTGCAATAAATCCGCGCAACAAAAACACAATTAATAACACGGGGAAAAAGGACCTGGCGTAGTCCAGATACCAGGGTTCAACAGAGTGCTCTGCAAGGTAGCTTAACTCACCACCTTCTTGCGGCACCGCTTTCACCACATATTTGCAGGCCAAAATAATCGCCGCACACAGCGCTACCAGGCTGAACAAAATAATCTCAAACATTACCACTCATCTCCACGAATCGATGCCGATGCAGGTTTTAATCGCCCTTCTTCAGAACAGCCAAAAATGCTTCCTGCGGTATTTCAACTGAGCCTATCTGCTTCATTCGTTTCTTGCCTTCTTTTTGTTTTTCCAACAGTTTACGTTTACGGCTTATATCCCCACCATAACATTTGGCGGTTACGTTCTTACGCAAGGCCTTGACAGTTTCCCGCGCAATAACCTTGGAACCAATGGCCGCCTGGATAGCAACATCAAACATTTGTCGCGGAATCAATTCGCGCATGCGCTTTACCAATTCACGGCCGCGATAAATCGACTGCTCACGATGCACCAAAATAGCCAGCGGATCAACAGCATCACCATTAATTAATACATCCACCTTGACCATATCACTGGGGCGATACTCCTTAATCTCGTAATCCAGCGAGGCGTAGCCTCGGCTGACGGATTTTAATCGATCAAAAAAGTCCATTACCACTTCATTAAGTGGTAATTCAAAATGCAGCATGACCTGGCGACCGAGGTATTGAATATTTTTCTGCTGGCCGCGCTTCTCGATGCATAAAGTCATTACCGCGCCGATGTATTCTTCCGGCATCAGCATATTTGCGGTGATGATCGGTTCACGGATTTGTTCAATTTTGGACAGGTCCGGCAGTGCCGAGGGATTGTCGATGGTGAGCAGTTCACCGTTTTTCATTTCAACTTCATAAACCACGGTTGGCGCCGTGGTAATGAGATCCATATCATACTCACGCTCCAGGCGTTCCTGAATAATTTCCATGTGCAACATGCCAAGAAAGCCGCAGCGGAACCCTAAACCCAAGGCATCTGATACTTCCGGCTCATACTTTAACGAGGCGTCATTCAAACAGAGTTTACCGAGCGCATCGCGAAAGGAATCATAATCAGCCGGGTTAATCGGGTACAAACCGGCGAACACCCTTGGTTGCACCTCCTGAAAACCCGCCAAAGGCTTTGCCACACCCCCCTTCGCCAGCGTCACCGTGTCACCGACCCGTGCTCCGGTAATATCTTTAACACCGGATATTAAATAGCCAACCTCGCCGGCTAACAGTTCTGGCTTGGGCGATCGCTTGGGTGTAAAAATTCCAAGGTCCTCTACATTGTAATCGATTCCGGTAGACATCATCTTGATGCGGTCGCCCTTGCGAATGGCGCCCTGCACCACGCGAATCAATGACACGGTACCCAGATAATTGTCAAACCAGGAATCCATGATCAGTGCCGATAGTGGTAACTGCGGGTCGCCCGTTGGTGGCGGCAGCTCCGCTACAATCTGCTCCAGCAGCGCCTCGATGCCGATACCGTTTTTGGCACTCACATGCAGCGCCCCGGAACAATCAATCCCCACCACATCTTCAATCTCTGCGGCGACACGGTCAGTGTCAGCGGCCGGCAGGTCGATCTTATTCAATACCGGCAACACTTCCAGCCCCAGGTCTACCGCCGTGTAGCAATTGGCCACCGTCTGGGCTTCGACGCCTTGAGAAGCATCCACCACCAGCAATGCGCCCTCACAGGCGGTTAAGGAACGCGATACCTCATAGGAAAAATCAACATGGCCGGGTGTATCAATCATATTCAGATGATAGGTTTCACCATCACTGGCCTGATATTTGAGCGCGACGCTCTGCGCTTTAATGGTAATGCCGCGCTCACGCTCTATATCCATAGAGTCGAGCACCTGCTCTTCCATTTCGCGGTCAGTCAGACCGCCACATACGTGAATAAATCTGTCCGCCAATGTCGACTTGCCATGATCAATATGCGCAATTATCGAAAAATTGCGAATCTTAGAAATATCGTGCGACATGGGTTTGGTTACGTGCAATATAGCGGTTGGTGTAGAGTTTTTTTGAAGAACGGCTTAGAAAGGTGTTAGGTGGAAGTGATAACCAGCAATTAGCAATTAAAGGAGGTCACCATTGGTCAGGCAATTGGTGTGCTCACTGCCCGCCGACCTGCACCGTAGCGGCGGCCGTATTCTATCAAAAGCGCCTTGGCTTGCGTAAATAATCTCGGCGCTAAAGCGAATAAACTCAACCGCTTAGGCTATAATTTGCAATCCTTTTCGCCAGCCAACCCGAATATGAACAATAACCACTGTGATGTGCTGATAATTGGCGGTGGCGCCGCAGGATTAAGCCTGGCGCTGCGCCTGGCTGACGATGACCTTAATATCATCGTATTATCCAAGTCTGAGCTGACCGAAGGCTCCAGCCTGTACGCTCAGGGCGGTATTGCTGCGGTACTGGATTCGGATGACAACTTTGATGCGCATGTTCAGGACACCCATGTTTCCGGTGCCGGCCTGTGCAAAGATTCGGCCGTACGCAAAGTAATCGAAGGCGCCCCGCGCGCCATTCAGTGGCTGATCGATAAAGGCGTGCGATTCACTCTGGAGGACGGCGCCGAATACGACGGCGTTGATAGTGATTATCACCTGACGCGTGAGGGAGGCCACTCGCATCGCCGTGTTATCCATGCTAAAGATGCCACCGGGCGCGAGGTGGAAACCACACTGGAGCAGCATGTCCGCGCCCAGCCAAATGTGACCATTCTGGAAAACCACATCGCAATTGATTTAATTACCTCACAAAAGCTTAATCGCACCGACCCTGCGCGATGCTACGGAGCATACGCACTCGACATTGAACGAAATGAGGTTAAGACCTTTGCCTCTCAGGCTGTGGTTTTATCCACCGGCGGCGCCTCCAAGGCCTATCTCTATACCACCAATCCAGACACCTCTACCGGGGACGGAATCGCCATGGCCTGGCGAGCCGGATGCCGCATCGCCAATATGGAGTTTGTTCAGTTTCACCCGACCTGTCTGTATCACCCCTACGCCAAGGGGTCACTCATCTCTGAAGCGGTGCGCGGTGAAGGCGGCTTATTACGTCTGCCCGATGGCGAACGCTTTATGGACGATCACCACGCTCAGGCGGAGCTGGCGCCACGCGACATTGTGGCGCGGGCCATCGACTATGAGATGAAACGGGGTGGTTTTGACTCCGTGTATCTGGATATCAGCCATAAACCCAAAGACTTCATACTCGATCATTTCCCCAATATCGCCGCCAATTGCGACAAATATGGTTACGACCTGACCAGCCAACCAGTGCCAGTGGTACCGGCCGCCCATTACACCTGTGGGGGCGTACTAACGGACTTGCAGGGGCGCACCGATCTAAAGCGCTTATATGCGGTGGGTGAGAGCAGTTGCACGGGCTTGCATGGCGCCAACCGCCTGGCCAGCAATTCACTATTGGAGTGTCTGGTTATCGCCGAGTCCGCCGCCGATGATATTCGTGATCGCTTGGCTCGTAACAGTTCGGAACTGCCGTCACTACCCGATTGGGATGAAAGCCAGGTATCCAATCCAGACGAACGCATCGTGGTGTCACATAACTGGGACGAATTGCGCCGCTTTATGTGGGATTACGTCGGTATCGTACGCACCAACAAACGCCTGCAGCGCGCGCACAACCGGGTGCAGCTATTGCAGGAGGAAATCATCGAGTACTATGGCAACTTCAAGGTCAATAATGACCTGATTGAATTACGCAATCTGGCTACTGTGGCCGAACTGACCATTGAGTGCGCCCTAACCCGCAAAGAAAGTCGCGGCCTGCACTACACAATCGACTACCCGCAAACCAGCGAGTTCGCCAGCGACACGATATTAACGCCAAACAATTTTGTTGGCCATGCGCCAATCCATGAATGGGTCTGAGCAGACATTTCAGATAATAACAATATAACTAATAGCGATTTCAATTAGTTTTGCCATAACTTAAAATCATGGTCTAAACGACCTCTGTGGAATCCAAATGCAAGACCCCCTAGCCCGTGTTGACCTGAACCTGTTGGTAGCCTATCAGGTACTGATGCAGGAAAAAAACGTGACTCGCGCAGCAGAACGCCTGTTTGTCACCCAGCCTGCAATGAGCAAGACACTGAACCGGCTACGCACTCTGCTGGACGATGAGTTGTTCGTGCGGTCCAGCCACGGATTGACGCCCACACCGAGAACCCTGGCTCTGGAAAAGCCAGTTAATGATGTGATTGCGTACCTGACAGAATTCCTGGTCACTGACACTGAATTTGACCCTGCCACCACGGCCGCCACCATATCGATTGCGACGCTTGGCACCTCGGCCAGCGTCGGATTGCCGCGCTTTATCGATCGCCTGCGGCACGGCGCACCGAACATTTTGACATTGAACCAGACTCTCGACGACAAATACGAAGAGCGCCTGCGCAATGGCAGTCTGGATTTTGCAATTGTTGCGAAACGCGCCTTCAGTGATGAATTTATTACCCATAAATTGATGACCATCAAGCCGGTTCTCTATATGCGTAGAGATCATCCGCTCGCCAAGGTGAAGCATATTTCTCTCGAGCAACGCCGCAAATACCAACACATGGCCGTGTATTTTCCAAACTTTGAGACCACCCGCGAAGAAATACAAAAACTGTTTGCTTCCTTCGGGATCTTATCGAAAGTTCCCTTTCTGAGCACCAACCTGCTGGTCTGTCTGGAAACCCTGCGCGAAACCGATATGTTGATGATTGCCTCTGATCGCCTCAGTGATTCCAACCTGGTTCGCGAGCACTTTATCCATAAACCGCTGGAAGATTTGATTAATTTAAAAATCGATACGCTATCGCTAGTGCAGCATGTGCGCACCAAAAACTCTGCCCTGCATCAATATTTGACTTCGTTAATGGTGGATAGCTTTAACCTGCCGCAGCAGTCGACCAAGCGAGCCTCTTAAGCTGACTTGGGAGTCAGCAGGACCCGCACCGTTAATCGCGTAAGCCAGATAAATTCTGCAAGCGCTCGACGATGGCCTGTACGTCCGCCCGTTCAGCGCTGCTGCGGCCGAATAGCCAATCCATGATGACGGGATCTTGTTGTTCGAGAAATTTATCGAAGCCTGCTCGTTCCGCGGCGGTCAGCCCGGCATAGTCCTGCTCCAGAAAGCGCGTCAGCAGTACATCCAATTCCCTGACTCCGCGTCGACAACGCCAGATTAGCTTCTGCTCCGGCTGGGCCACGGGCTTATCGCTCTCTCGACCGCCTACGCGAGCGCCTAAAGGGCGCGTTCGGCAATCATTTTTTTGATTTCACCGATGGCCTTACCCGGATTAAGTCCCTTGGGGCAAGTGTTGGTGCAATTCATAATGGTATGGCAGCGATACAGTTTAAAGGGGTCTTCCAACTCATCCAGCCGCTCACCAGTCGCCTCATCACGGCTGTCAGCCAGCCAGCGATACGACTGCAGCAAGATTGCCGGGCCGAGGTATTTATCACTGTTCCACCAATAGCTGGGACAGGATGTTGAACAACACGCGCACAGAATACATTCGTATAGCCCATCAAGTTTGTCGCGGTCTTCTTTTGATTGCAGTCGCTCAGCTGCTGGCGACACCGGCGTTTTGGTTTTTAGCCAGGGTTCCACCGAAGCATATTGCGCATAAAAATGCGTCATATCAGGGACCAGGTCTTTGACCACCGACATATGGGGCAAGGGGTAAATTTTCACCTCGCCGCCGCCGCACTCGTCGATGGCCTTGGTGCAGGCCAGCGTATTGGTGCCATCAATATTCATTGAACAGGAACCGCAAATCCCTTCCCGACAGGAACGTCGAAATGTCAGACTGGGATCTATCTCGTTCTTGATCTTTATCAGGGCGTCCAACACCATAGGGCCGCAGTGATCCATATCGACGTCGTACACGTCGGTACTGGGATTCTTATCATCATCCGGTGACCAGCGGTAGACACGAAACGAGCGCACATTGGTCGCGCCCTCCGGAGCCGGAAAATGTTTGCCGGCCTTGATTTTGGAATTTTTCGGTAGGGTAAACTCAGCCATTCTATTAGCCCGTTAGTTATCTTCTGCTGTTATCTAACACAGCCACGGATCAATAGACCCGTGGTTTTGGTTTAATGTAATCAATGTCATCAGTCAGGGTATAGGTGTGCACCGGCCGATAATCAATGCGGGTTTGATGCTGGTCATCAATCCAGGTCAGGGTATGTTTCATCCAGTTATCATCGTCGCGCTCAGGCAAATCATCACGAGCGTGCGCGCCCCTGCTTTCATCACGGTTGGCCGCTGAATCCATAGTAATTACCGCTTGATCCAGCAGATTTTCCAGCTCCAGGGTTTCGATTAAATCGGTATTCCAGATCAACCCTCGATCAGTGGTCCCAACATCTTTAAAGGTCGCTGCGGTGGCCTGCATTTTACTGACTCCCTCGCTCATGACCTCGCCGGTGCGGAATACGGCGCAATGTTGCTGCATGGTGCGTTGCATTTCCAACCTGATCTCGGCGGTGGCACGTGGCCCGGTGGCATAGCGCAAGCGATCCAGACGTTGCAGTGTGGCATCGCCAGCATCTGCAGCAATATCCGGGATCGGTTGATCAGGGTTAATCGTTTCTTTGGCGCGCAGCGCCGCCGCCCGACCGAACACAATTAAGTCCAGTAGCGAATTGGAGCCGAGGCGATTGGCGCCATGCACCGACACACAGGCCGCTTCACCGATGGCCATCAAGCCAGGCACCACACTATCAGGGTCACCATCTTTAAGTGTGACTACTTCGCCATGAAAATTAGTCGGGATGCCGCCCATGTTGTAATGCACGGTCGGCAGCACTGGAATGGGTTGTTTGGTAACATCAACCCCGGCAAAAATTTTGGCGGACTCCGAAATTCCCGGCAAACGCTCTTCAAGCAGTTCCGGGCCGAGGTGCTCAAGATGCAGAAAGATATGGTCTGCATCTTCACCAACGCCACGCCCTTCATTGATCTCAACAGTCATCGAGCGACTGACCACATCTCGAGAGGCCAGATCTTTTGCATTGGGCGCGTAGCGCTCCATAAAGCGCTCGCCTTCAGAATTGGTCAGATACCCACCTTCGCCGCGAGCCCCTTCGGTGATCAGGCAGCCGGCGCCATAGATGCCGGTAGGGTGGAATTGTACGAATTCCATATCCTGCAGTGGCAATCCAGCGCGCGACACCATGGCATTACCATCACCGGTGCAGGTGTGCGCCGAGGTGCAGGAGAAATAGGCCCGGCCATAACCGCCAGTCGCTAACACGACCTGCTTGGCCCGATAGCGATGAATTTCGCCGGTGGCCATATCGATGGCGATTACGCCACGACATTCACCGTCTTGCATAATCAAATCTAGCGCAAAAAACTCAATAAAAAACTGCGCCTGATGCTTCAAGGCCTGCTGATAAAGCGTGTGCAGAATGGCATGCCCGGTGCGGTCCGCCGCGGCACAGGTGCGCATTGCCTGACCTTCACCATAGTGGGTAGTCATACCGCCAAATGCGCGCTGATAAATTTTACCTTCTTCGGTACGCGAAAACGGTACACCGTAATGCTCTAACTCATACACCGCTGCTGCTGCATTACGACACATATATTCGATGGAGTCCTGATCACCCAGCCAGTCTGAGCCTTTTACGGTGTCATACATATGAAAGCGCCAGTCATCTTCACCCATATTGCCGAGTGCTGCACTCATGCCGCCTTGTGCGGCCACCGTGTGACTGCGGGTCGGAAATACTTTAGTCAGGCAGGCAGTCGATAAACCCGCTGCAGCCATACCAAAGGTAGCCCTCAAACCGGCACCGCCAGCACCCACCACAACTACATCAAAGGAATGATCGATAATTTTATAATCGCCCTGCACGCCCTAGCCTCCCAACACGACTTTTAATACTGAAATAATCGCCAGCACTGCCATCGCTACTGAAGCGAATTTGATGCTCAGCAACAGCGTGAGGTTCAACCACGTGCTGTGTACGTAATCTTCTATCACCACCTGCATTCCGGTCTGGCCATGAAACAACGCGGTCAATACAAATAACAAAACCAACGAAGCATTAATTGGCTGAGCCAACCATTGGCTAAGTTGAGCATGATCAGACCCCAGCAGACATACCAGGGAATAGACAAACCATAACGTTAGCGGAATCAAGGCAATTGCCGTGACACGTTGCCACCACCAGTGTGAAAAGCCGTGTTTAGCCGAACCAAGCCCCTGTGCCTTAGATAGAGGACTACGCAAACTCATGCTGCACCCCCAAGGTTTTGCAGGGCGAAATAGGCGGTGATTGCAGTCAAGGCAATGCTGATAAGCAGTACGGCATTGCCGGACGCGTACAGGGTTTTCATTTCATAGCCGTGACCGACATCCCAGAACAGGTGCCGTATACCATTACAGAAATGATAAAAAAGAGAGTAGATCCAGCCCAGAATCAGCAACTGAGCAAACCAATGACTCAGACAATCAGTCATTTGCTGGAAGTGCGTGCCTCCTTCGGCGATGCCCCACAGGCTGTACACTAAAAGTGGTGAGCCAAGGAACAAAAAGACACCGGTGGCCCGATGCAATATGGATAACATTGAGGTCATTTGCGGCCGGTAGACCTGCAAATGGGGAGACAGTGGTCGTTCTTTAAGCATACCCGTAAATTATTGTTTTTTTTACCGTTTTTCTTCTACCATTCGACTCCCTGTAAGGTCGCGCAGCAATCAATGGTATTTTTTAACGATTGTCAGCCTTCAGAGTTTACACCATAGTTTAACAATTGGCTGAAAAAACCCATAAAAACTGATCCGCTAGGCAATCTGCGAGCCCTCCCGTGTCAGCAGACGCGCGCCTCAGATTCGCTTCAGCCAAGCGACGCGATGCAATTAAAAATCGTGACATCGACCTTTGGACTCCCAGTCACCATAGCGCGTGGGCTCAAGGCCTCTAGGGCCATTCACCTCGCGTGGCTTTTTTTGATGATCCGGTTTCGCCGCCGCAGCAGGACTATGTGCTTCATCGAAGTCTGCCGCGCCGGCTTCAACTCGACCCTGATCACTCTCTACAGGCGTGCCATCAGATCTATCGCCAGGCTCTATATCAATCAAGGCGACGGATTTGGAATCGTTTTTTTTGCTTGTTTGACTCATCTTAGTCATTAACCCAAGTGCTTTAGATCGAGCGGAATGATAGCATGCGCCAAATCAAACCGAATTCACAGCAGCCCGAGTTTGAAGCCCACGTCATGACTAGCAAACCAATTCCAGAAAGCGCTGTTTCAGTGCTTGCAATTAGCGGCGCAGACGCCGCCAGTTTGTTGCAGGGGCAACTGACCAATGATGTGATGCACTTAGAGCGGTGTTGGCAGCACACTGGCCTGTGCAATCCGAAGGGCCGCTTGTTCAGTGCCCTGCGATTATGGCGGCACGAGGGTACATTTTACGCCCTGCTGCCAGCGGAATTGGCCAATGTCATCGCGCAACGGTTACAGATGTTTGTGTTACGCAGCAAAGTCGAGATCGCTGTGCTGCACACCCCGCCGGCGACCTTTTATCCTGATCTCCGGTCGCTGCAGTCTTTGCAGCATATTGAATTCAACAATCTTCAGGCCAACGCTGTCGTAATAGATGATGAGCGTCACCTGATGTTCGATGACGACGTCTGTCTGGAACTGGATTTAAGCGATGCTGCATCTGCATCGCAGCAATTAGACGGCTGGCTTGAGCATCACATCGAACGCGGTCAACCGTGGCTAAGTGCCGCGCTCAGTGAACAATTCGTGCCGCAGATGGTCAATCTGGATTTGGTAGAAGGGATCAATTTTAAAAAGGGTTGTTACACTGGTCAGGAAATTGTCGCGCGCATGCACTATCTGGGAAAATTAAAGCAACGCATGTTTGTTTGCGACTGGCAAGATTCTACTGCCGTTGCATCAGCATACTGCGCTTCTGAACTTATCGGTCACAGAATAGTGAGCACCGAATCGGGCGACGCCACCGTCGGCACAATTGTCTGCGTCGCTCCGCAATCGTCACGCGCGCTTGCCGTGCTGCGGATAGCCAATAAAGACGAGAATCTGAGATTGAAAGATGGTCCTAAACTCCAGATAGCTGAAACTCAGCCTTATGACGTAACCGTATAAGGAGCAGTCCTTGCATATCCGTTGAACACCCGCAGTTCAAGGCTGAGCAGCAATGGCGAGATTTTGATCAGCCGAATGTGTTGCAGGAGTCGATCTTGCCGGACTGCATGCCGCGCTTAAACCATTGCACCCGTTGCGCCGAACTACCGTGAGTAAACGCCTCACGACGCGGTGCGCGACCTGCCTGGCGCATAATACGATCATCGCCGACCGCGGCAGCGGCCTCCAGACCTTCTTCTATGTCACCCGGCTCCAGAATACTGTTGCGCTTTTCAGTACGGTTAATCCACACCCCGGCCAGACAATCTGCCTGCAATTCCATGCGCACTGACAGGGCATTGGCCTGAGCTTGAGAAGAGCGGGACTGTTGGGCTCGCACCTGCTGGGCAATGCCGACGATATTTTGCACATGGTGGCCGACCTCGTGCGCGATAACATAAGCGAATGCAAAATCGCCCGGCGCGCCCATTTGTCTAAGTTGTTCAAGGAAACTTAGATCAATATAAATCTGGTAGTCTCCGGGGCAGTAAAACGGGCCTGACTGGGCAGACCCGGTTCCGCAAGCTGAACGAACCATATCGTTATACAGAATCAATTTGGGAGGCTGATACTGTCGCCCCATTTCAGCAAATGCCCGCACCCAGGTGTCTTCTGTTTCTGCCAGAATCACCCGCACGAACTGCGTTGCTTCATCCTGTTGAGCATTGTTTTGGGTAGGTGCTTGCTGTGCCGGGGCCTGCGCGCCTGGTTGGCCAGCGCCCAGCAGAACCCTGGCAATTTGCGATGCGTCCTGCCCGAAGAATAATCCCGCCAACACCACCAGAACCGCCGCCCCTCCACCGACCGCTCGGCGGCCCGGCCGCCGACTGGCGCCGCGCCGATCTACAACATTGTCACTCTTTCGTCGTCCACGCCAGCGCATGATGATTGCCTCGTATGTTTTAGTTTATCGGCGACCGTCGCGATGCTGGGTCAAGCACATCAAAAATGAAGCCGAACGCAGATTAAGTACTCGTGCCGTCGCTCGCCTGCTCGCACATAGCAATGAGCTGATCCAACTGTGCCGATAATTGCCCGCTGTCGTCATTCTGCAAAGTCATCATTATATTGCGCGCACTTATCGCAATTTCAGTGTATCCGTACATGCCTGCCGAACCCGCAAGTTTGTGCAGGAAGTCGCCGAGCGTTTGACTGGCTAGCGCAGCCGACTCATCGTCGTCAGTGCTTTCATACTGAATACGCAGCTCTGCTATCTCAACTGATTTCTCAATCAGACTAGTCCGATATCGCTGCTGCAAAAGTTCAATTTGGCTTGAGCGATCGCTCATAGTTATTCCAGGGGTACGATAATTTGATCGGCTATGGCGACAATATCAGCTACTTCTACCGGCTTCAATAAATAGCCATCGCAGCCCAGAGCCTGCGCCTTGTGCATGTCTGCTTCCAGGGCTGATGCCGTCATAATCACCACCGGCGTATGATTACCGTCGTCGCGCATACGCCGAATCGTTTCATAACCGCCCATAATCGGCATATTCAAATCCATTAGCACCAAATCAAAACTGTCACGCTGTAAGGCCTGCAAAGCCAGTTCGCCATTCTCAACGTGCGTCACTTTAGCGTTGGCTTCTTCCAACAGGATCACCACCAATTGGGCAATATCGAGATCATCTTCCGTCAACAAAATCGAAACCTGGTCCTTGAACGCTGCCTCGCGGGCCTGGTCTAGGTTTATGCTGGCGTCGGTGGCAGGCGCATTAAGTGAGAACGACACTTCAGTTCCGCGTCCGTACTCAGACTGAATCGTCATTTCGCCACCCATGAGTTCGATAATTCTTTCAGTAATACTCAAGCCCAGGCCCGTGCCAGCCTTACCGGTGTCGGCAACCTGCCAGAATGGCTGTCGTATTTTGGCCAAATCCTCTTTTTTGATACCGATTCCCGTATCCAATATGCGCAACTGCAGCTCATCATCCTTATGCGCCATACTGATGGTGACACTGCCTTTATCGGTGAATTTGATGGCATTGCCGGCCAGATTAATTAAACACTGACGTACTCGGGACTCATCAATGTAAACCGATTCATCTACTGGGTATTGTCGTTGCATCAGCAAATCGATTTGCTTTGCGTCGGCCAGCGGCCGCAGCAACATTTCAAGATCATTCTGCAGGGTAGATAATTGGACGGGGCGCGGATTAATCGTAATTTCCCCGGCATCCAATTTTCCGTGATCCAACAGATTTTCAACCAACGATAGTAAGTGCTGGCTGGCGCGCCGCACCGCATCGGTGTAAATCTGTTTTTTGTCACTTTTGGGCCGGGTTTCTGCAGCCAAACTTTTTCTCAGCAGGTCGTTGTGCCCGAGAATTGACGTCAACGGCGTCCGAAACTCATGAGAGACCCCGGATAGAAAGCTACTTTGTAAGCGCGAGGCTTCTTCCAACTCTGTGTTACGCCTGGCCAACTCTGCCTTGGCTGCGTGTAATTCACCCAGCAGGGTGCGCTGCTTTTCCAACAAAAGCTGGTTCTCATTGGCTTTCTGCTGCAGCTTTTGCTGCAGATCAAATTGCTCGCGTGCATCAGCGATAATGACATTTAAATCGCCTTGCTCCGGCAATAGTTCAATGCAAACCGGATGCCCATTGGGGCTGGCGACAACAGGCAAACTTAAGGCCTGAGCCGGATCCACGCCCACCAAAAAATCGATGTGTTCGGTTGCATCCACCCCTTCCGTGATATCCGCAAATCCGTATTCAGATAAATTGCTGGACGTCTGGGTGACCTTCATCGTTGCATCCAGCCTGAGGTAGGCAGGATTGAGCCTCTGCATCAGGGTCTGGTTGATATTGTCAGGCAACGATTGCGGCATTCTTCTGTATTTTTTACTTTTTAGACTCTATCTGAAACTATCTATTTCTAATTTAATTACGCTTGCATTACCGCCGGTAGCCTATGAGCTGGTAGCCTATTAATTGGTACTAGATTAACAGTTAATCCTATCGACCAGCGCCGCAAAAAGCTCTGGCACATTCGAGCCATCTTTCGCACTGGTTTCAAATACAGCCCAGCTCGATTGAATGCTGGTTTGCAATAGATCATCAGTAACTTCCCAACCATCAACATCGCGTTTATTCAAAGCGACCACCACCGGTACATCACCTAACTTGCCGGAGACGGTTTGCCAGATTTCGGCAAAGGATTTGATAGTTTCAGGTCGAGTGCCGTCACCGACCAACACGATACCCGCGGCACCCGCGAGATAGGCTGCGTTTATCGGAGACAAAGCATCTCTGCCCGCCACATCCCAAACAACAAGCTTGGTGTCACTCACATCAGCGGTGTCGATCTTAACGCCGACCGTGGTCAGATACTTGTCGGAGAATACATTGTTAACAAATTTTTGCGTGAGGCTGGTTTTGCCGACTGCAAAATCGCCCACCATGCATATTTTCTTTTTTTGCACTTTTGATATTTCTCTAGCTGCTGCTATCCAAAAAAGTTACTGCTATGCAAAAAGTCGCTACTACTTCCGTTGCTTCTTAAGTGACTACTTAAGTTGCAAAACGGTTTTCGCAGGAACCTTATGCCATGGTTGGTGGCCTAATTGTGCCAAAAGCTCTGACTGCCGCGCCGGTAACGCCTGCGAATAATTTGCAATGATGTAGTCCAGCACAGTTGCCGTGTCTGCATGCAATTGCGAATAATCAATTCGCTTCTCCATGGCCAACTGCCGCAACCGCGCATCGTGTTGCATTAACCAAGTTACCGGTGCGGTGCCTGCTACTGAGATCCGCCCCTCCAGGGGATGCATGGTAAGGCTTGATGGGGGTTGAAGCTCGCCCTGCAGGCGCGTCATCTCCATAGCGGGCTGTAATGATCGAAATGGTACTGTCGCAAACTCTAAATCTGCCTCGGTTACGCCGTGTGCCGCCAACTTTGCGAAGGGTATCTCAGCATCTGGATCTCGTAGCCCCTCTACCCGTAGCTTGTCGCCCTCCCAGGACACGTTGGAAATAGCCAACCCTGGGGTCTGCGCTAGCATGGTTTCTGTCACCAGCCGCTGATTGGCCGCTACCGCCCAGAAATACAACGCCACCAGGGCAATAATGGCGGCCGCGGCAATCAGCAATACCTTTCTAGTACCGGGTGTTTGCGGCTCATCCTGGGACTGCGCACCATCGGCCTCAGCATCGGGCTCTTCTCTGGCGCGTAATTGGAGTAACGGTTCCAGTCGCCCTGAAACCTCACCAAATGCCTCGTTGTCACCATCAAAATCAGCAATTTGCTGGGCGTAGTCGGACTGTATTCCATCCAACACGTCGTACATTTCGAATTTAAGGCTCTCGGGCGGGTCGCCATCGATTACTGCGGCCAGCATCAGCTTGGAGCCGTGTGCCACCCAAACGTTGTACTCGCCCACTTTCAAATCGGTGAGCCGGTCATCCTCGCTTTGCGAAAATGAATCCTGCACAAAACTTTGAATCGCAGTGAACATAGCGCTTACCGCATCGCT
The DNA here is from genome assembly GCA_013002025.1 of Gammaproteobacteria bacterium. Taxonomy (GTDB): domain Bacteria; phylum Pseudomonadota; class Gammaproteobacteria; order Arenicellales; family Arenicellaceae; genus Arenicella. The sequence goes on along the minus strand of JABDKW010000014.1, from coordinate 89,268 downwards.
ATCCAAAATGCTGGTTTCAGCTTTGGTGTACTCGGTCACCATCATGCCGGATTCGCGATCGATCAAGTAAATGTGCTCGACGCGGTAAATCAGTGAGCGGCGCAGCGCCAATTGGCCGTAGGGCACGCCGGCGCGCCAGGCCTCAAAACGCAGTTGCAGGCCCTCCTTCGATGTCGCCGATGCGATAGTCTGATTAATTGTCACCAGCATAGAACTGATGGCCTGTGAAATCGAACGACGAATGGCCGGCGCCATAACCGGGTAAAGAATTTCAGCGTAACTATCGGGCTCGGTGCGAATGGCCGACTTAAGACTTTGGGAGACCGGCGCTTTAAACGCCTCTATCAGTTGGTCGTCTTTGCTGATGCCCTCGCCGATCGCCGGTGCCAGCACCTCCGCGACATCGCGGGTACGCTGATCAAGATTTTCCAGACGCTCTCTAAGTTCGGCTATTTCCTGGGCGTTGCCACCGACCAGAATCTCGCGTAATTCGTCTATCTGACTCATTGTCTGGTTTTTAAAACCCGCCAACCCCACGCCGCGTAGGCAACAGGGCAAAGGCTTTCACTTAGTCTTTTTCGCCGCGCAACCGTAAAGCGACTTCATCCAGCATCAGTGCCAGCGACTGGCGACCTACTTTGTCGGTTTCCAGTTGCTGTTGCTGAGTCTCAATTAATTTGGTCAACTCGGCTTGGGCGGCTGCCATTTGCGACAGCAAGTCTTGTTGACTGGCTTCCAATGCTTCACGAATCGAGGCCATTTCCTGATTGGCTTGATCTTCCATTAAAGAAATCGAGCTTTGCAATGTTTCCTCGGCACCACCTAGCATCTGTTGCAGCGCCTGCAATTCGGAGTCACGGTCTTTCTTTTCCACCGCCAATTGCTCGTCAAGCTTGGCGATAGACTGGTTGACCGCGTCATCCATACTCTCAATTTTATCCACCAACCGCTGTTTCAGAGCGTCGACATCGGCTTCCATTCGCGCTTCCAATTCCGCAAAACGGTGTTGGAAATCTGCAACATATTTCCCGAACAGGATGTCCCGTACTTTTTCAATTTCTTCCAGACCGGGATTAATGATTTCGGCGGAAGGTCGTTTGCGTGAAGCTGCCATAATAAACTCCGGAAACACTTTGCGTGCTTCACATTAATAATTGATTCAGCTGTATTTTATCCGATATTTTCCAATCGGTAACCATGTCGATATACGGAAGTTAATTGCCAGTTGTCCTGTTCATCCAGATGCAATTTTGAGCGTAACCGACTGACGTGGGTGTCAACCGTGCGGGTGTTAATCTTGGAGCTAGTGCCCCAGACCATCTCCAGCAGATGACCGCGAGAGATAACGCGACCCAGATTTTTGAACAGGAAAAGCGTCAGTTCATACTCCTTCTGGGTCATTTCAACAGGCTCTCCCTGATAGGTCACTGCGCGGGTACGAGTATCAATGGTATAGGGTTCGAAATCATATCGCTGCGCGGTATTTTCATCCCCGTAACCAACCCGGCGCGCGATCGCGGATATCCGAGCCAGTGTTTCAAATTGGCGTATGGGCTTGGCGATATAATCATCAGCACCTGCCTCCAGCGCTTCCACGATGTCCGCTTCTGTATCACGTTGCGTAATGAACACCACCGGCACTTGCGAATCGAGGTGGCTGCGCAAATGACGAAGTACCTCGATTCCCTTCAACTCAGGCACTTCCCAATCCAGCAAAGCCACATCGTAGCTGTCATTTGAATAAGCGCGTATAAACGCATTACCATCATGATACACGGTACATTGGTGGCCCTTTTCTTCCAACCACGCCTTTAGCAGATCCGCCTGATCCCGGTCATCCTCAAGAATCACAATCCTCATTTTCAAGCCCATTTTATTATTCGCAAAACCTCGGCAGTGTACCGAGTCATTGCAGGTAAAACATATTTGAACGCCTGGCGCGCGAGGCGCCTCGATGGCAGCCCACAATGTAGGATTTTGCAGACAAAATTGCAAATGTATTCAAACACTTATTTGCCGGTCAAATTACCCATAAGCGCTCTCCAGATGCTGACAAGTGCGAATGTTGCCGCGATATAGTCAACACCACAAATCAAACTGCTGGCCGGAAAAATTCCGCCCCCAGTCTGCATCAATCGTTATAATCAGCCCGATTGAGCTCGCAAGGCCGACTCAAGCTCAGAATTCAACAAGAACTAATCATTGATTGAAAAACGGAACCAGAGAAACCAAGAGAAACAATATGTCCAAAGACACCGTCACACATAACCTGCTGCTTGGGGGCAACGGCAAGCAAACCGTTTTTATGGATGCGGCCATGGCAAACCGTCATGGCATGGTCGCGGGCGCCACCGGCACCGGCAAAACGGTTACCTTGCAAATTCTAGCTGAAAACTTTTCACAGATTGGCGTGCCGGTATTTTTAGCAGACGTGAAAGGTGACGTCTCTGGTGTGGGAAAACCAGCCAAACCACACCCCAAGATTGATGAACGCATCGCCACTATTGGGATTGAGGGCTATGAGATGCAGCCAAGCCCGGTTGTATTCTGGGATCTGTTCGGCAAAAAGGGCCACCCGATTCGCACCACCGTAAGCGAGATGGGCCCACTGTTGCTCTCCAACCTGTTAGAGCTGAACGAGATACAAACCGGGATTTTGTATTCCTGTTTTAAAATTGCCGACGACGAAGGCATGTTGCTGTTGGACTTAAAGGACCTTCGCTCCATGCTTATCTGGATGGGCGATAATCGGGCTCAGTTAAAAACCGAGTATGGCAATATTTCCACTGCCTCAATTGGGGCGATTCAGCGCGGCTTGCTGGTACTTGAAGAGCAAGGCGCAGAATTCCTGCTCGGCGAGCCAGCCATAGAATTGGAAGACCTCATGAGTCAGGACTTTTCCGGCCGTGGTGTAATTAACATTCTTGACGCCAGCAAACTAATCCAAACCTCGCCCAAACTGTACGCAACGTTTCTGTTGTGGTTGCTGGCCGAATTGTTTGAATCACTGCCGGAAGTTGGCGATGCAGAGAAACCTACGTTCGTGATGTTCTTTGACGAAGCTCACCTGCTGTTTGACGATGCACCCAAAGTATTGATCGATAAAATAGAACAGGTTGTAAGATTGATTCGTTCAAAGGGCGTTGGCATTTATTTTATTTCTCAGAGCCCACTGGATGTGCCGGAAGAGATCCTCGGTCAGCTTGGTCTGAAAATTCAGCACGCGCTGCGCGCGTTCACACCCAAGGATCAAAAGGCTGTGCGGGTGGTGGCGAACACGTTTCGCACCAATCCAAAGCTCGATACTGGCAACATCATCACCGAACTGGGCGTGGGCGAGGCCCTAGTATCCACCCTCAATAAAAAGGGTGTGCCCAGCCAGGTAGAGCGGGTGCTAATTCGCCCACCCGAATCTCGTATTGGCCCAATGAATGCAACAGAACGAAAAGAGCAACTCAAACGTTCGCCGTATCGTGGCCGCTATGATAAATCAGTGGATCGTGAATCAGCCTATGAAATGCTGGTAGCGCGCGCTGCCAAAGTGGCCGCAGAAGAAGAAAAAGTTGCCGCAGAGGAAGCACGCCGAGAGCTCGAAGAGCAAAAGGCCAAGCAGGCCGAGCGCACTACCAAACGGCGCTCGACTCGCCAGACTCCCACAGAAGCCTTTATCAAAAGTGCTGCTCGCTCGATAGGCTCTTCGCTGGGGCGGCGCATGATTCGTGGCGTGCTGGGGTCACTCTTTAAAGGTTAACTTTTTCAGAGGCTAACAACGGCCGCGGCGCAAGCGACGTCCGCTAGAAATACTAGCGAAACGGTTTTTCAGAGCCGGTGAATAGGCTATAATCGCGCCGTTTTCAGGGCACTGCTCGCACCGCAATGCAGGTATCGAGTAACGCGCTTTATGTTCGGTATAACACCGCAATTTCAAAAGGTATCAAAATGAGTGAAAGCCAGATGAACGACTCCAGTTTCAGTCGTCTGTTTATTCTTCTAATTATTGCCATGTCGGTCATAAGTGTTTTGCTTATGGTGTTGGCCTCTGCCGCTGCCAGCGATGTGAACCAACGGTTGGATGAACGCAGCGCGGTGGAGAACACCACTGCTCTGGCCGAGCGGCTGGCACCCGTTGGTCAGTTTGCGGCGAATACTGTGGCCGCGGCTGCACCAGTGGCAGCTGCACCGAAAAGCGCCGATGAAGTCTATAACACCAGTTGTGCTGCCTGCCATGCCAGCGGCGTTGCTGGCGCACCAATGATTGGCGATGCAGACGCGTGGAGCGCCCGTATGGGCAAAGGCAGCGATGCTCTATATGCCAATGCGGTTAATGGCTATGTCGGCGAGGCTGGTGTTATGCCGGCCAAAGGCGGTAACGTGGCGTTAAGCGACGACGAGGTCAAAGCGGCCGTGGATTATATGTTGGAGCAGCTCTGATTGTCCGGCTTCCACCAATCAGCCAAGTCACAAAAAAGCCCGCAAATTGCGGGCTTTTTTGTGACCAATGAGTTTCGACCATCAAACACGACGCGCCCCTCAATTGCGACCAAAGGTAACTCTTATCTCGGCGATATTTGGCGCGTCGTCCTCGCGCTCGGCTGTTAGCTGAATAACCGACACACCGTACTCACGAAACAACACATCGACCCAGCGCACCCAGTCATTAAAGGCAGTTTGCTCCATCACCACGCGTACCTGACTTTGATCGCTGCTGGGTACCATCTGCTGAATGGAATCACGCACCCCGCTGCGTTTGGCGGTCTGCTCGATCACCGCCAACAATGACTGCGAGGTACCTTTGAGTGCCGTCTGGGCAACCGAAAACTCGCCGCTTCGCACTCGCTCAGATTGCTGCTGCATCCACACCAGACTCTGGCGTCGCTCTTGCAAGGCTGTTTCCATGTGGGCAATGGCCTTATGCCAGGGCTGCCAAATCAGTGCGTAGAACATAATTACCACGGCCAAGCCGACACCCCAGCCCAGAATTAATCGCTCGCGGGGATGCAGGCCGAGCCACCATTGGCGCGCTTGGCTAATATATTGTTGGACAAGCTCTGACATACCTAACTGTGGCTCACTACGTAGCTGGCGGTAATCTGGCCATCGTTCGATGAAGACGCTTCAAGATTGGCAGAAATCCGCGGCCGCGCGTTTAACTGGCGGCGAATTTCATCAACCTGCGAAAAATCATTGAGACTGCAGTTGATCACAAGCTGGCCGTCTCGGTATACCAGCTCTGTCAAGCTGACGTTTTGCTGGCGCAATACCCGTGAAATTTCTGCCAACAGGTGATTGATGCCAAGTTCCTGCTGCGGCCCGCCTCGCCGTGCCAAGGCCTGTTGCATAATCGCCAATTCATTATCGCGTTGCACCGCGTCGATTTCCGGAAAGGTTTCCAATACCAGTTTCTGCATCGCCTGATCAATACTCCTGACTTCCTGATGCAGCGAGAAATATCGATAAGTATCAAACAACAGCACTAACAGTACCGCCGCGGCTGCGATCCCGGCCGGCAGTGAGAAAGATCGCCAGGCCAAAGTGCTAACGGCCGGGCGATAGCTGTCGCTCCAGATATCCAAATCACGGACTGATGTCTGTTCCATCCAATGCGCCATTTTATTGCCTATTGGCCAATGTCGGAAATCGCGATCAGCGTGACTGTCAATCAGTTCCTCAGTCAACGCCTTATCGCTAACTGCAATGGTGCAGTCCATAGGCATTTCGCGCACCCATGAATCCAGAAAATCAAGGTCGAGGCTGACCCCGAAATTGGTTTTATCAAAGCTGAGAAAACGATCAGCCTGCTGTACCAGCATACAATCGGCCGCTTCATGCAGCGGCAGCAGCGCATAGTCGGGTATCAAGCGCGATACGGGTAAGGCGGCCTCATTGGCCAGTGATTGCCATTCCTGCATCTTAAGGCGGCTCGTTACATAGACTACGCAAGGTGCCCCCGGTCGCCATTCCGGGCAATTAAAAATGAGTTGCTCAATATCCTCTGACAGTGTTTCTTCAAGCGCATAGGGCAAAGCCGCCTGAAATTGTTTGCGGGATTTGGCCGGCAATTCGACGCGATGTGCAGTGACCCATTCTCCCGACACCACACCAACCAGCTCATATTCATCGTTAATTGGGTATTCTGCCAGCGCAGCAACCTCACCGAAGGCTTCGACCTTGCGCCCATCCACCCGCACCCACTCAAACGGTTTCTCGAGACGAATATACAGTTCCATCAAACTTCGGCCTCCTCAGACGCCGCGCAAAAAGTATCATACTCACGGCCGATAACACTGACCGCCGGTGTGCCTGCACCCTGCAATGCCCCCATCCGTACTAGTTTTGTACGCATGCAGTAACGGTAATCACCAAGCGTAATACGGCTATTTACGGCAAAAAACTGGCTGTTAATTTGCAGCATGTTGGATAGTGGGGTTCGGGCCAAAACAGAAGCGCTGATAATAGCATTTTCCGCCCGTTGAATATCGGCGCTTTGAAAACCCTGAAAGGCCTCCTCGTCACGCTCGCCAAGAAACGCTGCGACTGGCGCAATATCATCGACCGGCACCGAACTGAGCGCCGCCAGCACTTCGGCGCTAGTGGTATTGATATTTATCCGCACATTACTGGCCGGTAGCACGGTAACGTAGGGTTCCAGCCGGGCAATAATCTGATCCGTAAAACCCGCCACAAAGCGCAACTCGCCCACCGAGGTTAGGGCCTGGTCTGCCGCGTAGTATGGCGGCTCGCCAATCTGATACTCAGCGCTCTCTACCCCATTAGCTCGCGCCAGATCATTTTCATCCAGCCAGTCTATCAGCGCAGCCACCAAAGATTCGCGCTCCTCAAACTCGCCTATATCTAGTATTTCCAGTAAGTTCATCAGCACTGTTTGCTGTGCTTTGGCTGCTGCCGGCTCACGTTGTTGCAGGTTGTTCAGATTGAAACGCCCCTGTAAATCGACAATTTCAAAATTCAAGCCTTCAACACCAAAATCAATCACCGCTAGTGGCTCTTGCTCAGATTCGGCCTGGGAAGTTGTCTGCAATGAGAAACCTTGCGCACCCTCTTCCTTAAGTGGCTCGGGGCGCCCCAGCCGATACCAGTCCTCGCGCCAATAATCGATGGCCGGTTCCTCATCCTCTGCCAGCACGCGGATGGCCCAACTATTCAAGCCTTGCGCGTACTGATAGCCCTGTTCAGCTGCATTCTGATTGCTTATGCGGCGAATTAACAGATGTTGCTGCTCCACCAAAAATATCTGCAGGCTACTGATTAGTGCGACCACCAGCAATACGCTGACCAGTGCCAGACCGCTTTGTTGCCTAATACGCTGGTTCGGGGGCACCACGACCTTGCTCATCGGTTCTCTCCGCTATTGTCAGGATCAGGTGAGCGCGGCTCCCCGGGCGAAAGGCCAGGCGCGGAGCCGCCGCCCGACGCACCCCCGGCGTTTGCACCGGCATTATCAATCGCGCTAAGTGCCTGTTGCGCCTCTCCGCTGAGCATGGAAAACTTACGCAGGTATTCTCTGCCGTCTTGCAGTTGCACGGTAATTTCCAACATATCTGGCAAGCTGCGCTGCTCTTCCCAGCGGTCATCGCTGGTGTCCCGCCCATCCTCAATATGACGTAACTCTATTTGCACATTGTCAACGCCGCGCAACAGCACTTGGGTAAACTTACGACTGTCAGAACCAGGGTCCAGAACCGGGAATTGCTGACGTTTGAGTTCCTGGTCCTCCAGAATCCAACGCACCCGCCGGGGCACACTCAAACCACCCAAATTTGCGACCGGATACAATCCGGTTAGTTCCAGCAGGTAATCATCCGCCACGCTGAGCGTGGTTTTTTGCAGCTCGCCATAATCATCCTTACCGATGCGGGCTGCAGCAAAACGTATATCGTTGCCGATAAATAAAAATGCTTTCTGCAAGCTACCCAGTTCTCTGTGTTTCTGTTCCAGACGCTCACGCAGATCGAGAAACTGCATCAGAGTGGGAAACACAATGCTCATAATGACACCAAAAATTGCGGTGGCCACCACTACCTCGATCAGTGTAAACGCTCTCGCCCGTCTCATATCGCCTCGCTAAGGGCGGAGGTCATGGAGCTTATAATACGATCCGAATTATTATCTGCATCGGATACTTCTATAGTGACCAAGAATACCTTCTCGACATCGGTTTTTTCTATATTGGTTCGCACCCGCCATCGACGGTCACCGAGGCGAACGGATTCGCTGTCTCGCCCGCTACTGACCTTCTCAATTTTGGCCTGATATCGTAGCTCTGCCAAATGATTACTTGCCACCCACCCGGCCAGCACCGATTTCTCCAATTCGCCACTGACATCGGCGTGGGTGTTCATACTCTTGATCATGGACAACACAGAAATCGCCACCACAGCGAGCGCGATCAATACTTCGAGCAAGGTAAAGCCTGACTGCCGCCGCTTCACAGCTTACCCGCCAGCGAAGTCATCAGCTTTACGCTGCAGTTGGTAGTCATCATTGACGTACACATGATAGGTCGCTTCCGAACCACTAAAGCGGGCATCAAAGGGGGTTATTTCGCCCAATGGCGAAATTAGGACTCGGTCCTGTATATCGGCGTCCGAGTCTTCCTCGGTTTGCCTGAACTGTTCCATAACCTCCCACTCTATGGTAACGCCCTGCTCCAATTTTCGTGGTTTGAGCAGGCCATCATCGGCCAGACTTTGAGCACCGCGCAGCGCAGTAAAATGATACCCCGAGTCGTCTCCATCCAATATCAGGAAATAGCTGTCGCCGGCGATGATGGCTTCATCGCGAACCTCATTTACTACCGCCATAAAACGTTGCGCTTCGAGCAATGCCAATCGGTTGGTGTCGCGCTGCAGGTTAATTCCCACCAACGCAATCATCAGGCCGATTATCGCCAGCACAACCATCACTTCGAGCAAGGTGAAGCCCGCCTGCGGTAAATTTTTTTTACGCACTATCATGGCGCTCATAATACGATATGCCACGGGGCAACGGTAGTTAAGCTATGGTCATGCGCTGCAACTCCAGGCGACTGGAAAACACGCCGATTGCTTAGCCTACGCTGGGTCGCCGCGACTTACTCCCACTCGATGGTGGCAGGCGGTTTTCCAGAGATATCGTAGGTTACGCGGCTGATGCCGCGGATCTCATTGATGATGCGATTGGAGATTTTTGCCAGCAAATCATAGGGCAATGGCGCCCAGGTGGCGGTCATAAAATCTACCGTTTGAACGGCGCGCAACGCCACCACATAATCGTATGCGCGATTGTCGCCGACCACGCCCACGGATTTAACGGGCAAGAAGACTGCGAAGGCCTGACTGGTTTTCTGATACCAGCCGCTGTCTTCCAATTCTTGCATGTAGATCGCGTCGGCCTGACGTAACAAGTCGGCGTATTCCTTTTTAACCTCGCCCAGCACACGCACGCCCAAGCCGGGGCCGGGAAATGGATGGCGGTGAATCATATTGGCTGGCAAACCGAGTTCCAGGCCAATTTTTCGAACTTCGTCCTTAAACAGTTCCCGTAATGGTTCCAGCAACTGCAAATCCATGTCATCTGGCAGCCCGCCCACATTATGGTGCGACTTGATAACCTCGGCCTTGCCGGTTTTGCTGGCCGCCGACTCAATCACATCCGGGTAGATGGTACCCTGCGCCAGCCATTTGGCATTTTTGATTTTGCGCGACTCCTCTTCGAATATCTCGACGAATACCCGGCCAATGACTTTGCGCTTAGCCTCGGGCTCATCGATTCCAGCCAATTCGTTCAAGAATCGTTGCTCGGCATCCACCCGGATGACTTTCACCCCCATATGCTCAGCAAAGGTGCGCATCACCTGGTCGCCTTCGTGCAGCCGCAACAAACCATTGTCGACAAAGATGCAGGTTAGTTGGTCACCGATGGCCTGATGCAATAGCGCCGCCACCACCGATGAGTCGACTCCGCCTGACAAACCCAGGATGACATGTTCGTCACCCACCATCTGCCGCGCGGTGTTAATTGCGTCATCAATAATATTACCGGCTGTCCAGTCTCGACCGCAGTCACAAATATCGTGCACAAAACGACTTAATAACGCTTCGCCGAACTCCGTGTGCGTGACCTCCGGATGAAATTGCACACCGTAAAATGAACGCGACTCATCAGCAATCCCACACAGAGGTGCATTGTCTGAAGACGCGATGGCTTTAAAACCGGGTGGCAGGCTGGTCACCTTATCGCCATGACTCATCCATACATTTTGGTGATCTTCCAGAATCAGTCTGTTGTCTGCCGCCAGTTCCACTCGGGCATGGCCGAACTCACGCTTATCGGAGGTCTGCACTGCACCGCCCAGCATCTCCGCCATGCATTGCAGGCCATAGCAAATACCCAGAACTGGTACACCCAACTCAAAGGTGCCTTGAGGCGCGCGTGGCGTGGTGGTTTCCGTGACGGTGGACGGACCACCTGACAGGATTATGCCCTTAGGGGCAAACGCCTTGACCGTTTCCAGATCATTATCCCAGGCCCAGATTTCGCAATACACGCCGAGTTCACGGACTCGCCGTGCAATCAATTGAGTGTATTGAGACCCGAAATCCAGAATCAGGATTTTATCGCTGTGCAGATCGGTCATTAATCAGGAGCGATAGTTGGGGGCTTCTTTAGTGATGGTAACGTCGTGCACGTGTGATTCCGCGACACCGGCATTGGTGATTTTTACAAACTCACAGTTTTCCCGCATTTCAGCCATGCTGGCGTTGCCGGTATAGCCCATGCTGGAGCGCAAACCGCCCATCAACTGATGAATAATGTTTACCGCCGGGCCCTTATACGGCACTCGCCCTTCGATGCCCTCCGGCACCAGTTTCTGCGCCTCCGATTCATCGTCTTGAAAGTAGCGATCTTTGGAGCCCTGCTCCATGGCACCGATGGATCCCATGCCACGATAAGCTTTATAACTACGACCCTGATATAGCTCGATTTCGCCTGGCGCCTCATCCGTACCGGCCAGTAAGCCCCCCACCATCACACAGTTGCCGCCCGCAGCAATGGCCTTGGCCACATCGCCTGAAAAGCGCATCCCGCCATCCGCAATCAAGGGCACGCCGACCTTTTTGAGTGCCTGAGCCACATCGTAGACGGCTGTCACCTGAGGTAGACCGACGCCGGCCACCATACGGGTGGTGCAAATTGAGCCGGGCCCAATACCAACTTTCACTGCGTCTGCCCCGGCTGCCACTAAATCCAATGCCGCCGCTGCGGTCGCGATATTGCCGCCCACCACCTGCAACTCTGGATAATCCTGTTTAATTTTGTACACAGTGTCCAATACGCCCTGCGAGTGACCGTGCGCCGTATCCACGACGATTACGTCAACCCCTGCCTGCGTTAATAACTCGACCCGTTCAGGCGTATCCGCGCCCACACCTACCGCCGCGCCTACCCGCAGGCGACCATTTTCATCTTTGGATGCATCCGGAAAATCAGTCGATTTCTGGATGTCTTTTACGGTGACCAAGCCCTTTAAATTGAACGCATCGTCAACCACTAACACCTTTTCGATGCGGTATTGATGCAGCAGACCTTGAATTTCAGCCTTATCAGCACCTTCTTTAACTGTGACCAGGCGATCTTTCCGGGTCATAGCCGAAGACACCGGCTCGTCCAAACGTGTTTCAAAGCGTAGATCCCGGCTGGTGACGATGCCGACCAGATTATCGCCGTCGACCACCGGCACGCCGGAAATCGAATGTTTGCGAGTTACCGCTAGCACATCGGCAATACTGGTGCTGGGCGTCACCGTAATCGGGTCGCTGATGACACCACTTTCAAACTTTTTAACGCTGGCGACGTTCCGCGCCTGCAGTTCGGGTGACATGTTTTTATGGATCACGCTGAGACCACCCTCTTGAGCCAAGCAAATGGCCATGCGGGCTTCAGTAACCGTATCCATAGCCGCCGACAGCAGCGGTATTCCGAGCCGGATTGACTTGGTGAGTTGGGTGGAGAGATCGACGTCGCGGGGTAAAACGGCTGACTTAGCAGGGATCAGCAGTACGTCGTCAAAGGTGAGTGCTTGTTTGATATTTTCCATCGCGGAATTATACGCATCCCGCTCCGATTATCAATCGTTGCGGAGGCAAATCAGGCTCCACAACAGCCCCTGTAACCGAGCTAGGAAACCTGCAGGATTTTAAGCGTGTTGGTGTGCCCATCAACACCGACTACGTCGCCAAAGGTGATCGCCACATAGTCGCCAGCCGCCAGATTCACAACCCGACGCACACGCTGCACGGCGTCATCCAGCAGGTTATTGCGATCCTGGTCGTGGGGCAAGTGCACCGACAGGACGCCCCGATACAAGGCCACCCGGTTGAGCGTTGGGGTTTTACCGGAAATGGCAACCAGCGGTAAATGAGTTTTGATGCGCGACATCCACAACGCCGTGCTGCCGGATTCGGTCAGGCAGACAATGGCTTTTATCGCCTTAAAATGATTGGCCAGATACATTGAGGCCATGGCGATCGATTCGTCCACGTACTCAAAATCACTCTGCACCCGATGCTTGGAGATTTGCGTAATGGCATTTTTCTCGGTAGCGATAATCACATCGCGAACCGTCTCCACTACGGCCACCGGAAACTGGCCCACCGCGGTTTCAGCCGACAACATGACCGCATCGGCGTAGTCAAATACCGCATTTGCTACGTCGGATACCTCAGCACGGGTTGGTACCGGACTATCGATCATGCTCTCCATCATCTGAGTGGCGACAATGACTGGTTTATTCAGGGTTCGCGCGCGTTGCACGATCTGCTTCTGGATTGAGGTGACGCTTTCAAACCCCACCTCCACTGCCAGGTCTCCGCGCGCCACCATCACGCCATCGGCGCTGTCAATCATCCTGTCTATGGTGTCCTGATTGGCCACCACTTCCGCGCGTTCAATCTTGGCAATCAGTTTGGCGGTACAGCCCGCGTCGTCCAGCATTTCACGCGCCTGTTCCATATCTTCGGCGGTGGCGGGAAATGACACACACACATAGTCAATATCCTGTTCGCTGGCGAAGGCAACGTCGCGCGCATCTTTTTCAGTTAGCGCATCTTCGGCAAGGCCGCCGCCTTTAAGGTTAAGGCCCTTGCGCGAGGAAAGCTTATTGCCTGCCACTACACGGGTCGTGATTGCGGATCCCTGCACCTCCGTGACTTCAAGTTGTATCCGGCCATCGTCGAGTAATAACATGCGACCCGGTGCGCAACTATGAGCCAAGGTATCACAACGATAGCTAACCCCGTCAGGCGTACCCATTTCATCATCAATTTCTGAATCGAGAAGCAGTTCCTGCCCCACCTTCAGATCAAAGCTGTCGCCAACAATGGCGCCAATGCGAATTTTGGGGCCCTGCAAGTCACCGAGAATAGCGACCCACTGATCGAGATTTTGCGCAGCCTGGCGAATAGCGGCAATCGATTCAGCATGGTCAGCGTGGCTGCCATGTGAAAAGTTTATACGAAACACGCTGCAGCCTGCGGCGATCAGCTGCTCCAGCACCTCAACACGATTAGAGGCGGGGCCAACGGTGGCAATTATTTTGGTGCGATTGGCGCGATTTACCGCACCGGCTGATTCACTGATTGATTGCATGTGGGTTGGGTCTTAACCTGGAAGTTAGAATTTGGCACCGCCTGATCTCGCAGAAAGAGCCGCCTTAAGCGTGTCGGAGTGTAAGTCGATCATCAACGATATACCAGCGCCAAGCGCCTGGCTGCGCCCAACGGGTCAGTAATTGCGGTTAATGTTCCTCATGTTGGTGCAGCAATGGAAGGCTAAAAGCTGCCACCGGTTTTGAAACCGCCGCGACTACGACCGCTGGCACGCGGAATTCTGAAACCGCCACCACCGCGGCGCGCTCCTGGTTGCGGCCAGGGAGACCGGGGGTTGCGTTTGCCGCCGATACTGCCACCGCCCAATATCTCACCGATATCGCCAAGGCTGCCACTGCCAAAATCCGGGCTGGCAATGCCCTCACGATAACGCTGGTTGCGCTTTAGGATCCGCCACAGTTCACCGCTGTTAACCGCACCCGCCAGAAACTGTGACAAAGCGCTGCTGAGCAGGCCAGTGTTGCCAAACACCGAGCGCAGATCGTCAAAGCGCGCATCCTTGAAGTTGCGGCGCACCTGCTGCAACTGCTTGAGTTTGTCGAGCCGCGCATCGTGCATTGACCGAAGGTCACGCAGGTCGCCGGCAACGTCATTCAGGTGACCGTCGAGGTCCTGTAACTCCAGCACCATGGCATCATCGCTGGGCGCCGGCGTGTCCCGCACATAGCGCTGAATGGTCGCCAGATCGGCGTGTTGCAGCACCTCTCCCAAACGCGATATGCAGCGCGATAAATACTCATCCTGACCCGATAAATAGGCGTTACGGCTGCGCAGCAACTGCTGCAATGTATCCTCGCGGCGTTCCAGTTCATCATCCTTGTCATCCAGCGCGGCGGTCGCTAGCTCAGCCAATTCACGGGCCTCGTCAATTCCCGCCTCAGCCAAGGCCTGCTGTTCCAATTGGATTACGGCCTCACGCGCGGTTTCCGCAATCGCTGCCATGGCATCGGCATGCTCTTGCAAGCGTTTTGGGATTTCTGTCAAATTCCAGAAATTGACCCGCGCCGGTTCGTAGTCAATCAGTCGCGCCACCTTGCCATCCAACCAGCGCGCAAAGGGCCCTGCGGCGTAAGCGGTGGTGCCATAACCCCGGTTCCACAGGTACATAAATAAAACATCAGCCTGATAGGGTTTGGCCTTGTCAGCCATATCGGCCTGCGCAACTTTTACCTTGTCAGCCGCCTCTAAGGCCATAGATAGCTGGTTGGCTGCGTTTTGAACTGCCGCAAGGTACGGCTGATCGGCCTGTAATTGCTGTTGTACCTCTGCTTCCACTTGCAGCACGCGTTCGCTCGTCCTATTCAACTCAATCAGCAGTTCACCGCGCGCAGCTTCCGCGGCTTGAATGCGCGCATGTACCTCATCAATCTCTAAGTTCAGCGCGCCTAGCGCAGCTTCTCGCTGCTCTAATAAAGCCAGCGCATCACGATCGGCTGAGCTGAGATCACCCAGCAATTGCTCGCTCTCAAGAGCCCGTAAACGGACTTGAACAATCCGTTTAATCAGCGCCACACGGCGTCGCTCCTGCTGGCCCACACTGGCGCTCAACTCGGTAAGCTGGCGGTCGAGTCGCACCACATCATTGCGGATGCCTTGCAGAGACTGATCTATATTCTGCAGTGCTGACTGCCCGCTCCAATCGTTCACCATTGGGTAATGGCCCCGCCGCTGGTCGCAATCGTGTAGTCGGGCAGCAGAAAGCCGGGGCGTTTGCGCCCCACTTCATTGGCCTGGATGATGCCGTCGTCCTGCTTATCAGCCGCGATCTTTTGAAAGGTGGCTTCATCAACCCTTAATCCCCAGGCACGCACGGTTTTGGCCTTGTTGGTCTCCTCACTGACCACTTCTCGGGCGACCACACGATTGGCGCTGTCCACCGCTTCCACCACCAGATAATAATTTCGGCCATTGGGATTAGCATCCGGAATACGCCATACACCGGAGGCCTGATCGGGGCGGGATACCACTCTTATGACATAGCTTTGTTGCAAGTTCGAGCGTAAAGTCTGCAGGCTTTGTAAGGCCGATTGCGCGGCCTCAAACTGACCTTCCTTGACCGCATTCAAACCCAGCTGTAACTGCGCCTGCGCCTGCTGCCGCGCACTGTCTTCCTGAGCCAGGTCATTAATTAATGCCATGCTGCCACGTAATTGGCCGGGCAACTCGGCCCTTAAGCGCTGCTCAGGTAATACTTCCAGATAAAAGTAGATGGCCCAAAAGATCAACGCCAGCGATGTAAGAAACAGAACCGGCTTACCCCAGCGGCTGCGGCTCACCCACAGCCGCGCCATACTGGTGGCAAAACCTGCCGGCGGTGGCTTATATGAAAAACGTTGCTGCTCTAAGGCGTCGATGCCCTCCAGCAATACATGATCAGGCACCTCGATGCCCTGCGCGCCATACATATCACGCAGGCGATTCAAAAGCCGTTCTCGGCGCCCCTCGGTATCAAGTTCACGAGACGCAACCGACGCCTGATGGCGCAGCGTGTCCACCACGTCCATCGCCACCATAATGTCTTCCAATGGTGCTTTTACTGCGTCAGGCTCGGGCATCTAGCAAGCCACCCTGGTGTTGGTCGCCACAGGGGCAGCGGCGCTGATTAAAACTCATGCGGCAGCGTTAGCGAGCCACCGCGCTCGATAATACGCGCCATGCGCTGCTTGCCATCTTCAACGGTTTCGCGGATTTCTTCCGCATTGCGAGTTGATAACACACGCATCTCCTCAATAATTTCGCGGCTACGTTCCTGAAAATTGACCACCGAATCAACCAGCTTGCGCACTGCATCGGCCCGAATGGTAGGGCCGTAGCCCGCTTTGACTGCGGCTTCCTGCACCGCGCCGCCGATATCAGCAAGGTCTTCCAGGCTCTTGGACACACCCTCTTTCATGGCCTCCAAAGTCTGGGTGCTTTCATGCAAACCAAACAATCCGGTAAATGACGCAGTGAGTGCGGTCAGCACCGATTCGTTGGTACCGAAGAAGGTAATTGCCTGCTTGTAGACACGCTCTTTTGCGCCATTGGTTTGCATCAGGCGGGCCATGACCACTTCAGAGGTGTTGTAGCTGACCGTCAAATTATCGGAGATATCTTTAGCGACTTGATATCGATCTTCGGCGGCCTGCAACTCCCGCATGCGTTGATCCCGCGCCAGTTCCAACTGTGCACGCTGCGCCAGATCGTCACCCTCAAAGGCACTGACCGTGTCATTGGCCTGTTGAAGTGCACCTTTAGCCACATTCCACTCGGCTTCGGTGAGCGCCAAAACATCCAGGGCATAAACTTCCGATTGCTTAATGGCGCCGCGAAAATCCTGATATGCCTCCAGAATTACCCGCTCGCGTTCAATCTGCTCACGCGAATCCTCCGCCACTTCCAGATAGGTGTCTTTTATTTTGTCGAAACGGGAGGCGATGTCGCCACGGGTGGCTTTCATCCAGACATTATTGATTCGCTCAAAGGTGTCTACTTTTCCGTCATCCAGCTGATCAACCATACGCTTGGCATCGCTGCGGATGGAGTTAAAGGCTTCAGTGATCTCCTCATAACGTTCACCTACCCGCATTTCGGACACCTGTTCACGAACGATGTCGTTGAATACCGAAGCCTGACTCAGGGTTCTTGCAATCGCCACCACCTTGGCTTCATCAACCTCAGTCAGTTTTTGCAGCAGGGCGACCACCGGCGCTTCATCGACCTCCGCTGGCATCAATCCAAGGTCACGTATTTGCGCTAATGCCTTGTCCAGGTAGTTAAATGTACTATTGCCCATGTTGTCTCCGTGCGCCGATACAGCGCCGCCATCTAGAATAATAAGGTTGGTCAATGTAACCCAACCTCCAACCCAAATACAAATAGCTAAAAAATGACTTCTCAGCCTCAATTTAATGGCTTCGTGAGAGCCCGCGCTGAGGCAGACACAGGCATAGGCACGATGCCCTGATTGCGTTATAGTCGCCAGCCTCTGGCACCCCATTTACTTATCCACACAATCTGTGGATAAGTGTGTGAACAAACCGACTCGAGAGCAGTGGTTACAACGGCGGAGCGATATTGATTAATTTTTAATCAAAGCTGTTTATTTAATATATTCAACAGGTTATAGGCTATTCTTGGCATTAATTCTCAGTAATGTTCGGCAATTGTTCCTCATCATGCCCGGCCCAGGGACCCTGTGCACAACTCTCCTTCGTTGGGTAATGCAACGTTAATGCGCGGAGATAAAAAGAATGTCTAATCCCGGCTTTAGTAAGCGAATGCTGGTTATTTGTTACGACGCACTGCTGTTGGCAGGGGTCTTGTTTATGGCCGCTTTGCCGTTGCCGCTCATTCCAGCTGAAATAGCAAGTACCGCCGCTGGCAAGGCCGTAAAAGGCGCGTATTTATTGTCAGTCTGTTTCGTATTTTACGGCTGGTTCTGGACGCATGGGGGTCAGACACTGGGGATGCGGGCCTGGAACCTGTATCTGGTCCGCGCAAACGGAAAGTTTATCAATTGGCCCACCGCCGCACTGCGCTTTGTGGCGGCCATGTTGTCCTGGGCCGCTCTGGGTCTGGGTTTCACGTGGATACTGTTAAGTCGACAACGCCGCAGTTGGCATGACCTGTTGAGCGGGACGCAAATTGTACACATGCCGCCGGGGAGAGGCGCTCGTGACCAGGAGCAGAAATAGATCCCAAGCCAGCGGGGCCTAAATTATGCGCCGGATCATTACGATGCTGAGTAAACAGACTAGCGCGGTGGGGGCAATTGCGCCCAGCAGCGGCGGGATGCCAAACAGCAAGACAAAGTAGGAAAACGCGCGATTTACGATAAAAAAGCCGAGACCGATCATTATCCCCGCGAACAGGCTGCGCCCCAAGCTGCCACTGCGGACCTCTTTAAACACAAACGGTACCGCCAGAATCAACATGACCATGGTCGCAAACGGGGTAACGATTTTGGACCAGTACGCCAATTCATAGTTGTTGGTTTCTTGCTTATTCGATTTCAGATGGTCTATGTATTGCGCCAACTGCCAAATCGACAGCTGCTCCGGCTGAATCATAAATACGCTCAGGATGTTAGGGTCGACCACCGTACTCCAGTAGGCCGCAGGCACCTCATCAGCGGCTGAGCTATCCTCGTTAATCATGGTGCGCTTCAATCCTTCGAGTAACCAGCGCCCGTCTTGAAAGACGCCTCGTTCCGCGGTGGATAGAAATCTCAGAAAATTTTCACCGTCAAACTCAAAAATCTTAATTCTTAACAGGGTTAAATCGGGCAACACCTCACCAATATTGACGTACGTATTATCGTCCCGCAGCCATAAACCCGTGACCTGCTTGCGCGCAATCCCACTCTGCAGCGATTCAGCCTGTATTTTCTGCGCTCTGGTCTCGGTATAAGGCGAAATCACCTCGCCCATCACCATCGCAAACCCGGCCAGCATGACGCCCACCCTCAGTACCGACAGCACGATTCGCTGTACAGACACGCCGGCGGCGCGCATAACAATCAACTCACTGTCACGAGCCAACACCGATAAGCCCAGAATTGACCCAATTAACGCGGCCATTGGAAAAATTTCATAGAGGGTTTTAGGGATAGTCAGAATCACATACTGCAAAACCTGAATGATTCCGTAGGAACCCTTATCCAGATCACCTAACTCATCGATAAAGCTGACAAAGGTAAATAGACCGAGCAACACCACAATCGTCACCAGAATATGACGCAATAGAATCTTGCCGATATAAAGGTCGAGAATGCGCATACCGATCCGCTGTTAACCTGCGCTTCGCCAGGACCGCTGAACTTTGGGCAGGCTTAACTGGGGTATCAATGGCAGGTTGTAATTACGGCGATACAGACAATAAACCGCCAAAATAAGGTAGGTCAGGTGCACCAGCCAGATGGGGGAGCCGCTGGTAGCTTCGCCCTTTTTGACCAGCGCCACGGTGTACCCAAGCAGATTGGTATAGGTCAGGTACACCATAAACGCCAGCACCATGCCGGTTGACTTACCGCGCCGCGCGTCGACGTGGCTGAGCGCCAGCGCAAATAAGGCCAATATTGGCAGAGTAAATACCTTGGCCAGCCGCCAGTACCATTCAGCCCTGTGTGCGGGCACCTCTGATTCACGCAACTCTTTATTTGAGCGAGCCCGAATAGGCAGGTACAGCTTGGTCTGGTTGCGCGGCTCGATACGCACCGCATATTTCTCAAAATCCACTACGCGGTAATCCGGTGTGCCGGGGTTGCCCTCATAGCGAGTGCCGTTCATCAACACCAGAAATTGGTCCTGGGTTTTCTCATCCTCAGTACGGTAGGCAGTCTGTGCCACCACCACCCCTTCTCGTTCGAACGATGCACGATAAACGAATACATTTTCATAATTGCCGGTTCGCCGGTTGTAGTCCTCGACAAAGTACACGCCATTGGCATCTTTGGCCTCGACAAATTTGCCGGTTATCACACCCGAGACTTCATTGCTATCACGATACTGGCGCTCCAACGCGAAGCCTTTGCCGATCGACAACGGCGTCAGGTAAAACGAGAAAAATGCCACCAGTCCGCCCACTGCAATGATCAATATCGATAGCGGTTTTAACCAATGCGCCATGCCGATGCCAGCGCTGGCCAGCACCGCCATCTCATGGTCATTGTGCCAGCGGTTAAGAACCATTATCAGCGCGATATAAAACATCAACGGCAACATGACATCCAGATAGGCGATCATTTTCAGCCCCACCAAGCTGAATACACCGCTCACCGGAATAATCCCTTCCGCGGCCTGATTGAGAAATCCCATCACGCGGGTGACCAGAAAAATGGCCACAATAACCAACGTCACAGCCAATGCGGTACGCAGTATTTCGTTGATAAATGCGCGATTGATTATCATGAATTGAAATAAATTAGATTGTGGGTCTGCCTGCAAATCGCCGGTAACGCCCGTGGTCAAATTGAAGGTATAATCCCCGCCCATCAAAGGCATTTTTGATGCCGCAACAGTAGCAGATTTGACGCCCCTTGGCGCGTCAAATACTTACAGTGTAATGAGGCGGCGGGATGTGATTCAGTGCCCCTCTTCAGCAACCGACCAGCAAGGTAATAATTGTGAAATACTCGATAACGTCTTCCCAGAAAATTGATTCCAGCCCCGCCTGTTTGGTGCTGGTCGCCAAACCGGCCTCGAATATCGGTGCGCAATTTGCACAACTGAATAAAGCGGTACGGCAGGCCATATCCCGTGCGCAAAAGGCAGAGCTGTTTGAAGCCAAAAAAGGGCAAATTCTTGATTTGCCGGTACCAGCAGATGGGGGCCCTGAGCGCGTCGTATTGCTGGGCGCGGGCGCGGCAAAATCACTATCGGCGGCTAATGTGCGCAGTTTAATGGAGTCGCTTGCCAAACACCTTAAACAGCAACGGCAGGGCAAGGTAAACATAATCGCAGATGCCGTTGCGGCCAAGTGTGATTTCCAAACCCTGGCCAGGCACTTGATCGAAGCCATGGGCGACGTTGAGTATCGCTATGTAAAGCAACCGAAGGCGGCGCGCGATAAGAAACCCGGGTTTACTTTTAACATTACCCTGCGATGCGCAGACCGCGGTGCCGCGGCGGAAGCCAAAAAGGGCGCGGCCATCGGCATAGCCATCAATAAGGGCAAGGATCTGGCCAAAACTCTGGGCAACATGCCCGGCAATGTGTGCACGCCGACCTATTTAGCGGCCCAGGCGCGCAAACTTGGTAAGTCTCACAAGCTCAAAGTAAAGATTCTTAGCGAAAAAGACATGCAGGATTTGGGCATGGGTTCGTTGTTGTCGGTGAGCTTGGGCTCACGACAACCGGCCAAACTTATCGTCATGCAATACAACGGCGCTAAAGATGCGAAACAGGCGCCCCACGCGCTGGTTGGTAAAGGGCTGACCTTTGATGCGGGCGGTATATCGCTTAAACCGGGCGCCAAAATGGATGAGATGAAATACGACATGTGTGGAGCTGCCAGCGTGTTTGGTGCGATATTGGCCGCCGCCGAACTAAAGCTGCCGATCAATGTGGTGGGCGTTATACCCAGCTCTGAAAACTTGCCTGATGGGCTGGCCAACAAACCCGGGGATGTGGTGACCAGCATGTCGGGGCAAACCATTGAAATCTTGAACACCGACGCTGAAGGGCGATTGATACTCTGTGATGCACTGACCTACACCAAGCGTTTCAAACCGGCCACGGTAATCGATATTGCTACCCTGACCGGCGCGGTAATTGTGGCGCTCGGTCACCAGACCGCGGGGGTGATGGGCAATGATCAGGAGGTGGTAGATGACCTGCTCGCGGCCGGTGAAACCAGCTTGGATTACGCCTGGCAACTGCCGATTAACGACAGCTATAAAAAGCAATTACGCAGCGATTACGCAGACCTCGCCAATATCGGCGGTGCCAGCGCCGGTAGCATCACCGCCGCCTGCTTTTTATCATACTTCACCAAAGATTTTCGCTGGGCGCACCTTGATATCGCCGGCACGGCGTGGGGAGGCACAGTCGGCAAACGCGCCAGTGGACGTGCAGTGCCGGTGCTGACGCAATACCTGATCGATCGCTGCTGATTACCGCCCGCATCGCGCGACGGTTCGAGCCCCATGGCCAAGCAGGTCGATTTTTATCTGATAAGCAACCAGATAGTGGACGCCCGCTATAAGCTGGCCAGCCGCCTGAGCAATAAATTAAGTCGCCTGCAACGCTCCGTGTTGATGGTTACGGATACCGAGCCCAATCTGGAGCGCCTGGATCAGGTGCTATGGTCATTTAGTGACACCAGTTTTGTGGCACATGAAATCCTGACCAGCAACGGGCTCGAGGCGACCCCAACCCCTTGTAAGGTTTTTATTGCACAGGTGGATCAGGTTGTACCGGAAGATTTAGGTAGCCATTTTGATGTGCTGGTAAACATGGCCGGCACCGTGCCCGTGTTTAATCATCACTTCGATCGCATTGTCGAAATAGTTGAACCCGATGAAGCCGATAAGAGCGCTGCGCGCGGGCGTTTCAAGGTTTATAAAGAAGAAGGTTTCGAACTTAAAACGCACCCAATCGAGCTGTAATAGTTGCTGCACCCCGGCATCTCTCACGTATAATTTCGCCCTTCGCAACCCTCATCAGACTTTACTCCGGCGCAAGCCTGTTTCGGTATGACTGAAAAAACCAGCAATCAATATCAACCCAGCGAGATTGAACAGCCAATCTATCGCCGCTGGGAAGCCAGTAACGCCTTCGCCGCCGATGCAACAACGCGAACCGAAGGGTCTGGTGAAAACGCCTACTGTATCGCGATTCCACCGCCCAATGTCACGGGCAGTTTGCACATGGGGCACGCGTTTCAAGACACCATAATGGATCTGCTGATTCGCTATCACCGTATGCGGGGAGACCAGACTCTGTGGCAGGTTGGCACTGACCATGCTGGGATAGCCACGCAAATGGTGGTGGAGCGACAACTGGCGGCACAGGACATCAGCCGGCATGATCTGGGCCGCGAAAAATTTACCGAGCGGGTGTGGCAGTGGAAGGAAGAATCCGGCGGCACCATAACTCAACAACTTCGCCGCATGGGCGCTTCAATCGATTGGCAGCGCGAGCGCTTTACCATGGATGAAGGTCTGTCAGAGGCGGTGCAGAACGTCTTTATTCAACTGTACAACGAAGGGCTGATTTATCGGGGAAAACGCCTGGTGAACTGGGACCCGGTGCTGCATACAGCAGTCTCCGATTTGGAGGTCGAATCGACTGAAGAGCAAGGTCATCTTTGGCATTTGTGCTACCCCATCAGCGGCAGCGATCAACAGTTAGTAGTGGCCACCACGCGGCCGGAAACCATGCTGGGCGATAGCGCGGTGGCGGTACACCCGGATGATGAACGCTACGCACATCTGGTTGGCCAATCAATCGACCTGCCGCTCACCGGCCGTCAGATTCCGATCATCGCCGATGATTACGTCGACCCGGAATTCGGGTCTGGTTGCGTGAAAATCACGCCGGCGCATGACTTTAACGACTACGACGTCGGCAAGCGTCATGATCTTGAGATGATCAATGTGCTGTCGACCAGTGCCGCCATCAAACTCGACGGCTCGCCCTATCATGGCCTGGATCGTTTCGAGGCACGTAAGCGAATAGTCGCGGATCTGGAGCAACAGGGCCTATTGCAAAAAACTGATGATCACAAACTCATGGTGCCCCGTGGCGATCGCTCGGGCGCTGTGATTGAGCCTTTTTTGACCAATCAATGGTACGTGAAGGTTGAACCTTTAGCGCGTGAAGCCATTAAGGTGGTGGAAGACGGCGATATTAAATTTGTGCCTGATAACTGGCGCAACACCTACTTTGAATGGATGCGCAACCTCGAAGACTGGTGCATTTCGCGGCAGATCTGGTGGGGGCATCGCATCCCCGCCTGGTATGACGAAGGCGGTAATATCTACGTCGCTGAATCGTTGTCCGACGCACAGACACAAGCTGGCGAAGGTGTCGAACTTTGGCAGGATGAAGATGTGCTGGATACCTGGTTTTCATCCGCCCTGTGGCCCTTCTCCACGCTGGGCTGGCCGCAGGACACGCCTGAGATGCAAACCTATTACCCGACTAATGTTCTGGTAACCGGGTTCGATATTATTTTCTTCTGGGTTGCCAGAATGATTATGTTTGGACTTAAGTTCACCGACCAGGTTCCGTTCCACGAAGTCTATATTCACGGTTTGGTGCGCGATCAGGAAGGCCAGAAGATGTCCAAGTCCAAAGGCAATGTGCTGGACCCGATTGACCTGATCGATGGTATTGATCTGGAAACCCTGGTGAGCAAACGAACCAGCGGATTGATGCAGCCCGGCATGGCGGCCAAAATAGAAAAGTCCACACGCAAACAATTTCCCAATGGTATTGAGGCTTATGGCACCGATGCATTGCGCTTCACCTTTGCCAGCCAGGCCACGCTGGGGCGCGATATCCGCTTTGATTTGGCACGGGTTGAGGGCTATCGAAACTTCTGCAATAAACTTTGGAACGCGGCGCGCTATGTGATGATCAATAGCGAGGGCCAGGACTGTGGTCAGAATAATGGGCCTGTCGAACTCAGTCTTGCGGATCGCTGGATTATTGCTCGTTTGCAAGAGGTCGAAGCGGATGTCGCCAAACATGTCGAGGGCTATCGTTTTGATCAAATGGCTCAGTCACTGTATAGCTTCATTTGGGATGAGTACTGCAGTTGGTACGTAGAACTCACCAAAGTGGTGCTGAATGATGCCGATGCTACGGGAGAACAGTTGAGAGGCACGCGGCGGACATTGGTTCGCGTACTGGAAGCCGCGCTGCGGCTGGTGCACCCGGTGATGCCTTTTATCTCTGAACAGCTTTGGCAGCAACTTAAACCGCTGGCAGCCGTCGAAGGCGACACAATCATGCATAGCGCCTACCCCATTTGTGATGACAGCAAGCTAGACCCCGCAGCCGTCACTGAAATGCAGTGGGTTCAAGCGGTAATCACCGGGGTGCGGAATATCCGTGGTGAGATGAACATCAGCCCCAGCCGCGCTTTGCCAGTGCTTATAACGGGCTTAAACTCGCAAGAAACGACCTATTTGCAGGCCAATCGGCACTATCTGCTTAAATTTGGCCGCTTTGAATCGATTGATGTGTTGGATGACGTTTCGGCCGCACCCGAATCAGCCTCTGCATTAGTGGGCGAGGCTCAAATACTGGTGCCACTGGGTTCTTTCATCGACGCCGACGCTGAAATCAAGCGCCTGCAGAAGGAACTCGAGAAATGCAGTAAGGAAATCGCCGGCGTGGAATCGCGCCTCAACAATAAGGCCTTTACTGATAAGGCACCGGCCGCTGTTATCGAAAAAGCGCGACAACAGTTGCAGGATGCTCAGACCAGCAGTAAGTTGCTAAACGAACAGATCCTGCGAATGCAGAAATTCAAGCAGTAAGTGGCACTGCATTGACCGATAGATCAAACTAGAAAAACAGCAGGTAGATTAAGCCAATAAACAGGGCGTATTTCAGCACCACGTATACCGGTTTATTCCACTTTTTTATTTTGCGCGCGTTGGTGCGTAACTTGTACAGTTGCGCGAAGCCCCGATTTAATGCTCCCACCTTCTCATCGGCTTCATTCTGGGTCGAGGAAATCTTGATAATGTTATCACTCACCCAATGATTGAGTCTGTCCACCCAACCCCAGCGCATCGGCCGATGCACATCGGCAAACAGAATGATCCTCTGCTGGTCGGTGTTGTTATAGGCTTCATGAATAAAGGTTTCGTCGAATAATACATCTTCGCCATCGCGCCAGGAATGCCGCTGGCCATCGACCAGAATAAAGCAATCATCGCTGTTGGGCGTCACCAGCCCCAGATGATAGCGCAGTGATCCCGCATAGGGGTCACGGTGTGGTTTTAACTCGCCGCCTGGCGGCAGCGACGCGAACATAGCAGCCTTGATTGACGGCGTTTGCTTTAACACCTCAACCGTTTTTGGGCATTGGCTGACGGCGGACGGTAAATAATCTTCATACCATTTCAGATAAAAACGGGTCCAGCCGGTGCGAAAAAAAGAATTAAAACCGACATCATTTAGGCTGTCTGCCGCTTTAATCTTGCCGTCTGCGGATAATTGCAGAGCTTCGTCGCGCATTACCTGCCAATTATCACGCAAGGTTTGCAGGTCCGCCAATTGATCTGTATCCAACAGAGCATCATTGGGCAGCCGGGAACTGACATTCATCAGAAGGTTGTAAGGTGCCAGATAATTAGTGTGGGTCAGGAACTGACGTGACCAGGGAAACCGCACCTTGCCGCGATAATGCATATTCATGACCGCAATTACATAGATTGCGAGTATTACGAGACCAATAGACATCAGAAAAACTTAAAAATTACCCGTTAACCAGCCTCTGAAACCGGCGCTGGTCGTGCCAAACCGTAAACATACAACGTTGTGTATATCGCGCCAATAACATAACCCAAAATAACCGTATTAAATATCTCTGGCGTTCCAGCCCAGGCGTTCACCCCCCAGGAAGTAGAGAAGACAACAGCGCAGCTAAGCACGATGGTGGCCCAAATTTGGGCGTTTAGGTGCTTAAACAACTTACCAAAATACCAATAGATTGTTTCCACCATCACCGCCATCACGAAGGTCAGCACCATGCTATAACTGCCCTGTACCAGCGCTGCTTTGGTGGCTGCCATAGGGCCATGCATACTATTAACCAGATAGGCCCAGCCACCATAAAACAGCAGCGCCGCGAGTGCGCTCAAGGAACTGCGTTGGAACGGCGACAATGCGCCAAATTTCGACAACAACAAAATCAGGTAAGTTCCCCGCCACCAAGCGCTATGTGTTAATCGGCCAAAATTCCCGGCCAGTTCTGATCAGCCAGCCGAATAAAATTTTTGGTATCCGCCAGCCATTTTTTTTGAATTCCTTTGCTGTAGTTTAGATACAACTTATCGTCCACAATAGTAAACAGGTCCGGCTGCGTGGAAGCGGTGCTATTTTTAGATACCGCATATGCGCAATATCCACCGTATTGTGGGGCATACTTTTGTGGGTTCTGTTTGAACAGATCCAGATGTTCCTGCGAGCTGAATAGCCACTGTGCCTCATTATAATCAGTCGTAAACTGCTCTTTCCCCTCAACTGCTTTACCCTGTGTGAAATAGGCAACGGAGTCGTATCCGCGAATGGCTTTATTGGAAAAAAATTCAGTATAGGTCGGGTCTACTGCCCAGGCGGCCGGGCTCAGTGATAACAGCAACGCTGCTGCGACGATTAAATTTACTATTCTGTGCATAATTAACTCCTGAGATACTGGTCGAGGGTGATCGATTCTGATTTATTTCATTAATTATAGTCAGTCGCGGGCGTAGCCCGCCTGCCTAATTTGAGACCGGGCCTGACGATTAGGTCATTGCAATAATTCGGCCAATTTCGCCGCCACTTGAGCCTGACAGAAATCAGCGCATTGTTTTCGATTATCAAAATCAGCGAGATAGCAGACCGGATGAAAATGTATTTTCACGTCAACTGTGCATAAAGAAAATAGGCCGAGCGCGTGCGAGCCGAATTTCATTTTGGCGTACCACGCGTAGTTGTCCCGTACCGACTGGTCCATCTTGCGGCCCGCTTGGTGCGTGTAGGCAATGGTGATGGGTTGAATTGGCACCGCGGGGCCGCTTTGCATATCACCAATAGCCAGATTGGCCGCCTCGAATAAACTCGATTTAAACGGTTCCACATGTACACCCTGCGTACTGGTGCCCTCGGCAAACAGGATCAGGCTTTTACCCCCTCTCAAGTGCGCCTGCATGGTGGTCAATTGCTGCCGGGCCCTGCCGGCCGAACGCTCAAAGAAAAGTGTATTTTGAAAGCGCGCATAGGCCCCCAACACCGGCCAGGACGCTACCTCGGACTTTGCGATGAAATAGGCCCGGATCGAACCCATGGCAAAAATGTCCAGATAGCTGATGTGGTTACTGACAAATAGAATTGGCGGCTCGGAATGTTGAGCGCCACTGAAACTCACACGTAATCCAAAAATAAAACACATGCCTCGATGGAACCAGTGAGGCACGTCGCTACTCCACTTGAGACGCAAGAAGTTCGCAACCATGTAGATCAGTGGCAACGCGCCAATCCACAGTAGCACTGCGGGCACCCGCCATAGCGGATGGAGATAGTTACGTTTTGCTGCCACTCTCGTTTATCTATGCTTCCTGCTGTTTATTCAAACTTCTGGCTGTTTATTCAGGCTTCCGGCTGTTTATTCAAGCTTCCGGCAATGCCTTGGTAACCAGCGCATGATCAGACTGGAACATTTCCTGTGCATCAACATAGATTGCAACAAACGTGGTATTGAATACGGGGTCGATAATGGCGTGCTCGCTGATCCTGGCGCCAATTTTTAAATAGCCTCGCAACAGAGTGGGCACCTTGCCGTGCTTTTCCCCAGCCGTCGGTGGCTGCTTAAAATCAGCGATGGCGACGCTATCAACGTCACCTGTCGGAACCGGCATCAACTGTGCTGTTGCAAGATTATTATGATACAGGTAAGACAATATATCTGTGTGCGCCTGATAATCTATGCCCTTGAAGCTGGCACACCCAAATAATAACTGATAGTTATTGTGCTCGATAAACTGAATAGTGAATTTCCACATCAGCATCAATATTGCGCCACCACGCCCGTCGGGCGATACGCAGGCTCGACTCAGCTCCAGAATCGAATCATAACGCGCTCGCAAGCGATCTATATTAAAAGCGTGTTCAGTGTAGAAACGCTGCCCTTCTTTCAAATTTGTATTACTGACCAGCCGCACCGTTCCAACCACCTGATCTTGCTTCTCTGTATCGATTACGATTACGTGATACGCGACATTGTCCCATTCGTCCTCTTCGCGTTCGGTGTTAAGCATCTCTCGGGTGACCCGACCTCCGCTCTCCTGAAATAGAACTTCGTAGCGCAGTTTCTGGGCTGCAGCGATTTCCGCGTCACTGTTCGCCAATCGCACTGCGTAATGCCCGGCTACCATGTCGCCGGCGATCAGGCGCGTCAGTTTCTCAAACATGTCAGGAGTTAGGGCCATTGTTTAATTGGATGTGTCAGCGCCACATCTACTCTGCCGATACCAGTGCCAAAGGGCTCGCAGTCGGCGAGACCCGCGGTAGGCTCAAGGCCCTTCCCAGGGGCGCGGCACAGGGCGCACCGTCAGCATAGCGGAACTGAACTTCATCGGCCGTTACCCGCAGGTGACTGAGACTGACAGTATTTGCTTCCGGCCGATGCATACAAACTGAGTGTGCTGATTTGTTCGGCACGTGGCTGGCGTGATAATCCAGAAATGCGTCACGTTGTTGAGACTGTGCCAGACCCGAGGTAGCAAACAAATCACGCCGCAATCTCTTTACCCGGTGCGCATCTGCCGCCGATGACGATTTCAAAGGCGTCACTTGTTGCTCCACCCTGGCTTGATGCCCATCCCAGACACACAGGCAGTTTTTGCCGCCGGCATCGATGATGAGCATCCGAAAGGCCCGATAATCCTGTAGCGCTAACTTTCTAAAACGTGGCCTGGCCTCCGCCAGCGTCGATAGGCCGGCAAACTGGCGTACTACTTCCCCACGGCTGATCCATTTTTTGTAACTGGCCATTTGTTGGTACTGATAGTGATTTAGCAGACAAACAGCGATCCCATGCTGGTTAACCGCTATCCACGTGCCTCCCGCATCTGCGTCCGTGGGCGCAATATATTGCACCTGCTCCGTTGCTTGCACGGTCGGCAATTGTGCACGCGCCCGAGCGATACTTTCGTCACGATTGAAAAACAGCTCATATCCGTCACTATTGAGAAACCAGGTCAGTGTGCACATTGGTGGCGGCTTAACCCTGCAGTCGGGAATTCGCTGCTGGCATCAATCGCGGCTCAACAGCGCCCCCCTCGTTGTTACAAAGCGTGGCGATCGCTACACCAAAGCCCGCAGGCGGTTGGTGGCCCAGACTTCTTGCTATGGCTGCGATCAGGGCGAAATGGTGCACGCTGTGTTC
Organism: Gammaproteobacteria bacterium; assembly: GCA_013002025.1. Classification (GTDB taxonomy): domain Bacteria; phylum Pseudomonadota; class Gammaproteobacteria; order Arenicellales; family Arenicellaceae; genus Arenicella. The sequence goes on along the minus strand of JABDKW010000014.1, from coordinate 59,011 downwards.
GTACAAAAACAGCAGTTCCCGAGCCAGGGTTGATGGCACACCAGCGTCAAATTGACCGCTGGAGATTTGCAGCCCATCCGGCACAGAATCGAAAGCCCCGGCGCGTAATTGATTGATCAGAAGTCGCAGCTTATCGATTGCCAAATCACGATTCCGTTCCAGTCTTGGGTCGCGCGCACGCGCCTCATAGCATAGAGTACCGCCACGCAACTGCTGCAAAAAACAGTCATAGTGTTCCAGCACATGGCGCATGTGTGCGCCGATAGTGGACTCGAAAGCAGGTGCCGACTCAGCCGCGAAATGTTGGGCTGGTAACTCATTCAGCAGGGCTTCGGCCTCCGCCAAACACTGCAGGTTCTGGCTAAGCAGTGACTCTATCGCAGAATCTCGGCCCGGTTTTGACTGAAGCATTTAGAGATAAACTGGTGGATTAGAATTGTTTATAAACATCGTTGCGCAAGCAACACCCCGACTACCATCAGTAGACCTTGCCACATTCGCATTGCTTTCACAACACTGCATAACTCAGCCCAGAGCCGCCACAATAATCAACCTAAGGTCTGCAGCGCAGCGATCGCGGCGATTTCCGTGCGTAGAATATACGGCCCTAATTTCAGGCTGTGCGCGCCATGCGCCCGTGCAAGCTCCATCTCAGCCTCAGTGAAACCGCCCTCGGGCCCGATCAGCACCAGACTCTTATCAGGCCCTCGAGCGCTCGCCTGGGTGCCGTTGCCCTCCGCTAGATAGAGCGTGGTTTCCGATTCGTCGAATTGTTGCAACAGTTGCGCCAACGACATCGGGTCAGCAATCTCCGGCAACCAAGGGTTTTGTGATTGTTTGCAGGCCTCTACCGTGTAGCGCCGCCATTTTTCGGCCATGTTATTGGAAAATTTTGTCACCGAACGATGGCATTCAAGCGGTATCACACGATCCACTCCCAACTGTGTCAGGCTATCAACCATGTAACGCCCGCGGTCGCCTTTAGGAACCGCGCAGGCAATACTCACCCGCGAATCCCTACGCGGATGGTTTTCGAAGCTGCGGCACAACACAACTACTTCTTTGCGCCCTATTTCAGCGATGCTTGCCGCCGCGACCAAGCCCCGGCCATTTAACAACAACACCTGCGCACCGGGTACGAGCCTGCGAGCCCGACCAGCATGCGCAGATTCGCTCGTCGACAAGGTTACTGACGCGCTTTGATCGCTTAGCTCGGGGTGAAAAAAAGTAGGTAGCGCCATACTCTGCTGATTAGTCTGATTATTGCGAATCGGGTGGCGAGTTGTCTCGCGTTAGATACACGTCATAGTGCACTAGTTTACTGGAGAATGCGGTATCCGGATTCGCTTGTATCGGCGATGCCGCATCCGGGCGCTTCACCGCCACCCGTTTGCAGACCTGTAGCGCGGCTGTCAGCAGTTGCGCTGCGTCGCCATCAGGGCCCACCAGCCACTGCAGGAACTGCATATACTTGTTAACGGCAGCAGTGCCCTTACGCCGCAGCGGATACATCGGGTCGAGATAGACACAATCGGCCTGCGCTTCCATGCTTTGCAAAGTTGTAATTGAATCGCCTATCACAACGCGCGGTATCGCCACCCGGTTGCGCTCAGCCCAATCGGTGGCTGACAAGCGCTGCATGGCATCGGTGAGCAGCAACCCCATCAAAGGGTGACGCTCTATGATAGTGACATCGAGGCCTTGGGCACACATTCGCAACGCGTCCGTACCCCAGCCGCCAGTGGCATCAACAATTCTGCGGCTGCGACGCCCTAAAGCCTGATTGAAGCCGGTTTGCCGCGGCGCCGGGAAACTGCGTTGCATACGCACAAATGACTTGATGTCGATGTGCAAATGTAATGATTTGGCGGTGCCGTGCCGCCATTCCACCTGCAAGCCCTCTGGGGTGCCGATTACGAGACACGCCGCTGCTTCGGGCTGCCCCTGTAATTGCTCGTAGGTTTCCACAAACTGACCCAATAACAGAGATTGGCTGGGCGATGCACCCGACGTATCGACGGCGCAATTTGGCAGGCTTGAATTTTTCTGGTTATTTTCTATCATGCGTCGCAGGAAAGACACCTCAGCTGACCCCGGTTGGTCCATTCAACGGAGAATATCATGGCCATAAGCATTACCACTCGATACGCGGCATTCGCCACTCATCTGGCCATCAGCATACTCATTTTGCTGGTGATGCTGGCGGTGATCTTTTTCTATTGGTTTCCAGCCGAGCTAATCTATGCAGGCGGCATTGAAGGCCTGAAGATTCTAATTGGTGTTGATTTAGTGCTCGGCCCGGTATTGACGCTGATTGTATTTGATCGCGCCAAAAAGTCTCTGAAATTCGATTTAACCATGATCGGCGTATTACAGATTTCCTGCCTATTGGCCGGACTTTGGTTGATCTACAACGAGCGACCCATTGCCCAGGTAATCGCCGATGATGGTGTGCACCTGCACGCCAGCGCACGTTTTAAAGCCTACGAAGTGGAACCCATCGAATGGCCGGGGCGAACTCCCTATTATATTTATCTGGAATTGCCCAGCGATGCCTCTGAAGTTCAGTCATTGGCCATCACTTCCGAGTTTATTGACGGCACGCCACTCAGCCTGCGTACCGACCTGTTTCAGTCAATGGAGACCGTTAGCGAGGCACAATTTAAGGCGCGGGTTGAGCTAATTAGAACCATAAGCGGCGCAGATCTTACCAGCACTCTGGACGCGCTACCGCAACGTGCTGACTGTCATTGGCTGCCGGTGATATCCATACATGTGGACGGTTTTGCCTGCACCAGCTACCGCAACGGCGTTGTGGAACTCAGTGACAAAAAGATTTTTTAAAACCGGCTGATTTCGCTGGCGTCTGCTAGAACAGGCGTAATGCTTTAAAAAACAGTATGCCAATCAACAACATCCCGCCGGCAAAAACCACATAAAGCACGATTTTGGCCTTGTCCTGCAGCGCCGCGGCTTTGTCTTGCACGCCTTCAGCCCGCTTGGTCAACGCTTCAGCACGCTCAAACTGCTTACGGGCGTAGGCGAGCGCCTCCTGTTGCGCTTCCAGCGCTGCCTGTTGTTTGGCTAAGTGCTCCTCTTGCAGGGCCAACTGGCGGGTCTGGTTGTCGATAATCTGCTGTAACTGATCCTTTTCCATTGTCATGCTCACCTAAGGTAAGTCTGTCTTAAGAGAAGTCAGCCGCTACCAGCGGCTCAACGTCGGCGTCATAATCAACACCGTCGATACCAAATCCGAAGAGGCGTAAAAATTCCGCCTGATAGGCAGCAAAGTCCGTTAATTCTGACAGATTCTCCGTTGTTACCTGGGGCCAGATTGCCTCGATACGAGCCTGTAATTCTGGGCGCAGCTCTAATTCATCAACTCGAAAGCGACCAGCCTCATCCACCCTCGGTTGAGCGTGGTAGAGGCACTCTTGAAAAAGCCGCCTCAACTGTTCGATACAGCCCTCATGCGAGCCATCTGCCTGCATTTCTTTAAATAATATTGACAGATACAACGGCATCACAGGGATCGCCGAACTGGCCTGCGTTACCACGGCCTTGAGCACTGATACCCGCGCGTTAACGGCGTAGTTCGCGTTCAGTTCAGCGGCCGTGGTATCTAAATGTTCTTTGGCTTTGCCAATGGTGGCGTGACCATAAATCGGTTTGGTCAACTTGTCGCCGATGTAGGTATAGGCGACGGTTTTGCAGCCCTCGGCCAGCAGCCCGGCATCGTTTAACGCGTCTATCCACAGCCCCCAGTCTTCACCGCCCATTACCTTAACGGTGTCGTCAATTTCCTGCTGCGTGGCCGGCTCAACAGTCACCTCTCCCACCACCCGGGAGTCGGTATTCAGATTCTTGGCGGTATACGCCTCGCCGATTGGCTTTAGGGTAGAACTGAACATTTCACCACTAATCGGATCGGTACGGCGCGGTGAGGCCAGACTGTAAACAACCAGATCTACCTGCCCCATTTTGTCGCGAATTATCTCGATGGCCTGCTGTTTGCACTCGTTGGAGAAGGCGTCACCATTGATACTCTTCGCAAACAAACCATCCTGTTTCGCTCGTGCCTCGAAAGCGGCGGCATTGTAATAGCCGGCGGACCCCGTCTTACGCTCGGTTGGTGGTTTTTCAAAAAACACCCCGAGCGTGGCGGCCCCATAGCCATAGGCCGCGGTGATACGGGAGGCCAGCCCGTAGCCGGTTGATGCGCCGATCACCAGCACATTCTTCGGCGTTCCCTGATCATCAGCGAAGCGGTGCTGACGAATGTATTCAATCTGCTGCTGCACGTTTACAGCGCAACCGACCGGGTGCGCATTGGTGCAGATAAACCCGCGTACTTTCGGTTTGATAATCATGGCGACGTCTCCAATTTCCGCTGTTCCATAATATTAAAGCAGATCCCGGTTAACCTGCGGCTGCAACTCGGCGCGCAATCCTTCAATATAGGTATTAACCAATGATTGACCATTGCGTTGCGCCACTAGTTGACGGGTGCTTTCCTTAATCTGTTCGCTTAGGCTGTTGATATCGCCGGCCTTCACGTCAGTTAAACGGACGATGTGAAAATCACCGTTATTGTCGGTCACCGACTCGATGACAGGCTGGTTATCACTCAAACTTAGTCGGTTCACCATCTGCAGCACCTGGGGGTTGAGTGTGGCATCAGGTAGCGCACGCGACACCGTATGCGAACTGGCACTGAACGTCGGGTTTTCGGAATCGGCGGCACTGACCAGCGATTGCCAATCGTCCTGCGCACGCTGCATTAGCTCGGCACCGGCTTGTTGTGCCGCCGCCGTAGCCTTTTCAGTAATCAATGCGGTTTTAATTTGCTCATAGACTTCGGCCACGGGTTTTGGCTGCTGTTCTTCATACGCCAATTTGCGTAAAGCAACATAATGCCCTTCAGCAATTTCAATAGGCTCGGAGTTATTACCCTCAACCAGAACCTCTTCCGCAAAGGCCGCATCGCGCACCACAGGGTAGGCCGCAATGCCTTCACCCGCACCGCGCTCAAACAAAGTCGATTGTTGAACGGTCAGGCCTAACGCATCAGCGGCGGGCTCCAGACTGTCTGATTGCTCATAGACCAGGTCTTTGAGCTGATCCACTTTTTCGAGCAAGCGATCTGTGGCAACTCGTTCGCGCTCCTCCTGCATAAGTTCAAACTTCACGTCTTCAAATGGTTGCTGTTCAGATTCCTGAATTTCGGTCACCTGAATAATGTGAAAACCAAAGGGCGACAAGACTGGATCGCTGATCTCACCTTCTGCCAGCTCAAACGTTGCCTGTTCAAACTCCGGCACCATCTGGCCGGTTTCAACCAGCCCCAGCGAGCCGCCCGCAGCGGCCGAGCCAGGGTCATCCGAGTTGGCTTTGGCTAATTCAGCAAAATCCGCACCAGCGCGTAGTTGCACCACCAGCGCCTCCGCTGCAGCACGCTGTTTATCTTCATCCTGATCACCACCAGTGCTAAGAAGTATGTGACGGGTATCGCGCTTTTCTGTCGAAACAAAACTTTCAGCGCTTTGCTCGTAGATGGCTCGCAATTCATCTTCGTCGATTTCAATATCCGTACTCAATTCATCCATCTTCAGTTCAACAAAGGCCACCGACATCCGTTCGCCGCGCATGAATTGTGCTTTATTGTCAGCATAAAAATTGGCGATTTCCATTTCCGTAGGAGCAGCCTGCCCCTCAAAATCAGCGCGTTTTACGGAAATCAGGTCGAAACTACGTTGTTCTGCCTGAAACTCCAGCAGCGCTACAACTTCCTCTGGCAATACCAGCGCCGATTCCTGGAAACCCCCAACCACCTGACCCAGGCGTTGCGAGGCTCGCAATTCCTGTTCATAGCGGGTACGTGAATAGGTACTGGAGGCAAGATAACGATCATAGGCCGCCTGATCAAACTGACCTTCGGTTTGAAACAGATCCGCAGACTTGATGACCTCGGCCAATTGCTGATCACTAATACGGTAGCCCTGCTGTTCTGCCAAGTTCTCTATCACTGCGCGATTGATCATCTGCTCCAATACGCTTTCCTTGAAGCGGGCACTGGTTAGCATTTCATTATTGACCTGGTCACCCATCAATTGACGCATCCGCTGCTGTTCATTCGACAATCGCGCCTGAAATTCAGATTGCGAAATTGTTTGTTCACCCACTTCGGCCACGGTCAAATCAGATCCGGTGCCGGCATATTCCTGCACCCCCCAAAACGCCATGGGGATAATTATCAGTGCGGCTATCACCCAGGCAAACGCGCCCGAAGAGCGATCACGAATTTCAGTTAACATAGATTGTTCCTGCTTAATTTCTGCAAAATTCAGCGGCGTATTATAGTGCAGCCAAACAAGCAAACAAAACAAATGCCTGCATAATTGCGCTTGAAATGGCGCCGATTAGACGGCATTGCCTGGCAAATCCCCTAATGCCTACCAAACTGTAATTCTTTGGTGCTTAAAACCTTGGGCTATACTGGCATTCTTAGGGCTTCCTCTTGTCACCATTAATACTAACAATCACCTGCAGCGATTCTCAATTATGAAACAGATTCTTCTTCTAATTTGCTCCGCCGCCCTCACTGTGGCGGTGAACTTTAGCTCCGCTAGCACAAAAGACTCTCGAGACGGCACCTCAAGCGACAGCGAACTGTCAATCCATTACCAGAAATTCGTACTGGACAATGGCTTAACCGTAATCGTGCATGAAGACAAAAAGGCCCCCATCGTGGCGGTGAATATCTGGTACCACGTGGGTTCCAAAGACGAGAAACAAGGTCGTACCGGCTTTGCACACCTGTTTGAGCACTTGATGTTTAACGGTTCGGAAAACTACAACGATGATTTTTTCAAGCCCTTCGACCGAGTCGGTGCCACCGGCATGAACGGCACTACCAATCAAGACCGAACTAATTATTTCGAGGTGGTACCTAAAAATGCATTGGAAATGGCTCTGTGGATGGAGTCTGACCGAATGGGGCACTTGCTTGGCGCCATTGACCAGGCCAAATTAGACGAACAGCGCGGTGTGGTTCAAAACGAAAAGCGTCAAGGCGAAAATCAGCCCTACGGACGCGTCTTCGGCACCATTTTAAAGAATGTATACCCGGCCGGGCACCCCTACTCCTGGAGTGTAATTGGCTCCATGGAAGACTTGAGCGCGGCCTCGCTAGATGATGTCTACGAGTGGTTTAAGACCAAGTATGGCGCGGCTAATGCCACGCTGGTGGTGGCCGGTGACGTCGACCCTCAGGAGGTTAAGCAGTTAGCTGAAAAATACTTTGGCCATATCGATGCCGGCCCGCCGCAGGTGCGACAAAGTAAATGGATTGCCAAACGCAGCGGAAAGCATGTGCAAACCATGTATGACCGGGTACCGCAGGCGCGGGTTTATAAAATATGGAATGTGCCAGAATGGGGCAGTGATGCGGCCACTGACTTAAGTATGGTGTCAGGGGTTTTGTCCTCGGATAAACGTTCGCGGCTGTACAACCGGCTGGTCTACAAAGAACGGGTTGCCTCCGATGTCAGCGCGTTCTCGTTTAACTCAGAGATTGGCGGATTATTCGGCATCATCGCGTCTGCGCACGAGGTTGAAAAACTGGACTACATCGAGCAAGCCATCGATGAGGAGTTAGCAAAATTTATTGCCAAGGGCCCCACTAAGCAAGAACTGGCTAGAGTGAAGACCAATGCCAAGGCGGGCTTCGTGCGCGGTCTGGAACGGGTCGGTGGCTTTGGTGGTAAATCAGACATACTGGCGCGGAGTCAGGTGTTCGGTGGTGACCCGAATTACTATTTGAAAAATTTCGCGCGACTGGAACAGGCCGGCAAACAGGAACTGATGGCGGCCGCGCGTGAATGGTTAACTGACGGCGAATATGTACTACGCGTTTTGCCCTATCCAAGCTATAGCGCAGCAGCCGAGCAGGTTGATCGTAGCAAAGGGGTGCCGGAGATTGGTGCCGCGCCGGAGGTGGCGTTTGATAAGTTTGAGACCACCAAACTTGAAAACGGCCTGAAAGTACTGCTGGCACGCCGCGATGCGGTGCCGGTGGTGCGCATGACCATGTTGGTAAATGGCGGTTTTTCGGCGGATAAGGGTGCCAAAGCCGGCACTGCAAACCTGACCATGCAAATGCTCGACGAGGGTGCGGGTTCGTTGGACGCCCTGGAAATCAGCACTATTTTGTCGCAAATGGGCTCCAGAATTGGCAGTAGCGCTGGATTGGATCACTCCAGCGTAACCTTGAACACGCTTACTGAACATCTGGATGAATCGCTGGACCTATACGCCAAAGTTATCCTCAAGCCGAGCTTTCCTACAGATGAATTAGAACGACTCAAACAACAGCAACTGGCCAGCATTTCGCAGGAGAAATCGTCGCCGTTCGGCCTCGGCTTTCGTCTGCTGCCGAGCATACTGTATGGAGAAGACCACGCGTATGCAGCGTCATTTTCAGGGTCGGGTGATGAAGACAGTGTCAGCAGCATTGAGGTCGCTGATTTACAGCAATTTCATCAACGTTGGTTCAAAAGCGATAACGCCACACTGATCGTGGTTGGCGACACCGACATGGCCAGCCTGAAACCCAAGCTGGAAGCGGCATTTTCCGTAATGCTTACTGGGACACCCGATCCCATAGCCATCGCGGCGGTGGCACCGGCCAGTAGTGCAAAAATTTATCTGGTTGATCGACCTGATTCCGAGCAATCGGCTATCTTCAGTGCCAGCATGATGCCGCGTTATGGTTTCGAAGATGAATTGCCACTGCAGTTAATGAATGAGGTGCTGGGCGCGAGCTTTAATTCACGTATCAACATGAATCTGCGCGAGGACAAGGGCTGGGCCTATGGGGCCCGCAGCTCAATAAATGGCACGCAAGCGCAGCGGCCATTTATGGTACGGGCACCGGTGCAAACCGATAAAACCGCTGAATCAATGCTTGAGATCTATCGCGAGCTGAAGTCCATAACCAGCGATAAACCCGCCAGCGAAGATGAGTTAGCGCGATCCCTTGATAAACGGACTCTGACACTTCCCGGCCGCTGGGAGACGGCTGCATCGGTGGAGGGCGATCTCACTACTATGGTGCGTTACAAGCTACCAGATGACTACTGGGATCATTATGTAAGGGAACTTCGCGAAATCGATCTAGCTGCGGTAAATCAAGCCGCCAAAGACTACATCGATCCGGATAGTATGACCTGGCTGGTGGTAGGCGACCGAGACAAAATTGAGCAGAAAATTCGAGCCCTGGAGCTCGGCGAAGTGATTATTCTCGACAGTGAAGGAAAGCCCGTCACGCCATAACCGGACATATTCGACCAGTATAATCCAGTCGTTTAACACCGCAACTTACGCACAAAAAAAAACGAGCTATAGCTCGTTTTTTTTTGCTGAAATGGCGGAGCGGACGGGACTCGAACCCGCGACCCCCGGCGTGACAGGCCGGTATTCTAACCAACTGAACTACCGCTCCATTTTCAGCATTACTAAATCTAAGTCAGCACCAAATGTTAATAACAAACGCCGCAAGACGGGTCTTGCGGCGTTTGGATTTGTGCCTGACTTATGTTCTGCACAGCATCCCAAAATCCCGCTCTACAGAAAAATCTGGTGGGTGCTAGAGGACTTGAACCTCTGACCCTCGCCTTGTAAGGGCGATGCTCTACCAACTGAGCTAAGCACCCATGGGTGTTTTTTGACGGTGTATTGCGCTACTGAAAAAACTGCAAAGCACCGCTAAATAACAGAGCCCACCCTCAAAAGCGGCGCTAGTTTAATGCATCTTTTAAGGCTTTACCAGCTTTAAATTTGGCCAGATTTGAGGCCTTGATTTTAATGGTTTCGCCAGTACGCGGGTTACGTCCATCGCGGGCTGCGCGGCGGCTTACAGAGAAGGTTCCAAAGCCTACCAGTGTGACACTTTGGCCCATAGACAATGACCCGGTGATGCCATCAAGCACGGCTTCCAGAGCGTCACCAGCAGACGATTTTGAAATGTCAGCACGGGCCGCGATTAGGTCGATCAATTCAGATTTATTCACGCTTATTTCCTCAAGGTGTGATGGTTTGAAAAGTAAAGATTTCAGCGAACGATACAGCCTCTTGCGGGGTGCATGCGTCCACTTCGTTTTGGGTTTTGCGATGAGCTGAAACGGGCGCCTAGTGAAAAGATCCCTCGGCTCCGAATTCAAGCAAAACGACACCCCTCATCGCAGCGCTATGATGTTCCTTTTAAGATTAAAATACAACATTGACTTATAAAAAAAATCGCGGTAAAGCCAGTAACCACAAGGGTTTGCGCCAAATCCAGTTTGGCGCTTTGGTTAAACCCAGTCGTCAATAATTTGATCGAGAGCGTTGATTTTTAAACGGAATATCAGTGGCGTGGCGCCGGTTTCGGAATCGATTTCTGGCTGCCCTGGGGCGCACCATCGTCAACCGTTTTATCGACTGCTTTTGCGGTGGGCATTTCAGTCAGCGCAATTTCCATAACCTGGTCTATCCATTTCACAGGCTTAATGTCCAGATCCGCTTTAATTTCATCGGATATCTCAACCAGATCTTTCTCATTTTCCTGCGGGATGATGACCATTTTAATCGCGCCGCGATGGGCAGCAAGTAACTTTTCCTTGAGGCCGCCAATCGGCAATACTTCACCACGCAAGGTAATTTCACCAGTCATGGCAACGTCCGAACGCACCGGTATTCCGGTCACGCTAGAGATCAGCGCAGTACACATCCCAATGCCGGCGCTGGGCCCATCTTTTGGCGTCGCGCCCTCCGGCACATGAATGTGAAAATCATGGTCGCCGAAAAATGCCTTGTCGATACCCAGACTGTCGGCACGGGTCCTGACCACAGTAACGGCGGCCTGAATAGATTCCTGCATCACATCACCCAGTTTACCAGTGTAGGTCTGCTTTCCTTTACCTGGCACCACAACCGCTTCAATGGACAGTAACTCACCACCCACCTGAGTCCAGGCCAGGCCGGTAACCTGGCCAACGCGATTTTCTTCTTCTGCGCTTCCGAAGTTAAACTTGCGGACGCCGAGATACTCGCTGACGTTGTCGCTGTCCACGGTGACCTGCTCAAGTTCTGCTTTAACCAGCAGCTCTCGAGTGACCTTACGGCAAATCTTGGCGATTTCCCGCTCCAGCCCGCGGACCCCGGCTTCTCGGGTGTAATAGCGAATTATGTCGATAATCGCTGAGGCTTGTATATCAATTTCAGTTTCACGCAAGCCATTGTTTTTCTTTTGTTTTTCAATCAAGTACCGTTGGGCAATATTGAGTTTTTCATCTTCTGTATAGCCTTCCAGGCGGATTACTTCCATGCGATCAAGCAAGGGGCCGGGAATGTCCAGGCTGTTCGCGGTTGCCACGAACATCACTTCGGACAGATCGTAATCAACTTCCAGATAGTGATCAGCAAAGGTGTTGTTTTGCTCCGGATCCAGCACTTCTAACATGGCTGATGCCGGGTCGCCGCGGAAGTCGGCCGCCATTTTGTCAATTTCATCCAACAGGAACAGAGGGTTCTTGGTTTTCACCCGCGACATATTCTGGATGATCTTACCGGGCATGCTGCCGATATAAGTACGACGATGACCACGTATCTCGGCCTCATCGCGCACGCCGCCCAGGGACATGCGAATAAACTTTCGATTAGTGGCGCGCGCTATGGATTTACCCAGCGACGTTTTACCCACGCCCGGGGGGCCAACCAGACACAAGATTGGACCCTTCATTTTCTTAAGTCGCTGCTGCACGGCCAGATATTCCAGAATCCGTTCTTTGACCTTCTCAAGTCCAAAGTGATCCTCATCCAAAATTCCTTCAGCGGCCTGAATATCACTACGCACGCGACTGCGCTTCTTCCAGGGTACTTGCACAACCCAATCAATGTAGTTGCGAACTACCGCCGCTTCAGCTGACATGGGCGACATCATCTTTAATTTTTTGAGCTCAGCTTCAACTTTTTGCTGCGCCTCTTTCGACATGCCAGCGGCATCGATCTTGGCCTGCAACTCATCTAATTCACTCTGACCCTCTTCAGACTCACCCAACTCATTCTGGATGGCCTTCATTTGTTCATTCAAGTAGTACTCGCGCTGGCTCTTCTCCATCTGCTTTTTAACCCGGCCGCGGATTTTTTTCTCCACCCGGTGCATATCCAACTCGGAGCCCATAAACGAGAGAATGTGGTCGAGCCGCTCGTTAACAGAATCGGTTTCCAGCAGGAACTGCTTATCTTCGATTTTCAGTTCCAGAAAACCGGCGATGGTGTCCACCAGTCGACTGAGATCATCGACTGCGCGCAATTGAGTAAGCGCTTCTGGCGCTACCTTAGAGTTAATTTTGCTGTAGCTTTCAAATTCCGCCAGCAGCGTGCGAACCGCCACTTTTTCCTCATCAGGATCGGTCGGTTCGGTGGGCAGCGGCTTAACCATGCCAACAAAACAATCGGTTTCTTCAAGCCGCAACATTTCGATTCTTTGCATTCCCTCGACCAGCACTTTAACCGTGCCGTCCGGCAGCTTGAGCAGTTGCAGAATATTGGCTAACACGCCTACTTCGAAAATATCCGCCTGATCCGGATTCTCATTGGCCGCATCGCGCTGCGCCACCAGGACAATCTGCTTGGTGTTCTCCATGGCCTGCTGCAGTGCCACAATGGATTTATCCCGGCCTACAAACAAAGGGATCACCATATGCGGGAACACCACCACATCACGCAGCGGTAGCACCGGAAACGGGGTGTCGTAGTCGATAATAACGTTTTCTTCTGACATAAGTTTTTGGCTTCAGCAACACCCTTTGAGGCGTCGTGCTCTTTTCATTAATAGGTTCGGTTCAGGCCTGCGATGCATGCAATTGTCGATTTGAGGCGGCGGCCTAATGCGCCGAGATGCTAATACAACGAGCTGACCTTAGATATGGGTTTAAATCGTCGCAAATCAAGCTGCTAGCCCGTGATAAAAAGCCGACAGTCGGTGACACAGCGCTGAGGTCAGGCGCTTTTCTCAGTTTCTTCGTAGATATACAACGGCCGCGCGCCTTCGTTGATGGTGCTAGCGTCGACCGATACTTTCTGGACACCTTCTTTAGAAGGCAGCTCATACATAGTTTCAAGCAGAGCGTTCTCGAGTATCGAGCGCAAACCACGCGCGCCGGTCTTGCGCTTCATGGCTTTGGTGGCGACCGCTCGCAGCGCATCATCTCGGATCTCAAGCTCCACACCATCGAGCTTCAATAGGCGTTGGTATTGCTTAACCAGCGCATTTTTAGGTTCGGTCAGAATCGTCATCAACGCCGCTTCGTCCAACTCCTGCAACGTCGCGATAATCGGTAGACGCCCGATAAATTCCGGTATCAGACCGTATTTAACCAGATCTTCCGGTTCCAATTGGTTTAAATATTTGGAAACGAAAGGATTATTGTCTTTGCTATGAATCTGGGCGCCAAAGCCAATACCGCTTTTTTCGGAGCGGTCACGGATGATCTGATCCAGACCGGAAAAGGCACCACCACAAATAAACAGAATATTGCGCGTATCAACCTGCAGGAATTCCTGCTGCGGGTGTTTGCGCCCACCCTGTGGCGGCACCGAGGCCGTGGTGCCCTCGATTAATTTCAGCAACGCCTGTTGCACGCCCTCGCCCGACACATCGCGGGTAATTGAGGGGTTATCAGCTTTGCGCGAGATTTTGTCGATTTCGTCTATGTAGACGATGCCAATTTGCGCCTTTTCAACGTCGTAATCGCACTTTTGCAGCAACTTCTGAATAATGTTTTCGACGTCTTCACCCACGTAACCGGCCTCGGTCAGCGTGGTGGCATCGGCAATGGTAAAAGGCACGTTTAACTGCTTGGCCAACGTCTCGGCCAATAAGGTTTTACCGGAGCCGGTGGGCCCGATCAGTAGAATATTACTCTTGGATACATCTACATCGTCATCCAGTTCCTGCCCGCGAATACGCTTGTAATGATTGTAGACTGCCACCGACAGCACCTTTTTGGCGTCTTCCTGAGAAATCACATAGTCATTCAGACCGGTGTGGATTTCCGACGGCGTGGGAAAATTATCCTTGTCTTCGGCACTGGAGATATCCTCGATGGCTTCCTCGCGAATAATGTCCTCGCAGAGGTCGACGCATTCGTCGCAGATAAAAACCGAGGGGCCGGCGATCAGCTTGCGTACCTCATGCTGGCTTTTGCCGCAAAAAGAACAATAAAGCAGCTTATTGTCTTCGTTACCCTTACCGTCGTCGCTCATAAATGCCTCATTTTATTCAGTTTTTTCGATAGTCAGGCAGTTTGTCTATCACCTGAATAAAACCAAATTAAGTGTCTTGCCTGTGCAAATTGTACCTTATATAAACGTCACTTTGAAACGCAAAACTAATTCCATTCAGTCATCTGCGCGAGTCACTCGTATGCCAAAAAACGTCAACAACTAACTTGGACTAATGTCTACCCTGCTGACAGCTCGGCAATCCTACTCCGGACGTTGCTCGATTACCTCGTCAATCAGGCCATACTCATTGGCTTCGTCAGCGCTCATAAAGTTGTCGCGTTCGGTATCCTGGGCGATTTTTTTCATTTTCTGGCCGGTGTGCTTGACCAGAATTTCGTTTAATTCTTCGCGAATACGTAAAATTTCCTTGGCGTGAATATCGATATCGCTGGCCTGGCCCTGAAACCCGCCCAGTGGTTGATGTATCATAATCCGGCTGTGCGGCAAGGCATAGCGCTGCCCTTCCGCGCCGGACGCCAGCAACAGCGCCCCCATACTGGCCGCCTGGCCGGTACACACAGTGCTGACATTCGGCTTAATAAACTGCATGGTGTCGTAAATGGCCATGCCGGCACTCACCGAGCCGCCGGGGCTGTTGATATAAAGGCTAATGTCTTTATCGGGATTTTCTGATTCCAAAAACAGCAATTGTGCAACAATCAAGTTGGCCATGTAATCTTCCACTTGACCAACCAGAAAGATAACGCGCTCCTTTAATAGCCGCGAATAGATGTCATAGGCGCGCTCGCCGCGACCGGTGTTCTCAACCACCATGGGTACCAGCCCACCTGCGGCACGGGGGCTAAGAGAAGTAACGGTATCGATAAGGTCTGATGCAGGTCTGTTCATAAAAAGTTGCGTGAATAAAAGCGTGGTGTGGGATTGGGCCAAAGTATAACGGTTTAAGCATGAGGGCGGAATCACAAACCACAAGCGCGCTTCAATAAAATCATTGCTTGAGACCAAAAATTGCTTGGGACCAAAAAAAAACCGCGCACGCAGCGCGGTTTTTCGGATTCGAGTACGGTGATTCGCTATTGCATATTCAAAAGGTCCGAGGCTTCCACCGTTTCGACTTCAACATCGGCTTCCTCAATCAACAGCTCGACCACCTGTTCTTCGAGCACAATCGACTGCACTTGAGCCAAGGCTTGCTGATTATTCTTGTAGTAATCGATGAACTCTTTAGGGTCCTGGTAAGAAGACGCCATCTTCTCGATTCGCTCGTCCACACGCTTGGCGTCTGGCTGCATCTCCTGTTGGCGAATGATTTCCATCATCAATAAACCCAGTGCCACTCGTTTTTCTGCTTGCGGCCTGATGGTTTCGAAATCCGGGTCTGGCAGATTCTCCAGCATTTTGGGGTCGATGCCCTGCTGAATCATCTGGTTCTTCTGCTCCTGCATCATACGTTGACCTTCTTCCTGAGCCATCTTCAGAGGAATCTCAACTTTATTTTGCTCCAACAGCGCGTCAAAGGCGCGCTGCCGCAAGGTGGAACTCAATTGGCTTTCGAGGTTGGTCTCTAGATTGGAGCGCACTTCTGTGCGCAATTCGTCGATGTCGCCGCCCTCAATACCGAAGCTTTTAACGAACTCGTCATCAATGTCAGGCAATTTAGACTCAGACACAGACTTAACATCGATTTTAAAGACGGCCTTTTTACCGGCCAGGTCTTCCTGATACTCATCAGGAAAGGTCACGTCAATATCTTTACTATCGCCGGCCACCATTCCTTCAATACCGGTTTCAAAATCCGCCAGCATCTGGCCTTCGCCAAGCACCACCGGGTAATCGGCCGCCTTGCCACCATCGAACTCCTCACCATCTACGGTGCCTAGAAAATCAATGATGACCCGGTCGCCTTGTTTGGCTTTGCGTGATACTTCTTCCCAGGCCAGCTGCTGCTTGCGCATATTTTCAATAACCTGGTCCACATCGCTGTCATTGACGTCACTCTCAGGCTTAATGACTTTGACACCTTTCAAATCCAGCTTTTCAAATTCAGGATACACGTCGAAATTGGCGACATAGGTGAAGTCCTGCCCTTTTTGCAACGGCTCCGGGATGATATCCGGCTGCACCGCCGGCACCACTTCCTGAGTGGTGAGGGCTTCCTGCAAAGTGGCCTGAATTAAATCGCCCAATACATCGCTGGTGGCACTACCACGATATTGTTGATCGACAATCTTCATCGGCACTTTGCCGGGTCGAAAACCTTGTACCTTTACCTGTTTGGAAAGTTGCTTCAGTTTTTTCTGCACTTCCGTCTCGATACGCTCGGCAGGCACCACTACGCTCATTCGTCGGCCGATGGTGCTGGTTTTTTCAATTGAAGACTGCATGCTATATCTCGTTAAGCTAAAAAATAATCGTCGATAATTTGAATGGTGCGAGAGGAGAGACTCGAACTCTCACGCCGCAAGACACTGGAACCTAAATCCAGCGCGTCTACCAATTCCGCCACTCTCGCACAGTGTTTCAATACAACCGGCAAGTCGGTTTCAGGTGCCACAACCACTAAGATCACAACTCAGAAAACCGGCACAATTCGAACTATCGTCGATGACATCGTAGAAGCCACAAACGGCTTCTCATCTAAAACAGAAGCCACAAACGGCTTCTTATCTAAAAATGGGGTGACTGATGGGGCTCGAACCCACGACCACCGGAATCACAATCCGGGGCTCTACCAACTGAGCTACAGTCACCATATTAATGGTGGCATCGCACCCGCCGCGGCGGGCGCCACTTCAGCATATTGCGCCTGTAATAACGCCATTGAGACGCCACCAATTAGCGCCCGATAACTTACGGCCGGTTACAGATGGCGCGCCCGACAGGACTTGAACCTGTAACCTACGGCTTAGAAGGCCGTTGCTCTATCCAGTTGAGCTACGGGCGCTCACCGAAATACCGCTAGTTTATTGCAAAAATGGTCGGGGTGGAGGGATTCGAACCCCCGACCCTCTGGTCCCAAACCAGATGCGCTACCAGGCTGCGCTACACCCCGACGGTCAGTGTCTGAAAAAGCCTGCACGCCGCCTGAAAGCGGTGGGATTTACGTGCCTGCAACACCCTGCAATATGCTGAGGCGCGACTATACTGAGTAGCGCTCATATCGTCAACGACATTCACCGGGAAAATGGCGGAAAATAAAGGCCTCACACGGGCTTGAAATACGCCGATTAAATCCCTATAAAACAGCGCTGTAGACAGCATCAACCGAAACCAATTAAAGCACTATGAGCAAACCTGAAACCCACGAATTCCAAACCGAAATCAGCCAGTTACTGGACTTGATGATCAACTCCCTCTATAGCCAGAAGGAGATCTTCCTGCGCGAGTTGATATCTAATAGCTCGGACGCCATCGACAAACGCCGATTTGCAGCGCTGACCGATGCCAGCCTGTTAACCGACGATGAAGAACTGGCGGTGATTATCACCACCGACGCAGACGCTAAAACGCTCACCGTCAGCGATAACGGCATCGGCATGAGCCGCGACGAGGTTATCGAGAACATCGGCACCATCGCCCGTTCCGGCACGCGCAAGTTTATGCAGGCGATTGAAGACGCCAAGGGCAAAGATGATGTAAACCTGATTGGCCAGTTTGGCGTCGGGTTCTATTCTGTCTTTATGGTGGCGGATAAGGTTAGCCTGACAAGCCGCAAGGCGGGCAGCGATGCAGCCGTGTTGTGGGAGTCAGAGGGCAAAGGCGAATACACCCTGGCGGATGCGAGCATGGACAACGCGGGCACCAGCATCACCCTGCATCTGTGCGAGGATGCCGGTGAATTTCTTGACGATTTTCGTTTGCGACATATCGTTAACAAATACTCGGAACATATTTCGCTGCCCATCAAAATGTTGGGTGCCGCGCCACTCGACGACGAAGGCAAGCCGATAGAAGACGCTGAGCGGGAGTTTGAGACCGTCAATTCCGGCACCGCTATCTGGGCTCGCAGCAAGAGCGAGGTTAGCGACGAGGAGTATCAGCAGTTTTACCAGAGCCTGAGCTATGACCCCGAACCGCCACTATCAACCCTGCACCATAAGGTGGAAGGCAATCTTGAATACACATCATTACTGTTTATTCCTAAAAAGGCGCCCTTCGATTTGTGGAACCGCGAGACCCGTAAGGGCATCAAACTGTATGTGCGCCGCATCTTTATTATGGATGATGCCGAGCATCTGATGCCTAACTACCTGCGTTTTGTTAAGGGCGTGATTGACTCGGCCGACCTGCCGCTAAACGTATCGCGTGAGATTCTGCAAAGCGACCGCGATATTCAAAAGATTAAAGGCCGCGCGGTTAAGCGAGTGCTGGACGAACTGAAACGAATTGCCAAAGACGAACCAGAGAGCTATCAGTCATTCTGGAGCGAATTCGGCCAGGTACTAAAAGAAGGCGTGGTCGAAGACATGGCCAATAAAGACAGCATCACGCCATTGTTGCGCTTTGCCAGCACCCACACCGATTCCAGCGAGCAGACAGTATCGTTGGACGACTATACGAGCCGTATGCCGGAAGACCAGGAGGCGATCTACTTCATTACCGCCGAGAGCTATCAGGCCGCGAAGGGCTCACCACATCTGGAGATGTTTGCCAAAAAAGACCTTGAGGTGTTGCTGCTAAGCGACCCGGTTGACGAATGGCTGGTAAACAGCCTGTTTGAATATGAAGGCAAATCGTTGAAATCAGTGGCCAAGGGAGATTTGGAATTAACTGATGATGAGAAACAGGCCCAGGAAGACCAGGAGAAGGAAATGGCCGACCTGACTGCCAAGCTAAAAGACGCGCTGGGCGATGCGGTAAAAGACGTGCGCCTAAGCCTGCGACTCACCGAATCACCGGCCTGTCTGGTGGCGGACAGCAATGACCCGGGCGCCAACCTTGAGCGCATCATGAAAGCCATGGGGCAGGATGCACCGGAAAGCAAACCGATTCTGGAATTAAACCCGGATCATGCGTTGATTAAAAAGCTGGACCCGGCGCAGGGCGACTTCGATGACTGGGCTAAGGTATTGTTTGACCAGGCAGCCTTGAGTGAAGGCGCTCAGATCAAAGACCCGGCAGGCTACGTGAAACGAATTAACCGACTGTTAGCGGCCTGACGGCACTGAACATTGCTCAAAAAAGCATCGTTTTTCTAACGGAGATCGGTGCTTTTTTAGCGATTTATTGCGGTACAATTTGTCATTTGCCGCAATATATTTGCCTGATATGATTGAATATTACACATTTTTACTATCCCCTCACCGACAATAAAATACATATTGTATAATAATAATATGTTTTTATCTTATTGATTTTTATGTTTTTTTTAAATATAAAATGATATTAATTGACATTCTGAAAGCGACCAGTTGACCGTGACGGTCGCGTTCTAAAATTAAGCTAACCAGCGATACAAATCCAACGACTCGGCCGCACGATTACTGCTGTCCCGCGCGGGCAATTTCACATCTCCAACCAACTCAAATCCTAGTTTTTCCAGCAGCTTAATCGACGCCCGATTTTCCGGCACGGTCACTGCGTCTACTGCACTGAGCATAAACCGTCTGACACCATAATCGAACGTTGCAAGACCTGCTTCCATCGCATAGCCATGCCCATGGCACTCAGGCAAAAAAGCGAAACCGAAATCGGGGTTATTGAGGTATTTCTTTTTTAAAAAGCCGACAATGCCCATCGGGTTGCCAGCCAAATCGCTGACAATATAGTAGCCAAAACCGTGCACCACATAGGATTTTAGAAAGCCCTCTTCAATATATTTTTCGGCGTCGGCGGTGGTCGTAAATTTGTTATCGCCGATATACCGACGCCAACCATCGCTCTGTGTGAGGCGCAGTATAAAGTCTGCATCGGACAAGGTCACGGCTCGGATACGAGTACGCGCCGTTTCGGTGAGATGTGCCCCTGGCTCCATTTGCAGGTACTAATTCAATTCCACAAATCGGTTTTTATCAACGTCTTTGCGGACGCGGTCGGCAGCAAATACTCGGCCATTCATGGCGATATAGCATCCGGGCGGTGCCATTTGCGCTGCCGCCAGCGCACAACCAATATTAAACGCTGCATCACTGTCCCTGAAGATAGCGGGCGCCAATGCACCAGTGAACACAATCGTTTTATCCGCAATTTCCTTGAGCACCGCCGCCGTCTCCACCATGGTATCCGTGCCGTGCGTAATAACAATTTTATCCTCTTTAGATGCGGCAACGCGTTCTCGGACAGTGTCACGGTCCTCACTGGTCATTTCCAGGCTGTCCTTGGCCATCAGCGAAATAACTTCGTAATCGAAGTTAACCGACATCTCTCTCAAGATACGTCCAACCGCCGGTGCACCTACCTCGTACTTGCTCTTGGCATCAAAGTACACTTTATCGATTGTGCCCCCAACGCAGAATATACGGATCTTCATGGTTTTTTGCCTGCAGTGCCTGTTCTAGACAAAATACGCAACCAAGCCGTCATAGTTCAAGGCCAGATAGATGAGGGTCGCCAAATTGGCAAACACGAAAACCGGCAATAACCACAGCAATACCATCAACAGGGAGCCCTCATGCAAAAATATCAGAAATAGCGGTACTAACAGACCAATATACAAATCCAGCCCGATCTGTCGCGACCATAGAATGGGGTACATTCGTTTGAGGCTGGTAAAGAAATTTTCCTGTGCGTTGATACGCAGGCTATAGATCAAAAACAGTAGCCAAATCATCCATACGATTGGCTTGCCCCAGGGATAGGCGCCATCACTGAGGAATCTAGGTTCACCTTCATGCAGACCAATCGCCAAAACTACGAAGACGACGTAGAGACCCCATAGCCCGAATTTTTTAATGGCAGATTTCATAGTGTGGATGCATCATCGTGCAGAGCACAAATAAACGGAATTAGTCGACTCGCCGCCGGAATAAGGATTGTCAAAGCGTACCACCTCAGCTTCAACCTGATCAAACACCTCACGCAACAGTTCGATAAAGCGCTGGTCGGGCAGTTCGTTAGACCACAATCCAAACACGCCACCGGATACAATTTTAGTCGCCATCGCCGTCAGCGCAGTCGCGTTGTAGAAACTCTGATTGCCTTGTTTTAACCAATGGCTGGGCGAGTGATCAATGTCCAATAGCACCGCATGCACCGGGTCGTCATCACAAAAACCTGATCTGGGATCCGTGGCAAGCGCGAAAAAATCACCTTCGATGAGTGAACTGCGTGGGTCGGTGGCCAACACGTCGCCAATCGGCAACAGGCCCCGCTGATGCCAATCAATAACCGGGCCCATCACATCAATAGTGCGAACCCTTGCCACGCTGGAGTCCTGCAGAGCGCTCAATGCGGTATACCCCAGCCCCAGCCCGCCGACAATGACTTGCAGGGCAGCACCATGCCCGTTGGACTTAAGTTTTGCCAGACCTAGCGCCGCCAACTGCTCTTCAGCCTCAACAAACAGGCTGGACATCAGGAATTCATCGCCCAGCTTTACTTCATAAATGATTTTATGATCCAGGCGGGGTTCCGAGCGTTTGCGCAGGCTGATCTCCCCTAATGGGGTTTGCTGCCAATCGAGTTCTTCGAATACTGATTTCATCGCGCACTTAACAAGTTGTTGCCTGGCACGATGACGTTTAAGCCAGGTGTTTAACCCAGCGCTGCCTTAAGTGTCGAGCCCATTTCAGAGGGATTCAACGTGACATGCACACCGGCTTCTTCCAAGGCATCGATTTTCGACTGAGCTGTGCCCTGCCCGCCGGAAATAATTGCGCCCGCATGCCCCATACGTTTTCCAGGGGGGGCAGTAACACCGGCGATAAACGCCGCCACCGGCTTGTTCATATTGTCTTTAATCCAGGCCGCGCAGTCTTCTTCATCGGTGCCGCCAATTTCGCCGCACATCACAACGCCTTCGGTTTCGGGATCGTCATTAAACATTTGCATCACGTCTTTATGCTTCACACCATTCACCGGGTCACCGCCAATGCCTACACAAGTAGATTGGCCCAGACCCAATTCAGTCAATTGATGGACGGCTTCATAGGTCAACGTACCGGAGCGCGACACCACGCCGATGTTGCCTTTCTTGTGGATGTAGCCGGGCATAATGCCGATCTTCACTTCGTCCGGCGTAATAACGCCGGGGCAATTCGGCCCCACCAACACGGTCTTGCTGTTCATTTTTCGCATGCGGTCACGGGTTTTAATCATATCCGCGACTGGTATGCCTTCAGTGATACAAATAACCAGATCCAACTCGGCGTCTACTGCTTCATTAATCGCCGCAGCAGCAAAACGTGGCGGCACATAAATGACCGAGGCGTTGACCCCGTGCTGTGCTTTGGCTTCGGCCACGGTGTTTAATACCGGCACGCCCAGCACTTCCTGACCGCCTTTGCCGGGGGTCACTCCGGCAACGAAACAATCTTTGCCATAGGCGTATCCCAGACACTGCTTGGTGTGAAATTCACCGGTATTTCCAGTAATGCCCTGCGTGACGATGCGCGTATCTTTATTAATTAAAATAGACATGATTATTCTCCTTACGCGCTGACTGCGGCGGTTATTTTTGCGGCAGCATCTGCCATGGTGGTGGCGGTCTGCAATTTCACATCTGAGTCATCGAGTATCTTGCGCCCCTGTTGCACATTAGTGCCTTCCAGACGAACTACCAAGGGTACATTCAGGCCCACTTCCTGAGCGGCTGCAACAATGCCCTCTGCAATCGTGTCGCAGCGCATAATCCCACCAAAAATATTCACTAGTATGCCCTGCACATTGTCATTGCCGAGCATGATCTTGAATGCCTCAGTCACCTGTTCTTTATCGGCACCGCCACCCACATCCAAAAAGTTAGCCGGCTCACCGCCATACAACTTAATTATATCCATGGTTGCCATCGCCAGGCCGGCACCGTTAACCAGACAGCCGATATTGCCGTCCAGCGAAATATAAGACAGGCCCCACTGTGACGCCTCAATCTCATTGGCATCCTCTTCGTCGAGATCACGATATTCGACAATCTCGGGCTGGCGAAACAGCGCGTTAGAGTCGATATTAAATTTCGCATCCAGGGCAATCACGCGATTGTCTCCGGTAATTACCAGCGGATTAATCTCCGCCAGTGAAGCGTCTGATTTAACAAATGCTTCGTACAGCCCAGCCAAAAAATCCGCGCCCTCGGCAACCGCTTCAGAGGGGATGCCAATTTGCTGGCAAACGTTTTCGGCTTCTGCGCGATCGAGGCCAGTATCCGGGTCGACAAAAATTTTCAGTATTTTTTCGGGTGTTTCCTCGGCCACGGTCTCGATGTCCATGCCGCCTTCCGAGCTGCACATTAATACCACCTGCTGAGTTTCACGATCCACCAGCGCGCCAATATAAAGCTCATCGGCAATATCGGCACCTTCCTCGATATACAGGCGCTTCACTTCTTTGCCCTCGGGCCCGGTTTGGTGGGTAACCAATTGCATGCCTAGAATTGCGTCGGCGTACTCGCGTACCTGCTCCATGCTGGTGGCTACCTTAACGCCACCACCTTTGCCACGCCCGCCAGCATGAATCTGCGCCTTCACCACCCACACACTCCCGCCTAACTGCTCGGCCGCGGCAACCGCCTCATCAACCGAAAAACAGGCCACTCCACGCGGCGTTGCTACGCCATACTTCCTCAGGATTTCTTTGCCCTGATACTCATGTACATTCATTTATACGATTACCCTATTAAGAATTTGATCGTTGCGAAGAACGCCACAATCGACTCCAATCGCCGACAATGGCAGGCTCGCCAGAGAGGCGGAATGATACTCTTTTTTGCTCAAAAACGGTAGCCGAGCCCAGCGCGACTGTGCGCTCAGAAGCCGCGAAACGTGACATTGTCGTTGATTGGCACACGGGTGGTGCGAAATTGATTGATGGGGTGCTCCACATCCTCATAGCCCAGCGCCAGACCACAGTACAGCTCCAGATCATCTGGCATGCCCAGGTGTTCGCGCACCGTCTGGTGGCGCATCGACCAGGCCTCCTGCGGACAGCTGGCCAGACCCTCTTCGATCGCCAGCAGCATCACCGTTTGTATATACATGCCCAGGTGGGCCCACTGGGGTCGCCCCATGCTCTTGTCAATCGCAAAAAACACGCCGACCGGCGCGCCGAAAAACTCAAAGTTCTTCATTACCTGCGTAATACGGCCAAACTTGTCTTCACGCTCTATCCCTAAGGCCTTATAAAGATCATCTCCACATTCTGCGCGCCGTGACCTGTAGGGCTCAATCAGCGGGTGCGGGTAAATATCATACGCGCCGTCTTCGCCCATAGGTTGCTGCTCGATAGAGGCAGCAACTCGTTGTAGAAACGTGGCTAAATCATCGCCGGTCAGCACATAGGTCTGCCAAGGTTGTAGATTGCCACCCGACGGCGCCTGTGCGGCCGCGGTAAAAATTCGTTGCAGGGTGCTATGTGGCACCCCTTGTTCAGTGAATGCGCGTACGGAGTGGCGCTGGCTTACTGCCTGCTGCACGCCACTGGTGCACCCTGACCCGGATTTTGATTCATGACTCATAATTTTTAGGCTGCTGAGGGGATTCCCGATATCATTGCTATCCCTGCAAAGAGTACCACCCCACCCAGCTGATATCACCATGCAAAAGCGCGCCCCCATCACACCGATTACGGCTGGCTTTCTATTTGCTCTGGCCAGCTCGGCGCTGTTTGCCATACGACCTATCTTTGTTAAGTTGGTATACGCCGAGGGTGTTGACCCGACCACCTTGATTGCGTTGCGGATGCTGTTCTCGGCGCCGATTTATGCCGCGCTACTCTGGTATTTTTTGCGCAAGCCGGAACGGCGCGCACCGCTGAGCGCCCGCGTGATAGTACAGATTGGCGGATGTGGATTGCTGGGGTATTACTCAGCCAGCCTACTGGATTTGCTGGGCCTGCAGTATGTCACCGCTCAACTGGGTCGTATGCTGCTGTATACCTACCCCACCTTCGTGGTGTTACTCGGTGCGATTCTATTCAGCGAGCGAATTAGTGGCCGTACTGTCGCCGCCTTGTTGTTCACTTATCTTGGGGTAGCGGTTATTTTCGGCCATGATCTCGATGCCTTTGGCCCGGATGTAATCACCGGCGCACTGTTCATCACCGCCAGCGCAGTGTCGTTTGCGTTTTATTTACTGTTCGGGCGCAGCTTGATCACCCGAGTAGGTAGCCGTGTGTTTACCTGCATCGCACTGCTCTCAGCCAGTGTTGGTATCTTTATTCATTTTGCAATTACTCACAGCATTGCCGACAGCCATATGACGGCCCCAGCATTTTGGCTGATACTGCTGATCGCCATATTCTGCACCGTAATACCCACATTCTTTACGGCCGCGGCGGTGTCTCGCATCGGGGCTGACCGAACCGGCATCGTGGCTATGGTGGGGCCTGGGTTTACGTCCGTTTTTGCAGTGGCGATGTTAGGCGAGGCGTTTACGGTTTACCACTTGTTAGGCATTGCCTTAACGGTGGGTGGGGTGTCACTGTTGAATCGGCGCTAGCTGTGCTCTGAACACTACTTACATAAAAAAAGCCCCACGTGTTGCGTGGGGCTTTTAATTTCTTGCCGGACCTACCTCAGCATTCGCCGAACCGCGTCGCTCCTGCGGATCTACGTCAGCTTACGCCGAACCGCGTCGCTCCTGCGCGTCCTGCGCTCGCGACGTCGGCATTCGCCGAACCGCGTCGCTCCTGCGGATCTACGTCAGCTTACGCCGAACCGCGTCGCTCCTGCTGATCTACGTCAGCTTACGCCGAACCGCGTCGCTCCTGCGCGTCCTGCGCTCGCGACGTTCGTAAGTCCCTTTACTTTACTTATTCGCTTCTTTTTCTTTGGCGGCTGTGATTACGTCTTCAGCGACATTCTTCGGGCATGGCTGATAGTTTTCAAACTCCATTGAGAACTGGCCGCGGCCTGAAGTCATGGTGCGAAGATCGCCGATATAACCAAACATTTCAGCCAGCGGCACATCCGCTTTGATGCGTACACCGGTGGGCGTCAAGTCCTGTGACTTGATCATGCCGCGGCGTCGATTCAAATCACCGATCACATCGCCGACATTATCTTCCGGTGAAAATACATCCACTTTCATAATCGGCTCAATAATCTGTGGGCCGGCTTTCGGCAAGGTTTGACGATAAGCACCTTTGGCAGCAATTTCAAATGCCACGGCGGATGAGTCAACTGCGTGAAAAGCACCGTCCATCAGGGTGATTTTAACGTCTTCTGTCGGGAAGCCAGCGAGGACGCCCTTCTCCATCGACAGTTTGAAGCCTTTCTCAATCGCTGGCCAGAATTCGCGCGGCACGTTACCGCCGGTAACTTTCGACTCAAACTCATAGCCTGCACCCGCTTCGTTAGGCGAGACAATGTAATCGATCTTACCGAATTGACCTGAACCACCAGATTGCTTCTTGTGGGTATAACTGTCTTCAACGGTCCGTGTAATCGTTTCGCGATAGGCTACCTGCGGTGCACCGACATCACAATCGACGCCATAAGTACGCTTCATAATATCGACTTTAATGTCCAGGTGTAGTTCGCCCATACCCTTCAGAATGGTCTCACCGGACTCCTGATCGGTCTCAACAATGAATGACGGATCTTCCGCCACCATTTTGCCCAGAGCCACGCCCATTTTTTCGGTCGCCGCTTTGTCTTTCGGGAACACCGCCATGGATATAACCGGGTCCGGGAACACCATCGGCTCCAGAGTGATCGGATCTTTCGGATCACACAGAGTATGACCGGTTTGCACGTTTTTCATGCCCACCACGGCAACGATATCGCCGGCCACCGCTTTATCCAGCTCGATACGATCGTCAGCATGCATCTCAACAATGCGGCCGATGCGTTCCGTTTTACCGGTGAACGAATTAAGTACGGTGTCGCCTTTATTCATCACGCCTGAATAAATACGGATAAAGGTCAGGGCGCCAAAGCGGTCATCCATTATTTTAAACGCCAGTGCTTTCAAAGTTTCGGATTCGCTGACCGTAGCGAATCGATCTGTTTCATTGCCTTCCTCATCCACCACTGGTTGCGGCGGAACTTCAGTCGGGCTGGGCAGGTAATCTACTACCGCGTTCAGTACCAGTTGCACACCTTTGTTTTTGAACGCCGAACCACAATAAGTCGGGAAGAATTCCAGTTCGTTAGTACCTTTACGGATACAGGCCTTGATAGTTTCCATCGAAGGTTCTTCGCCATCGAGGTAAGCCTCCATCGCATCATCGTCCATATCCACCGCGGCTTCGATCAACTGTTCACGATATTCTTCGACTTTGTCGACCATATCGGCCGGTACATCTTCAGTGTGGAATGCGGTAGGGTCACCGGAGTCATCCCAGATATAGGCTTTGCGCTCCAGCAGATCGACCACGCCTTTGAAGTCATCTTCAATACCGATCGGCAAAACCATCACCAACGGATTAGCACCCAAGACCTTTTTAATCTGATCGAGTACCCGATAAAAATCAGCACCCATGCGATCCAGTTTGTTGACAAAAATAACTCGGGCTACCTTTGAATCGTTGGCATAGCGCCAATTGGTCTCGGATTGAGGTTCTACACCACCGGAACCACAGAATACGCCGACGCCACCATCCAGCACCTTAAGTGAGCGATAGACTTCAACCGTGAAGTCTACGTGGCCCGGTGTGTCGATAATATTTAAACGATGACCGTCCCACTCGCAGCTGGTGGCTGCCGATTGAATGGTAATGCCGCGCTCCTGCTCCTGTTCCATGAAGTCGGTGGTCGCTTCACCATCATGCACTTCACCAATTTTATGGATCTTGCCGGTGAGGCTGAGGATCCGCTCGGTGGTCGTCGTTTTGCCCGCGTCCACATGCGCGAAAATGCCAATATTTCTGTATTTAGATAGGTCAGCCATGATGCTCTCTCAATAGCGAAGTCAAAGTCAGTGTCATAAAAATGTAAAGATGCCGAGCTCATGCCTGTAACCCCTTGACCTTAAAGAGAAAAGTCAAATTGGCAACAAACCTGATCTGCCCAGCACCGAATGGGTCGCGATCATACCCCAAGACGCTGTTCAGGTCTAAGCCTATGCACCGAAATTTGAGTGATTTTGCGGCGTTTTAGTGACTCGCCAGACCGGCTATGGCATGGGCTACACCGGGCCGGAGACATCGGCTCGCAGGCGGAACAGGCTGTTCACCAGTTCGTAACATGGACGTGGAGTCACTCAGAGAAGTCTTTACATCAACACAATGGCAGCAGAATATTGAATTTATTGCAGTTTATTCACTGGTCTAGAAGTTTGACGCGGCCTGAAAACTCTTTATAATCCAGACTGCTTGAAAGTGCGATGCGATTTATGCACAGCTGATTGTTCTTGTTAGTTCCTTAGTTTTGACTCTGCATTAGTAATCCGGTTTTTCATATTCACCCCCGCTTTTCACGTAACAAATTGAGTTCCTGCCCAACGCCAGGTTTTATCCCTGCATTGGTTCGGAGTTCGCGATTTTTTTTAATTTAGGAAACAAGAGATTATGTCTACAACTACAGGAACCGTTAAGTGGTTCAACGAAACTAAAGGCTTCGGCTTCATCGAACAAGAAGGCGGCCCCGACGTGTTTGCTCACTACAGTGCCATTTCTGGCTCTGGCTTCAAAACTCTGGCCGAAGGCGCCAAAGTTGAATTTGAAGTAAAGCAAGGCGACAAAGGTCCCCAAGCAGAGAACATCGTCATTCTATAAACCGACAAGCTAGTGGTGCCCGATTAATCGGGAACCACTACTGGAAATGGCGCCAATGCGGTGCAGGGTCTCAGATTGAGGCGTTGTACCCGGCGCCATTTTTTATGGACGCATTCTGGAGCCCGAGACCCCAGTGGTTAAGGAGCAGTCAACTAAAACCACGATCCGTCTATTGGAACGAACGAAGACTGACGCATTCTGGAGCACGAGACCCCAGTGATTGAGAAGCAGTCAACTAAAACCACGATGCGTCTGTTGGAACGAACGAAGACTGACGCATTCTGGAGCCCGAGACCCCAGTGATTGAGAAGCAGTAAAATATATAAAAAGAAAAGCCCGTGGAACGAATTCCACGGGCTTTCCATAATTCTCCTCTATGCTAATTTTAACGAAATCGTAAATTAAGCTCCAGCAACTTCAGTGCCGACGCGAGGTTTTTAAGCCAACTAATCACAAAAGTTGGGCCCGGTTGGGTAGGCGTAGGGCGCGCCGCCTGGAAGTTGCCCGCTCGCTACCCATTGCATGCCCAACATTCGAATGTAAAAGCCGACCTGCTGACGATACTGACTTAATTGCGCCAATATCACCGGGTTGTCGGTTTTTTCCTCAGCTTCGCCCAGTTTCTTAACCGCGTACAGCGCTTCTTTGATTGCCTTCTCGAAGTCACCCTCGATGCGGAGTTCTTCTGCTTTGACCAACTTCTTCACAGCGTCATCAAACTTGTCTGTTGCAATCACGGTACTGAGCAACGCGGCAATATCAACCGGTGCCTCCGGCGTGAGAAGCACATCAAACTGTGCTTGCTCGATCAGGTTTGGAGCCACCCCGCTGTCGATTCTGGCCGCCAGGGTCGCAGGCACATTCGGCGCCGTAACCACCAGCACAACTGACTGGTCGGAGTTGGCTTCGAGATCCAGGTTCCAGACTACTGTATTTGAGCCCGTATCAAAAATACCCGAGCCCGCGTCTATCACAGTCACATTCGCTGGTACGCTCACGGTGAGCACCGCAGGTGTAGCCCCACTGTCGTTGACCACAGTAAACGTCACCGGCACCTGCGAACCCGGATTTACCAGCAATGGGCTGGGATTAACCGTTTCCAAGCTATTGACCAGTAACTGCGCATAGACGGAGTCGTTCGTGCCAATACCGGCTGCTTGCATCAGCAAATCGAAACCCGCTGCAACAGCTTTGCCGAAGCCGAAGTCATTAAATGCCACTGCGGTTTCGCGCTGATCGATGAAGCTGCCTTTACTGCCTTTACTGCCTTTACTGCCCTTACAACCTTTGCTGCCTTTGCCCGGCACGTTACGTATATACTCAGCCGCAAGGCCGGCGGTATCGCGAATCAGGCAGTGATTCTCATCGTTATAGTCGAGCGTGGCCATCTGCATTGATTGCAGGGGCGTGTCGTCGAAATTTAGCACAGGCGCATCTTTAATTTCCTTGCGCTTCAGCAAGCCAAAGGCAGACTCATCTAGCTCGTCATAGCCCTTCTCATGGCGGCCCGCTTCAACCAGCCCCTCGCCTCTGTAAGTGGCCTCACGGATCTCTCTCTCTTCATCGTCTGAAAATTTAACGGTCTCTGAGAGCAGTATGTAATTGGTATAACCACCGGTGCGAAGCTCATAAAGAAAATCGCTCTTATTCAGCGTCACCAGGTGCGACCAGCCAGCGTCATTCAACACCGACTGCAATAACTGTTGCTGCACGAATAAGTCCGGCGCAGCATTGGGGCCAAATGGTTCATCGGTGCACTGCAAAGAATCGTCCATCAACACCAGTGTACGGCCTTGCTCGCCGAGCCCACCGGTTAAATCGAGGCTCACCAGTTCAACCATCAGTGAAGTCTCATTATTCTCGAGCGACAATTCTTCGATCCCGGTTGCTGACTCTACCGTCGCGAACAGTTCGCCCGTACTCAGTGCCGCCTGCGCAATGTTGCTGACCGAAACTAATTCTGACTCACCACCTGCTAAACCTGAGTTGATTTCCACAGAGGCAATTGCCATCCCGCCCAAGTCGGGGTCGCCGTCATAAAACGTCACTACAACGGTATCTGGTACACCCGCAGCATCCTTAAACAGTCCTCGACCGGCGTTGCCCACAATGGCTGTAAATGTCAGCGACCCACCGGATAAGGTTGCCACTAGATTTCCAATGGAAAGCTCCAGCAACCGGTTTTGAGTTTCAATACTTATCTTTTCGCTGATCTTATCCTCATAATTTTCAAACAACGGTACCGGAATCACGAATCCAAGATCACCAGGTGAAGGCGGGCTCTGCACGGGCAGCGGAAAGACGAAATTTTTAAGCGCATTAGTATCTGTTTCTGGACCGACGCCAATGGCATTGATTGCGTCAATGCCCGCCGCTTGTGCGTCCAGTGCGGCCTGCCTCTCGAGGGTAGGAAACCCATTGCCATCTGTGGAAACATTGATTATCTGCTCGATACTAGGTACAGCCATATTGGCAGTTAGGATTTGGTCTGTAGCCTCATTTATGCAGCGACTGATCAGGGTGGCTTGACTCAACTGCACCATCCCGGTCAATGCGGGGATGACCTGATTAGTCATGCTCTCCTCAGTCGCCAAAGTTGGAGGGAGAATCGTCTGCACTTCGGTGGAGAATTGAAATATTGACAGCCGAATGCTGCCATTACGCGGAATAATGCTGCGGTCGGTCAGTGCGCCCAACGTGCCGTTCAGTTGGGTTGCGAATTCTTGCGTATCAAAACTATCTGACCCATCCAGACACAGTGCCAGATCGACAAAAATATTGCCTTCACTGGGGCCAAAGCTGCGGGTTACATTATTGTTTTCGTCCTGCTCTGAGATCACACCACCCGCATCGACCACCACCGATACCGGCGCATCACGAAAGCGCTGGTTACCGGAAACGCCGATATCAAGCGCCACAAAGTCACTTACCCCAATACTGGCTGAAATTGTTTCCTGCCCCAGAACGACGTCAACCGTGGGGTCATATACATTGTTGTTATTGGTATCGTCAAACGCGATGACCTCAAAGGGGGCAATACTGGGCACCGCCCCGGCATTAATGATCTTTGCTTTGGCGATGCCTGTGACGGCAAAGTCGGTGGCATCGGACGTCACGCCCGATGAGTCTACAAATGACACCAGTAGATCTGGTTGCATTTGGGCAACTGCGTTGCCAGAATTAAACAAAGTAATCATTGCAACCGCAATGACGCTAGATAAATACTTAACTGTAATTCTCACTGAAACCAACCCCATTTACTAAAACGTTATTGCGCCCCATCCTGGGGCACTAATAACTTGCTTAACGACGTAACCAGCGCCGCCCCCATTAACCACTAGGACTAAAATCTTACATTGACGCGGACTTAACTGCATCAGACTATGGTTGCAATAAGCATAGGACTTTATAAGTTAATTACAAATATTGTCGCTCATAAACCGTTGTTTTTATTGAATATGGGCTCTTGGCTGACAATTTACGTCAGTGTTCAATATTGCGTCATTTCGTAAATTTTGAGCCGGCGGCACGCGGCGCATCGACACTTGGCTTGTGCGGACCCTTCTTGCCGTTCCCCTCAATGTCAGAAAAAACGAGATTGCACTCTGCCGGGGTCTTAAACTAACACTGCTCGCAAATCGTGCCCTATTAATTACGGGGGCTCTTTAGTAAAAATGCTCGCTTGATCAGACCGCGTGCTGTCGTCGCCGGCCAATTCTGGCAGAATACAGCGATGTTACTGAAATCGGGCCGCCATGACCGTCACCGACTGAAATTCCCCCAGCGCTAAAAGAAATGTGTTTGCTCATTAGACTCTGCTTCAACGTCCGTGTCGGCTGGCTCGCCGGATTTTTGATGCTGATGCCGCTTGCCGGCTGCCAATCCGAACTTGATTCTAATCAGGGCGATTCGGTCGCGGGCGGATTAGACACGCCCGAACAAACCGCGGAGCAGCACCGGCCGTTGTTTGTCGATGTCACGCAGTCTGCGGGTCTGGCATTTGCCCATGAAAATGGTGGCAGCGGACGCTTCTATATGCCGGAAATCATGGGCGCCGGTGCAGCATTACTGGATATTGATGACGACGGTGACCTTGATTTATATCTGGTGCAGGGCGGGCCAATAGACGGCAATTTGCCAAGCGCGAGCGATCGTCTGTATCGCAATGATTCGGATGTTAAGGTGGGTGGCGAGCTCAAATTCACAGATATCACGGACAGCGCAGGGATACCAACGGGTGGCTACGGCATGGGGGTAGCAACCGGTGATGTCGATGGGGATGGACATCTGGACCTGTATGTCACTAATTTTGGCCCTAACCGATTGCTCAAAAATCAAGGTGATGGCACTTTTACCGATATTTCAGAGAGCGCTGCTGTCGGGGACGATCGCTGGTCTGTGCCCGCCGCTTTTTTCGACCTGGAAGGTTATGGCGACCTCGATCTGTATGTCGGAAGTTACGTCGATTTTAGATTACAGAACCACCGTGACTGTTTTTCCGGTACCGGTCTTGCCGATTTCTGTAGTCCGCACAGTTACAGCGCTGTGACGGACCGCGTTTTCCGCAATCGTGGCAACGGTGTTTTTGAAGACGTGAGTGCAAACTCCGGTATTCGCAGCGTGCGCAGCAAGGCGCTGGGCGTTATCACTGCGGATTTCGACGCGGACGGACAAACTGATCTGTATGTGGCGAATGATGGCGTTGCAAATCAACTTTGGCTGAATCAGGGTGATGGCAGGTTTGCCGAATCAGCGCTGTTGGCTGGCTGCGCTCTGAACTATGAAGGGCTGCCGGAAGCCAGCATGGGGGTTGACGCAGCTGATGTTGACAACGATGGCGACGAGGATTTGTTTATGACGCATCTGCGGGGTGAGACGAACACGCTGTATGTCAATGACGGTTCGGGCAACTTTGAAGACCGAACCATCCGCTTAGGCTTGGCCGGCCCGAGCATACCGTTCACCGGCTTTGGCACGGCTTGGCTGGACGTGGAAAATGACGGCAAGCTGGATTTATTGACCGTGAACGGTGCAGTGACCGTCGAAGAACGCTTGGTCCAACAGGGCGACGCCTTCCCCTACCACCAACCAAACCAGCTATTTCGAAATGTGGGGAGCGCCACACAGTTTAAGTTTCAAGAGTACCAGTCAGAAAATAACAATCCCCTTGCCGCTTCACACGTCAGCCGCGGCGCGGCATTCGGAGATTTGGATAACGACGGAGATTTAGACGTTGTCATCACCAATAACTCCGGCCCGGCTCGAATACTGCAAAATGTCGTTGGTCAGGACAATGCCTGGCTGGGGCTGCGGGTACTACTCAACGACAACGGCACCGATGCACTGGGGGCGGCCGTCACGCTGCAATTGTCAGATGGTTCCCGCCTGTTCCGGCGGGTTCGAACCTCCGGCAGCTATGTGTCTGCGAATGATCCGCGCTTGCTATACGGCCTGGGCAATCTGGACGAAGATATTCGCGTTGCAGCCGTTGTGGAATGGGTAGGCGGACAACGGGAACTATTTGGACCGTTGCCACTGCGTCGCTACTCCGACATTATCCGCGGCCAGGGGCGCCCGGCGACCCTCACAGACTGATGCTCAACCGCTGCGCGCCCGTAACACTCTTATTTTGTCTGGCCCTGCTAGGACTGGCAGCCTGCACCGACACTGATCAAGCGCCTACTCAAGAGGCTACGCCGCAGACACTCACACTCATTGCTCGCCCGGACCCATCGACCATGGACGACACCGTGGCGAAATTGGTAACCGAGGCCTGGGAGGAGTTAAACGCAACGCTTGGCCGCGCGTCGGCCACAGCGGAAGAAACTGCCAATGCCTACGCCCGCTACGGATTAACCGCCTTCGGCAATGGCCTCAGCCTGCCAGCCGAGATGGCCTTCGAAAACGCGTCTGCTCTGATGCCGAAAGATGTCCGCTGGATATACTTCCTCGCGCTGGTGAGTGAATATCAAGGAAATCTTGAACAGGCAGAGCAACGATTTAATCAAGTGCTGTCGTTCAGACCATCGGATCCACCCACCATGCTAAGACTGGCCAAAGTGTACTTTGAGCAGGGTCGGATGGAAGAAGCGACGGCGCTCTATGAAAAGATTCTGCAAGCCGATTCAGGGTCGGCCAGCGCCCACTATGGGATGGGCCGGGTGGCCAGCGCTCAAAGCAACTACCGTGAGGCGGTCGAGCACTTTGAACGGGCGCTGGCATTACAACCGTCAGCCGACCGAATTCATTATTTTCTGGGGCAGGCCTGGCGCAGCCTCAATGACCTGTCGAAAGCAAAGTTCCATTTGCAAAAGCGAGGCACATCGGAGCCGCATTTCGTCGACCCTTTATTCGACCAGATCAGCGGCGGAGAGTCACGCATTGAAGGGTTGTGGACTCACATGAACGCAGGCTCGCAGGCCTTCGTTGACGGCGATTACACGGTAGCCGCAGAACAATTTCGTTTGGCCACAGAAAATTTGCCGGATGATTCTCGGTCCTGGCAAAGCCTGGGCATGGCATTGAACAAAACCGGTGATAGTCAGGGCGCCACAGCGGCCTATGAGAAGGCATTGGAACTGGCCGGTGACGACGCAGTAATCCGCCATGAACTGGCGAAACTGCTGTATTCAAGCGGCGCACACCAGGCGGCGCAAGAGCACCTGACCCGGGCGCTGGAAAAAGACCCGAAAATGCTGGCGGCCTTAAAAACGCAGGCCCAGATGCAGCGCGCCACCAACCGCGCTGACGCGGCTCTGAACACCTATGACAAGGCGCTGGCACTGGACCCGCAATCCAGCGATCTCATTATTGCTAAAGCGGAAGTATTGCTGGATATGAATCAAGCCGAAACGGCGGTCGATCTATTGCTCGCAGCAAATCAGATCAATCCGCAGGACCCTGACCTGTTGATGACACTCGGTTTGATTATGGCCGACATCGAGCGCCCTGCCGACGCCGTCGCACATCTCAAACAAGCCCTGCTGAACGCTCAGGATGACGACACACGCAGCCGCGCACATTATGCGTTGGGGTTTGCACAGCAACGAGGTGGCACCACGGACGCGGCATTGGCCTCATATGCGAAGGCCATCGAACTCAACCCGAGACACCAAGCGGCCCATTTATCGTTAGCTAGAACCCACTTTCAAATGCGCCAGTTGGACGACGCAATGGCTGCTTATCAGGGCTATCTCTCACGTTGGCCGGACCATGACTCGGTGGTTGTAGAGGCAGCACAATTGTCGCTGATGCTCGGTAATGGAAGGCAGGCGCTGCAGTTGCTGGAAGCCAGAGCCTCCAGCCAGTCTGCATCACCCCGCTTACTCGGCTCGCTGGCACGACTGCTGGTATTGAGTGGCGATTCCTCAATCGCTGATCCGCAACGGGCGTTGTTACTGGCAGAGCAGGCGCTGATTAAAAATGGTGCGCCCGCCCACGCTGAAACACTGGCCCTGAGTCAGGCCGCCAACGGTCAGTTCGACGAAGCCGTAAAGCTGCAACAGCATATTCTCAAAGTCGCTGCGGATGAGATGCCGCCAACCGTATTGCAACGCGTACAGGCCAATTTGCAGCGCTACCAGTCTGGATCGCTCGGCAATCTGCCGTTTGACGCGCGCTAATCGTCACTCAATGGGGTAGGAAACCCGCATGCGCTGATTTATGGCGGGATGCTCGATTATGCGAGATTTACCATCTGGCCAGAAAACGGTGGCTTGCTCGATTGATTGTCGCTCGCCAATGCCGAAGTTGAGCAATGGCTCCACTTGAGAGAGATAGCTGCGAGTTGGTTCAAGCCGGGCACGCTGTGACAGCTCTGCCCCGGTTATTTCAACTTCCGCGCCATAGGCCGGTGATCCCTCTGGGTTTGTGATCTCAAATTGCACCCAGTTATGGCCGCTGCGCTGATCATTGCGCAGCAAAACTGGGGGGCCGCCAATCTGCGTTAGAATTACATCTAGATCGCCGTCTTTATCGATGTCTGCATAGGCCGCCCCGCGGCCCACGATCGGGTTTGCTAGATCATTATCTGGCTCGGTTGGCAGCAGCGCGAACTGGCGTGCGCAATGCTCGCCGCAATTCCAAAACAGTTGCGGAGGCTGCGCATACTGTTGGCCGGGCTCCACAACGTTAATTTCATTCTCCACGTGGCCGTTGCTTTGCAACAGGTCCACTCGCCCATCGAGATCAGCATCAAAAAACAGCAAGCCAAAGGTCACGACACGTCTGCTCGCAGGCCCCACGCCGGTGACGATTGCCTGGTCGGTAAATAACGTCGTGCCCTGAGGTCGGCTGTAGAGAGACGTCATTTCATTGCCAAAATTTCCCATAGCAATGATTTTGCTGCCGGCCTGCGACTCGACGCCGTCAATGCCCATGGCACCCGTGGCGATGCCGCTGTTATCAAATGCGATGCCGCGCTCCACACCAACTTCATTGAATCCCTCACCGTTGCGGTTAACAAACAGAAAGTTGCGAACCGTATCATTAGCCACAACCAGATCCACCCAGCCATCGTCATTGACATCGGTTGGCAAAAACGCCAAACCTTTTCCGAGTGGCGTGCCGGTCGACTCATTGACCACATGCAGTCCCGAGGCCTCGGAAACTTCCTTGAATGTTCCATCGCCATTATTGCGATACAGGTAGGGATGAGTCCCGGCAAACTGCGCTGGCGGGCCGTAGGCCCGGCCAATTCCGGTTAGCTGGTAATCCGCCTGCAAATCGATATCCCGCGACCACACCACATAGTTCAAAACCAGCAGATCAAGATCACCGTCTCGATCGTAATCCAGAAACCCGGCACCAGTGCTCCAGGCGTCTGCCGCGCCTGCAACGCCGGCCTCATTCGTGGCATCCACAAAACCGCGCCCATCCATATTACGAAACAGGCGGTTGCCACCCACGGTACTGACAAATATATCGGCGTCGCCATCACCGTCATAGTCGCCGATCGCTGCCCCCATGCCGAACAACTGCGCTTGTAGGGAGAGTTCTTCGGTCACGTCCTGGAACCGGCCTTTGCCATCGCCTTGATACATGATCAAGCTGGACGATTCTGAAGTCTGGGGCTGCCATGGCCAGGAACGCCCATTGATAAATAATAAATCCACGTTCCCATCATTATTGAAATCCAGTACCGCGACACCGCCGCCCATGGTTTCGGGTAACAGCCGTTCGCCGTAAGCGCCATTGATGTGCTGGTGATGTAAACCCGCCTCTTTGGTCACATCGGTAAAGCGGATTTGGGGTACCGCAATTTGCTGCGTCGGAGCAAATTGTTGGGGCGCGATTAAATCAGCTTCACGGGTGTCTTCCGGTACCGAGCTCAGGCTGGTGTACAGTAGCCATGCAGCGCTGACCAGGGTCACCACCAGCAGAGCACCGCCAATGATCTGTACAGACCGCCTGAAAGCCGTGGCGATAATCTGATCATCACTCTCAGGTCGTTGCGTCGATGGCTTATTGTTCATAGCGTCGTGGCGGGTTTCAATTTGTAAAGAACCACTTTATTTGCCGAATGGTCGGCTGCCGGATCAAGTCGCCGGGCGGCCTGTACAGCCGTATCTTTTGCATTATCGTCCGGCTTGTAACGAGCATGCAGGAGTCGGTGTTGGCCTGCCTTTGCACGTTCACCTAATTGTTCATAGAGTTGGGCAAGCCCATAGTGTGCGGTCACGTTCTCGGGGTCGAGTTGCAAAGCGCGCTGAAACCACTGGACCGCTTCGCGCCGAAATTCTATTGCAGTTTCAGTCGACTGTGGACCTCGCTCCAGTTTAGCCCGTTCGGCTAAGGCCAAAGCCAGCTGATTTAATAAACGGTAGTCCTTGGTGAAATCGAAACCGCGCGTTCTCGCCTCTTCATATCGTGTTGCAATCAAGTCTCGATACGCCGCAATTGCTGCGTCGAAGAAACCGTTCTGCATATTGAGTTGCGCAGTAAAATATGAGGTCAACCATGGGTAGGCAGGCGACGCGGCCGCGGCGGCCCGTTGCAGGGCCTCAGCGGCTTCCGCCAACCGCCCTTCCGCCAGATAGATGCGCGCTAGATTAATGGCGCCGGTTCCCTGCCCAGCCGCTTCTACCCGCTGGAACGCCGCTTCCGCCTGGCGGAATTGCTCGCGCCGTAACAGGCCGATGCCATAATCATTCCAGCGCTCCCATTCGGGAGGTCGACTTTTGGCCGCCGCCAGGGGCGCGCCAGACGGCGTGGCGCCCACTGCCAGTTGCACCCGATCTTCGGCCAGTGTTGTCACTGGGAGATCATTGGTGCGGAAGTTGTTTGCCTGAATGTGTTGCAAATAGCGGGTATCAAATTTTCTATAGTTCAATGTGGCCTTAATGTTGATCGGCTGAGTTTGATTTTCGGGCACTCGCAACAAATAGTGCACTACGTCACTGGCGCCCGGCGGAATCTGATTGTTAT
This sequence comes from Gammaproteobacteria bacterium, assembly GCA_013002025.1. Lineage (GTDB taxonomy): Bacteria > Pseudomonadota > Gammaproteobacteria > Arenicellales > Arenicellaceae > Arenicella. The sequence continues at coordinate 19,489 of JABDKW010000014.1, read as the reverse complement.
ATAGCTGCGTGAATATTTGTTCCGGATTACGGCGATCGATTCGTTGACCCTGCCGATCGATTACATAGGCATTGATGAAATGCGCCATCGGGTCAACCCGACCATCTTGTGGGTCCATGGCACCACTCTCGGCAATCAGCCTGCCTTCGCTGGTAGCCAGCAACTGCAGCCAGACCTGATTGGAATCAGCTGTGCCTTGCGTGAAGTGATGGCCCAGCGACGTGGTGCGCACGACCACTTCCAGCAGATAGTCATGGCCCGGCTTTAAGCGCAATTCTTCACCCACTCCGAGAAGTATGTCACTGCTCTGCAAGGGTGCCGTGAGATTGCCATCGATTCGCCCTTGCTCACGGATTCCGAAGACGTCAACCCGCACGGCGTTTTGCAGGAATTCGACATGAGCTTCATTGACACGCGGCGGCATGTCTAACATATGCGGAATCGCGGTGTTGGCAGCCGGGAATTGATGCCCATGGATTTTCGGCTCGTCTTCAGAATCATATCGTCGGGCGCCGAAATCATCGGACGCCTGCAGGGGCATATGACAACCATTGCAGTTTTTCTGTGCCTGCTCGGGATAATAAAAACTCTGCACACCGTGACCCGAAACGCCGCTCAGCAAAAACGAATCATAGTGGTTCTGCCCACGCAGCCAACGATACCCATTGAGTTCCTCAGGCAAATGCACTTTGTGACAGCTACCACAAAACTCCGTGCTCTTGTGCAGCGGCTTGAGAAACGTTTGCTTATGAAACGCGGGCTTGGCTTTAACCAGTGTTTCGTTTATCCATTGCAACCAAGCCTGATCGCTATACGCAAATGGGTAATGCAGGGGCGCTTCAATCGTGTAATCTGCATTTCCCCGCACGCTGTTAATGTGGGTGATCGAGTGACAAACGCTACAGGTGATCCCAGCTTGGGCGCTCACTTCGTCATGTTCACCGAAGTCTGGCCGATCCATAGCGCCGGAAAAGAAAGGCACCGGGTCATGACAGCCGGCGCAAAACCTCACTGCCTGAATATTGCCATCCCGCGCCTGCAGAACCTGTCGGGTCTTATCCACCGAAAACGCATAGGCCGGGTTATTGAACGATGAAAACCGGTGCATACTGTATTGCCAGCCCTGATGCGCATCGGCATGACATTTCTGACAATAGGAATCCATCATCAGAGCATTTTCATCAATAAACTGGCCATCTGCAGTGCGTGCCAATGACGGGAAAAAATATTGCTCACCGGTCGCCGGCCCAACCTGATTCCAGCGTCGCGGGTCCTGCATTTGCACAATAATTGCGACCAGCGTCACAATGGCCGCCAGGCCCAATACCGCGCCACCGCTGCGCCACCGCACCGGCTTGCCGGCAAGACGATGCAAGACGTACAACCACACCAGAACCAGCGGCACCAACACATGTAGCCAGTACGCCCAGAGTCGCGCAGTTGGGTCGCGAAGTTCTATCCAGGGCAATCCGCGGGTCAACGTTAAGCCGCTGATCAGCAGAACGACCACGCAGAAGAACAGAAAATAACCAGCCTGCACAGCTCGGCGATTTCGGTGATTACGAGCATTGCGGTAATGGATCGCCGCGTAACAAAGAACCGGCACGATAATCATCAGGCCAATAACCAAATGGGCCAGAAACATCCATTGATAGAAGCGATTCTGAAGGCTGTTCTGGCTAAGCCACTCGAGCAATGTGACGCCTGCCAGATAAAACGAATTTATCGAAAGGAACGCGAATAGAAACAGTACGGCAACCAGTAAATACCGCAGCCGCGGCCCGACGACCTCCCTACGTTCAGTCATCGTCCAGACTGGAATCTAGTGTTGTACTTTTTATGCAGGGCATCGCGTCGATCAGTGTCAGCATCAGGATATGCTATCGGCAATGGTCCAACGGTGTCGCCCTGATAGGTATATAAATCCTTGTCTTTGGCCCAACCCCGGGTTTCCAGCACGTACCATCGTCGCAGACCTTCGGCGGGTGCGCTTGGTTCAGTAAAGTTGACATGTATTTCTTCACCCGGGCCGATAATTGCCAGCGCGTCGTCGGCCGAGCTGACTAACTCAGTCATTTCACCGAGGCTGGTGTACATGCCCGTGGGGTACTTTACATCGCCGAACGGACGACGCTGCTGGTAGATATATTCCGGTCGGCGCTGGGCATGATTTACGCGCTGATAAAAGCCCGATTTGACCACTCTAGCGACCGCCGGGGTATTCGTACGTTGTCGCAACTGTGTTGGAGGATTTTCCGCGTATATCACGCGCAGGCGGTCCCAGTACATTTCTCGATTCCAGCGTAACCGGACCGCAACGGCGTCTTGCGGCACTGCATCCAGCGGCACACTGATCACACGAGGCATGCCGCCGGGCATGCCGAACTCTGGATGAATCGTGCGCCACTCCCCGTTAGCATCTCGCGCGTCCAGAGACACCGCGCGATAATGATTGCCAGCCTGCCAGGCAGAAAAGTGGGTTTGTGAATAAGGCAGTTCAACCCAGGCCTCGGCGACCAGGTAAGGTCGCAGGTCTGGTGAACGGTGAATCGGCTGATCAAATTCTAAAATCAACTCAGCCGGTTGTTTCAGTAGCCCAATGTAGCGTCGATCAATTTCGCCTGCAGGCATGGCGACCTGATCGTGCTCAACGATGGCGCGCAACACATCCGCTCCTTGCTTATCTCGCGCCGCTACCGGGGTCTGGAATTCCCTGAAGAACAGCGTGTCGCCGGTGACCTCGGGGGCTCCGGTGGCCATCCGTTCATCGACCACAATCTGCCAATCTTCAGGCAGATCATAAGAGCTCAAAATGAGTTGATCAATGTAGGAGTTTTCCTCCATCGGCTCGGTCACCTTGAATTGGATGTAGCCATCACGGCCCGCCAAGCTGTCAGGCGGGAAAAATACTTTTTCCCAGGGCCGCGGCGGCATTAATACCCCCGGTTCCACCAAGAAGCCCTGAGCAGCAACACCCAGTATATCCGTCACAAAATCAAATTTTTCCCCGGTCCAGGCAAACAGCACAGGGCAGCTCCCCAATTGCCGTTGCTCCTCGGCAACCGTGTGCAGGCCATTGCCTGGCAGGTTTAACTCTGTTTGATACACTCCATCAGACCACTCCACCGCAATAAAATCGGCCTCGGCAGCTCCCCCCAACCCAATGGCCAGAGGTTGCAGGCTAAAGCCTGGCGCCGAGGAATGCTTGTAGGTGTCGGTTATGGTCCAGCGGGAACCACTACGCAGGCTCACTTTGCTGCCAATACCGGAGCGGTTCGAGCGCATTGTTTCCGCTGCATCGTGTTTGCCTGACAAGGTCAGGGTAACAAAGGCATGGCGCCCCGGCCCGGGTGCCCATTCAGCGAGCTCGGTGGCAGCCTCTTTGTGTCGCGTCGCGACCATCGAGTAACCGCGTTCGCTCAGGATAATGGGGAGTGGCATGCCCCCCACAAATTGCTGTTGCATAATCTGTTCGGCCTTCCATCGCTTGTCATCAGCAAGCCGGGAGGTCGCGGGCCGAATCGCGAAAAACTTAAAACTCCCCTCTCCTAATGCCAGCAACTCTAACCGGCCGCTACCATCAATATCCAGCGGTACTAGCTGCACAGTTGCGCTGGCGTCTAACTCTGTCTTCTGTACTGACTGCGACTGCCATTGCGAGTTGATATCCGATTGCCAGATGACCAATTCACCCTGCTCACCCAGACCGATCAGTTCTATCTGACCATCTGCATCCAGATCCGCGGCAGACAATGCGCGCACCGGTGTATTGATAAAGCTCTCCATGTTCGCGGCAGGGTTGTAATTCCACAAGCGATCATTGATCAGCACCGTATGCGGCGCAGTTTCACGCACAAAAATCAGGTCGACATCATCGTCGCCATCTATATCCGTGGTGATCAGGTGTCGGGTATTGGCCGCTTCAGCGGCGGTGCCCAATTTCTCGACCAATGAACGGAAGCTACCGTCCCGGTTGTTATTCAATAGGTTATCGGCCGCACCACGATTGCCGATCAGGATATCCAGATCGCCATCATGATCTGCATCAACCAGCACCGCATCGGCGCAGTCTTTTTCACCATCCGAGACATTGGCTTGAGGGCCAGCCAATTGCCACTGACCCGGCTCGCCCTGCAACCACAGTTGATTTTTACCATTGCGGCAAAAGTAGCCATCGACAAGACCGTCATTGTTTACATCGCCCCAGGCCACAGCATTGACCTGCTCAGTGCTTTTCCAGGGATGATCTTTTAGTTCAATAAATTGACCGTCCTGATGCGCCAGCATCACTCGATTGGGCGCGCCCTCCCCACCGATCAGGAATAAGTCCTGACGGTTATCTTGGTTCAGGTCCACGGTCGACAGATGGCCGTGGACGGCAGTTCTCGGCGCAGTTGCCAGCACCCTGGCCTCATCAAAAAGAGGCCCCGCTGGCAGCGCAGCGACAAGCGTTGAATCCGATCGCTCGCCCAACACAATGGCGAGCGACTTGGGTCCCATCCTGGTGTATTTGAACTCAGCCAGCCGGGCCGCCGGGTTATTTTCAAAGCGTTGAAATAGCGCCAGTTGCTGGTTGGCTTCTTCTGAACGCCCGAGCTTGCGTAACACCTGGGCGGCACTGTAGTAGGCACTACGCAGGTAAGGGTCTGCATCGATCGCTGCCTGATAGGAGTTTAATGCCGCTGCTTCATCATCCATGCGCAAGTGACACTGCCCGAGATAATAGTTCGCGTACGCGTCGTCAGGGTCGGTCGCCAGAGCGGCTTTAAAATAAGCTGCCGCCGGTTCCACCTGACCCAGATACAGTTGCAGCACACCGGCGTTATAGTTGGCGCGGACATTCTCTGGATCATTGGCGAGCACACTATTTAACTGCTCCAAAGCACGTTCGGCATCGCCCGGCTGTTGTCGATTTTTTAAGGCAATGGCGTAATTTGTGCGCAGCTCCGGCCGGTTAGGATTGCGTTCCAGCAGTTCGGCAAAGCGTTCACTGGCGGCCTGATATTCAAAGCGCCCCATTAAGGCTACTGCCTGATTATTGACGCGGATATCTGCATCACTCAACCCCCCAGTGGAAGGCTGTTGCCCGCATCCACCGAGCAGCAGCAAAAGGGTGAATAAAGCGGGGAAACAACAATTTGGTTTGTAGGTCGAGAGTGCGTGGGTAAGTTTCACTGTATAGGCTCTGTGGGGTAGATCGATGTGGTACCTGAGAACGCAGGCATCTTAGGCGGGTAAGTCTACTATGCCAAAATGAGCACGAGCAATAGCGAGTTCAATTAAGCGCCCCACAACATCGCAATCCGGAAGCGCAGTTAGCGCTCATACCATCACAGAGGTCGGTCTAGACTTCGATAGGACACGGCCTCAGCGACGTGCGCTTTGCTAATTATTAGCGCGCCCTCCATATCGGCGATTGATCGGGCTAATTTCAATGTTCTGTGATACGCGCGGGCCGATAGTTGCAGGCGCTGGCAGGCGGTGTCTAAAAATGCATGCGTGGCAGAGTCCAATTCACAATAGCGGCTCAGGGCATCGCCGCGTAATTCGCTGTTGAGGATACCCTGGCGGTCTAATTGCAATTGACGCGCGTTGACGACCCGAGCTGCTATGACTGCGGATGACTCTTCATCAACCTGATGGCCATGCAACAGGCGGCTGTCAACACGACCCAAGCGCAATTGGATATCAATTCGATCCAGTAAGGGGCCTGACAATCTATGTTGATAGGTCCGCACCTGTGTCGCCGAACAATCACACCGCTCAGACTCATCACCATAAAATCCGCAGGGGCAGGGATTGTAAGCCGCAACCAGCTGAAACTTTGCGGGGTAGCGAACCGAGCGCTGGGCGCGCGCAATATTTATTGAGCCGCTCTCCATCGGCTCCCTGAGATGCTCCAGCGTGGCTCGGGAAAACTCGGTCAATTCATCCAAAAAAAGCACCCCGTTGTGCGCCAGAGATATCTCACCCGGTCTGGGATTGGAACCGCCCCCCACCAAGGCCACTGCCGATGCCGAGTGATGTGGATTGCGAAACGGCCGCTGGCGCCACAGCGCCATATCGAGATGGCCGCTGGCAACGGACCGAATGGCGGCCGTCTCCAATGCCTGCTGTCTGGTGAGCGGTGGCAGAATCCCGGGTAAACGATTTGCCAGCATGCTCTTACCGCTGCCCGGTGTCCCCATCATCAGTAAACTGTGCGCGCCAACGGCGGCCAGTTCCAATGCCCGGCGCGCTTGTGGCTGACCCTTCACGTCGCTCATATCCGGGTAGCGATCGCGCGCGGGGACGGCGTGCGAATTGCGGCACGATGGTAGCGCGGCTAGCCCCGCCAAATGCGCGCACACGCCCAAGAGATGAGTTGCATGACATGCGGCCGACGCGCCAGCCAGGCTGGCTTCAGCGGCATTGCCCTGAGGCACAATCAATGTCCGGCCTTGTGCGGCGCTGCTTATGGCGGTTGGCAAGGTACCAAACACCGGCCGCAAGCTTCCGTCCAGCGCCAGTTCGCCTACCAGTTCACACTGTTCTATTGTTTCGGCTGCCAATTGCCCGGATGCCAGTAGAATCCCGATCGCGATCGGGAGATCAAAGCGGCCGCCCGACTTGGGTAAATCGGCCGGAGCCAGATTCACCGTAATCCGCTTGGCGGGAAATTCAAAACCGGAATTAATTAATGCACCGCGGACCCGGTCCTTACTTTCGCGCACGGCTGTTTCTGGCAGACCGACGGTTGAAAATCCCGGTAAACCGTTGGCCAGATGCACTTCTACTTCAACGGGTATTGCCTCAATGCCAATAACTGTGCGGGTTCGCACCATCGCCAATCCCCGCGGCGTGGGCTCACGTACTAGATTCTGCTGAATGGGTGTGGTCATTGCCTACTCTCCTTGTAAAGTAATGACAGCCTCCGTGCTGCTAACGAAAACTATAGCATAGCCTAGGTGTTTTCTTCTGCCTGTATTTCATGGGCCACGTCGCGAATCACGTTGCGAAACCATTTGTGGGCGATATTGTGGTGCAGCAACGGACTCCAAACCATGTGCAATTCAATATCGGGGATTTCAAAAGGCGCCGGGAATATCGCCAAATTGCTGAAATGATCGACCAAATGAGTAGCGCGATGCGCGACCGTGGCAATCAAATCCTGTTGCTGGGTCAATTGAATCGCTGAAATGTAGTGGCGCGTGTAGACCGCTATATTGCGCCGTTTACCCAACTCGTTCAATGCGATATCCACCCAGCCCAGTTTTTGCACATCGTCCGGGTTAACTCCGGTGGCGACGCCCATACCGGTCTTATTAACCCAAACATGGTTGGCAGCCAGATATTTATCGAAATTGAAGCCTTCGCAAGCCGGATTATCCCGCCGCATGACACAGGAGAAGCGGTCTTGCCAAAGCACCGACAGGTGCAAAGACTGAGGCAATTGATCGAAGCGGTTAATTACCAAATCCACATTACCAAGTTCAATATCCTGAAACGTGACATCGCTTGGCGTGAGGATATCGAGCGCGGTATCCGGGGCCTCTTCAGCCATCCGCGTACGCACCCTCGGCAATAGCGTGGTTTCGGCATAGTCGCTGGCCATAACACGGAACAAGCGTTTACTGCTGGACGGGTCAAACTCAATGGTGGGCTGCACAAACAACTCTATCTGCGCCAGCACTTGTTGTACCTTAGGTTGTAATTCGCGCGCTTTATCGGTGGGCATCATGCCGTTACTGGTGCGCACCAGTAATGGGTCGTTAAACACTTTACGCAGTCGGCGCAGGCCATTGCTCATGGCAGGTTGACTCAAACCTAGGTGTTCTGCGGCCTTGGTCACATTGCCTTCGCGCAGCAAAACACTGAAGTAAACCAGCAAGTTAAGATCGATATTGGAAAGCTTCACGCTACATTATTCACGCTATGAATGAAAACGCGCGCATCATAACTGAAATCTATAAATAAGGGAATTTCCGAGCAGCTAATAATCCGGACCTACCCGTCAGTCGAAAAAAAACCGCAGACAGGACCAGCCTGTCTGCGGCTTTGGAGCATCACTTGAGCCCCAGAGATGAAACCTCTGGTGATCAGCTAGTAAACTCGGGATAGGCCTCCAATCCACACTCGGAAACATCGATTCCCTGGTATTCCTCTTCTTCTGAAACTCGAATACCGAACAACGATTTAATCAAAAACCAGACTGCAAAGCTGCTGGCAAATACCCAGCCGAAAATGGTGGCTGCACCAATTAATTGACCGCTTATGCTAGCCCCATCATTGGTGAAAGGTACCAACAGAAGACCCAGCAGCCCTACTACGCCATGCACCGAAATGGCGCCCACTGGATCATCGATTTTCAGCTTGTCCAAGGTGAGAATCGAGAACACCACCAACAGACCACCCGCTGCACCAAATAAAGTTGCGATCAGCGGTGTCGGGGTGGAAGGTTCGGCGGTTATGGCCACCAGACCCGCCAGCGCTCCGTTTAGCGCCATGGTTAAATCGGCCTTGCCAAATAATAACCGCGCGGTCAACAGGGCTGCTATTAAGCCGCCGGCTGCCGCCGCATTGGTATTCATAAATACCACGGCAACGCTATTGGCGGATTCGACGCTGGCGGTAGCGAGTACTGAGCCACCGTTAAAACCAAACCAGCCCATCCAGAGAATGAAGGTACCCAGGGTTGCCAACGGCAGGTTTGCACCCGGAATCGCAAGCGGTTTACCGTCCGCTGAGTATTTTCCTTTTCTAGGGCCAAGTAGTATCACGCCTGCCAAAGCAGCGGCCGCACCGGCCATATGCACGATGCCTGAGCCGGCAAAATCGGAGAAGCCGAGATCACCCAAGGTGTAGAGGCCGAATACCGCTTCTCCGCCCCAGGTCCAGGCGCCTTCCAGGGGGTAGATCACACCGGTCATCACCACGGCGAAGCTTAGGAAGGCCCAAAGCTTCATTCGCTCAGCGACGGCGCCGGACACGATTGACATGGCGGTGGCAACGAATACAACCTGAAAAAAGAAGTCTGCCGATGGGGCATAGGTAGCGGCTTCGTCAGCACCAGCCACACCGTCACCGGTTATGCCGCCCAAAAAGGCCGTGAAATCGCCACCGCCATACATAATTGAGTAGCCACAGACCATGTACATGGTGCAGGCCACGGCATAAAGGGCGACATTCTTGGTGAGGATTTCAGTGGTGTTTTTGGAACGCACCAGGCCGGCTTCCAGCATGGAGAAGCCTGCTGCCATCCACATCACAAGGGCGCCGCACACCAAAAAGTAAAAGGTGTCCAACGCATACTGTAGTTCAATAATAGAGTTTTCCATTGTTTGTCTCTCTGCAATAAAAAGGATTTGTTAGGAATGTGAAAGGTTTAGAGCGCGTCTTCGCCGGTTTCGCCAGTGCGAATCCGAATTACCTGAGTAAGGTCGACCACGAATATTTTGCCGTCGCCTACTTTGCCGCTGTTGGCAGCCTCGGTGATTGCTTCCACCGTCTGATCGAGCACCTCATTTGCGACGGCAACTTCAATCTTGATTTTGGGCATAAAGTCCACGCTGTATTCCGCGCCCCGGTAGAGCTCGGTGTGGCCCTTCTGGCGTCCGAAGCCCTTTACTTCAGTAACGGTCATTCCCTGAACGCCAACGGCTGATAACGCATCTCGTACGTCATCAATTTTAAATGGTTTAATAATGGCTGTGATTAGCTGCATAGCTGTGTACCTGGTGATAAATTAAAATGAAAAGGCCAATGAGTGGTTTCAGTTGCCTGTGTTGCCTAAAAACTCATGTATATCTTCAGATTCACTGAAACCTGGGGCGACTGTGCATTCCAAGCCACTCAATGTCCATTTGATGCGCGGCAACTGCTCCGCAATTGCTCATCAGCTGTGCCGTGCGCACTCCTTTGGTGCAAGCCAGCCATCAAATCTGCCGAACCTTGACTCAACGCGCCATAATTGCGGCGCGTTAGGTGATCTAGAGCGCTGTTAAACAGTTCAGACCTCTACCCACTAAACATCCAATGTCGGATTAGCGCTACCTAATTACTTATTTTGTAAAAGATCGAGAGGATCATATGAACACTACAAAAAAACTTATTTGCAGCTCGTTTGTCAGCGCTGCGTTACTTTCCCCCACAGCCAACGCGGAAATTGCGGCCAATGTTGCCATTCAATCCGACTATGTATGGCGCGGCATCTCGCAGAACCAGGAAGACCCATCCATTCAGGGTGGCTTTGACTACGCACATGATTCGGGCTTTTACGCCGGCATCTGGGCTGCCAGCGTTGACTTTGGTGGTGATGAATCCACAGAGGCTGATCTGTACGCTGGTTGGGGCACCGAACTCGATAATGGCCTGGGCATTGATGTGGGTATCATTGAATACACCTATCACGGTGGACCGGCCGCTGGTGGCGACTTCACCGAGTATTATGTCGGCCTGAGTTATTCCGGCTTTGGCATCACCTACTCTATCGGCGATGAATTCGATGACAATATCGAAGTCAGCTATGGCTATGATTTTGAGTCCGGCGTGTCACTGGGTGCAACTTACGGCGATTACGATAGCTACAGCTACTATCAGGTAGGTGTGTCTGGCGAAGTTGAGGGTCTGGGCCTGGATCTATCCTACTGGGATACCGATCTGGACGCGGAACCTTTGGCCGACGGTCGGGTAGTCCTAACCGTAAGCAAAGAATTCTAGAGCTAGTTCGACACAAATCGAATAAAAAAGGCTGCCCGCGGGCAGCCTTTTTTATTCTGATGTCGATTTTGGGTCGCTTAACCCCGTCTTATAACTTCGATTTACGCTCCAATTTTTGCTCTAATTTTTGTTCCAAATCGGCAATTATGGCTTCCATCTCATCGACCTTGGCGCGCGTTTTCTGTAACACTTCTTTTTGCACATCCAGTTCATCACGTGTCACCACGTCCAGATCATTAATAACTTCTTGAATCGCAGCACGAATATTATCTTTTACGTCGTTGCTCACAGACTCTGGCAGTGCCGCTTTGGCGGTCTGCATGATGCGCTCGATAATGTCGCCAGGCGATGCGGGTATATCATTCATAATGTCACTATATAGGCTTTGCTTTGGGCTGTCATGGCTTAGCAATGACGGTCACAGTAAGGTTAGTCGATAAGTACTAAATTGTCTCGATGGATTAATTCTGCCTCGGCGGCATAGCCGAGAATTTCAGCGATTTCGCTGCTGTTGCGGCCGCGAATTTTTTGCACTTCAGCCGCCGCGTAATTGGACAAACCGCGCGCTATTTCCACACCATTCTCATCCAGGCATTGGATTAATTCGCCACGTTTGAAATCGCCATTCACCGCCGTCACGCCAACCGCCAGCAAGCTCTTGCCGGCGTTAGCCAGCACTTCGACCGCCCCGCCGTCAAGTTTTACCGAGCCGGTAGCGCGCATCTGGCCCGCCATCCATTGTTTTTTAGAGGCCCGGCGCTTAGTGGCCTTAAACAAGGTACCAAGTTGCTCTCCCTTTTGCAGCTTCGATAAAATATCGGGGCTACGGCCATTGGCAATCAGGGTGCTGGCACCGGAGCCATTGGCAATTTTGGCGGCCGATAATTTAGTTACCATGCCACCGCGCCCCAGTTTGCTGCTGCCACCCGCCAGTGCCTCCAGCGCCGGGTCGCCGGCCTCAACCTCATGCAACAACTGTGCACTTTCATCAAGACGCGGATCAGCCGAATACAAACCGTCCTGATCCGTTAAAATGACCAGTACATCGGCGTCTACCAGATTGCAGGCGAGTGCGGCCAGACTATCGTTGTCGCCAACACATATTTCCTCGGTGGCAACGGTATCATTTTCATTGATAACGCACTGCACACCTAGTTCCAGCAACCTGAGCAATGTGTTGCGAGCATTCAGATAGCGCTCGCGGTTTGCGAGGTCAGCATGCGTCAGCAACACTTGCGCAATGGCGGTTCCATGCGGCTTGAAGGCGGTTTCGTAGTGGCGAATTAAGCTGGCCTGCCCAACGGCTGCGGCGGCCTGTAAATCGCTGATTCGATCGGGACGGCGTTGCATGCCCAACTGTGTCATGCCGGCCGCCACCGAGCCCGAAGAGACCACCAGCACCTGCATACCCATCGCTCGCAGCTGGGCAATCTGTGCAGCGAGCTGGTTAATTAGTTGTTGATCAAGGCCGCGACCATCATCGGTCAGTAAGGCACTGCCCACTTTGACCACCCAACGCTGGGTGTTTGATAGCGATTCACGCATCGTCAGAGTCGGCCGATTCCGGAATCGATTGCAGAGGAATTTGTTCGGCTTCTCGATCCCGCTGCTGTAAATAATTCATGATGTCGTTGCAAAGCGCCTGTGAACCGTCACGGGCGATGGCACTGACCTGATACACCGGCCCCTGCCATTCCAGTTTTGCAATCAATTCAGCGACAATTTGCTGCTGATCTTCCTCCAATACGGTGTCGCACTTATTAATGACTAGCCAGCGATCGAGTGACATCAGTTCGGCACCCGTCTGCTCGCTGTATTGCGCCAACTCGCCCACAATCGTTGCCACATCAGCGGCAAGATCCGCCTGCTCGTCGCCGTAAGGGGCAATATCAACCACATGTAACAACAGCCGGGTGCGCGCCAGGTGCCTGAGAAATTGGATACCGAGACCGGCGCCCTGAGAGGCACCTTCAATGAGACCCGGAATATCAGCAATCACAAAGCTGCTACCCATGCCCAGGCTGACCACGCCTAGCTCGGGATACAGGGTGGTAAACGGGTAATCCGCTACTTTTGGCCGAGCCTGAGAGACGGCTCGCAATAGCGTCGATTTGCCTGCGTTGGGTAGCCCTAACAGCCCCACATCCGCCAGTACTTTCAACTCCAGTCGCAGAGTGCGCGCATCGCCCGGCTTACCTTTGGTTATTTTCCTGGGCGCCTGATTAGTGCTGGATTTGAAGGTGGTATTACCAAGGCCACCCTCACCGCCGCGCGCGACGGTCACCCGCTGACCAGACTCGGTCAAATCACCTATCAATTCTTCGGTATGGGCGTCGTAAACCATGGTTCCAACCGGTACTTGAATGATGAGGTCGTCGCCGCTCTGCCCAGATTTAAGTTTGCCGCCACCGCCTTTGCCATTCTGGGATTGGTAGTGCCGTACAAAGCGAAAATCCGCCAGCGTGTTCAAGCCCTCTGTTGCAAGCAGAAAAACACTGCCGCCGCGACCACCGTCGCCGCCGTCCGGCCCACCTTTAGGAATATACTTTTCGCGCCGAAAGCTCAGCGCACCATTGCCACCATTACCGGCTTTAACGGTGATTTCAGCTTCATCTACAAATTTCATGTTGCACCGTCAGGCCGCACTGCAATGGAGGCTAGTCCCGATTCAACGCCTTATCAATCAAGGCTGACATGCGCGCACCTTCGGAGATGGAATTGTCATAACTGAACACCAGATTGGGACAATGGCGCAGCTCGATCGTGCGTGCCAACGTGCGCCGTAAAAATCCATTAGCACGCTCTAGTGCCTGCATGGTTTCCTCAATATCCGCATCGGTATCGAGCATACTGGTGACAAACACCTTGGCCTGGCGCAAGTCTTTAGTGACCTCTACTTCAGTGATAGTCAGCCCCGAGACACGCGGGTCTTTTACCTGAGAACGCATGATTTGCGCCAAATGGCGGTTCACCATCTGGGCCACACGTTCGCTACGGGCAAATTCCTTAGGCATGAGCTGTTTATATCCAGAATCGTGTTGAAAGGCCAGCTACAGGGTTACCTTGACCTCGACCTTCTCAAAAATCTCGAGCTGATCATCGACCTTGATATCGTTGTAGTTGGTCACTCCGATACCACATTCGGTACCGGATTTAACTTCACTGACATCGTCTTTAAAGCGGCGCAGTGAATCAATTTTGCCTTCGAAGATAACCACCCCTTCGCGCAGCACGCGCACTTCGGCATTGCGTCGCACCAGGCCTTCGGTAACGAAACAACCCGCGATCGTGCCAATTTTAGGTGCTTTAAATACCTCGCGAACCTCGACGTAACCCAATACATCTTCGCGAATCTCCGGATCCAGCAAGCCTTCCATCGCGGCTTTCACATCATCAATTACTTCGTAAATAATGCTGTAATAACGGATCTGCACATCTTCCTGCTCGGCCAGCTTGCGCGCCTGCGCATCAGCTCGCACATTAAAGCCTATCACCACAGCGGAGGATGCCATCGCCAGGTTAATATCGGATTCGTTGATGGCACCCACCATGCCATGCACCACGCTCACCTTTACATCGTCGGTAGAAAGCTTCATCAGAGACTCGGTCAGTGCTTCAATTGACCCCTGCACATCGCCTTTGATTAATACGTTGACGTTTTTAGTTTCGCCATCACCCATCTGGGCAAACATATTCTCCAGCTTGGCCGCCTGTTGGCGTGCCAGGCGAGCCTCGCGATCTTTATGTTGACGAAACTCAGCGGCTTCACGGGCCTTACGCTCATCATCGACCACCAGCACCTCATCGCCGGCTGCGGGCACCCCACTCAAACCTTGAATTTCAACCGGCGTAGAAGGGCCGGCAACTTTGATAGCTGCACCAGCGTGATCGCTCATCGCACGTACACGGCCGGTTTCGCGACCGACTAACACGATGTCACCATTATGCAGCTGGCCATGCTGAACCAGAATGGTACAAACAGCGCCGCGGCCTTTATCGAGGCGCGCTTCCACCACCAGACCTGAGGCGTTGCCGTCTGGCCGGGCTTTGAGTTCCAGCAATTCAGCCTGCATGGCCACGGCTTCCAGTAATTCTTCAACGCCCTGACCGGTTTCGGCGGAGACCGGCACCATCATTACATCGCCGCCCCAATCTTCCGGTATCACCTCTTCGGTAGCCAGTTCCTGCTTGACCCGTTCCGGATCAGCAGACTCTTTATCCATTTTATTGATTGCCACAATCACTGTCACACCGGCATTTTTGGCATGCTTTATTGCTTCAACCGTTTGTGGTTTCACGCCATCGTCCGCCGCAACCACAAGAATAATCAAGTCGGTTGCCTGCGCACCGCGTGCACGCATAGCGCTGAACGCCTCGTGGCCCGGTGTATCAAGAAACGTTATCTCTCCGTTACTGGTTTCGACCTGATAAGCACCGATATGTTGTGTAATACCACCGGCTTCACCTGCAGTCACTTTACTCTTGCGAATATAATCCAGCAGCGAGGTTTTACCGTGATCTACGTGACCCATTACCGTTACTACCGGACAACGGGGCTGCCATTCAGACTCATCAACCTCAATCTCCTGACTCTGTGAGATGAACGCCTCCGGGTCATCCTGCTTGGCTTCGGTTGCGTTGTGGCCCATCTCCTCAACCACCAACATGGCGGTATCCTGATCAAGAGTTTGGTTTATGGTCACCATGGTGCCCATGTTAAATAATGCTTTGACAACCTCAGATGACTTAACCGACATCTGCGCGGCCAGATCACCCACGCTGATGGTTTCCGGAATCTGAACATCTCGCACCACCGGCGCGACTGGGCGTTCAAACGCGTGCTGGTCTGACACGCTCGATTTAATATTGGAAGGTCGCCGCCTTTCTTTACGTTTTTTGCGGCCTTTCGCAACATGAAGTTCTTCGCGACCGGCGAACGGCTTGCGTTTACCTTTACCTTTCGCCGCTTTCGGATCAGCGGCGGCGATTTCCGGCAATGGCTCTGCCTGACGAATAATAGGCGAGCTTGGTTTGCGATCAGACGCCTTACGAATAATCGAAGGCATTTCCACTTCACGACGCGACGCTGCAACGGGTGCTTCTTCTACTTCCGGTTGAACATCGCTTGTGTCAGCCTCTTGCTCAGTAGCTTCTGCTTCAGCAACCTCAGCTTCTTGCTCACTCTCAGCGGGGCTCTCGGCGGCGGCCAACTCCGCTTCTGCTGCGGCCTGCTCCGCCGCTTGCTGTGCAGCGGCTTCCTCGGCTTCGCGTTCTTGCTGCAAGCGCGCTTCTTCGATCTGACGCTGTTTTTCCAGTTCCTGCCGCTCGGCTTCCTGAGCCTCTAACACCTCACGCTTTACAAAAGTCCGGCGCTTTTTAGTTTGCACATGGACTGTGCGCGCTATGCCAGTTCTGGATGTTTGCTTAATCTCAGACGTGGTTTTCTTCTTTAGCGTGATCTTGCCACGACCGGCCGGGGCTGCACTGGGCGCAGCAGCTTTGGCGCCACCGCGCAAATGCTCCAACAATTGACGCTTTTCTTCGTCACGCAATGAATCATCCACGGATTTGCCATCAATACCGGCGTCGCCCAGTTGTTTGACCAAGCGATCGGCTTCGATACCAATTTGTTCAGCAAAAGCTTTAATGGTGATAGTAGACATAATTTTGGCTCTTTTTTACTGCTATTGAGTTAGGCTTGCTTTGACTTATTTACTTAGACTTACTGCTGCTACGTTAACTGCCAGCCGCCCCGCCAGATGCCGCATCTGATGCCTCATCAGCATCCTCGGCTTCTTCATCAAGCGCATCTGGGTCAATACCCATTTCTACAAACCAGGGTCGGCGCGCCGTCATAATCAGCGCTTGTGCCCGCTCTTCGGTCATTTCCAGACCATCGATTTCAAGTAGCTCGTCGGTAGCCGCTTCGGCCAGATCTTCCATGGTCTTAATGTTGTTAATCGCCAAAAACTTAGCCGTAGTCTCATCCATACCATCCATACCCAACAGATCATCTGCAGGGTCTGCACCCTTAAGCATTTCCTCTTTCTGGATCGCCAGTGTAACTAAGGCATCGTCTGCACGCTGACGCAACTCATCGACCAATGCCTCATCGAACTCTTCAACTTCGATCATTTCTTCACGCGGCACATAGGCAACCTCTTCCAGAGTAGTGAAGCCTTCCTGAATCAGGATAGTGGCCACATCCGCATCGATGTCGAGTTTTTGCATGAACATCTCACGCACACCAGACGATTCTTCTTCCAGTTTTTCGTTGGCTTGCTCGTAGGTCATAATGTTGATTTCCCAGCCAGTCAATTCACCCGCCAGGCGCACATTTTGACCGCCACGGCCGATGGCCAGAGACAATTGGGTCTCATCCACAATAACGTCCATCACACCCTTGTCTTCATCCACCATGATGGACTCAACTTCGGCCGGTGCCAGCGCATTAATTACAAACTGCGCAGGGTCTTCCGACCATTTGATGATGTCTACGCGCTCACCGTTAATTTCATTGGAAACGCTTTGTACCCGCGACCCTCGAATACCCACACAGGCACCGACTGGATCGACTTTGGAATCATTTGATTTAACCGCAATCTTGGCTCGCAAGCCGGGGTCACGAGCAGCCGCTAAAATTTCGATAATATTTTCACTGGCTTCAGGCACCTCGGTGCGGAACAGGCTTAATACCAGATCCGGACTGACTCGATTAACGACCAGTTGCGGACCTCGATTATTGGTTTTTACTTCATCCAGAATTGCCCGAATTCGATCGCCGGGGCGTAGGCCTTCTCGCTGAATCATCTTGCTGCGCGGCAACACAGCTTCCACACCGCCAAGATCGACAATGACATCGCCGCGCTCCATGCGCTTAACCACGCCGGACAACATCTCACCAATGCGTGGTTCAAACTCCTCACTGATTTTATTCCGTTCGGCCTCACGCACTTTTTGCATGATCACCTGTTTGGCGGCCTGCGCGGCAATGCGGCCGAACGGCACGGCTTCGAGTTCTTCTTTTACAAACTCACCCACCTCGAGATCCGGATCATGTTCTTTGGCTGCACTGATACAGATTTGCTTGCTGGGGAACTCCAGCTCAGCATCATCTTCAATCACTTCCCACACACGATAAGGTATGTAGGAGCCATCTTCCTGATTAATGGTGCAGTGCACTTCGATATCTTCACGATGGCGCTTGCGCGTGGCCGTCGCCAAGGCCGCTTCAATCGCCTCAAAGATGATCGCTTTATCCACCGCTTTTTCAGTTGATAAAACGTCTGCCATCATCAAAATTTCACTTGCCATAATAAAAGCCTCTATCGCTTAAAACTTTGTGAGCGATCGCTCACACATCAAAATCGTAGACCGGGATCAGTCTCGCCCGGTCCATCTCCTGGTAGGGAAGTTCAGTTTGTTCACCATCAACCTCCACTACCGCAAAATCATCGTTTGCTTCCACCAGTTGCCCGGTGAACCGTCGTCGCCCGTTAATCAAAGTCGACATTTTTATTTTCACATCCTGGCCAACCACTTTTTCAAAGTGTTCCGGCTTGGCCAGCGGTCGATCCATACCCGGTGAAGATACCTCCAACGTGTAACGGTTTGAGATCGGATCTTCAACATCCAGAATGGCACTGAATTGCCGACTGGCACGAGCACAATCATCGACCGTGATTCCGTCGTCCGCATCAATGTAAATACGCACGATTGAAGAGTCACCGCCACTCATTTCAACGGCCACCAGCTCGTAACCCAGCGCTTCAGCACCTGGTTGTAGCAATTCATCTATGTGCGGTACAGTTAAGCCCATCTTTCAAATATTAACTATATTTATCAATATCTTATGTTCACTAAAAACAAAAAAGCGAGCCTGTAGCTCACTTCGTATACTGCAAAAACACGAAACCCCGCATACAGCGGGGCTTCCAGTGTGCCTGTTATGTTCAGACATTTTTGGTAGCAGCGAACCGCACCGGCGGAACAGAACCGGCTGGGTTATTACACCGCTCAATCACATGCTAAACACCAATTCAACAAATGACTTACTTGGTAGCGGGGGCAGGATTTGAACCTACGACCTTCGGGTTATGAGCCCGACGAGCTGCCAGACTGCTCCACCCCGCAATATCAAGTGCCGCGTATAATATAGAAACTGTTGGGGCTTTACAACAGGCTATATCGGTTAAATTTTTGTATTAAATTCACGCCGCTGATTGACACTTGTCACCGACTTTCACGCCTAGATATATTGGTTCTGAATTGTTATTTACCGATGACCGAATGAAATTATAATCACCTCATCAGCTGATTATAAATGATTGTCATGCGGCGCTACGTCAGATAACATTGCGCGCTGCCTCAGGAAGCACTGATCGCCTCCGGGCGAGTATCAGGAGGATACGAGTAATGCAACGGCAAGACCGGTGCAATGATAAATAGTAATATTTATCAAGACATGATTGATTTTTTGGAGAGGCAGCAAAATGCTGCTGCATTTCCACCATCCGTGGCGGTCGTGGCAGAGCGGCTGACAAAATTGCCGGGAGCAATTTTGAATAGGACGCGCAGCGGCCTACCCGTAGGGCGAGTATCAGGATGATACGAGTATTGCACCGGTAAGACCGGGGCAATGATAAATAGTAATATTTATCAAGACATGATTGATTTTTTGGAGAGGTGGCAGAGCGGCTGACAAAATTGCCGGGAGCAATTTTGAATAGGACGCGCAGCGGCCTACCCGTAGGGCGAGTATCAGGATGATACGAGTATTGCACCGGTAAGA